>CAZNUQ010000007.1:5797-29388 GCA_964576235.1 uncultured Desulfovibrio sp.
GAAAACGCTTCCCGATCAGCGTCACGATGCCGGCTGCCTTCGGCGGCCGGGCTCCTCCCTGGTTGCTCCGGCGGTCGGGCTCCGCCCAGGACCCGCCGGGGGGCGCCACGCCCCCCGGGCCCCCGGATGGGGATGAGGGAAGGACGGCGGTGGGATGTTTGTCGGCAAAGCGTTGGGAAAACGCTTGACGGGAGAGGTGTCTGAGTCTAAATAGGAATTATTCGTAAATAGGATGAAGTTGTATGTCAGTTGGGGCCCTGAAAGAACTTTTCGCGGAAAACGGCCTGAAGTTTACCACCCAGCGCTATCTGGTGTACAAGGCCATGGTCGAGACGAAGGACCATCCCTCGGCCGAGACGGTCTGGCGGCGGGTGCGGGAGCAGGCTCCGGCGATATCCCTGGACACCGTCTACCGGACCCTGGCCGCCCTGGAGGCGCGCGGGTTGGTGGCGCGGGTTCCCGGCCGCGGGGAGGAGGGGCGCTTTGACGGCGATACGACGCCGCACCACCACCTGGTGTGCCTTTCGTGCGGGTCGATCGAGGATTTTTCCATGCCCGGGGTCGGGCTGTCCGACCTGCCGCCGGCGGTCGCCGCCTGGGGCAGCGCACGCGACGCCCAGGTGCTGGTGCGCGGAGTGTGCCGGCACTGCCGTGGCCCTGCGGGCGGCATTCAAACCGAACGCATATCGAAGGAGCGAGACAGCATGAGCAAGACGATGGAGAATCTGCAGGCGGCTTTCGCCGGTGAGTCCCAGGCCAACCGCAAGTACCTTGCCTTCGCCGCCCAGGCCGAGAAGGAGGGGCATATCGGCGTGGCCAGGCTGTTCAAGGCCGCGGCCGCCGCCGAAACCGTCCATGCCCACAGCCATCTGCGCAACATGAAGGGGATCGGCACCACCGCCGAGAATCTCAAGTCCGCCATCGACGGCGAAACCCACGAATTCAAGAGCATGTACCCGGAAATGATCGAGACGGCCAAGGCCGAGGGCGACAAGGCGGCCGAACGCGGTTTCGCCTTCGCCAACGCCGTCGAGGAACTCCATGCCGGCCTGTACGCGAAAGCCGCCGAGGACATCGCCGGCTATCCCGTCGAGGACTGGTACGTGTGTTCGGTGTGCGGCTACACCGTCGCCGGCGCCGCCCCGGACAAGTGTCCAGTCTGCCAGGCCCTGGCCAAGGCCTTTTTCAAGGTCGACTAGCCGGAAGACCTGCGACGCCGAACCCCGATATCCCGCAAGGAGCGAGTATGTCCGCGCCGGAAAACATGTGGCAATGTCAGACCACGAACTGTGGCTACATCTACGACCCGGACAAGGGCGACCGCAAGGGCAGGATCCCGGCCGGAACGGCCTTCGAGGACCTGCCGCCGGATTGGAAGTGCCCGGTCTGCGGCGGGAGCAGGAAATGCTTTCGCCCCCTGGCCGGTCCAGGCTCGACCAGAGAGGTCAAATGCCCCGTCTGACGGCCGGCGCCCGGTTAGCCTGACGCCGTTTTGTCGACGCCGTAAGCGGCCCTGGTTTCCGGGGCCGCTTTTTTCAGTCGCGGGGGGAAAAGGGGGCGTCCTCCGGTCGCAAAGGGGCCTCGTCCGGGAGGATGGGAACCAGCATGTCGCATACGGCCTGCTGGAGTTCCGCTAGGTCCACGGGCAGCTGCAGAACGCGCCGGGGGGCGCCGGGCGTGAGCTTGTCCGTGATCCGCCGGGCCAGGTCGTGGGAGGCCGCGATGCAAAGCACGGGCGTGTCGGCGAGCAGGGGAAGGGCCGCGAGGAATTCCGGGGCGGGGTCCTGGTGGGCGATGACCGCGAGAGGCAGGCGGCGGGGCGGCTGCGTCGCGTCGAGTTCCCCGGTCGGCGCGATTCCCAGGTCTTCCATGATCCGGCCCAGGAGGTCCGTCCACAAGGGGTCGTCGCAGACGAGCAGGGCCGTGGTGTCGGGCGGGACGGCCGGGCTGGAGGGCTGTCCGGGAGCCGTCGGCGCGGTCGTCTCCGGAGCCTTCCCGGCCGCAGCGGGTTGTGTTTCGATCAGCTCGGACGCTCCGCCGCCGAGGGTTTCGAGCAGCCGGCGCATGTCGCGGATGCGGTTTTCCGTTTCCCGGGCAAGATCGGGCTCATGGACGTCGAGGGCCTTGAACCCCGCGTCGAGTTGGCGCAGAAGCTGGTCCATCCGGTCCAGGAAATCCGGCGGCAACGGGCTGGGCCGTTCCCCGGGCTCCGTCGGCAGCAACGGCGTTTGCTGGATGCGTATGACCGACTGGTTGAAGAACTGCTCCGGTCGCAGGAAGGCCGCGTCCGATGCGGCGCCGGCGTCGATGCGCCGGGCCATTTCCTGGATGGCCTTTGCGGCCCGTGAGGCGCTTTCCGTCTCCACCAGGGGCCGTTGTCGCGTGGCGGCCCGGTAGAGGGCCGGATCCTCGGGGATGATGCCGGCCAGTTCGCAGGTCACCCCGAGATGGGTTTGCGCGGTCTTCTGGATGCGGGCGAAGACGCCCTGGCTGTGCTGGGTGGAGTGGGAGCGGTTGATGACCAGCAGCGGATCCTTGTGCAGCCCGTTTTCCTTGAAGATCTTGATGAGGGCGTAGGCGTCGGTGATGGAGGACGGCTCGGGATTGATGATGACCAGGATGTCGCCGCACGACAGGCAAAGCGACACGACCTGGGCGGTTATGCCGGGTGAGTTGTCCACGAGGATGTAGTCGTAGGCGATGAGCTTGTGGAATTCCCGCACGAGGGCGGTGCGTTTATCCCGGGAGAGTTCCGCCATGCGCGAGACGCCGGAACTGCCGGAGATGACATCCACGTTCGGGCCCACGGACATGACGGCCCGTTCCATGGGGATGCCGTCGAACAGGACCTGTTCCAGGGTGACGGCCGGGTTGATGCCGAGCAGCACGTCGACGTTGGACAGGCCGAGGTCGGCGTCGAGCAGGCAGACGCGCTTGCCGAGTCCGGCCAGGGCGAAGGCCAGGTTGACGGAGATGCTGGTCTTTCCGACGCCGCCCTTGCCGCTGGCCACGGCCAGGACGCGGGTCCAGGCCCGGCCGCCGGCCACCGGGGCCTCGGCGGCGTCGGGAGTCGCGGAATCGTCGGAAGGCGCCAGGGGATCGTTCATGCGCGGTGCTCGCTGCGGTCGAAACCTTGATCGCTGGAGGTGATCGGCAGGCGCACCGTGAAGGTCGCGCCCTCGCCGAGACTGGAAAACATGTCGATGCGGCCGCCATGGGCGGTGGCGATGCGCTGGCCCACGGTCAGGCCGAGGCCCAGGCCGCCCCCGGGCTTGGCCCCGTGGTAGGGGGCGAACACCTGGGCGCGCAGGTCTCCGGGGATGCCGCCGCCCATGTCCTGCACGGACACGATCACTTCGTTGTTGTGGGCGTCCTCGCTGGCGGTGACGCGCAGGCGGCCGCCATGGGGGCGCATGGCCTCGATGGCGTTGAGGACCAGGTTCTTGAAGAGCAGGCGCAACTGCCGGCCATCGCCCAGGATTTCGGGGAGCGTCTCCTCGATGTGGCGGTCCACGGCGATGCCCCGTTCCCGCATGAGCGCATCGTAGGAGCGCAGGGCCTGGGCGAGGAGGTCCTGGAGGCGCAGGGGCGCGAATTCCGGGTTCTCCCCGCGGGTCATTTCATGGATGTTTTCCAGCTTGGTGGTGATGGTGTCCAGCTGTTGCAGGGCGCGGGTCAGGAAGAGGGCCTCCTCGTCGTCCGCGTGGCGGGCGTGCAGGTACTGCAGCGTGAGCTGGATGTTCGCAAGGGTCGGCGTGAAATCCCGGAAGACGCCTTCGGCCAGCCTGTCCTGGGCGGCCGCCACCTCGAAGGGCGGCGCCGGCCGCGTGTCTCCGGGAACGGTGTCGCCCGCGGCCTCGAGGCTGTCGGCGTCGCACAGGGCCGCGAGCTTTCTCTGGATTTCGGCCAGGTAGATCTTCCTGAATTCCCGCAGCAGCCAGCGCAGCTTGGGGATGCCGTCGGCGTCGCAGGCGTCCCATCGCGGCGCGGGAGTGGCCTCGAAGGAATGGTCGAACCGCAGGCCGAGTTCCATCCTGCCGGCGCCGAGATTCGGCCGCTGGTAGCGGATTTCCGCGATGACGAGAAACTCGTGGCGCCGGGTCGTCGTGTCCGGTCCCGGGAAGGACATCTGGAGCAGAACCTGCTGGCCGGATTTCAAGTGCTTCTTGTGCTGCTGGAAGGTGTCCTTGTCCAGGGACAGGCAGGCCCCCTTGGCCGAGATGTCGATCAGTTCCCGGTGGGCGTCATTGCCTTTGGGCATGTGCACGACGAGCGGGTTGAACATCTTGAGCAGGCGGATGTTGTCGCAGCGTTTGGTGAGGGACCAGGCCGCGAGAACGGGCATGTGCCGGGGTTCGAGGCGGATCCGGTCGTTCTTGTTGGAGGCGATCCGCTCGATGTGTCGCGGCACTTCGACCCGCAGGCGGGTGTTGGAAAGCACCTTGCGCAGGGCGCAGTTGCAGGTGATGCAAAGCGACGGATGGGTCGCGTCCGGAAGCAGGAAGATGGTGATGTCGATGCGCTCGACGTTGGCGAAGTAGGCGGGGAAAAACGGCTGATAGATGGTTTCGAGTTCCAGTTCCGTTCCGTCGAGATTCACGGGGCGGAAGTTGATCCTGTCCGTCGTTCCCTGCCCCTGTTCCAGTTTGATCTGATAGACGGAGCGTCTTGCCAGGGACTCCTTGATGATGGCGCGGGGGGATTCCTGATTGTCCGTTTCGGCTGGCAGGAAAAAAAGAACTTTTTTGATGTATTCAAGTATCATCGTCGGACCGCGGCCTGGTTTTGCGGTGCGGAGGGGCGGTACGCAGCCTGGGACCGGTTGCTCGGTGTTCGCGTCCCCTGACGTATCCGTGCGGACGGCGGCCGGTCTTTCCGTGAATGCAATCCGAAACGTGTCCTTATAAAATTACTAGGAGGAGAGCCCTCCCTTGTCAACGGGTCCGGCGTCCGCGGCGGGGGCGCGTGATCACTGTTGCGGCGAAACGGGGTCGGGTGGCGCCGGGGACGGAACGTTGCGTTCCTCCAGCACATGCCGGTAGTCCTCGGCGTAAAGCGAAAGCATGACCATGGCGAAGCCGAGGATGAGCGGGCCGTAGAGGATGCCGAGGGCTCCGAAGAACTTGATGCCGCCGATGATGGACAGGAACACCCAGAACGTGGACATCTTGGAGCGGTTCTGCATCAGGATCGGCCGGATGACGGAATCGATGCTGGACACCACCAGCACCCCCCAGCCGATCATGAAGAGCCCCCACTGGGTGTGGCCGGTGAGCATGAGGTAGACGCCCACCGGCAGCCAGATGAGGGCCGTCCCCACCACCGGGATCAGCGAGGCGAACCCCATCATGCAGCCCCAGAAGAAGGGCTGGATGCCGACGATGTAGAGGCCGACGCCGCCGGCCACGCCCTGGGCCAGGGCGATGACGAAGGCGCCGAGGATGACGGACTTGGCGATGTCGTCGAACTGGCGGAAGATGCGGGTTTCCTGCTCCGTGGTCAGCGGCAGCAGGTAGCTGAGGCGTTCGAGCATTTTGACGCCGTCGCGGATCAGGAAAAAGAGCACGAACATCAGGATGACGAAGTTCATGGTCAGCACGAAGACGTTGCCGATGATCCTGGTGCCGCTGTCGAGGAGGAACTGTCCGGCGTTCTTGGAGATGTCGATGAGGTCGGCCTGCAGCGCCAGTTTCTTGATGTCCAGGAAGGGCAGGTGTTCCTGGAGCCAGGCCATGTACGGGGCGATGGCGTCGTGGCTGAAAAGCGCGTTGAAGTCCGTGGCCGCGAGCCTCGCCTGGAGCGCGTTGACCGACTGCACGCCCTGGGCCAGCAGGGCCCCCAGGAAGAAAAAGACCGGTATGATGATGCAGGTGAAGATCAGCGCGGTGGTCAAAAGGGCCCCGATGGTGGGCCGGTTGCGGCACAGGGCCGTGAATTTCCGGAACACCGGCTGGAAAAGGGTGGCCAGAACCACGCCGATGATCAGGATGTCCACGAAGGGCCGCAGCACGAGGTAGGCCAGTCCCAGGGCCACGGCCAGGATGAGCAGCAGGAAGGCGGAGTAGAAATGCCTGCGTTCCGGGGTCATGTCCGCACTGTAGCAAACTCGCGCGCGGCCGGGCAAGAGGGAGGATGTCCCGGGCGGCATTGCGGTTCCGGGCCCCGGTGGCCTATAGGGAGGCGGTGACGCATTGCCCCGTACCGCTCCGGTCGCTCCCTCCGGGAGGGGGCGCATGACCTCCCGGGAATCCGCCGACCGGCCCCGTCGTCCGGCCCCGCCCGCCGTCCGGCCCTCGCTTTGGCCGCGCCCCGGCCAGCGTGACCTGACCCCGCTGCTCCCCGGCGGCGAGTCCGGCCAGGCCACGGAAATCCGGGCCAGGGAGTGGACCCTCGTGCTCACGGCCGGGGGCATTCCCCACGTCATCCGGCGGCAGGGCGCCGGTTACCGTCTGTTCGTGCCGCGTCGCCGGGCCGAGGAGGCCCTGGCCGAGATCGCCGCCTACGCCGCCGAACGCCGGGAGCGGGTGCTGCCCGATCCCGAGGCCGCGCCGCGCCGTCCCCAGGTATGGGCCTCCGTGCTGGCCTGGATGGGCCTGGTGGCGGCGGCCTGGGGGGTGCTTCTCGGCGAAAGCACGCTTTTCGGGCGCCGCATCCCCTGGCGTTCCCTCGGTTCCGGCGATTCCGCGGCCATGCTGGCCGGCCAGTGGTGGCGGGCGGCCACGGCCCTTTGCCTGCACGCCGACCCGGCCCATCTTTTCGGCAACGCCGCCTGCGGGGCCCTTTTCCTGGGGCTTTTGTGCCGGGAAACGGGGCTTGGCCTCGGGTTTGCCCTCACCCTCGCCGCCGGCGTGGCCGGCAACGTGCTCAAGGCCCTGATCCAGGGGCCGGGCATGCATTTCCTGGGCGCCTCCACGGCGGTGTTCGGGGCCCTCGGGGCCCTCGGCGGGGTGCGTCTGGCCAGCCGGTGGCCGCCGCTTTCGGCCCGGCGTTCGGCTCCCGCCGGGGCGGCGCTGATGCTGCTGGCCATGCTGGGCGCCGGATCCGAGGATGGCGGACACGTGGATCTCGCCGGACACCTGTTCGGCTTCGCCGGCGGCGCGCTGCTGGGACTCGCCGTCGGGTTCCTCCTGGAGCGGCGGGGCGTTCCGGGGCCGTTCGCCCAGGTCTGCCTGGGCCTTGCCGCCATGGCCGTCCTGGCCGGCGCCTGGGGGCTGGCCCTGGCCGCGGCGTCCTGACGGCCCTGCCGCGCAAGGCCGCCGGAGCGGCTCCCGTCCGGCCGTCGGCCGGAGGAAGGCTTTGCCATGGACGACGTTTTCGGATAAGGCCACGGATGGTCGCCGGTTCGCCATCGGGCGCGCCGGGGTCCGACCGTCGCCTGGGGGTGGGGAGCGTATGAGCCTTGCTGACCTCGTGTTCGAGGGAGAGGATATCCGGTACACAACGGGCAAGCACTGGGTGGTGCTGGGCAAGGCCATGGTCTTTTTCGCCCTGGCTTTGGCCGTTTGGGCCAGCGAGCCGGCCCTGCTCAAGCTCCTGCAGTTCAAGGTCCCCGAGGAGATCGAGAAGATCCTGCCGAGGATCATCGGCGCTGGAGTCCTGTTGTTCCGCTATGTCTTTTTCCTGATCTTCACCATCCTTGGACTGGTGCGGCTCTTTTCCTTCTTCACCCTGCGCGTGGCCCTTACGGGCAAGCGCCTTTTGTGCGACGACGCCCTGTTCGGCACGTTTTCCCTGGATCTCGGCAAGATCGAGTCGGTCAAGTGCGAGCCGGGCGTGTTCGGCGGCCTGCTCGGCTACGGCAAGATGATCCTGACGGCGTCGAGCAGCCAGCGGCTGGTCATCTCCAACCTGCGCCGCCCCAACGTTTTGGAACAGGAAATCTTCGCCGCCAAGTAAGTCCGGGCCTTTCCGCCGCCATCGCCATCGGCGCAACCCCAGCCTCTTTCCCGTCGCGGGCGACCCGACCATGTATCTCTATCGAAAACCCATCAAGCATTACGGCATCCTCTTCAAGCTGTTGGCGGTCTTCATCGGCATCATGGTCGTGGCCTATTTCAACACGTCCACGCTGCTGCTCTACATCAAGGACTCGGTCAACATCTCCCGGGACATCGTCAAGGTGCGCTACGAGGTGCTCACCATCTCCCAACGGCTGGTGGACAGCCTGCTGGCCATGGAGGAGAATCAGAAGAAATACGAGATCCTGCATTCCGACGAATACAGGAAGCTCTTCCTGGCCGCCCTCAACGAATACAAAAACGCCATCTGGAGCATCCTGTGGTTCCGCTACGAGGGGTTTTCCGCCTGGGAGGAGCTGCACGCCGAGTTCAGGGAGGCCTTCCCCGAGCTGGCCCAGGGCCGGGAACTCTCCAAGGAGCCCTGGATCGACCAGGAAAAGCTCAATCAGTGGATGCGCATCGTGGTCAGCGCCCGCCAGGACAACGAGCGGGTCCTGGAGTCGGGGATGCGGGAACTGTTCCGCATCGGCGAGGTGGCGGCCAGCCGGGGCGTCTCCGGGCTCGCCGTGTCGGTCGGCGTGGGGCTGCTCGGCATCCTCTACCTGACCTATTCCCTGAGCCGTCCGCTCCGGGAGCTGCGCCGGGGCATCCGGGCCTACACCCGCGACGGCCGGCTGGAACCGATCCGGGTGCTCTCCAAGGACGAGCTCGGCCAGCTCGGCAAGGCCTTCAACGACATGACCCGGCGCCTGAAGGAGGAGGAGCGCATGCGGATGGACTTCATCGACATGGTGAGCCACGAGATACGCACCCCGCTCACCTCCATCCGCGAATCGGTCAACCTCATGCGCGAACGGGTGCTCGGCGAGGTCAACGAGCGCCAGAAACGGTTCCTGGATATCGCCAGCGACGAGTTGCAGCGCATTTCCACCATGCTCACCAGCCTGCTCAAGGTGTCGAGCATGGCCTCCCAGATCGTGGACCTCGCGCCGTCCACCTTCAATCCCGAGGAGCTGGCGCGGGAGATCCTCGAAAAGGCCGCCCCGTCCGCCGAGGCCAGGGATCTCGCCTTGACGACGCGGGTGGGGCGGGACATCGTGTCGGTCGTGGGCGACCGGGAGCTCCTGGGGCAGGCCCTGTACAACCTCGTCGGCAACGCCATCAAGTTTTCCCCCCCCGGCCGGACGGTGCGGGTGGGGCTCGAGATGGCCGACGGCGGGCGCAAGCTGCTTTTCAGCGTGACCGACGAGGGCCCGGGCGTTCCCGAGGAGGAACAGGCCCACGTGTTCAGCAAGTATTACCGGGGGTCGCGCACCAAGCGCACCACCGACGGCATCGGCCTTGGCCTTTCCATCGCCAAGACCATCGTCGAGGCCCACGGCGGCAACATCTGGCTGTCGAGCCTGGCCGGCAAGGGCTGCACATTCTACTTTACAATTCCCGTGGATGGGGCAAGAGCGTAGTATGGCGCATCGTGTGTGGCAACGTATCGGCATGACCCTGCTCCAGGGGCTTTGCTGCCTGGGGCTTTTTTCGGGCGCGGGCTGCGTCAGGCACGCGGCGCCGCCCCCTGTCCCCGTCGTGGTCGAGACGCCGCCGGCGGAGAGCGCCGTCCCGGCCGCCAAGTCCGTGATCGTGTGCAAGATGGAGCGCGAGACGCTCTATGACGAGGGGCTGCGCGCCTACGACGCCGGCGACGTGAAACGGGCCGTGGCCGCGTGGCGCAAGGTCCTGGCCGGGGAAACCGACCGGTCCGTGCGCCAGAAGGCCTTGTTCGCCCTGGCCTCGGTCAAGCTCGCCCAGGCGGGCGGCGACACGGAGCTGGCCGCGGCCATGGACCTGTTCGACGCCTGGAGCAAGGGATCGCCGCCGGGGGGCAGCGGCGAGGATCCCCGCTTCCTGCTGCCGGTCCTGCGGGCCTTCAAGCCGGCCTTCGCGTTCAAGGAGCTGAAAAGCTCCATGGACAAGGAATGCTCCCGGAAGATCGCCGAGCGGGTGGAGCAGGCGCGCAAGAGCGTCCAGCAGCAGGTCCGCGCCCTGGAAACCATCCACCAGCAGATTCAGGAAAAGAAGAAGGGACTGACCAATTATTGACCCTGGCCGGGCGGCCCGGACCGCCCGGCGGGGACAGCCATGGGAAGGGAATGACCAGCGCCTCGCAGATCCGAAAGACCATCCTGGCCGTCGACGACGACCCCCATATCCTGGAAGTGCTGGAGGTTCGCCTCGTGTCGGCCGGCTACGACGTGGTCACGGCCGGCGACGGCGAGGAGGCCCTGGAGGTGCTCTCCAGGCAGCCCGTGCGCCTGGTCATCTCCGACATCCGCATGCCCGGCATGGACGGCATGCGCCTGCTCGAGGAGATGGAACGCCGGGGGCTGCGCCTTCCCATCATTTTCCTCACCGCCCACGGCAGCATCCCCGGCGCCGTCGAGGCCATGAGGCACGGGGCCGTGGACTACCTGACCAAACCGTTCGACGGACAGGAGCTGCTTGCCCGGGTGACGGACGTGTTCGCCAAGGCGGCGGGCGGGGAGGAACCCCGGGCGCCCGATCTCGGCGATTCGGGACTGGTCGGCAGGAGCCAGGCCATGCGCGACCTGGCCGCCATGATCGAGCGGGTGGCCCCGCGCGATGTCAATGTGCTGGTCCTCGGCGAATCCGGCACCGGCAAGGAGCTGGTGGCCAACCTCATCCACCGCCGCAGCGCCCGCAGGAACGGCCCGCTGGTCACCGTGGACTGCGGCTCGACCCCGGCCGGACTCCTCGAATCCGAGCTTTTCGGCCACGTCAAGGGCTCGTTCACCCACGCCGTCAAGGACAAGAAGGGGCTCATCGAGCAGGCCCACCAGGGGACGCTTTTCCTCGACGAGATCGGCAACATCTCGTCCGAGATGCAGGTGCGGCTGCTGCGGTTCCTGGAAAACCACAAGATCCGGCGCATCGGCGACGTCCGGGAGTTCCAGGTGGATTGCCGGGTCATCGCCGCCACCAACGCCGACATCTTCGAGCAGGTCGCCGAAGGGGTCTTCCGGGAGGATCTGCTGTACCGCCTGAAGGTCGTGACCATCAACGTGCCGCCCCTGCGCGAACGGCGCGAGGACATCCCCATCCTGGCCGAGCATTTCGCCCGCCAGTTCTGCGCCGCCCAGGGCATGCCGCCGGTGACCGTGCCCCCCGAAACCATGGCCTACCTCGTGGCCTATCCCTGGCCCGGCAACGTGCGCCAGCTGCGCAACGCCCTGGAGGCCGGCGTGGTGCTGTGCTCCGAGGGGCGGCTGGCCCCGGAGGATCTGCAACTGCCGCTGGCCGGCAAGGGGCCGGAGCGGAGCCAGGACTCCCTGTCCCTGGACGAGAGCGAGAAGGCCGCCATCGTGCGGGCCCTCGAACAGTCGAACTGGGTGCAGAAGGCGGCCGCGCCCCTTTTGGGCGTCAGCCGCCGGGCCCTCAACTACAAGATCCAGAAATACGGCATCGAGATCCCCAAGCGCCGCCCCAAGAAGTAGCCCGCCGGCGGTCGTCGCCCGGCCGCTTGGCAAGGGGGGGGCTTTCTGTCAAAAACATGGTGTCCCATCCCCGTCCGGGGGCTGGGGGGACCGACCGGCCAGGCGGCCGACAGGGGGGGCCATGGGGTTTTGCGGTGATGCGGAGGCGCCCGTCTCGGGCGGAAACGCGAGGGTCGCCAGACAGGTGGTCCTGCCCTTTCGCAAGTCCCTGGAAATCAGCCTCGAAAACATCCGCGCCCGTTTTTTCCGCTCCATGATCACCGTGGCGAGCCTGGTGCTGGCCGTGGCCTTCCTGAGCTTCATCCTGACCGGCGCCGAGATCGCCTCCGGGCTTTGGCGCGCGGGCTCCCCCGGGGTGCGCGCGTCCCTGGCCGCGGCCGGCTACGATGTCCCGGCCGTCCCGACGGGCTCCCCGTCCGGGGACGAGGGGCCGGGCACCAGCCCCAAGCAGCGCTGGATCGTGCTGCTTTCGCTGCTGGTGTGCGCCGTGGGCATCGTCAACGCCCAGCTCATGGCCGTCACCGAACGCTTCCGGGAGATCGGCACCATGAAGTGCCTGGGCGCCCTCGACCGCTTCATCCTGCGCCTTTTCCTGCTCGAGGCGGGCATCCAGGGGCTGGCCGGCGCCCTGGCCGGGGCGCTTTGCGGCATGGGACTCGGGCTGGCCACGGGGCTTGTCCGCTTCGGCTGGCCCGCCGCGACGCAGCTTACGGCGGCCGGCCTCGGCCGGGTGCTGGGCGTGTCCGTGGCCGTGGGCGTGGCCCTGAGCCTCGCCGGCGTCGTCTATCCGGCCGTGGTGGCCGCCCGGATGCGGCCGGTGGAAGCCATGCGGGCCCAGGAATGAGGGCGCGCGGGCGGTGCTGCGGCCCGGCCGCGGCGGGGGACGGCGGCGAACCGGAAATTCCAGCGGGCCGATCGGGCCGGGGATGAAACGAGGCATGGCCGAGGCGCACACTATCGTCCGGGTGACCGGGGTGGCCAAGACCTTCACCATGGGTTCCCAGGTGGTGACCGCCCTGCGCGGCGTGGACCTTTCCATCCGGGCAGGGGAATACCTGTCCATCATGGGGCCGTCCGGTTCGGGCAAGTCGACCCTGTTCAACATGATCGGCGGCCTGGACAAGCCGAGTTCGGGCAAGGTGTTCATCGACGAGGTGGACATCGCCCAGCTCGACGCCTACGAGCTGGCCTGGCTGCGCAACCGCAAGATCGGCTACATCTTCCAGACCTTCAACCTCATCCAGGTCATGACGGCCCTCGAGAACGTCACCCTGCCCATGACCTTCGCCGGCGTCCCCCAGGACGAGGCCGTGGAAAAGGGCCTGGAGCTCCTCGCCCTGGTCGGGCTTCGCGAGCGCCACTCCCACAAGCCCCAGGAGCTTTCCGGCGGCCAGCAGCAGCGGGTGGCCATCGCCCGGTCGCTGGCCAACACACCGGCCATCATCCTGGCCGACGAGCCCACGGGCAACCTCGACCTCTCCACCGGCGAGGAGATCATCGCGCTGCTCAAGCGCCTGAGCAGCGAGCGCGGCGTGACCATCATCTCCGCCACCCACGACTACAAGATGCTCAACGTCTCCGACCGGGTGGTCTGGATCCGCGACGGGCGCATCGACAAGATCGAAGCCCGCGAACAGCTCGACATCTCCGTCGGCACCATCGGAAGCCGGGAGGGCTGACCCCGGATGCCGCGGTTCCCCCCGTTCCCCGGGGCGCTGCGGCGCCTCGTCCGGCTGGCCGCCTTGGCGGTTTTTGCCGGCGCCTGTCTGGCCCTGGCCGCGGGACCGGCCCAGGCGGGTCGGGCCGGGAAAAAAACGGACGCCGCCCGGGGCGCGGCCCTGGCCGCCGCCTGGCTGGCCGCCCCGGAGGCCGCCATCGACCGGGAGGTCGTGACCGGGCTGGCCGGCCTGGGCGACCGGTCAACGGGCACCGAAGGCTGCCGGGTCGCGGCGGACGCCGTCGAGGCCTTTTTCCGGAGCCTCGGCGCGGGCGAGGTGGGGAGGCTCTCCTTCCGCCTGCCGGTCATGGTTCACGGCCGGGCCGCCATGACCGTCCCGGGCGCCGGGGAGGCCGCCCTCGATCCCCTGGCCCTCAACGCCTTCACGCCGGGCGCCGTGCCGCCGGACGGGCTTTCCGGCCGGCTCGTCCATGCCGGCAAGGGCTCCTTGCGGGATTTCGACGGCAAGGACCCCCGGGGGGCCATCGTGCTCATGGACCTGGACAGCGGGCGCAACTGGCAAAACGCCGCCCAGCTCGGGGCGCGCGCCGTGGTCTACGTGGACGACGGCGGCGGGGCGGCCGACCGGGGGCTTTTCGCCGACAAGTTCGAGCTGACCCCGGTGCGCTTTCCCCGCTTCCTGCTCCCGGCCGGGGCTGCCCGGAGGCTTCTGGGCGAATACGCCGCCCTCGGCGCGGACCCCGCCGGCCCCTCGGCCACCCTGACCGCCACGGCCGTCTGGGAAACCGTCGTGGCCCAAAACGTCCATCTCTTTTTCCCGGGAAGCGATCCCGCCCTGGCCGGACAACTCCTCGTGGTCGAGGCCCCCTGCGACGCCACGGCCTTCGTGCCGGGCCGGGCGCCGGGCGCCGACGAGGCGGCCTCCCTGGCGGGGCTCGTCCGGCTGGCCAGACGCCTGGCCGAGGCCCCGCCGGCCCGGCCGACCCTGCTCGTCGCGACCGCCGGCCATGCCCAGTCCCTGGCCGGGGTCCGGGAATTCTACGCGGCCCTGCGCGGCAAGGGCAAGGATCTGCGCGGGCAGCTCAAGGAACTCAAAGGCGATATCCGCGACATCGACGAAACCCTGGCCGCCCTCGACCGGCTGGAGGAGGGGGCGGAAGTGCCGCTCCCGCGCGAGGCGCTCCTGGAGAGCGTCAAGGACGAGGTGGACGCCCTGACGACCCGGCTGATGCGCCTGCGGCTCGCGCCGGAGGGCGGGGACGCCGTCGCGGCCCTCGCGGCCCGGCGGGCCGGGTTGCGGCGGCTTTTGTGGCGCGAGGATTTTCGCGACCTCTCCCCCGCCGAGACGGCCGAACTTTTGGCCCTGGTTCCGGCCACCAGGACGCGGCTGGTCGCTGCCAGGGCCTCGGCCGAGGCCGAGACGGCCTGCCTGGAAAGCGCCCGGGCCCTGCGCAAGCTCGTCGGCGAGCGGGATATCGTCGGCCATGTCTCGCTTTTCCTTTCGAGCCACGGCGAGGGGGTGGGCAGCTTCCGCCAGGGGTTCGCCTTCGACGTGCGGCCGGACGCGAAGTCCGGCCAGGCCTACGGCCGCCTGCACCGGTCCCTGGCCGAGGCGGCGGGCGCCGTCGCCGCCTCCCAGGGGATTCCTCCGGGCATCCACCACGACGGCATGCGCGACGACCGCCAGCGGCCCTGGCAGGGGCTGCTCCCCGACAGGCCACTCCTCGGCGGCGAGTTCGGGCACATCGCCGGGGTGCTCGGCATCACCCTGGCCACGGTGGGGGACGCCCGGCTGGCCTGGGGCACCCCGGACGACATCCCCGGACGCGTGGATTTCGATTTCCTGGTCCGGCAGGGCCGTTTCGTCGCGGACCTCGCCCGGGCCATGACCGGATCGGGCTTCGAATTCGGGGACAAGCGGCCGCCGAACGTTTTCGCCACGCTCTCCGGCCGGGTCAATTTCATCCGGCAGGGCGAGCTGTTTCCCGACCGGCCGGCCCCGGGCACGGTGGTGTGCGCGTACCAGGGCAAAACCCGGTTCTACGCCGCGGCCGACGCCAGAGGCCTTTTCCGGGTCTCGGGGCTGGCCAGCAAGAAGTACGTCCTCGACAAGGCCGTCATCGAGGGCTACCGCTTCGACCCGGACACGGGGGCGGCCGTGTGGGCCATCGACAAGAAGCAGACCGGCAAGGACGCGTACCGGGTCAGGATGAACCGGAGCGCCATGGAAACCGACCTCGTCATGTTCGGCTGCGCCCAGACCACGTTCTTTTCGGCCTTCGACCCGCGCACCTTCCGCCATTTCACCCGCATCGAACTGCTTGACGCCCGGCGCGAGGCCCCGCCCCTGCGCTCCTGGTTCAGCCGGCTGGACACCCTCGATTCGACGCTGGTTTCGGTCTTTCTCGAGCCAGGCACCTCGTTCAAGGCCATCCTGTCCGACACGGTGCTGGCCCGAAAGCTCCTCCTGCTCGGCGCCACCGACCGGGAGCCGGCCGGGACCGGCTATCCGGTCGACGCCTGGCCGATCCTTCCGGTCGCCGAGCTGCTCGGGGCCGGCGACATGTGGACGCTTCTGGGACCGCGGGTGAAAAACCTCGAGGACCACGGCATCGTCAACGAGCGCATCCGCGATCTGGAGGCCCGGGGCCGGGAACTGCTCCAGCGGGCCCGGGCCGGGCGGGACGCCGGCCGGTTCGAGGCCATGGCGGCGGACGCCCGGGCCAGCTGGGGACTGGCCGTGCGCGTCTACAACGACGTGGAAAAGACCCAGCGCGACGTGCTGCTCGGCGTGCTGTTTTACATCGCGCTTTTCGTCCCCTTCGCCTACTGCGTGGAGCGCGTAGTCTTCAACCACGCCGACATCCACAAGCGCATCGGGGCCTTCCTGGCGGTCCTGGCCGGGGTCATCGCCGTGGTCCTCCAGGTCCATCCGGCCTTCAGGCTCACCTACAGCCCGCTGGTGGTCATCCTGGCCTTTTTCATCCTGGGGCTTTCGGTCATGGTGGCCCTCATTCTTTTCCTGCGTTTCGAGCGGGAGATGACGGCGCTGCAAAAAAGAGCCTCCCACGTCAAATCCACCGAGATCGGCGGCATGCGCGCCTTCGCCGCCGCCTTCGCCATCGGCGTGGGCAACCTGCGCCGGCGCAAGGTGCGCACGGTCCTGACCTGCCTGACGCTGGTCATTCTCACCTTCACCATCATGAGCTTCACGAGTGTGCGGTCCACCCGTGACGAGGGGGAGGCGCGCTTCGCCGACGCGGCCCCGTACCGGGGCGCGCTTCTGAAAAACGTGGGCTGGCGTTCCCTGCCGCCCGAATCCCTGGCGGCGGTCGCCGGCGCCGCCGGTCCCGGGTCGGTGGTCGCGCCGCTTGGCTGGCTGGAACTGCCGGAAAAGACCCTGGCCCCGGTGACGACCCTGCGGGCCGGAGGGCGCTCCGAAACCGTCCAGGGATTCCTCGGTCTCTCCGCCGGCGAGCCGGCCCTTGGCCGGACGCGGGACATGCTCGACGCCGGACGCTGGTTTTCCCCCGGCGAACGGGATGCCGTCATCCTCCCCAGGGGCCTGGCCGACCGTCTCGGAGTGGGGCCGGGCGACGCCGTGACCCTTTTTGGCCGCTCCTTCACCGTGGCCGGCACGTACCGCAGGAACGCCCTGGACACCCGGGCCGATCTCGACGGCGAGAACCTCACCCCGGTCGTCTTCCCCTCGGAAGCTTCCGTCGAGGTGTCCGAGGCCGAAAAGGAGGCCGTGGAATCGGGAGAGGATGTCAAGATTCTGCAAAGCCGCTACCAGCATCTGGACGACGACCTGACGGCGATCCTGCCCTTCGAGACGCTCATGGGCCTCGGCGGCCAGCTCAAGTCCGTGGCCGTGGCCCCCCCGGACGGGGCCGGGGGCGACGCAGGGGCATTGGCCGCGAGGCTCGCCGACCGGTTCGGACTGGCGGTTTTTTCCGGCCGGGCGGACGGCGTCTTCCTCCACCATGCCGGCGACGCCCTGGGCTACTCCGGGGTTCCCAACATCCTGGTGCCCCTGGGCATCGCCGTGCTGATCGTGCTTAACACCATGATCGGCTCGGTGTGCGAGCGCAAGCGCGAGATCGGGGTCTACACCGCCGTGGGGCTGGCCCCGTCCCACGTCTCCTTCCTGTTCATCGCCGAGGCGTTGGCCTTCGCCGTCATCAGCGTGGTGCTCGGCTACCTGCTGGCCCAGGCCGCGGCCGGGCTCCTGTCCGGCACGCCCCTGTGGGCCGGCATGACCGCCAACTATTCCTCCACGGCCGGCGTCGCGGCCATGCTGCTGGTCATCGGCGTGGTGCTCCTCTCCGTGGTCTATCCCTCGCGGATGGCCGCCCGGATCGCCATTCCCGACGTGAACCGGGCCTGGAGCCTGCCCGCGCCCGTGGGCGGCAGGCTGGTCACCCGGCTGCCCTTCCTGGTCAGGGTCCGGGAACAGGAATGCGCCGGCGGCTTCCTGCACGAATACTACCTGGCCCACCAGGACGTTTCCCACGGCCGCTTCGCCACGGACGCCGTGGCCTACGCCTTCGAGTGTCCCTGGGACCTTGCGGGGGCGCCGCCCCATCCCGGCCGGCGCCATCCGGAATTCCGCGACCTCGCCGCCTGCATGCGCCTGACCGCGACCGCGTGGCTCGCGCCCTTCGATTTCGGCATCAAGCAGGCCGTGAGCATTCTGTTCGTGCCGGCAGCGGACACTCCCGGCTACATGGAGATCGAAGTGGAACTGACGCGTCAGGCCGGCGAGGCGGGCATGTGGAAACGGCTCAACAAGGGGTTTCTCAACGACCTGCGCAAGCAGCTTCTCGTCTGGCGTTCCCTGGAGGAAACCGTCAGGATCGCCTACGGCGACGCGGTGACGGGCGCCTACCGCGCACGGTTGCGCGATGGCGCCCCGACCGGGGAGGGCGGGGCATGATCCGGCAAAACGTGCGCCGGCGGGCCGTGATCCTGGGGCTCGGGCTGGGGCTGGCCATTTGCGCCGCCACCCCCGCCAACAATCTTTATTACGGGGCGACCCCCCTCGGCGGCGGACATTTTCCCCTGGCCCCGTTTTTCGTCCTGGCCTGGCTCACCCTCCTGGCCGCCGGCCTGGGGCGGCTCCTGCCGGGCCGGAACCCGCTTTCCGGCACGGACCTGCTCGTCGCCTGGATGCTCATGGTCGTCGTCTCGGGCGTGGCCCACACGGGCCTTGCCCGCACCTTTTTCATCAACCTGACCGCGCCGCTGCATTTCGCCACCGAGGGCAACCAGTGGCGCGCCGTGCTCGGACCGCTGCTGCCGGCGGGCTGGTTCCCGGCCGATGCCGGGGCCGTGGAAACCCTCTACAACGGCCTTCCCGGCGGCTACGCCCTGTCCTGGACCGGCGTCCTGGCCGCCATCCCCTGGAGGGCCTGGCTCGGGCCGCTGGCCACCTGGGCCGTCTTCATCGGGCTGTGCTACCTGGTCATGCTGTGTCTGGCCAACCTCTTTTCGCGGCAGTGGATATCCAACGAGCGCATGAATTTTCCCCTGCTGCGCCTGCCGGAGATTCTGACCGGCGCCCTGGACCAGGGCGGGCTCGGCTCCCTGCTCGCCGACCGGTACCTCCTGTGCGGGCTCGCGATCAGCGTGATCCTGCACGCCGTGAACGGCATGGCCTTCTACGACCCGTCCGTGCCGCAGATTCCAACCCTGGTTCTGGCCGGGCCGTACTTCCCCAAGACCGGGCTTTTTTCCGGATTCACCAAGCTCAAACTCTATTTCTATCCGGCCTTCATCGGCTTCGCCTACCTGACGGCGCGGCAGATATCCTTGAGCTTCTGGGCCTTTTTCCTGCTTGGCGGCCTGTTCTACGGCGTCCTCGACCTTCTCGGACAGCAGGTCCCGGCCGCCGCCCTCGGCGTCACCTTCGGCCCCACCCTGGCCACTCCCGAGGAAACGCAGACGATCGGAGCCTACGGCGTCTTTTTCCTGTTCCTTCTCTGGCTGGCCCGGCACCATCTGTGGGAGACGGCCCGGGACGCGGCCCGGCTGCGCTTTCGCGGCCCGGGCGAGGCCGAGTGGATGGGGGGGGCCGCCTCCCTGTGGGGTCTTCTCCTCGGGGGCGGGGCGCTCGTGGCCTGGGGCGCCTCCTTCGGCATGCCCCTCGGCCAGGCCGCGCTGCTGCTCGGCGTCTTTTTCATGGTCATGGTGGTCGCCAGCCGCATCGTCTGCCAGGGCGGCGTCGCCTATTTCACGCTGACGGCCGCGCCGACCGACGGGCTGCTGGCCTTTTGCGGTACGGGGGTGTTCAGCCGGCTGGCGCTTTTGATGGCCGCGGTCATGCAGAAGATGCTCTTCGTCGACCTGCGCGAATCCCTTTTGCCGTCGCTTTTCCACGCGGCCAAGGTGGGGGAGGGCAGAGGGCCGAAGGGGCGCTATCTGGCGGCCATCGTCCTGAGCCTCGCCGTGGCCGTGGCCGTGTCCTTCGCGGCCATGCTGGCCGTGTGCCACAAGTACGGCCTGCGCGACCTCCAGGTGGACTGGGAGACCCAGACCGTGACCACGGTCTACGAGAACGTCCAGCGCCTCATCGAGGCCCCGGCCGCGGCCAACGCCACGACCATCGGCTTCGCCGCGGCCGGCGCGGCGGTCATGTTCGCCCTGGTCGTCGCCTACCAGCGTTTCTACTGGTGGCCGATCCACCCCATCGGCTACCTGACCATGTATTCCTCGGCCATGCGCATCCTGTGGTTCTCCTTCTTTCTGGGCTGGCTGTGCAACCATCTGACCATCCGCTACGGGGGGGTGGCGCTTTTCAAACGGGTGCGGCTTCTTTTCGCGGGGCTGATCCTGGGGGATTTCCTCATGGGCGGGGTGTTCGCGCTCATTGGCCTGTGGACGGGGCAGAGCTACCTCGTTTTGCCAAACTAGGAAGGCCCGATGTACGACGACAAGGAACTGGCCGAATACCGGGACCTGCTCCCGCCGCCCAGGCGCTTCGAGGAGGGGTTCGACTGGAAGACCGTGGTCGGCGCGGTCTTCATCGGCTTTCTCATGATGCCGGGCAGCATGTACCTGCAACTGGTCATCGGCACCGGCATCGGCCCGGCCGCCCGCTGGGTGACCATCATTCTTTTTGCCGAGATCGCCAAGCGGGCCTACACGGAGCTCCGGCAGCAGGAGATCTTCCTCCTGTATTACATGGCCGGCGCGGCCATGGCCTCGCCGTTTCACGGCCTGCTGTGGAGCCAGTACCTCGTCCAGTCCGACGCGGCCAAGATGCTCGGCCTCACCGATCTCATCCCGACCTGGGTGGCGCCCGGGCCGGACTCGGATTCGCTTGTCGCGCGCACCTTCTTCCACCGCGACTGGCTCGTGCCCATACTGCTTCTGATCGGCTCCCAGATCGTGCAGCGCATCGACCATTTCGGCCTGGGCTACGCCCTCTACCGGATCACCTCGGATGTCGAGAAACTGCCCTTCCCCATGGCCCCGGTGGGGGCTCTCGGCACCATGGCCCTGGCCGAATCCACCGAGGACCGCAAGACCGGCTGGAAGTGGCGGGTCTTCTCCATCGGCGGCATGATCGGCCTGGCCTTCGGCGCCCTGTATGTGCTTTTCCCCGTGGCCTCGGGGCTGGTCTTCACCGAGCCGGTGAGCCTGATCCCCATTCCCTGGGCGGATTTCACCCGCAACACCGAGGGCTGGCTGCCGGCCGTGGCCACGGGCATCCAGTTCGACCTGGGGCTGGTCTTCACCGGCATGGTCCTGCCGTTTTGGGCCGTCATCGGCGGACTGGTGGGACTGGTCGTCACCATCGTGGCCAACCCGGTGCTCCTTGGCCACGGCATTCTGCATCGCTGGCGGCCTGGAATGGGCACCGTGGACACGGTCTTCGCCAACAACTTCGATTTCTACATGTCCTTCGGCATCGGCCTGGGGCTGGCCATCGGCGTCATCGGCCTGTGGCAGGTGGCCCGGTCGTTGCGCCGGGGCGGCATGGGGGGCGCGGCCTACAAGGCGCTTTTTTCCACCAACGCCGCGCGCGGCGACATCAACTTCTGGGTGTCCATCGCCATCTACGTCTTCTCGACGCTGTCCTACATCGGCCTGTGTCTGTTGCTGGTGCCCCGTTTCCCCTGGCTTTTCTTCGTGCTCTACGGTTTCGTCTACACGCCGGTGATCTCCTACATCACGGCCCGCATGGAGGGCATCGCCGGCCAGTTCGTGAGCCTGCCCCTGGTGCGCGAGGCGAGCTTCATCGCCGGGGCGCGTTTTTTCGGCTATCAGGGTATCGAGATATGGTACGCGCCCATCCCCATCCACAACTACGGCAAGGCGACCGTCGATTTCCGGGAGATCGAGCTGACCGGCACGAGCCTTCGCGGCATCATCAAGGCGGAAATCGTGGTCTTTCCCGTGGTGATGGTGGCGAGCCTGCTTTTTTCCCAGTTCATCTGGCAGCTCGCGCCCATTCCCTCGGCCAGCTACCCGTACGCCCAGGAACTCTGGCACTTGCAGGCCCTCAACACCCTGCTCATGCAGACCGCGACCCTGGAAGGCAATTCGCTGTTCTTCCAGGCTCTCGACGGCTGGTACGTGACCGCCGGGCTGGGGCTCGGGCTCGCCACCTACATGCTGCTCATGCTCTTCGGCCTGCCGGTGCTCCTGGTCTACGGCATCGTGCGGGGGCTGGGGCAAAGCGTGCCGCACGGGCTCGTTCTCGAGGTGGTGGGGGCCTTGTTGGGGCGGTTTTACTTCGCCCGGCGCTACGGCAAGAAGTGGCGGCAGTACGCGCCGGTGCTGCTGGCCGGTTTTTCCTGCGGCATGGGGCTGATGGGCATGTTCGCCATGGGCGCCACCTTGATCCTCAAGTCGCTCGGCAGGCTGGCCTACTAGCGCGGCGTCCCGCGGGGCCGCGGCGGTTTCGGGGCTTTTGCCGCTTGACGCCGGGTTTCGTCATGGAATATGAACTTCGGTTTCGCGTTGGCTATCAAGGCGTCCGGCCGCCCGCCGGCCAGGGGGACTCCCCCTTGACTGCGCGGGAAAACGTCTTACCAGGGTAGCGGAACGCGCCCCGGTCGAAGCGCTGCACCGCTCCAACGCGCAAGGAGAATCGCATGGCGCGCATTACCGTCGAAGACTGCCTGGAAAAGATCAACAACCGGTTCCTGATCGTGCAGATGGCCATCAAGCGGGTCCACCAGTACCGCGAGGGCTACGAGCCGCTGGTCGAGTGCAAAAACAAGGAAGTGGTCACCGCCCTTCGGGAGATCGCCGCCGGCGAGGTGTTGCCGGCCGAGCCCATCGTGGAAGCGGGCGTGATGCTGCCCGAAAACGAATAGCTGGACACAATGCCCCGGGATTATTACGAAGTTCTCGGCGTCGCCCGAGACGCCGACGAGGAATCGATCAAGAAGGCCTATCGCCAGATGGCCTTCAAGTACCATCCGGACCGCAACCCCGACGACCCCGAAGCCGAATCCAAGTTCAAGGAGGCGGCCGAGGCCTACGAGGTGCTGCGCAACGCTGAAACCCGCGCCCGCTACGACCGGTTCGGCCACGAGGGGCTTGGCGGCAACGGCTTCGGCGGGTTCGGGTCGACGGACGATGTCTTCAGCGCCTTTTCCGATATTTTCGGGGAATTCTTCGGCTTCGGCGGCCGGACCGCGCGTGGCCCCAGGCCCCAGGCCGGCAACGACCTGCGCTACGACCTGACGGTGACCTTCCGCGACGCGGCCAAGGGCACCGAGGTCACCCTCAAGATTCCCAAGAACGTCCAGTGCCACGTCTGCGGCGGTTCCGGGGCCGAACCCGGAACCTCGCCCGAAACCTGCAAGCAGTGCGGCGGCTCCGGCCAGGTCATCCAGTCCCAGGGCTTTTTCCGCATCGCCGTGACCTGTCCGGTGTGCCGGGGCGAGGGCAAGGTGGTCGCCACGCCCTGCAAGGAGTGCCGGGGCCGTGGCGTGACGCGGCAGGTCCGCGAACTCAAGGTCCGCGTGCCGGCCGGCGTGGACGACGGCAGCCGGTTGCGGGTGCGCGGCGAGGGCGAGCCGGGGCTGCACGGCGGGCCTCCGGGCGATCTCTATGTCCTCCTGCACGTGGAGCCGGACAAGATTTTCGAGCGCCAGGGCCAGAATTTGGTGCTGCGCGTCGACATCAGTTTCGTCCAGGCGGCTCTCGGCCACAAGATCGAGGTGCCGACCCTCGACGGCCAGGAAACCATGGAAATTCAGCGCGGTACCCAGAGCGGCGAGGTCTTCTCCCTGCGCGGCCTGGGCCTTCCTGTGCCCGGTTCCAGCCGCAGTGGCGACCTTCTGGTCGAGGTCACGGTGGTGACGCCGAAAAATCTCTCCAAGAAGCAGGAGGAGCTTTTGCGCGAATTCGAGAAGCTCGACGAGCAAAAGCCTATGGAAAAGGTGAAGAAACTGTTCCGCAAGGCCAAGGAGGCCATGGGTAACTGAC
>CAZNUQ010000007.1:29488-33418 GCA_964576235.1 uncultured Desulfovibrio sp.
ATGGAAAAGGTGAAGAAACTGTTCCGCAAGGCCAAGGAGGCCATGGGTAACTGACATGGGCAAGCACCTGCGTTTCGCGTTCCTGGCGCTTCTGGCTGTGTTGGTCGTATCGGGGACGGCCATGGCCGATCCCGGCGACGATTACCGCGAAGGCATGAACGCCGCCAGCCATGGCGACATGACCAAGGCCATCGCGGCCTTCACCAGGATCATCGAGGCCAACCCGCCCATCGATGCCCGCAATCTGGCCGTGACCTACAACCTGCGCGGCATGTGCCGCGAGGCCGTCAACGAGTTGCAGCCGGCCCTGGCCGACTACACCAAGGCCATCGAGATCGATCCCAAATTGGCCGAGGCCCTGGGCAACCGTTCCCTGCTCCACCAGAAACTCGGCGACGAGGCCAAGGCCCGGGAGGACGCCGTCGCCGCCAGACGCATCGACCGCAAGGTCAAGGTCGCGGAATTCGACAAGTAGGACACCATGAGCGAAGGCTTCACCCATATCGACGCCGAGGGCCGCACCCGCATGGTTGACGTGGGCGGCAAGTCCAAGACCAGACGCCTGGCCGTCGCCGGCGCCGAGGTCCGCCTGTCGCGGGAAACCATGCGGCTTCTGGCCTCGGCCGCGCTGCCCAAGGGCGACGCCCTGGCCACGGCCAAGATCGCCGGCATCCTGGCGGCCAAGCGCACCGCCGACCTGATCCCCCTGTGCCACCCGTTGCCCCTGGCCTACGCCGACGTGCGCTTTTTCGTCGACGAGCAGGCCTGCATCGTGCGCATCGAGGCCGAGGCCTCGACCACGGCGGAGACCGGCGTGGAAATGGAGGCGCTCACGGCCGCCTCCGTGGCGGCGCTGACCATCTACGACATGTGCAAGGCCGTGCAGAAGGACATCGTGCTCGGCGAGATCCGGCTGCTCTACAAGGCCGGCGGCAAGTCCGGCACCTACGTGTCCCCCGAGTGGCCCAAGGACCGGCCGTTCCCGGCCGCCTGACGGCCCGTCTCCATGATTTCGAGCCCGGGAGCCCCCGCTCCCGGGCTTTTTTTGTGGGTGCGTCCGGGGCGGCCTGGAAGGCCCGGGTTTTGCTTACGCATCGGACAAAGGCGGGGGCCGTGCCGGCAAACGCAGCGGGGTGTCGAAACGGTAATTATTGAAACGCGTTGATTCGCAAGCCCGGGTGTTGGGCAGCCTGTCGGGTGCCGCGGGGTGAAAAAATTATAACAAAGTCAAACCTCACATGACATCGCTCCCACCTCCCCCGTCAGTCGATCCCTCCAGCGACTACCAGCCCATTCCCCTGGGGCATCTCATCCCCCATGTCGCCGGAGAGTTCGAGATCTATCTGCGCCACGGCGGCACCCACACGCTCTTCGCCCGGAACGGCGAGGCCATGACGGCGGAGCGGCGCGGCATCCTCGAGGAATATGGCGTCCGCGTGGTCTACGTCCACCGGGACGAGTGGGAATCCTACCGGGGCTACATCCGGCGGCATCTGGCCGCAGCCTTGCTCGGCCAGGACCTGAGCCGCGAGGAGAAGGCCGCCATCTTCTACCATTCCTGCTGCGACATCGTCCGGGATCTCCTGCGCGAGCGGCTGCCCCAGGGGCTTTCCGACGTGCACGGGCGGCTGTTCGTGGCCTATGCCCGCGACAGCGTGGCCTTCCTCTGTTCCGACAACGGCCTTGCCCGCGTCGGGGCGATCATGGCCCATGACTACGACGTGTACAGCCACGGGGTGCATGTCTTCGTCTACACCGTCTTTCTGCTCAAATCCCTGGGGCTCCCGAATTCCTCCATCGTCCAGGCCGGCGTCGGGGCGCTGCTGCACGACAGCGGCAAGGAGGCCGTTGACGCCTCGATCCTGCACAAGCCGGGCCGGCTCACGCCCGAGGAGTACCTGGAAGTCCGCAAGCATCCCGAATGGGGCGTCCGGCTTTGCCGTGATCTTTCCCTGTCCCGGGTGGCCGTGGAGTGCATCCTCCTGCACCATGAGAAACTCAACGGCCACGGCTATCCCCGGGGACTCTCCGGAGACGCCATCCCGGTGCATGTCCGGGCCGTGTCCCTGGCCGATGTCTACGACGCCCTGACCTCCCGCCGGGTGTACGCCGACGCCGTGCGTCCCTTCGAGGCGCTGCGCATCATGCGCGACGAGATGGCCGGTTCCTTCGATATCGGCCTCTACAAGCGGTTCGTCATGCTGCTGAGCGGCGCGGCGCTGCTCTGAGCGGCGGCGTTTTTTTCAGGAATGGCCGAGGGCCCTGGCCGCCTCCAGGTAGGCCGGAACCCGCGGGTCGCCGGGCAGGGCCTCGGCCCAATGCAGGTAGAGCAGGCGCAGGAGGGGGCCCGTGTCCGCCATCGTCGCGAGCCGCGCCCGGACGAGTTCCCCGGCCGGCTGCCGGCCGATCCAGTCCGCGAAGCGCGAGGCCCGGTGGGAGGGCCCGTGCCCGGCCCTGATCGCCTCCAGGCCGCGCCTGGCCACGGCCGCCCGCCGCGCGGCATCGGGCAAAAGCGTCCGGGCCAGGGCCACCACGGCGTCGGCGTCGTGGGGCGGATAGACGAAAAGGTGTTCGCCGTGGGCGAAGAGTTCCGCCTGTCCGTGCCCCACCTCCGGGGTCAGCAGGCAGGAGCCCGCGGACAGGGCCTCGAAGACCCGGAAATTGAGGTCGCCGCCCTCGGCCACGTTGAGCACGAGCCTTGCCGTGGGGAAAAGCGCGCGCCAGTCGCCCTGTGTCGTCACGAGGCCCGGAAGGAGCCGGCCGAGGCGCTCCAGGAAGCGGGCGCGTTCCGGGGTCAGGTCCGGGTCGACCTTGCCCACGAAAAGCAGGTCCCGGGTCTTGGCCGCCTCGTCCGGCAGGGCCGCGGGCGGCACCGCCTGGGCCATGGGCGGCAGCCACAGGAGGCGATCCCCGGTCAGGCGCCCGAGGAAGCGGGGCAGGTGGTCCCGAAGGCTCACCGTGGCCAGGTCGAAGGCCTGGGCATAGGTCGGGTACCAGTCGTGGATGTGGCTGTCCACGCAGTAGAAGACGGTCAGGCAGGGGAACCGTTCCACGCCGGCCAGAGGCGGAGGCAGGCTGCGGTCGCAGTAGACCACCACGTCGGGGGTGCCGCCGAAACGCCGGCGCACGTCCTCCCAGGTCAGCGTCTCGCCCGCGTCGAGAGGGACAAGCCGGGCATCGAAGGTGTCGGCCGGCAGGAACCGCAGGAAGGGATCCCAGCCTATCCAGGCCATGCGCATCATGACGGCGCTCCAGGGGGAAAATGGGCAAGGCGGCATCATGGCTTGGGGCATCCGTCCGCGTCAAGGCCGCGGTCGCGCGTCCGCCCAGCGTCTTGATGCCGGCGGGACAATAGCGTAGCCCTCGCGGGAGAGTCCCCATGGTCAGCACGGCATCGCCACCCCCGCAGGCCGGCCCGGTCCCGAGCAAGCGTTTCCACCTCCTTCTCGCCGCCCTCCTCGGGCAGTTGGTGGTTTGGCCGTTTCTCGGCGACGCCACGGCCATGGTCATCCAGGATCTCGTTTTCCTGGCCATCCTGCTCGGCGCCCTCGGCGCCGTGCGCCAAAGCCGTCCCTTCCCGGCGGCCCTCGGGCTGACCGGGCTTTGCGCCGCAAGCATCGTCGCGAAAAATTTTTCCGCCATCGGAGCAATCGCCTTGGCCAGCGACATCCTGGGCGCGGCCGTGATCCTTCTGACCTCCGTGGAGGTGGCCCGCTCCCTGGCCACAAAGCGCCGGGTGGACCTGGACACGGTCCTCGGCGGGCTTTGCGTCTACCTCTTTATCGGCGCGTTGTGGTACATCCTGTTCTCCCTTGTCGGCCGGCTCGACCCGGACGCCTTCGACTTCACGATCCACGGGGCGCATCTGGCGCCCGAGACCAAGGGACGGCAGCTTTTCTTTTTCAGTTACGTCACCCTCCTGACCACGGG
>CAZNUQ010000007.1:33518-57171 GCA_964576235.1 uncultured Desulfovibrio sp.
CTTGCGGGGCAGGGCGTGGGGGCTGGCGCCGTCGCGGCCTTGGCCGACGTTTTCTTGCGGCGTTTCGGCGCCCGTCCCGGCGACGCGCCGTGGAGCCTCGACGACGGCCGGCGCCTCCTGGAGCGGCTCGACGACGCCACGGTCCTCGCTGCGGCGGTCGCGCGCATCCGGGATGGCTGGCGTGATGTCCCGCCCGGCCGGCCCTACGAGCTGGACATGCTGCGGCCCGGGGACGCCCCCGGCGTGGCGCAGCTCATGTTCGTCATCTACGGCGACAAGTATCCCGTGGTGGACTATTACGTTCCCGAACGGCTGGTGGAACTCAACCGGCAGGGCCGGCTCCTCACCGTGGTGGCCCGGCTGGCCTCGGGGGAGATCGCCGGGCAGGGGGCCTTTTACCAGAGTTCCCCCCCGAACAGGGCGATCTTCGAACAGGGGCAGCTCCTCGTCGCCCCGCAATACCGCAATTCCTCCATCGCCTTCCGGATCCTGCAAAAACTCGATCAGCTTTCCCGGACCATGCCCCAGGCCGAGGGCTTTTTCGGCGAGGCGGTGTGCAACCATCTCGTGACCCAAAAATGCATCGCCAGACAGGGATATTCGGAGTGCGGCCTGGAACTGGCCCTGATGCCCACCAACGCCTACGAAAAGGAGGGCGCCGGCGGCAGGGTGAGCTGCCTTCTGGCCGCCAGGGTGGACCGCGACGGCCCGGGCCCGCTTTTTGTGCCCGAATGCTACCGCGCGCCCCTTGAGCGCATCCTGGAGGGGTTTTCCCTGGACCGGGACATCCGGTTCGCGCATCGGGATGCGCCCTCGGCCGAAACGACCGCGTTGGAGGCCCGCACCTTCGATTTCGCCCAGGTGACCCGGGTCCAGGTCGCGACCGTGGGCCGGGATTTCCCCGAGCGGCTGGCCGCGCTGGATCTGGCTGGTGAGGCGGGAGGGGAGGCCGTGCTCCAGGTCTACCTGAACGCCGGCGCCCCCGGCGTCGCCTTCGCGGTGGAGGCCCTGCGCCGGCGGGGATTCGTCTTCGGCGGATTCCTGCCCCGCTGGTTCGGTCCCCAGGATGGGCTCATGCTGCAAAAACTGCGCGTGGTGCCGGATTTCGAGGCCATCCGGCTGCATTCGGACAGGGCCAGGGCGCTTTTCGCGGACATCGCGGCCGAGTGGAGGCAACGGCATGGCCAGGGCTGAGGCCCCCGGCGCGCGGGATGCCGGGCGCGCCGACGCCCTGGCCAAGGCCGTCGGCCGGGAACGGTTCTCCGCCGACATCACCCCCCCCCGCTGCCTTTGGGCGGGGGCCCGGCGGGCCGGCGAACCGAGCGCCTCGATCACCCTTCTCGACACGGCGGGGGCCCGGGCCGTGCCCGGAGTGGTGGCGGTCCTGACCGCGGCCGACGTGCCCGGGACCAACCGGCAGGGCATCGTCCACAAGGACCAGCCCGTGCTGGCCGGCCCCCTGATCCGCCACCGGGGCGACGCCGTGGCGCTGGTCGTCGCCGAGACCCGGGAGGCCCTGGACACGGCCCTGGGACGCATCCGCCTGGAACTCGCCCCCCTTCCCGGCGTCTTCGATGCCGAGGCGGCGCTGTCCCCGGACGCGCCCCTCGTCCATCCCGGCCGGGAGGAGGGCAATCTCCTCGCCCACGGCGTGGTGGAAAAGGGCGACGCCCTCGCGGCCCTGGAGGCCTGCGAGGTCGTGGTGGAGGGGGAATTCGAGACGCCCATGCAGGAGCACGCCTTTCTGGAACCGCCCAACGGCACGGCGCGGCTGACGGAAAACGGCGTCCTCGACATGGTCGTCTCCACCCAGGCCCCGTTTCGCGACCGTTTCGAAATCGCCCACGCCCTGGGCCTCGATCCCCGTCGCATCCGTGTCCGGGCGCCCTATCTCGGCGGCGGGTTCGGCGGCAAGGACGGCGCCACGGTGCAGTGCCTCCTGGCCCTGGCCGCGCTTTTCGCCGGCGGGCGCTGGGTGAAGATGGCCTGGAGCCGGGAGGAGACGTTTTTGGCCGGCTACAAGCGGCACGCGGCCAGAACCAGGCTGCGCCTGGGCGCCTCCCGGGACGGCTCCCTCGCGGGGCTGTGTGCGGTCATGCATTTCGACGCCGGCCCCTATGCCCACCTCAGCGGGGAGATCATGGCCCTCGCCCTGGAGCACGCCGGCGGCCCCTACCGCATTCCCCACACCCGCCTGGAGGGGGTTTGCGCCTATACCAACAACCCCGTCGGCGGCGCCTTCAGGGGGTTCGGCGTGCTGCAGGCGAGCTTCGCCATCGAGCGGATGCTCGACACCCTGGCCGACACCCTCGGCCGCGACCCCGGGGAACTGCGCCGCCAAAACGCCCTGCGTCCGGGGGAGACGAACCCCGCGGGCGTCGCGGCCGGGGCCGGAACCGACATCGCGGCCTGCCTCGACGCGGTCATGTCCCATCCTGTCTGGACCGGCCGCGCCGACTGGAAGGCCCGGGCGCCGGTTCATGCCCGGCGGGGAGTCGGCATCAGCGCGATGACCAACGCCATGGGCTACGGCCGCGGGCTCCCGGACGCCGCCGCCTGCAAGCTGGAACTGGCCCGCGACGGAACCTTCGTCATCTACAATTCGGTGCCGGACATGGGGCAGGGCAACGCCTCGGCCTTCGTCGCCATCGCCGCCCGGGCCCTGGACCAGGATCCGGCCTCCTTCGCCCTGGTCCAGCCGGACACGCGGCGTTGCCCGCCGGCCGGCTCGTCCTCGGCCAGCCGCACCACCTACACCTTCGGCAACGCGCTGTTGCGCGCCTGCGCGGCCATGCGCGAAAAGCTGGCCGCCCGGGCCGCCCTGGCCCTGTTGTGTGACGAGCCGGCCCGGCTCGTCCTCGGGCCCGGCGCGGTGTCCGATCCGGCCACCGGCCGCTCGGTGCCCCTGGTCGTGATCGCCTCCATGCTCTCCCGCGACGACCGGCTGTGCGTCGACCAGTTCGTCATGCCTGTGGTGGCCGATCCGCCGGACACGGGCCGGGAGTTCCGGCTTGGGTTCCCCCACCGCTATTATTCCCACGGGGCCTGCCTGTGCGCCGTGGAGGCCGACACTCTGACCGGGAGGGTCCGTCTGGCCTCCTGCGTGGTGGCCGTGGCCTGCGGCAGGGTGCTTTCGCCCCAGGGCGTCGAGCAGCAGATCCAGGGCGCGGCGGCCCAGGGAGCCGGAATCGCCCTGTTCGAGGACCTGGCGCCCGACGCCGGCCGGCTCATGGCCGGCGACCTGTCGACCTATCTGATTCCGACCGCCCTCGACCTGCCCGATCTGGAATGCCTGATCCTGCCGGATGACGAGCCGTCCGGCCCCTTCGGCCTCAAGGGCATGGGCGAGGTGGGCATCCACGGACCGGGACCGGCGGTGGCCCAGGCCCTGGGCGACGCGGTGGGACTTCGTGTCCGCCGCCTCCCCATCACTCCCGAAGATGTCCTCGAAGCCCTGGGAGGCAGCGAACCGTGAACGATGCGTCCATGCGTCTGACATTTTGTCTCAACGGCCGGACCGTGAGCGTCGAGACGCCGCCGGGCCGGCGGGCCCTCGATGTCCTGCGCGAGGATTTCGGACTGACCGCCGCCAAGGAGGGCTGCGGCTCGGGCGAGTGCGGCGCCTGCGCCGTGCTGGTCGACGGCGCGGCGAAACTCTCCTGCCTCATGCTCGCGGCCCAGCTCGACGGCCGCGACGTGGTCACGGCCGAGGGGCTGGGCACCTTCGAGGCGCCGCATCCCCTCCAGGCGGCCTTCGCCGCCAACGGGGCCGTGCAGTGCGGCTACTGCACCCCGGGCATGACCATCGCCGCGGCGGAGCTCCTGGCCCGCGATCCGTCGCCGGACAGGGAGACGGCGCGGCGGGCCGTCTCCGGCAACCTGTGCCGCTGCACCGGCTACGTGAAAATCGTGGACGCCGTGCTGTCGGCGGCCGAGACCCTGCGCGGCGGGCGGTGTCCGGATGATCCGGAATCCTCTTCCGGGGGGCGGTCATGATCGGCCGGGTCTTCCGTCCGGCCCGCCTGGACGACCTGTGGGATCTCCTCGACGACGGGGCCGTGGTCATGGCCGGGGGCACCGATCTTTTGGTGCGGCGGAAAAGCGACCCGCCCCGGGCGGTGGCTCTGCTGGAGGGCATCGCCGCCCTCGGGGCCATCGGGGAGGAGGATGGGGTCGCGAGGCTGGGGGCCGGGGCGACCCACGCCGTCCTTTCGCGTCATCCCCTGGTGCGCGGGCGGCTGTCTGTCCTGGCCCGGGCCCTCGATGTCCTCGGCTCGCCCCTGGTCCGCAACATGGGAACGCTCGGCGGCAACATCGTCACCGCCTCGCCGGCCGGCGACACCCTGCCTCCCCTTTTGGCCCTCGATGCCGTGGCGGAAGTGGCGTCGCGGGCGGGTGTCCGGCGCGTTCCCCTGGCGGAACTCATCGTCGGACCGGGGCGCGTGGCCCTCGCCCCGGGCGAGATCGTCGCCGCCGTGCTGGTCCGGCTTCCCGGCCCGGAATCGACGCAGCATTTCGAGAAGGTCGGGCGCCGCGAGGCCCTGGCCATCGCCGTGGTGAGCCTGGCCGCCGTCATCGACACGGACAGGGAGGGGCGGGTGACGCGGGCGCGTCTTGCCCTGGGCAGCGTCGGACCGACGGTCGCGCGCTGCCCCGCCGCCGAGGCGGCGCTCCTCGGCCGGCCCCTCGACCGGGCGGCCCTGGCCGAGGCCGCTTCGCGCGTGCGCGAGGCGGTCGCGCCGATAGACGATCTGCGGGCCTCGGCCGCCTACCGTCGCCAGGTGGCCGGCAACCTGCTGCTGCGCCTCGCCGTTCGTCCCTCGTCTGACGCCCCTTAAAAAAATATCCCTTCTTTTCGAGGAGGTGACGCTGGGGGCCGCTCCGTGGCCGCCCCGGTGTCATCCCCCCTGGTCTTCGGGCGCCGGCCTCATGCCTCTGGCGGGGTGTCGGCCCGCCGCTGCCGCCAGTGCCGCACGGCCAGCGGCGCGACGAGCAGCCCCGAAACCGCCGCGCAGCCCGCGCTGGCCGCGAAAAGCGCCGGGTATCCGGCTCCGGCGGCCAGGAGCAGGCCTCCCGCCGACGGCCCGAAGACGTATCCCGCGTCCATGGCGAAAAGCAGCAGGTTCAGATTGACGCCGCGAAGCGCCGGCGGCGAGTGCCCGAACATGACGGCGTTGACAAGCGGCATGGCCACGCCCAGGCAAAGCCCGTACGCGACGGCCAGGGCCAGGAACCGTCCCTCGCCCGCCGTTCCGGCGAATCCCGCCATGGTGGCGGCCAGTCCGGCCAGGGAGGCCGCGAGGAGCGTCTCCTTGGGCAGCCGGTCGAACAACGGACCGGCCCCCACCCGCACGAGCATGGAGGCCACGGTGGATACCGTGAAAAAAAGTCCCGGCTGCCCGATGCCGATGGCCACGGCGAAGGGTTTCATGAAGAAAAAGACGAGGGTGGTGGCGAGGAAGAGGCTCAGGTTGGCCGCCAGGACGAGTACAACGGGGGAGTGCCCGAGGTTCTCGCGCAGCTGGGCGAGCGAAGGCGGGGCTGTTCCCGGGGCGCCGGCCATCCCCCGCCGTCCCAGACGGGGGCCCAGGGGCGTGAACATGGCCAGCCCCGGCAGCACGAGGAGCGCCGCGTAGGCGTAGGCCCGGGCCTCGGTGCCGACATGGGGGAGAAGCCATTCGGTCAGGGGCGGCATGACGGCGTAGGGCACGAGGGCCGACAGGGAGAAAAAGCCGAAGGCCCGGCCGGAAAGCGCGGGCGGAATGATGCGCGAGACCAGGATCATGATGGCGCTGACCAGGCAGACGAACGCCAGGCCGTGAAAGACGCGGACCGCCAGGATGGCCGCGATGCCGTGGGCGAACTGGTAGCAGCAAAGGGACGCGCCGAGGGCCGCCAGGGCGACGCGGGCCAGGGCCAGGGCGTTTCCGGGCGTGACCAGGACGCAGAGAAACGGCCGGGCGCAGAACGCGGCGAGGGGTTCCGCCCCGAGCAGGATCCCGCGCCAGGCCGGATCGATGCCCAGGCGCTCCAGGTAGCTGGCGAACCCGTAGAAGATGGCGATGTTGCAGAAGCCGAAGGCGGCGGCCAGGGTCAGGACCGTGAAATCGTAGGTCCAAAGGCGCGGCGAAGACGAGGGGGCGGCGTTCATGGCCGTCCCAGGGCCCGGGGCAGGGCCGTGGCGAAGGCCTCCATGGCTTCCTCACCGGCCAGGGTCACGCGGATCCAGTTGGGGAAGCGGAATCCCGTCATGGTGCGCACCATGATTCCCCGCCGCATGAGCCGGCGGTAGAGCAGGGTGTCGGAGACAGGCGTCCGGACCATGAGGAAGTTGCCGGCGCCGGAAACGTATTCGAGGCCCATGGCGTCGAGCCGATCCCGCAGGTACTCCCCGGCCGCCGCCACCATCCGCCGTGTGGCGGCGACGTGCCCGGCGTCGTCCTCGATGGCCGCGGCGGCGGCGAGCTGTCCCGGCGTGTTGACGGAATAGACGATGTGGGTGCGCCGCACGATGTCCACGGCCTCGCGCCCGCCGCACAGGTAGCCCACCCGCAGCGCGGCCAGCCCGTACATCTTGGAGAAGGTCCGGAAGACGAGAAGGTTGGGATGGCGCTCCAGGAGCGCCATCCCGTCGGCGAAGCCGGGCTCCTCCACGAATTCGGCGTAGGCCTCGTCCAGGACCACCACGGCCCGCCCGTCCAGGCGCGCCAGGAAGTCTTCCAGCGCCTTGCCGCTCCACCAGGTGCCGGTGGGATTGTTGGGGTTGCACACGAAGACGATCTTGGTGTCCGCCGTCACGGCCGCGAGCATGTCCCCCGGGGCGATGGCCCGGTCGCGCAGCGGAACGAGGCGGGTGGTAATGCCCGAGAAGGTTCCCACCCATTCGTAGACCGCGAAGGTCTTGTCCGCCGTGACGATGGAATCGCCGGGCTCGCAGAAGGCCTTGATGACCGCGCTGATCACCTCGGTCGAGCCGTTGCCCACCAGGAACTGTTCCGGCGCCTTGCCGAAGCGGGCGGCCAGGGCCTGGCGCAGGAAATGGCAGTCGCCCTGCGGGTAGACGGCGGCCTGTGGCGGGGGGAAGGCCGCCAGCGCCTCCCGGGCCCGTTGCGGCGGTCCCAGGGCGTTCTCGTTGTTGTTGAGGCGGTGGAACCGGGGCACGCCGTATTGCCGGGCGAGGACGGCGTCCGGCAGGCTCGGGGTGTAGCTCTCGAAGGTCCGGACGTAGGCCGGAACGCGGTCAATCAGTCTGGACATGCTGCAAGACGACCACGTCGCCGCGTCCCGTCCCGGGAAGCACGAGCCTGGGGACGAATCCGGTCCGCAGGAGATCGCCGCAAAGGGCGGCCTCCCAGGCGTTGGCGATATCCAGGTAAAAAAGGATGTTGCCGATTCCCTTGGCGGCCAGCCCCGCGACATGGGCGGCGATGTTTTCGGGCATGTCCGCGCCGTCGAGCAGGGCCCGGAGTTCGGCCAGGTCCTTGCCCTTGTCCAGGGTGGTGGAAAGCAGCGACTGCCGCCGCTCCCTCGACTCCGGCGGTTCGGCCGGCAGGATGTCCCGGCACATGGCCAGGTCGTCGTAGGCCCGGCGCAGGAAGGCCTCCAGGGCGGGATGGCACCAGACCGCCGTGGCCCGGTCCTCGCGCAGGTGCCTGTAGAGCACCTCCTGGCTGCGCCGCGTGCCGTCGTCCGGGCGTCGCAGGACGAGATGGCCCAGGGATTCGAAATATCCCGGCGGGGTGTCGGGCGTGGCATGCTGGCTGAAGACGATGTCCCAGTCCTCGCGGGCCACGGTTTCCAGGAATCGGTCCGTCAGCAGCCGGGCCACCTGGCCGGCGTCGGCCGGGGGGACGAAGACGAAGGGGCCGGAAAAATGGAGGCTGCGCGGACCGCACTGTGTCCAGCACAGAAGCCCTGCCGCGCGCCCGGCGGCGTCCACGGCCACGACGCCGGATTCCTGGCCTTCGGCGACCATGTCCGCGAATCGTCCCGGCGCGAGCAGGCTGTCCGGGCAGTGCCAGCGCGGCGTGCCGGCGGCGGCCAGGGCGGCCGCGTGGGAGAGCAGGCCCGGGTCGGCGCACGGTTCGGCCCGATAGGGCGGGCGCAGCGCCACCGGGCGCGCGCACGGCGCCGCCGGTGGATAGGCCCTGTCGACCTCGGCTTCGAGAAGGAAGTCGTTGCGGCCCTGATGGACGATCTGGAAGCGGTCCGCCACCCTGCCGGCCAAAAGCAGGCCCATATCCCGGGAGGGTTCGCCGTCTCCGTCCACGGTGGTGACGGCCGTGGCGTTGAGCGCCCCCAGGGACAGGGTCGTGGCCGCGAAGGAAAAGGCCGCCCGCAACTGGTGCCGCCGGCTGGCCAGGACCGTGCGGATGGGATGGTCGGTGTCCGCGATCCGGGCGAGGTAGGTGAAGAATTCGTCGACGGTCAGTTGGAAGCGCACGTTCTCGCGTGTCGCGAATCCCCGCTTTTGGGCCAGGGTTTCGGCGGCGGCGGTCAGCACGCGGGCATAGGCGCCGTCAGGCGGGGTTTCCAGCGACACTGCGGCTGCGTCGGGCATGCGTTCTCCGGGAATCGTGAGGGGGTGCCGTTTGTCAAAAAAAGATAGCCGCGACCACCTGGACGGGCAAGCGCTTTCCCGGTCCGACGTCGGGCCGGGGATCAGGGCAGCGACGACAGGATGCCGACCACGGCCCCGGTCATGAGCGAGGCCAGCACTCCGGCCACGAGGGCCCGGCCGCCGAGGGAGGTGATCTCGGCCTTGCGTTCCGGGCAAAGCGAGGTCAGCCCGGCGAGCAGGATGCCGACGCTGCCCAGGTTGGCGAAGCTGCACATGGCGTAGGTCAGGATCAGCCGGGAGTGGTCCGAAAGGACGCCGGCCGGAAGCTTGGCCATGTCGATGAAGGCGATGAATTCGTTGAGAACGATTTTTGTTCCGAGCAGCCCGCCGGCCGTCGCCGCCTCGGCCCAGGGCACGCCGAGCAGCCAGGCGACCGGCGCCAGAAGCAGTCCGAGGGCGCGTTCCAGGGTCACGGGCGCGCCGCCGACGGCGGGAAGCGCCCCGAGCAGGATGTTGGCGAGCTTGACCAGGGCCACGAACACCAGCAGCGTGGCCACGATGCTCCAGAAAAGCCGCAAACCGTCGGCGGTGCCCGAGATGACGGCGTCCATGGTCCCGCTGGCCGGCGATTTGGGCATGGAGCGGCCGAGCGTCGGCTGTCCGGACTCCGGGAGCATCAGCGCCGCGACCAGAAGCGCCGCCGGCGCGTGGATGACCGAGGCGGCCAGGATGTGGCCCACGGCGTCCGGAATGACATCCCGAAGCACCGTGGCGTAGAGCATGAGCATGGTGCCGGCGATGCAGGACATGCCCGTGGCCATCATGGCGAAGAGCTCGCTGCGGGTGATGCGTCCGAGATAGGGCCGGATCAAGAGCGGCGACTCGACCATGCCGAGAAAGATGCATCCCCCGGCCCCCACGCCGAGCACGCCGCCGATGCCCATGGTCTTTTCCAGCACCAGGGAAAAGCCCCGCACCACCCGGGGCAGGATGTTCCAGTAATAGAGCAGGGCGGAGAGCGCCGCGATGACGATGACCAGGGGCAGGGCCTGGAAGCCCAGGATGAAGGCCGCGGAGGCATCGGCGACGGCGAAGGGTGCCGGCGCCCCGCCGACGTAGCCGAAGACGAAGGCCGTGCCGGCCCGGGTGGCCTCGTCCATGGCCGTGACCACGGCGTTGAGGGCCAGAAACAGGCCCCGCAAAAAAGGCGCCTTGAGCATGAAGGCGGCGATGGCCATCTGCAGGCCGAGGCCGCCGGCCACCATGCGCCAGGGGATACTTCCCCGGCGCTCGCTCGCGGCCATGGCCACGCCAAGCAGGATCACGAGCCCCAGCAGGCTTTGCAGCACGTCGGTCCCCTTGCCGGCCCGCGCCGGTCGGTTAGAACATCCCCCACAGCATGCGCGTGGCCATGGCCAGCAGGAACAGGGCGAAAAATCGTTTGAGGGTGGACACGGGCAGCCTGTGGGCCAGACGCGCCCCGTAGGGGGCCGTCAGGATGCTCACGCCGGCGATGCCGACCAGGGCCGGCAGGGAGATGAAGCCGAGGGAGAGCGGGGGCATGTCGGCCGCGCCCAGGCCATTGACGATGTAGCCCAGGGTGCCGGCCAGGGCGATGGGAAAGCCGATGGCCGCCGAGGTCCCCACGGCGGTGTGCATGGGCACGTTGCACCAGACCATGAAGGGCACGGAGATGGTGCCGCCGCCGATGCCGACCAGGCTCGAAACCGCGCCGATGAGGGAGCCCGCGCCGAACATGCCCGCCCGGCCGGGAACCTGGCGCGAGGCCTTGGGTTTGATGTTGAGCAGCATCTGGGCCGAGACGTAATACAAAAAGCAGATGAAAAAGCCCTTGAGAAAGCCGGTCGAAAGCCTGGCGGCCAGGCAGGAGCCGGCGAAGGTCCCCACGAGGATGCCCGGGGTGATGTGCCTGACGATGGGCCAGATGACCGCGCCCCGCCGGTGGTGGGCCCGGAAGCTGGAAATCGAGGTGAACATGATGGCCGCCAGGGAGGTCCCGAGGGCCATTTGCATGACGACTTCCTGGGGAAATCCCTGGGCCGTGAAAAAATAAATCAGGGCCGGGACCACGACGATGCCGCCGCCGACGCCCAAAAGGCCGGCGATGACGCCGGCCACGGCGCCGAAGGCGAGATAGGCGAGAAAAAACGTCACGGACGGCATGGGCTGCTCCTTTGCGACGAACCGAGGGGCCTGTACCGGAAAGCGCCGAAAAAGGGAAGGCGCGGCGGCTTTCGGACGGATGGGGCGTTGCCGCGCCGGGGTCCCGGGGGCGGGCCTACGGCCGGGGGCCGCTGTCGTCCGTGGGCTTGATGTCGATGACGGGCGTGCCGTCGACGGCCTCGATGCCGCCCACGGTGATGCGTCCTTCCCCGATGGCCTTGATGCGCACGCGGTGCAGGCCGATGGGGTTGGGACGGTCGGGGGAGCGGGTGGTGAAGACCCCGGTGAGGGCCCGGTCCGGGTTGTTCCGGGGGTGGACCTCCTGGCACGAGCGGTCGGCCTTGTGCAGCCAGGTGAACACCAGGATTTCCTGGCCCACGGCCAGATCCCTGGCCGCGGTCCGGTAGGCCGGATCGAGGACCAGATCGGCCGGCGGGGCGTTTTCGGTCTCGAACCTGGGGGCTGTGGCCGGGTCGTCCAGGGGGGAACGCACCACGCCGAGAACGCGAAGGGTCAGATCCACGGGAACCTCCTGGCGGCGGGGTGTCCGATCCGGGCGGGCGCCTCCCCGGTCGCCGCGTGCCGGGGACGTGCCGCAGGGTTTCACCGGGCGGGGCGGCCTGTCAAGGAAACGGGCCGGACGGGCCTTAGCCGAAATGGTCGAAGCCGCGTTCGTCGAAGGCCGCGCCGTTGAGGGTGAACCCGGGGCGCTCCGTCACGAAGCCGATGGCCGTCGCCGCGGGCAGGGCGGCGCGCACGGCCGGCCATTCGCCGGGGGCGACGGTGGCCACGAGGGCGTAGTCCTCGCCGCCGAAGACCGCCTCCTTTTCCGGCTTGCGGCCGTGGCCGGCGGCATGGGCCGTCACTTCGGGATGCAGGGCCGCCGGCGGCAGGAAGATGTCCGCGCCGCGCCCTGGCGGCAGAAGGCGCGGCAGATCGCGGGCCAGGCCGTCGGAAACGTCCATGCAGGAGGAGACGCCGGGGAGGCCGGCCAGGACCAAGCCTTCGGCCACCCGGGGCACGGGCCGCAGGTGGGCGGCCACGGCGGCCGGAAAATGGGCGGCGGTGTCGGACCCCCGGCCTTCCAGGGCGGACAGGCCGACCCTGGCCAGTCCCAGTTCGCCGACCACGAAAAGCACCTCGCCCGCCGAGGCGGTCCCCCGGGTGAGGAACCGGCCCGATTCCCCGGGTTCGCCCCAGACGGTCACGGACAGCCCCACCTTGTCGCCGCGGCTCAGGTCGCCGCCGACGAGGGGGACATCGTGGCGGCCGGCCAGTTCGGCCATCGCCGCCATGGCCTCCTCCCAGTATTCCCGGTCGGCGTCCCCCGGGCAGAGCAGCCCGAGGACGAAGCCCGTGGGGCGGCACCCCATGGCGGCGATATCGCTCAGATTGACGGCCAGGGCCTTGTAGCCGACATCGGCCGGGGAGAAATAGGCGCGGCGGAAATGCACGTCCTCCCAGAAGAGGTCCGTGGTCATGCACAGGCGGCCGGGGCAGTCCAGCACGGCGGCGTCGTCGCCGCGCGGCACGACGACGCCGGCATGTCCGCGCGGGAAATGCCGGTCGAGAAGGGCCAGGAAATCGTCTTCGGAACTGATTCGCGTCATGGTATTCGTGCTGCGTGTTTGTGCCGCGCCGGGGGGAGGGAAGCCCCCTTGGCAAAAAGGGGTTCCCTCAACCTCCCGTCCGTGGCGTCCGGCTACAGGTCGCCGAAGGTGGCGGCGTAGCGGGCGGCGAAATCCTTCCACGTGTAGCGGTGTTCCTGGGTGCCGTGCCGCTCGACGGCGTAGGCGGCGGAAACCGAGCCGAGCTTCGCGGCATCGGCCGCCGACCTGCCCATGGCCAGTCCCTTGATGAAGCCGGCCCGGAAGGCGTCCCCGGCGCCGGTCGGGTCTTTCACGTCTCCGGCGGGGCAGGGGGGGATTTTCGTTTCGGTGCCGTTTTGGCGGATGATGGAGCCGTTTTCGCCGAGGGTGGTGATGACCGTGCCGGCCCGGGCCTGAATTTCGGCCAGGGTGAGCTTGGTGGCGTTCTCGATGAGTTGCAGCTCGTAGTCGTTGGAGACGAGGTAGGTGGCTCCGGTGAGCATCTCCGTGAGCTGTTCGCCGGAGAAGGCGGGAATGTTCTGGCCGGGATCGACGATGCAGGGGATGCCCTTGGCCTTGTAGCGCCGGGGAAAGTCCTGCATGTCGTCGAGGTTGCCCGGGGCGACGATGGCGAGGGTGTCGGCCGGGTCGCCGTCGTCGACGGGGTAGCCGGCGGGGTGTTTCATGGCCCCGGGGTTGAATCCCGTGATCTGGTTGTCGGATTTGTCCGTGGTGATGTAGGCCCCGGCGGTGAATTCGCTGTTGACCCGGCGGATGCCCTCCAGGGAGAGGCCGCAGTGGCGCAGCCAGGCCTCGTAGGCGGCGAAGTCCTTGCCGGCGGAGGCGACGATGGTGGGGGTCTCGCCGAGCAGTTTCAGGCTGTAGGCGATGTTCCCGGCGGTGCCGCCGAATTTTTCCTCCAGGCCGTCGACCAGGAAACAGACGTTGAGGATGTGGAGCTTGTCGGGCAGAATATGGTCGGAAAAGCTGCCGGGAAAGCTCATGATGCGGTCGTAGGCCAGGGAGCCCGAGACAAGGATGCGCATGGGCGTGATCTCCTTTATTTGATCGGATCGGGGGGCGCGGTCTCCTCGTCGATCCAGCGCAGGAACTCGGGCAGCCCCGAAACCACGGGCAGGATGACGACGCAGGGGACCTCGTATGTGTGCATTTCCCGGACCTTGGCGGTCAGCGCCTCGGCCAGGGCCATGCGGGTCTTGGCGATGAGCACGGTTTCCGTCGCCGTTTCGACGGCGCCCCGCCAGCGGTAGACGGAACGCATGCCGGGCAGGATGTTGGCGCAGGCGGCCAGCCGGCATTCCACCAGGGCGCGGCCGATGGCCTCGGCCTGATCGGGCGATTCGGCGGTGATGTAGGCGAAGGCTGCGGACATGGTTCCCTCCCGCGTCGGCGGTGCGCGCGGACGACGGGGAAGACGCTTACACGAGGGGCGTGGCTTTGCAAAGGCGGCGACGGCCGTCCCGGGCTCGCGCGGGACAAAAAACGAACGCATCGGGGGCTGGGGAAGGGCCGGACGCCGTCCCGCCTGCGCCAGCCCGGAGGATCGCTCCACGTCCATGAAGCGCCAAACGCTTTTTCTCAACATGTTCCATGCCATGCTGGATGTCCTCGGCCCGAGCGGCTGGTGGCCGGCACCGACGCCCTTCGAAATGGCCGTCGGCGCGATCCTGACCCAGAACACCAGCTGGAAGGGGGTGGAACGGGCCATCGCCAACCTGAAGGACGCCGGCGTCTTCACGCCCCGGGGGCTTCATGCCCTGCCCGACGCCGCCCTGGCCGAGCTGGTCAGGCCGGCGGGGTATTTCCGCCTCAAGACGGGGCGCCTCAAGAATCTGCTGGCCTTCATCGTGGACGAGCTCGACGGGGATATCGCCAATCTGGCCGGCCGGGACATGGACGCGGCCCGGGCGCGCCTTTTGGCCATCAAGGGGGTCGGGCCGGAAACCGCCGACAGCATCCTGCTCTACGGCCTCGGCTACCCGAGCTTCGTGGTCGATGCCTACACGGCGCGCATCTGCTCGCGGCACGGCCTCGCCCCCGAGGACGCCGGCTATGACGAACTGCGGGAGCTGTTCATGGACGCCCTGCCCGGGGACGCGCCCCTCTACAACGAACTGCACGCCCTGTTCGTCAGGGTCGGCAACGGCTGGTGCCGGCCGCGCGCCCCGCGCTGCGCGACCTGTCCCCTGGCCCGGTTCCTGCCATGAAACGGCTGGCGGCGGTCCTTGCCTGTCTGGCTTCCCTGGTCTTCCTGGCCTCGGCCGGGTCCTTGGCCGGGCGGGAATCCGGCCGGAAGCGCCCGAACGATGCCGAGGCCGCCAGGCTCGCCGGGGCCACGGCCAGGGTGGCCGCCGCCCGGGCCGCCTCCCGCGATGCGGCCGCCGCCAGGGTTTCCCGGCTGCTGGCGGCGCTGTGGCCCTTGCGGGTCGAGGGCCTCCTTGGCGGACGGGAGGCCCTCGACTGGGCCGAGGCGGATCGCCGCTACGTCTGGACGCGCGCCCTCCTCGAAGCCGCCCGGGCGGCCGGGGAGGTCCAGGCGGCATTCCCGGACGGAGCCGCCCGTCGCATGGGGGGAACGACCCGGGAGCCGGTGACGGCGTCCGTCGAGCCGGCCGGCCGGTCCGGCCCGCCTGCAGACGAGCCGGACGCTGGCGGCGTCCCCGGCGATCCGCCTCCGGGGGGGCTTGTCCGACCGGTCGCCGGCAGGGTGGCGGCGGGTTTCGCCCCTTCCGGGCGGCCGCCCAGGCAGGGGGTCGTCCTGGCGGCTCCCGAGGGCAGTCCCGTCGTGGCGGCCGCCGACGGGCTGGTGGTTTTTACCGGGATGTTGCGCGGCCTGGGACGGGTGGTTATTTTGTCCCATGACGGATCGTTGCATACGATCTATGCCTGTCTCGCCTCGGCCGATGCCGCCGTCGGGGACGCGGTGCCCCGGGGGGCGCCGCTTGGCCGGTCCGGGCTGTGCGGCGTGGCCAAGGGACCGGGAGTCTATTTCGAATTGCGTTTTCGCGAAAAAGCCCTTAATCCGGCGGAGTGGTTCGCCGCGAGGCGTTAGGGACTTATTGGCCGATGACGAGGGATCCGGCCGCCGCCGGCTGCACGGCCGCGGCCCGTTACGTTTCGTGGAGGATGGTATGCGTTTTCTGACCAAGGTGTCATGTTCCCTGATCGTCAGCCTGGCCCTTTGCTCTCTGGCCCTGGCCGCCGCCAAGCCCGACGAGGACCGGTTCGCGCCGCTTAAGCGCTTCAGCCAGGTCATGGATTTGGTGGAGAACCATTACGTCAAGTCCGTCACCCGCAACGAGCTCATCGACGGGGCCATCGTCGGCATGCTCCAGCAGCTCGACCCCCATTCGAGCTTCCTCAGCAAGGACGAATTCAAGGAGATGCAGGTCAGCACCTCCGGCGAATTCGGCGGCATAGGCATCGAAATCAGCATGGAAAACGGCCGGCTCACGGTCATTTCCCCCATCGACGACACCCCGGCCGACAAGGCCGGCATCAAGGCCGGCGACGTCATCCTGGAAATCGAGGGCGAGTCCACCCAGGACATGACGCTCATCGACGCGGTCCAGAAGATCCGCGGCCCCAAGGGCAAGCCCGTCTCTTTGACGCTCATCCACAAGGACCAGCAAAAGCCCTTCAAGGTCAAGGTGGTCCGCGACACCATCCCCATCATCAGCGTCAAGAGCAACGAGGTGGAGGCGGGGTATCTCTACATCCGCCTGACCCGATTCAACGAGAACACCACTCCCGAGCTCAAGCAGGCCATCACCGACTATCAGAAGGGCGGCAAGCAGCTCAAAGGCGTGATCCTCGATCTGCGCAACAACCCCGGCGGGCTGCTCGAACAGGCGGTCAACGTCTCCGACGTGTTCCTGCCCTCGGGCCAGATCGTCTCCATCAAGGGCAAGAATCAGGAACAGCAGAAGGTCTTCGACGCCAAAGGCGACGGCTCGGACGTTTCCTGCCCGCTGGCGGTGCTCATCAACGCCGGTTCGGCCTCGGCCTCGGAAATCGTGGCCGGCGCCCTCAAGGACCACAAGCGGGCCCTGCTCGTCGGCGAGAAAACCTTCGGCAAGGGGTCGGTGCAGACCGTCATCCCCCTGTCCGACGGCTCCGGCATCAAGCTGACCACGGCCCTGTACTACACGCCCAACGGCCGTTCCATCCAGGCCGAGGGCATCGAGCCCGATTTCATGGTGCCCCTGCAGGACAGCGAGTCGGATCGCGACAAGCTCTCCGCCAACCATCAGTTCCGGGAGCGCGACCTGTCCCGGCACCTGGAAAACAAGAAAAAGAAGAGCGAAACCTCCGATGATCCCAAGCAGAAGCTGCAGGAACAGCTCGGACGGGACAACCAGCTCAAGCTCGCCCTGGAATTGGTGAAGTATTTCCCCATCAAGACCTACGCCCCCTAGGAAACGGCAGCGGAAATCCGCCTCCATGCAACCCGCCAAGGGGCCGGGGAAGCCTCCGGCACGCGCCAAGGCCGGGGAGAAACGCCGTATCGTTCTCCCCGGCAGACCCGTTTACGCGGTCATAGCCGGACTGGCCCTGCTGGCCAGCCTGGCCGTGCTGGTTTTCGTGCTGCTCGGCCCTGTTCCGCCGCTGCCCTTCGACCGGGCCGCAGCCGTGGCCAAGGCCGCCGACGCCCGGAGTGCCGGAGTCGCCCCGCCCCGGACCGGTCGCGTCGACCACGAGCCGCGCCGTGCCGCGAAACCCGTCCTGCGCCACGAGGAATTGCCCTTCGAAGAGCATCTCGAACACCGGGATTCCGTGCCGGCCGTCCCCGCTTCGGCCTCGGAAATGCGCGCCAGGGTGGAGCCTCCCGCGCCGGCCGTTCCGCCGGCTCCCTTCCCGCCCGCCGACGACGCCGAGACGCGGCCCGTGCCCGGCGACGCCGGCAAGGGGCCCCGCATGGTGGTGGTCATCGACGACATGGGCGATCATCCGGTCCTGGCCAAAAACCTCATGGAGCTCCCTTTCCCCGTGACGCTGGCCATCCTGCCGCAGCGGCCCCGCACCCGGACCGTGGCGGCCATGGCCGCCGAGCATGGCGCCGAAGTCCTTCTCCACCAGCCCATGCAGCCGGGCACCTACCCCCGGGTCAACCCCGGGCCCGGCGCAGTCTTCACGGACATGGATCAGCAGCGCATCCAGGCCGTCGTGGGCGAGAATCTGGCCCAGGTTCCCCACGCCGTCGGCATCAACAACCACATGGGGTCCGCCTTCACCAGCGACGCGGCCGGGATGGAGGCCGTCATGCCCGTGCTCAAGGCCAGGGGGCTGTTTTTCATGGATTCGGTCACCTCGGCCGTGAGCGCCGCGCCGGAGGCCGCCCGCCGGGCAGGGGTCCCGTACTACCGCCGGGCCGTCTTCCTCGACAACGTCCGCAACGTCGCCACCATCCTCGGTCAGCTCAAGACCGCCGAACGCCACGCCCTCAAGCACGGCCGGGCCATCGCCATCGGTCATCCCTACGCAGAAACCCTGGATGCCCTGCGGCTTTGGGCCAGGGAGCGCGACGGCCGCATCGCCGTCGTGACCCTGACCCAGCTCGGGCCGGAATCCTAGACCGGGGCCGTTGCCCGATTGGGGAGGACGGAACGCCTCCGGCGGCCAAGGGGCGCGGCCCTTTGGAATCCCCTGGTGATTGCGATGGACGGGTCAAGGCATGGGCCGTTTGCGGCTCCAGTCCGTCGCGCGGTCGTCTTGGCGCCGGGTTATCGCCTTTTGCCGCGGGCCTCCCAGACTTCCACGAGCCTGTCCTGCCAGCGGGCGAGGAGGCCGGAGAGCGGCAGGCTGACGAGGCCGAGGAGCAGCATGGCCGCGAAGGGGGACATCCGGCCGCGCAGCCAGTCCGCGCCGTAACCGAGGATCGGCTGGTGCAGCAGGTAGAAGCTGTAGGAGGCGGCGGCCGCCGCGGCGATGAGGGGTTTGGCCCCGAGGCGGGCCATGGGCGGCCAGGCGAAGAGCGTCCCGGCCACGCCGATGCAGGCCGCCGTCAGCAGGATGTGGGCCAGGGGCATGGGCAGGGCGTTTTTCAGGAGCGCCGCCAGCGGCACGCCGGCGCCGGCCAGGGCGAGAAATCCGAAAAGCCAGGAGGCGGGGACGCCGGAGGCCGGCCCGTTCTCGCCGGACGCCGCGGCCCGGGCCTTCCAGGCCATGGCGAAGGCCATTCCCATGGCGAATTCCGGCAGGCGGTAGGGCAGGTTGAAGTAGAGCATGTAGTCGAAGGTGGCCGCCGTGGAGCTGACCCTGGCCAGAAGGGACAGGACGATCCACAGCCCCCAGCCGAAAGCCATGCAGGACCAGGCCGCCCGGGCGGTGCCCAGGGCCAGGAACACCCGCAGCAGCAAGGGGAAGGCCAGGTAGAACTGGGCGAGCAGCCCCATCCACCACAATGCCGGCACCAGGCTGAAGAACCGGGCCGGATCGAGGGTCTGGACGAAGAAGAACTTCTCGGCCACGCAGGCGGCGAGGGCGGCGAGGGGCATGGCCCCGGCGACCAGGGCGACAAGGCTCCACAAGGCCAGCGAGAGGTAGTACTGGGGCACGATGCGGCCGAAGCGGCGGCGGAAGAAGTCGCGGTAGGCCAGGGGCGGCTTGCCGCCGGGCGCGGCGTGGGGCAGGGTGAGCACGAAGCCGGTGATGGCGTTGAAGACCACGACGCCGAGGTAGCCCTGGCTCAGGATGGCGCCGAGGACCGGCCCCAGGGGGTTGTGGGTGCCGCCGTCGGGCAGCGCGGTCCACAGGTGGTAGAAGAAGATGCCGGACATGGCCAGAACCCGGATGCTCTCGATCTGGGTGACGCGGCGCTGCATGGAGGCTTCCTTTCCCGGTTGCCCGGGCGGCGTTGGGATGGCCGGGCGGCGTCCCCCGTCGCGGCCGGAGTCGGGGAGGGCGGCGCGCCCGCGGCAGTGGCTGTCATGGCGGAAATCCTCCCTGCTTGCAAGGGATCGGAGGGATGCCCCCATGCGGGTGACGTTTGTCGGCGTGGGCGAGGCGTTCGACGAGCGCCTCGCCAACACGAGCCTTTTCGTCGAGGCGATGTCCGGCGGCCGGAGGCGCGCCGTGCTTTTGGACTGCGGCTTCACGGCGGCGGCCGCCTTTTTCGCCTGTGCGGCCCTGGACGGGCAAGACCGGGAAGCAGGCCCCGACGCGGTGTGGATTTCCCATTGCCATGGCGACCATTTTTTCGGATTGCCGTATCTGCTGGCCCGGCTCCACGAAGCCGGGCGGACGGCGCCGCTTGTCATCGGCGGAGGCCGGGACGTGCCCGCCCGGGTCGAGGCGGCGGTGGCCCTGGCCTACCCGGGTTTGCCGGAACGGCTCGGATTCCCCGTGGAATTCGCGACAGCACGGCCCGGAAAGGAATTCACGCTGGCCGGCCTTGCGGCGCGGTGCGCGCCGACGGGACATGGCGAACCCTGTCTGGCCCTGCGGCTCGACACCGGGGACGGCTCCCTTTGTTACGGCGGCGACGGGGCGTTGACCGGGGAGTGCCTGGAGTTGGCGGCCGATTGCGGCCTGCTCGTGGCCGAGGCCTACGGGTTCGAATCCGGGCCTGCCGGGCACGGGTCGGTGGCCGGGGCGGTCGCGGCCGCGGCGGCGGCCGGAGCCGGAGCCCTGGCCGTGGTGCACGTGCGCCGGGACGTCCGGCGCGACCGGAGCCGGGATATCCGCCGGTTGCTGGCCGGGGCCCCTGTCCGGGCCTTTCTGCCGGAGCCGGGCGATGCGTTCGGAGTCTGACCGGACGGTTGCCGGTCAGGCCCCGAAATCTCCGGCCGAGAACCAGGCCCCCCGGATATGGCTGGTCAGGCCCCGTTCGTAGCCAGCCTCGTCCCCGCCGGCGTGGTGGTAGGCGCAGAAGAACCGGCCATCGGGCAGTTCGGCCCAGCCGGAGTAGCCGAAATCGCCGTAGGCGGCGTTCCGGTCGTTGTCGAGTTCGAGGACATGGGCCCGGGTCCAGGCGTCGGGGACGCCGTCGCGGAAATCCCAGCTCCAGCGGTAGCGCCGTTCGTAGCGCGGTTCCCGCGTTTCCAGGCAGAGGGCGCGCCAGACGTGGCGGCCGGCGTTTTTTTCGGTGGTCGAGGCCGTGCCGAAGAGAATGGGCCGGGTGGCGGCGGCCCGGGCATCGGCCCGGAGCCGTATCTTGCGGACGTTGTCCAGGTAAAGCGTCAGGCTTCCCCGGTGGTAGACAAGGCGCAGGTCATGGAAGCGTCCCGGCGTCAGCGGGACGGCAGCGTGTTCCCCGACCTCGACGCGGTCCGGGAAAAGGCGCCACCAGACGCCGCCGAACCGGATGGCGCAGCCAGCCTCTCCGGCCGCATCCACCCGGACCGTGGCGGAGAGGCGGGCGAACGCCCGTTCGGGGTCGGTCAACGGCCGCAGGGCGTAGCGGGCGCCATGGTCGTGGCCGTCCGGGTTGGCCACGAGAAGGCCCTCGTCCGTCATCCGGACGTGCTCCGGCCGGGGCGTCCGCCCGGCCACGGCGTATTCGTCGAGGAGTTCGTCGAGGCTTCCCATCCAGGCCGCCGTGCCCGGGTCCGGCCCCACGTTCCGGTAGGTGACGACCAGCTTGCCCGAGGCGGCGAGCCCCAGGGTCGGCCGGTGGCCGATGAGCCTGGTCGGCCGAGGAAGGGTCCATGTTTCCCCCCCGTCGTCGCTCAAGACGGCGTACATGGGTTCGTGGACGAAGGAATTCTCCCGGAGCAGCGCCAGGATGCGTCCGTCCGGGAGCAGGGCCATGGAGGCCTCGCACAGAACCAGGAAGGGATCGTGGGCCAGAATGGAAAGGGCGTGGAAGGAACGTCCCCGGTCCGTGGACAGGTAGGTCATTTCCTCGGTGGTCGGCTGGCGCGTGGTGGGATGGGCGACGCTTCCCCGGTGGCTGTGCCCGGCCGTGAGCCAGCGGTCCGGAGCCAGGACGAGCAGCCGGTCGGGCAGGGGGATCTCCGGCCCGTCATAGGGTTCCATGGCGAAGGGGCCGCTTCCGGCCGGCGCCCGGTACAGGGCGTGGGTGGCGTCGTCGATGGCAACCAGACCGCCGTCCGGCAGCCGGGTCAGGCGCGGGCAGTGGCCATGCCGGGCGTGGAGTGTTTCGGCGGCGGACCAGGTGCGCCCCAGGTCGTCGCTTCGCCGGCATAGAAGCATCGAGGCGTCCTCGGCCACGTGCTGGCCGGCCTCGCGGTAGACGGCGACGAGCTGGCCGGAAGGGGCAAGCGCCACGTCCGGAAAGGAGAGGTAGCGTCCGGGGCGGCGGTCGATGACCACGTGGCGTTCGGGGCGGTTGGCAAGGGTCGGCATGGCGGAGGGCGCGTCAGTTCCCTGTTGGGACAGTTTGTTTCAGGGGGAAACAACTTTTCGAAGGTGTTGCCCCTGGATCGTGCGGGAATCACGCCCGAGGGGCGGTGCTAGTTGGAGGCGCTGCCCGTGGCCGAGTCGCCGACGACGAGGTAGCTGCCGGGATGGGACACCGGCACTCTGTCGGCGCGCAACAGCCACATGTCGCGGTCCTTTTCCGTCGCCGCGAGCTGTTCGTAATGCCGGTCGAGGATGGAGTATCGGTCGAAGAAGGCGTTGGCCGCGGCCGAGATGCGCACGCAGCCCTTGGAATCCGGTCCGCCCAGGCGCGGTTCGCCGTGATCCGGGTCCGTGGCGTGCATGAGCAGGCGCATTTCGCTGTCGTAGACGCCCTGGCGGAACTGGCGCGGGGCCTGCTGGTATCCGAAATCCCACACCCGGCTGCCCTTGCCGCCAAGTCCCCGCCAGCCCCTGTTGTTCCTGGTGCCCTGGGCCCTGTACCCCCAGTGCTCCGGCAGGTTTTCGAACACGCCGACCGGCGTGATGAAGGAATCCTCGCCCGGACGCAGTTTGCCCGAGGACATGAAATCGGCGCCGAGCAGCCGTACCGTCCGCGCCCCGGCGTCGTAGAAGGCCAGGAAGACGATCTGGGTGGCCGGATTGCGGTCGGCGTAGACGAGATACTGGCTGGCCGCAAGATCGGCTCCGGCGGCCTGGAGGCGGGCCAGGGCGTCGGCGCGGACCCTGTCGCGGTAGCGCTGGTCCGGGTTCGTGAGCAGATCGACCCGGCGGCCGGGTTTGCGGCCGACCCTGGCGAGGGTCTTGTCCGTGACCATGGTCCGGAAATCGGTCCCGACACGGTGCAGTTCCTCTCGCAGGGCCGCATCGTTCACGGCGGCCGTCTCGGCGGCGAGGAACCCTGGCGTCGCAGGGCCTGCATGGTGTTCGGCCGAGCGGGCGGCCAGGGGGAGGGGAAACAGCGTGGCCACAACGAGCAGGGCCAGGGCGGCCCGGAGGACGGCGGGACGAAAAAGCGGGCCTCCCGCATCGGGGAAACCCGCTTGGCGATTCCTTGCGAGGAACGCGCCGGCAGGGGCGCTAGAAGACCCGGCGGCCTCCGGCATAATGCGTTCTCCAGTAGTCCTCTTCCAGGTGGCTTATGATGACGGATTTGCCGTTGCTGGCGCTGTGGATGAACTTGCCGTTCTCCAGGTAGATGCCGACGTGGTTGACGCCCCGCCGGGACCGGAAGAAGACGAGATCGCCCTTGCGCAGCTTGTTTTTGGCCACTTCCTTGCCCACCTGGTACTGCTCGCGGGAAGAGCGCGGCAGATGGATGCCGTAACGGTTGAACACCCAGGTGGTGAATCCCGAGCAGTCGAATCCGGTGTTGGGGTTGCACCCCCCGGAACGGTACGGCGTGCCGAGCTGGGTGGAGGCGGTGTGGAGCATGCGTTCGAACACGCTGCCCTTGCGCTGCACGGCGGCCAGCTCGAAAAGGTTTTCGCTGAGGACCTTGTCCCGGGAAGCCTGGGTTTTGGGAGGCGGGGCGGCCTGGTCGAAGAGGTTGCCCGAGAGCAGGATTTTGTCGTTCCCTGCCGCGAGCCGGGTCGAGGGGGAACTGTAGGGATTGAAGTCGCTCTGGGCGGTTTGTCCGGAATCGTCGTCGAATCGATACGAATAGGTTTTGTTTTTGGTCGTACAGCCCGACCCCAGGAGGGTCAGGATGGCCAGAAGGACAAACGGTGTGATGGGGCTTCGTTTTATTGCGTGTGCGTGCGCGTCGGTCAAAATTGTCTCTCCTTGTTGGAGTTACCGGCCGGGGCCGCTTCCACGTGACCGTCCAACCCCTCCGTGCACGTGGGCCCGTGGTCCGTCTCGGTCGGCGCTCGGCCATGACGGACACGATACCAGTGTCAAAGTCGCCGGATTTTGCTACGAAGGGTAGGACACTGTCTAAAAGCTGCAAACAGCGAAGTCAAGGTTGTTTTGA
>CAZNUQ010000007.1:57271-68396 GCA_964576235.1 uncultured Desulfovibrio sp.
GTCCGGGAAGGCGACCGGCTGGCCGTGGCCGATCCCGGCCCTTCCCCGGCCTACGATCTCACGGCCGTGATCGGGGAATCCGCCGTGTCCGGCCCTCTCGGTTTGGCCGTGGACCTCGGTACGACGGGGCTGGCCTGGCGCCTTGTCGGCCTGGACGACGGCCGGATCGCGGCCGAGGGCCGGGGCGTCAATCCCCAGCTCGGCGCCGGAGGCGAGGTCGTCTCGCGTCTGGCCTTCGCCATGGAGCCGGGGGGCGGGGCCTACCTGCGCGGGCTGGTTCTCGATGCCCTGGCCCGGCGGGTCGCCCGGGCCGGCCGGCCGGTGACGGCCTGCTGCGTGGCCGGCAACCCGGCCATGGTTTCGATCCTGTGCGACAAGCCGCTGGACGGGCTGGCCAGGGCCCCCTACGGGCTGGCCTGGAAGGGCGGGGAGACGCTCTCCCTGGGGCCGGGCCTGCCGCCGGCCTACATTCCACCGCTGCTCGGCCCGTTCGTCGGGGCGGACATCTCCGCCGGGCTGGCCGCGCTTTCGCGGCGGGCCCCCGAGTATCCTTTTCTGCTGGCCGATCTCGGCACGAACGCCGAGATGGTCCTGGCCCTGGCGCCGGACCGTTTGCTGGCCGCGAGCGCCCCGCTCGGGCCGGCTCTCGAGGGCGTGGGCCTTTCCCGCGGCGCCCTGGCCGGACCGGGGGTGGCCGTCTCCTTCGAACTGACCCCGGGCGGAATCGCGCCGGTCCTTTTCGACGCCACGCCGGCCGTGCCCCCCACCGGCGGCATCGCCGGACCGGGCTACCTGTCCCTGGCGGCGCTGTTGCTCGAGCAGGGCGTGCTTGACACCGACGGCCGCTTCGCCCAAACCCCTCCTCCGACGCCGCTTGGCGCGCGACTGCGTCGCCAGGTGGCGATCCGGGGCGGCGAGGCCGTCTTCGAGACGGCGGGCTACGGGCTTTTCGCCTCCGACGTGGAAGAACTGCTCAAGGTCAAGGCCGCCTGCAATCTGGCGGTCGCCGCCCTGCTCGAGGCAGGGGGACTGGCCACGGCAAGGCTCTCCCGGGTGTATCTGGCCGGAGCCTTCGGGGCCAGGGTGTCGCCGTCCGATCTGGAAACCCTGGGCTTTTTTCCGCCGGGGCTGGCTCCCCGGATTCGCGTGGCCGGGAACCTGTCCCTGGAGGGGGCAACCCTTTTTCTTGTCGATCAATCGGCGCGGCGCGCGGCCGAAGCCCTGCCCGGGCGGACCTCCGTGGTGCCGCTCGCCGGGGGGGAGGACGCGTCCGAGGCCTTCATCCGCAGGATGGTGTTCACCTATGTCGCCTGATCCCCGCGCCTCCGGCCCCCGCCGCCAAGGCCCCGCCGGCCCCCGGCTTCTGGGGCGCCTTTTCCCGCAGCCCGGCCCGACGGTGGCCGAGGCCCTGGAAACCTACCCGGCCCTGCTGCGTCGGACCCTGATCCTGCGTCCGGCCATGGAACGGGAGATGCCGCGCCAGATCCGCGACCTCTCCCTGTCCCTGACCGCCGAGCGCGAGGGCGGCCCGAAACCCGGCTATCTGGGCGATCCCCGCACCCTGGCCGCCTATGCCTGGTATTTTCTGCCCTGGAACCTCCTGCGCCTTTCCCGCCTGCTGCCCTCCCTCGACCTCGACCTTCCCGAGGACGGACTGGTGTGCGACCTGGGCGCCGGCCCCCTGACCCTGGTCCAGGCGTTGTGGATCGCCCGGCCGGACCTGCGCCGCAAGAGATTGCGCTTTCTGTGCGTGGACAGATCCCGGCGGGCCCTGGACCTGGGGCTCGGCCTTTTCGCCGGCCTGGCCGGCTTCGACCCGACCACCGGGGACGCGCCGTGGCGGGTGCGGGTGTTGCGCGGGGAATACTGGCAGGGGCTCGCCGAGGGCGCGGACATGGTGGCCATGGTCAACGTGGCCAACGAGCTTTCGGGGTCGTCCCGGGAGCCCCTCGACGAGCGCATGGAACGGCTGGCCGCCCAGTTGGCCGAGACTTTGGCTCCGGGGGGGCGGGCGCTGGTCGTCGAGCCGGGAACCCGGCTGGGGTGGCGCTGTCTGCTCGGTATGCGGGAGGCCTTTCTCGAAATGGGCCTGGGGCTTGCCGCGCCATGCCCGCACCGCCGGGAATGCCCCCTTCGCGAAAGCCGGGCCCGGGCCTGGTGCCATTTCAACATCTCCCTCGACGGCGCGCCCGGCTGGCTGGACGCGGTTTCCAGGCGGGCCGGCCTCGGCAAGGAGCGCCTGAGCCTGTCCTTCCTCCTGGCCCGCAAGGCCGCCGTCCCCCCGGAAAAAGACGCCGTTCGGGTGGTATCCGGGGCCTTTTCCCTGACCGACACGCCGGGGTCGGCCGTCTACGGCTGTTCGGACCGGGGGCTGCTCGTGCTGGTGGCCCCTGACCGCCGTCCTCCGGCGCCGGGCGACCTCCTTGCCGTGGCGGTGCCGGAAAAGCCTTCCACGGACGCCAAGTCCGGCGCCCCGCGCGTTTTCCTGCCCGGGGATCCGGCCGAGGCCCCCGCGCCGGCCCGACCCCGGCCGGACGCCCGGGAACGGCCGGAACAGCCCCGTTCGGGCCGTCCCCGGCCCGGGGCGGCAGGCAGGGGCGGGGATCGGCCTCGGTCGTCCTCCCCGCCCGGGGCGTCCGCCCCTTCCGGGAGGACCGGCCGTCCTCGGAAACCCGGCTCCGGCGGGAAGCGCCCCGCCCCGGGTGGGGCCGGGGGCGGCAAGACCGGCAAACGCGAAAGGAGTGGGAAATCATGAGCGAAAATGATCGACCGAGCGGCGGCATCGCCGGGGTTCCCCGGCGCCTGCCGCCCTGGCTTCGGGTGCGGCTGCCGCGCGACGCCTCCTTCGGGGCCACGGCCTCGACGGTCGCCGCCGGCGGCCTGCGCACGGTGTGCCGGGGAGCCCGCTGTCCCAACATCTTCGAGTGTTTTTCCCGGGGGACGGCCACGTTCCTGATCCTCGGCGGTGTGTGCACCCGGGGGTGCGCCTTCTGCAACATCGCGCCCGGCACGCCGGACCCCGTCGAGCCCGACGAGCCCGAGCGCCTGGGGCGGGCCGTGGCGGAACTGGGTCTGACCCACGCCGTGGTCACCTCGGTGACCCGCGACGACCTGCCGGACGGCGGCGCCGGGCATTTCGCCGCGACCATCGCCGCCGTGCGCCGATTTTCGCCAGGGACCACCGTCGAGGTCCTCACCCCGGATTTCGGCGGCGACGCGGCCGCCCTGGACGTGGTGCTCGCGGCCGGGCCCGATGTCTTCAACCACAACGTGGAAACCGTGCCGCGCCTGTACCCGACGGTCCGCCGGGGCGCGGCCTACGGCCGCAGCCTGGAAGTCCTGGCCAGGGCGGCCGTCCGGGGCGGCATGATGGTCAAAAGCGGGTTCATGCTCGGGCTGGGCGAGACCATGGAGGAAGTGGCGGAGGTGCTCGCCGACCTGGCCGGCGCCGGCTGCCGGGTGGTCACGGTGGGACAGTATCTGCGGCCCGGGCGGCGCAATCTGCCGGTGGCGCGCTACGTGCCGCCGGTGGAGTTCGAGGCCGTGGCGGCCCTTGGCCGCGAGCGGGGCGTGCCGGAAATGGTCTGCGCCCCGCTTGTGCGCAGTTCCTACAGGGCGGGGGAGACGGTCGCCCACGCGCTCGGCCGCTGTTGTACGCAACCCTGAAATGGGGTAGCTTCCGCCGCATTGGCGCCATGCGCGTTATCAACGCAAGGGAGGATCCTTCGTGGAGGTCTCGCAGACAGGTTTTCCAGGGCTTGTCGTCATCAAGCCCAGGGTATTCGGAGACAACAGGGGGTTTTTCCTGGAGACCCACAGTCGTCGGGCCTTTGCCGAGGCCGGCCTCGACTACGATTTCGTCCAGGACAACCATGCCCGGTCGGGCCGCAAGGGCGTGCTGCGCGGGATGCATTTCCAGCGGCCGCCGGCCACCCAGGCCAAGCTCGTCTGGGTGGTGCGCGGGGCCGTGTTCGACGTGGTCGTGGATCTGCGCGCGGGCTCCCCGACCTATAAAAAATGGTATGGCATCGAGCTTTCCGAGGACAATTTCCTGCGTCTCATGGTGCCGCGCGGCTTCGCCCACGGCTACGTGACCCTGACCGACGGCGCGGAATTCATGTACAAGGTCGACGCGCCCTATTCCCCGGCCGATGACGGCGGCATCGCCTGGAACGATCCGGAGATCGGCATCGACTGGCCCGTCTCGGACCCGATCCTGTCCGAGAAGGACGCCGTCCAGCCGACGCTGGCCACGACCGGCTCCCCCTTCACGTACATCCCGTAAGCGGTGGATCAAGGAGAACCCATGAGCGCCGTCGACACCTCCTCCCGTCATGCCATGATCCTGGCCGGCGGTTCCGGCACGCGGCTTTGGCCCCTTTCCCGCACCCTGCTGCCCAAACAGCTCCTTGCCCTGGGGGGGGAGGAAACGCTGCTCCAGGCCACGGCCCGGCGCGTGACCGAGGCCTTCGATCCGGCCCGCGTCCTGGTGGTGACCAACGAGGAGCACGTTTTCGAGGTCCGCTCCCAGATCAAGGACTTCCTTCCGGACGCCGCCGCCGGGGTGCTGGCCGAGCCCATGGGGAAAAACACCCTGCCGGCCATCCTGCTCGGTTTGGAGCCCGTCGTCGCCGCCGACCCGCAGGCCGTGGTGGGCGTGTTCCCGGCCGACCACCGCATCGACGACCGGGAGTCCTGGCGGGCGGCCATGGAGCGGGCGGCCCGGCTGGCCGGCGAGGGCTGGTTCGTCACCTTCGGCATCCCGCCGCGGAGCCCCGAGACCGGCTACGGCTACATCCACCGGGGCGACCCCCTGGGCGGGGATTCCTTCGCCGTCCTGGGATTCACGGAAAAGCCCGACCAGGAAACCGCCGAGAAGCTTTTGGCCAGCGGCGAATATTTCTGGAACAGCGGCATGTTCGTCTTCCGGGCCGACGTGTTCCTGGCCGCCGTGGCCAGACACGCCCCGGAGCTTCACGCCTGGTGGGAGTCCCGGACCGAGCGGCCCCTGACGGCGGGCTATGCCGGGTTGCCGGACGTATCCGTGGATTACGGCGTGGTGGAGAAGATGGACCGCATCGCCGTGGTCCGCGCGGCGTTCGACTGGGACGATCTGGGCAGCTGGGAGGCGCTGTACCGCCTGGGGAAAAAGGACGTCGACGGCTGCGTGCTCCAGGGCGACGTGCTGGCCCTGGACTGCTCGAATTCGCTCTTTTTCTCCCAAGGAAGCACCCTGGCCGCGGCCGGGGTCCGCGACCTCATCGTGATCCAGACGCGCGACGCCACCCTTGTTTGCCCCGTGTCCGAGGCCCAGCGCGTCAAGGACGTGGTGGCCGCCCTCAAGTCCCAGGGCAGCAAGCTGGTGGAGGCCCACGTCACGGTGCGCCGCCCCTGGGGGAGCTACACCGTGCTGGGCGAGGGGCCGGGGTACAAGCTCAAGCGCATCGTGGTGCCGCCGGCGGGCCGGCTGTCCCTGCAGATGCACCACCATCGGGCCGAACACTGGGTGGTGGTGGCCGGCACCGCCCAGGTCCAGGTCGGGGAACGCGAACTGTTGCTCACGGAAAACCAGTCCATCGACATTCCCAAGGCGACCCGCCACCGGCTGTCCAATCCTGGGAAGGTGCCGGTGGAGATTATCGAGATCCAGTCCGGCCCGTATCTGGAGGAGGACGATATCGTCCGCTTCGACGACGTGTACGGCCGGGGTGTCGAGGCGGAGTAGGGCGCTTCGTTTTTCAAGGGGTTAGCCCGGCGCTGATTCGTGAATTTTTTCATAATACCTTGACACGCCACTGTTTGCCTGGGTAAAAAGCGCGGTGCGGCATTCCATGCCGGGGTGAGGGGATTGCCCCCGGAAGAGCCCGCGGCGCGCCAGCGTTTCTTTTTTTTCGTCCGCGTCCGCGTGGGGCGGCGGACGCCGCGCGTACCGCGCGCGGCGTAAAACCAGCAACGGCAATGGGCAGGGGAAGTATGGAGGAGAAAAGATCGAATTCGGCCGGCGGCGTTGGCGGCATGGTGCTTTGTGCCTTGATCGGCTTCGTCGGCGCCCTCGTGGTGGGATGGGTCGTCTTTCCGAAGATGCTTTACAGCGAAAAGACGCAACCCGTTCGTTTCAGTCACACAGCGCACGCGCAACTCGGCGTCGAGTGCGAGCAGTGCCACCATCTCGGCCCGGACGGTCGTTTCGCGGGCCTGCCCACAACCGAGTCTTGCGCCGAATGTCATGGCGAGGAGACCGGCGACACTTCGCCGAAAGGCAAGGAAATCGACAAGTTCATAAAGGACTATGTCAAGACCGGCGTGCAGGTTCCCTGGCTTGTCTACCAGTATCAGCCGGACAACGTGTTCTTCTCCCACGCGGCCCACAAGGGCTTCGAATGCACCAAGTGCCATCCCGACGTGGCCAAGACGGACACTCCGCCGAAGTATTACGAGAACCGTCTGAGCGGCTACAGCAAGGACACGATGAAGATGTGGGAGTGCGAACGCTGCCACGCCTCCATGGGCACCAGCAACGCCTGCTACGTCTGTCATAAATAAGGGGGGAGAAATGGGACTTGATCGCAGAGCTTTCCTCGGCCTCGTGGCGGGTGGCGCCGTGGGCACCATGTTCACCCCCATTCCGTGGAAATTCATTGATGACGCTTCGATCTGGACGCAGAACTGGTCCTGGATTCCCAGGGTGCCCAAGGGCCAGATCGACTACGTGACCACCACGAGCAAGCTGTGTCCCGCCGGCGAGGGCCTGCGCATCATGCGCGTGGCCGGCAATCCCGTCACGGCCGGCGGCAACCCCGACCATCCCCTTTCCCGGGGCGGCGTTTCGGCTCTGGCCCGCGCCGAGGTCTACATGCTCTACAGCCCGGCGCGCATCAAAACGCCGCTTAAAAAGTCGGGCAAGGGCTTCGAGCCCATCACCTGGGAACAGGCCCTGATCGAGGTGGCCGACAAGCTCGGCGCCGCCAAGGGGGCCGTGGCCTGTGTCTCCGGCGACGCCACCGGCACCGTCAACGAGGTGCTTTCCGCCTTCGTCGGCAAGCTCGGCGCGGCCGGCTACTTCATGATGCCCTCCGAGGCCGCCTCCGCGGCCAAGGCCGTCAAACTCATGGGCGGCCAGGGTCAGGCCGGCTACGATTTCGAAAATGCCGACACCGTGCTGGTGCTTGGCGCCGACATCTTCGAAACCTGGGGCACCTCGACCCGCAACCGGAAGGCCTTCGGCGCCAGCCGGCCGGTCGGCGGCAAACCCGCTTCCAAATACATCTACGTCGGACCCACCCGCAACAACACGGCCTCCGTGTGCGACCAGTGGATCCCCGCCCCCGCCGCCGACCTCGGCGTGGTGGCCCTGGGCATCGCCTGGCATCTGCTGAAGGCCGGCGCCACCAGCAACGCCCCCGGCTTCGACACCTTCAAGGCCGTGGTCAACGGCGGCTTCGGTCCCGAGGACGTGAAGCGCGCCACGGGCATCGCCCCGGAGACCCTGGCCGCCGTGGCCAAGGAACTTGCCGCCGCCAAGGCCCCCCTCGTCGTGGCCGGTTCGCCTTTCGGCCAGGGACTGGGCGCGGGCCCCTTCATCGCCGCCATGGCCGTGAACATGCTGCTTGGCCGCATCAACCGTCCCGGCGGCGTGCCCATGCTGCCGGAACTGGCCTCGGTCGTCCCTGGCGCCATGACCCGCGCGGCCATGCTCGACGGCGACCTGCCGGCCTTCCTCAAGGGCGTGGAGTCGGGCAAGACCCCGGCCCCCAAGGCCCTGCTCGTCTACGAGGCCAACCCGGCCTACGGCCTGCCGGAAGCCGCCACCATGGCCAAGGCCCTGGAAAAGATTCCGTTCAAGGTGAGTTTCGCCTCGTTCATGGACGAGACGGCGGCCATGTGCGACCTCATCCTGCCCAACTCCCTGCCGCTTGAGCGCTACGACGACGTGGTCACGCCCTACGGTTCGGGTTTTTGCCTCTACAGCCTGGTCCGGCCCATCCAGAAGCCCGTCCACGACACCAAGTCCACGGGCGACGTGATCTTCACCCTGGCCCGGAAGATGAGCGTCGACCTCAAGTTCGGCTCTCTCGTCGAGGCCCTCAAGGCCAAGGTGGCGACCCTGGCCAAGGCCTCCGGCGGCTTCGTGGCCAAGGAGGTCATGCCCTGGCAGGTTGCCGCGGGCAAGCCCGCCCCCGCGATGATCGGCGGCGATCTCTGGAAGGCCCTGGAAGCCGGCTACGCCTGGACCATGGCCGGCCAGGTCGGCCAGACCGCCATGGGCTTCGCCCCGGACATCCTGGCCAAGGCCGTCAAGGCCGCCAAGGCTCCGGCCAAGACCGTCACCCTGGTTCCCTACGCCCAACTGCGCACCGGCACCCCGGTCACCGGCATCCCCTGCCAGGACCTCACCACCGTGCCGGATACCGAACTGCTGGGCACGACCACCTTCGTGCGCATGAACTCCGAGACCGCCAAGGCCCTGGGGCTCAAAAAGGGCGCCTCTGTCAAGCTGAGCGGCGCCGGCGCCGATTGTCAGGCCATGGTCCACATCTACGAAAGCGTCATGCCCGGCGTGGTTTCCGCCCCCCTGGGATTCGGCCACACGGCCTTCGACGTTTTCAGCAAGGGCAAGGGGGCCAACTACCTGTCCCTGATGGCCGTGACCGAGGAGCCGGGCTCCGGCATGTCCACGTGGACCGCCTCGGAAGTCAAAATCGCCTAACGCGAGTCAAAGGGAAGCGACATGTCCGGACAGAGCAAGGAATTCCCGATCACCTGGGGCATGGTGATCGATATCGACAAATGCACCGGCTGCGGGGCCTGCATGGCCTCCTGCCAGACGGAAAACAACATCGAACCCCAGCGCGACGCATCCAACAAGCTGCGTGCCACCTCGTGGATGCTGGTGTACGAACTGACCAACGACAAGGCCTTTCCCGACCACGACATCGCCTATCTGCCCCGGCCCTGCCAGCAGTGCGGCAATCCGCCCTGCGTGTCCGTGTGCCCGGTCGTGGCCACGGACAAGAACGAGGACGGCGGCATCGTGAGCCAGGTCTACCCCCGCTGCATCGGATGCCGGTACTGCGTGGCGGCCTGTCCCTACCACGTCCGCTACTTCGGCTGGTACGATCCGGTCTGGCCCGAAGGCATGGAAAAGACCCTGTCTCCCCTGACCTCCGTGCGGCCGCGCGGCGTGGTGGAGAAGTGCTCGTTTTGCCATCACCGCTGGAATCTGGCCAAGGACGCCGCCAGGGCCGCCGGCAAGGATCCCAACCATCTCGAGGAAGGGGCCTACGTCACCGCCTGCGCCCAGAATTGCCCCTCCGGGGCCCTCACCTTCGGGGACCTCAAAAACCCCAAGCACAAGGTGCACGAGCTCATCAAGGGCCCGCACGCCTTCCGGTTGCTCGAACGCCTGGGCACCAACACCCAGGTCTACTACATCAGCCGGCGGGAGTGGGTGCGCAAGCTCGGCGACAATTACCTTAAAAGCGAGTAATTCCGGGGGGATGCAATGAGCTTCATCGATATCGAGAAAACGTGGTATCCCGAGGGCGTCGAGCGCTGTTCCCTCGGCAAGTTCCTTGGCTGGATGGGCGGCCTCGGAGCCGTCGCCCTCTATGGCCTGATCGCCATGATCGTGTGCTTCTATTACGGCCTTGGCGTCACCGGCCTGGACAACTACTTCGGTTTCGGCCTGTGGATCACCTTCGACCTGGCCGTCATCGCCCTCGGCGCCGGCGCCTTCTTCACGGGCCTGCTCCGCTACATCATCCGCATCGACGAACTGAAGAACATCATCAACCTGACGGTGATCAAGGGCTTCATCTGCTACTCCGGAGCCATGCTCATCCTGTCCCTGGACGTCGGCCAGCCGATCCGCTCCTGGTTCGGCTACTGGCACCCCAACGTCCACTCCATGCTCACCGAAGTTATCTTCTGCATCACCTGCTACCTGATGGTGCTCGTCATCGAGTACGTGCCGCTGATCCTCGAGCAGAAGCAGATCAACAAGATCCCCTTCCTGCACAACCTGGCCCACCAGATGCACGTGGTCATGCCGCTTTTCGCCGGCATCGGCGCCTTCCTGTCCACCTTCCACCAGGGCTCCCTGGGTGGCATGTACGGCGTCATGTTCGCCCGTCCCTACGCCTACCGCGACGGGTTCTTCATCTGGCCGTGGACGTTCTTCCTCTTTGTCCTTTCGGCCATCGCCTCCGGTCCGTGCATGACGGTGCTCATCTGCGGCTTCATGGAGAAGCTCACCGGCCGCAAGCTCACCACCTACCGGATCAAGTCGCTCATGGGGAAAATCGGCGGCACCATGCTGCTGATCTACATGGTCTTCAAGTATCTGGACACCTGGGCCTGGGTGAACAACGTCCTGCCCCGGGCCGGCCTGACCTTCGACCAGATGTTCTACGGACTGGTCTACGGCCGCTGGCTCTTCTTCACCGAACTGGTTCTGTGCCTGGCGGTGCCGGTGGTCTTCCTGCTGACCCCGCTGCGCAAGAAGCCCTTGTTCATGTATGCCGGAGCGTTCCTGGCCTGCGCCGGCGTGGTCATCAACCGTTACGTCTTCACGGTCCAGGCCCTGGCCCAGCCGGTCCTGCCGTTTACCAAGTGGGAAGTGTACGGGCCCAACTGGGCCGAGTGGGCCACCTCGTCCATGGTGATCGCCTACGGGTTCATCATCATGAGCCTTTCCTATCGGTATCTGCCCATCTTCCCCCAGGAGCGGATGCTCAACCAGAAGTAACGCCGCGTTGCGTGTTCGTTCGAGGCCCGGTCGCCATGGGCGACCGGGCCTTTTTGCTTTCAGGGGAAGTCGTCTATCGTAGTTTTTTCGATATTTCGTAAAATCGTCATTGCCTTTTGCCCCTCAAAACCTTCCCGTCTGCCGTTGCACAAGGAGCTCGAATGATACCGTACCGATCACGGAGGACGCGAAGCCTGGGCCGGCTTTGCTGACGATCCCCTCAAATCATCCCCCGCATCGAAAGGGGAGGGAAAAGCGGGGAGGCCTCGAAAATCTGGGCACATGGGTTGCATCTTCCCCGAATCTATGGATACAATACCGCAATGGAAGTTCCTGGGACGGTTGTCTGGTCCGCGGGAAAACGCAACGAACGGTTTG
>CAZNUQ010000007.1:68496-71947 GCA_964576235.1 uncultured Desulfovibrio sp.
GCAACGAACGGTTTGCATCCCGGCGTTACGGACGCAGACCTCGACCGGAGAACGCTCGTGTGGTTGAAGACCAGACAAGGTGCCATTTCCTGGCTGCGTCTCGTTGACTTGGCCTGCGCCGGCATTTCCCTGATCGTGGCCGCCTGGATGTCCCGGACCGGGCTGGACTTGCAGCCCAACGATCCCGCCTTGCGCCTCGACGCGGCCACATTCGTGCTCTTCGTCGGCCTTTTCGTGGCCACTGTTTGCGTCTTTTCCCTTTTCGCGCTCTATACCGAGGCCGCCCTCTTCGAGTGGCGCGAGGCCGTCAAGGCCAGCGTCAAGGCCGTGACCGCGGTGGTGATGCTGCTGATCGCCGGCGCCGCCGCGCTCTCGCCGCCGCTTGTCACCCCGACGTTTCTCGTCACGTACTGGCTTATGGCCGCCATCGGCGGTGTTGGCGCCCGGATTATGACCCGGAGGCTGCTTTTCCTGACCGAGGCCCAGGGCATTACCGCCCGGCGCACGGTCATTGTCGGCACCGACGATCGGGCGCAGGAGTTGGCGCTCAAAATGCTGCACCGACCCGAGCACGGCTTCCGGTTCCTGGGGTTCGTGGCTGATGACTGGAACTGTCCGCCGCCTTCGCCCGTCCCGCAAACCTTCCGGCTGCTGACCGACTACGCCGGTTTTGCCGAGTTCGTGCGCGACAGCGTGGTCGACGAGGTGGTGGTCTGCCTGCCCCTTGGTGAACTGGCGGTCAGATCCTCGAGCCTTGCGGCCGATTGCGAGGAACACGGGGTTTCGTTCACCGTCGTGACCAGGCTTTTCGAACTCAAGAATCCCTGGCGCGGCAGGAGGCGGCATGGCGGCGAGGTGGTGGTGACCGTGGCCAACACCATGGCCGACGAGCGGGAACGCATCTTCAAGCGCGGTCTCGACGTGATCGTGTCGTTTACCGCTCTCGCGGTCCTCTCGCCCCTGCTGGTCCTGACCTGGGCGCTGGTGCGGCTGACCTCCAGGGGGCCGGCGATTTTCACCCAGGAGCGGGTGGGCCTCAACAAGCGGCATTTCAAGTTTTACAAGTTCCGCACCATGGTGGAGAACGCCCCGGCCCTGCAGGCGGCGCTCGAAACCCGAAACGAAATGGACGGGGCCCTCTTCAAGATTCGCCGCGACCCGCGGATCACGCCCATCGGGCGCATCCTGCGCAAGACCAGCATCGACGAACTGCCGCAGCTTTTCAACGTGCTCCGCGGCGACATGAGTCTGGTTGGGCCGCGCCCGCTCCCGCTGCGCGATGTCGAGCGCATCGAAAAGATCTGGCCCCGGCGACGGTTCGGGGTCAAGCCGGGCATCACCTGCCTGTGGCAGATCAGCGGCCGCAACGCCCTTTCCTTCGATCGCATGATGGAACTCGACATCGCCTACGTGGATACCTGGACCATCATGCTCGATTTCAGGATCCTTCTGAGAACCATCCCCGTGGTCCTCAGCATGCGCGGGGCCTACTGAGGCCCGCTCAGTCCATGACCACCATGTCCAGGCGCCTGACGCCGAAGGCCTGGGCTTTTTCGCGGTCGGGAAGACAGAGGTCCATGCGGCCGACATGGCGGGCGTGCATGAGGTCTTCCACCACCCGCAGGCCCAGGCCCTCGATGTAGACCGTGCGGCCGAGCAGACGGCGCAGATCCCGGGATACGGCCACGGTGCGGCCGGGGCGGACCGGTCGTCCGGTGAGCGCGGTGGGTTGTGTCACTCCCTCCGATACGCCGCATTCCGGGCAGTAGGCCGTGGCCGTCAGCCGGTAACTCCGGCGGGTGTCCGGGTCGAGACTGAACAGGCGTCCGGACAGACGCGAATCGCCGGAGCGCATGAGGTCCTCCTGTGCGGTCAGCAACTCCTCGTGGCGCTGGCGCTGGGCGAGATGGCGCGCCGGCTCTCCGGACAAGTCGAGGAATGCGGCGGCGAGGGCCACGATGCACAGTGCCGTCCATCGGACCATCTTTTTCGAGAATATGTTCACTTGGGACATGATTTGGCCTTTGCCGTGCCGTCGTTTGGGTGCCGCTCAAGCCGGCTTTCCTTGCCCGCCGGCGGTGGCTGTCCTATAGTGTCGCATATCGCCGCCGGGGGTGACGGAACGCATGCGCATCAGGAAGCCCTTCAAGAAAGGCAAGAGCTTTGGCCCGGTGTTTTATTGCGTCGCGGTCTCGCTCCTCCTGTCCCCGTTCGCCATGGCGGCCTTTGCCGGATACTACCTCTTTCTCAAGGATGCCGAGAAACCGCAAGTGTCCCTTGTGCCCGAGGCGGCGGCCACCTCCCTCAAGCGGCCGTTCACCGTGTCGGCCGTGGACGAGCAGTCGGGCATCCGTTCCGTGACGGTCACCGTCACCCAGGGGCAGCGTCGTTCCGACGTGCTGCGCAAGACCTACGATCCGCCCAGGGAACGCGTCACCGAGCGGTTCAGCCTGGAAGGGGCCGAGCTGCGCGGCGGAACCTTCGAACTGCAGACCGCGGTCTTCGACGGCTCCCTCGCCAACCTCGGCGCGGGCAACACCGCCCGGATTTCCCGGCGCATGCTCCTCGATCCCGTTCCGCCAACGGTCAAGCCTCTGACCACCGCGCATTACGTGCGGCAGGGAGGCGCGGGGCTGGTCATCTACGATGTCAACAAGGACGTTGCCCGGAGCGGCGTGCAGGTGGGGGAGATCTTTTTCCCCGGCTACAAGCAAAAAAGCGGCCAATACGCCTGCCTGTTCGCGTTTCCCTGGAACCTGGAGGCCGAGAAGTTTCGGCCGAGAATCCTCGTCGAGGATGCGGCTGGAAACGAAAAAACCAGTTTTTTTGTGAACATGGCTATCAAACGGCGATTCCGGGACGAACGGGTGGAAATCACGGACACCTACCTGGCGGCCCGCCTGCCGGCCTTCGCCGGCCTGTTCCCGGAGGTGCGCGATCCGGTCGAACGTTTTAAAAGGATAAACACCGAGGTGCGCCGGCAAAACGAGGCCACCCTGGAAGCGCTCACGGCGAAAAGCGGACCCGAGCCCCTGTGGGACGGAGCCTTCGTGTACCTGCCGCGCTCGACGGTCAGGGGTTCCTTCGGAGGCGAACGCATCTATTTCTACAAAGGAGAGGACGTCGCCCGGGAGAATCACCTGGGCATCGACCTGGCCTCGGTGCCGAACGCTCCGGTGCCGGCGGCCAACAATGGCAAAGTGGTCCTGGCCGGCCCTCTCGGCGTCTACGGCCAGACGGTGGTGGTCGACCACGGCATGGCCCTCCTGACCGTCTACGGGAACCTGTCCTCCATAGCCGTGGCCGTCGGGGACACGGTCAGGAAGGGGGGCATCCTCGGCGCGACCGGTTCCACCGGGCTGGCGGTGGCCGACCAGGTGCATTTCGCGGTATGGCTTGCCGGACAGCCGGTCATCCCCATCGAATGGTGGGACGGTCATTGGCTGGAGGA
>CAZNUQ010000008.1:0-5774 GCA_964576235.1 uncultured Desulfovibrio sp.
TCGGGATCCCTGTCCGGCGCGGCATCGAGGTGGTCGAGGATCAGGCCGAAAAAGCCGTAACCGTCCGCTCCCTGGTAATGCCAGCCCAGGTCGTTGCCGCACGTGGCGCAAACGCTTGTCTGCCAGTACCCCGTGTCACCGGACGAGAAATCCAGGGAGAAGTGACCGGCCGTGGCACAACCGGGAGCCAGGCAGAAACATCCGATTTCCTGGTCCACGCCATGGGAATTCGGCATGATGTGCCGATGCGAACCACCCACGGCGATGCGATAACTCGCCCTGGTGATTTCCGCGCCGCACGACGCGCACACCATGCGGTCGGCGGTCGCCAGGGCCGGGTTGGTGAGCAGAGGCTTCTTTTTTTCCGTGGGGAGGGCTTCGTTCTCTTCCCAGGTCAGGCCAACCGGCGGGGTTGTCGTGAAAAGCGTAAAATGCTTGTTCATGGTGAAAACTCCCCGGGCCGCCGCTTTCGCCTCGGTGACGCTCCCGAAAACTTTCCAATTTTGTTATTTTCCTGTGTTTATTTTCCTACCTTGATAGTCATGTTTAAAATAGCCACGGGATATCCAAAGGCAACGGCCGTGCTCGGGCAACACTGCCGCTTTTTTTGCACCTTACCGGTCTAACGTGCCGTGATCCCGGTAAAGCCGGGACAGGATCAGCCCGAAAAAAAACGCCGGCCCGTCGCCGGCGAAGCGCCAGCCCAGATGCAGGCCGCAGGCGGCGCAGACAGCCACCTGCCAAGCCATGCCGGAGAACCAGGAGAATTCCCGGGAGGGAGTGCCAACCGCGGCGCAGCCGGGCGCTTCGGAAAAACAGCCGATTTCAAAAATGACGCCAACGGGGTTGGCGAAGACGTGGCGATGGCTGCCGGCGACATGCCGGCGCCTGCCTTCGCTGGTGACGGGATGGCCGCATCGGGCGCAACGCAGCAACTGGTCGTGCTCATGGTCGTCGAGGGCCGTCCCCGGGGCGGGAAGCCCGCCAGAATCGTCCGGGGCGCTTGGACCAACCGGCGGCTGGCGCAAGAAAGCCCGCGAAGGGAGCAGAGGGAAAACGGCTCCGGGCATGCTGCGGACGGGCGTTTGCATTACGGCGTTTGTGGTTATACAGGATAAGAAAATCGTCAACCGGTGGGACCACGAACGTTCCCCATAAACTTCGCGGACCTCGTCGCCGCATCCGCATGCGCCAGTACCTCGGGCACCTCGCTGCCTCCGATCCTCTCTTCGGCTACCTGAACGGCGCCATCCTGCCGCTGTTGGCGACGGTGGAGCGGGAACCCCGCTGGCGCGTCTTCCGTCTTTCGGCGGTCAGCGATGTCTACCTGTACGAGGACAAGTGGACCGGGGCGCGGGTCATCGGAAAATTCTACGCCAAAACCCGCGGCCTAAACGGCAGCAACGCCCCCCAGTCGGCTGAAAACGAATACCGCAATCTCGAATACTGCCGCAGCCTCGGCTTCGACAGGCCTCCCGACTGTGTGGCGCGCCCCCTGGGCGTCCACCCCGGCCTCGGCGACCTGCTCGTAGTCGAATTTGTGCCCGGCGACCCCCTCGACGCCATCATCGAGGCGGCGGCCCGGGAAGGACGCGGCGAACGGCTTTTCCGCAAACTCTCGGGGCTGGCCAGGTTTCTGGCCCGGCTGCACAACACGACCGCCGGCGGCGGCAACGTGGATTTCTCCCGGTCTCTGGGATACTTCGACCGGGTCGTGGAATACCTCGTCGCGCACGCCGGCCTGTCGTCCCGCCGGGCCGAGCGGCTGCGCGGCCTGGGCCATGCCTACGCGGGCCGCACCGCCCAATGGGAGGATGTGCCGGTGCTCGTGCACGGCGACGCCACACCGTCCAATTTTCTTTTCGGCCGGGAGTTGGATGTCTACGCCATCGATCTCGAACGCATGCACCGGGACGACCGGGTGTACGACGTGGGACGCCTTTGCGGGGAGCTCAAGCACTGCTTCCTGTTGGCGACGGGCGATCCCCAACGCTGTGAGCCCTTCATCGGCCACTTCCTCTGGGAATACGCCGGCCATTTTCCCGATCGGCCGCGCGCCTTCGCCGCCATCACCGGGCGGCTTCCTTTTTATCTCGGCCTGACGCTTTTGCGCATCGCCCGAAACGCCTGGCTCGACACCGGGCACCGCGGGCGTCTCGTTCACGAGGCCAGAATCGTCCTCGCGGGGGGCATATGATCGTCCGGGGCATCATCTTCGACATCAACGGCACGCTCGTCGACATCAACACCGACGAAGGCAACGAGCAGATATACCGGTCCATCAGCCACCTGCTCAAGTATTACGGCATCCGCACCAGCCGCAACGACGTGCGCGAGGGCTTCTATCAGATCATGAAGGAACAGCGTCGCGCCGGGGGCGAGACGTTCCCGGAGTTCGATGTCGTGGCCGTGTGGCGGGAGTTCCTCGCCGACCGCATGGCCCGGTGCGGCGTCTCCCTCCCCAAGAACAAACTGGCCGTGCTGCCGCATTTTTTGGCCGAGCTCTACCGGGGCATCTCGCTCAACCGCCTGGAGCTCTATCCCGAGGTGCGCGAGGTTCTGGACGAACTGCGGCCCCGCTACCGCCTGGCCGCCCTCTCCGACGCCCAGTCCGCCTGGGCCCTGCCGGAAATGCGCATGGTCGGCATCGACGGCTATTTTCATTCCATCGTGGTTTCCGGCAACCTGGGTTACCGCAAGCCCGATCCGCGCCTTTTCGCCCTGGTCCTCAAGCGGATGCGCCTGCCTGCCTCCGAGGTGCTGTTCGTCGGCAACGACATGTACCGGGACATCCACGGCGGGCGCCAGGCCGGGCTGCGCACGGTGTTTTTCGCCTCCGGCCAGGGCCAGCAGCAGATGGACGGCGTGGAGGCCCATTACAACATCTACCGTTTCGGCGAACTGCGAAACGCCATTCGCTTTTTCGAGGAGCAGGGCGGGTAGCGGCCTGTTGCGATCAAGGCTGGCAGACCGGAACGATCCGCCCGAGGCTGGGGAAGGGCACTGGCGCACCATGGGGGAAGAGGATGTACTGGGATGAAAGTTCGAGCGTTCCTTCAACATTGTCGATGGACCCCAATGTTTTCAACTTATTGCGCCGCGATGACCGGATCGTGGATCTTGGCTGCGGTGCTGGGCGGACGTTGTCGGAACTGGCCGGGGCGGGGTACGGCGCCCGCCTGATCGGGGCGGACCGCAATCCGCCGAGTCTGGGGCTGGCCCGGGAGCGGGGGCTGGCCGTGGCCCGGGCGGACCTTGCCGCGTTGCCGTTCGCGGACGGTTCCTTCGACGCCGGCATCCTGCATGCCGTGCTGACGACCCTGGTGCCCCTCGCGGCCAGAAGGGCCGTCATGGCCGAGGCCGCCCGGGTCGTGCGCCGGACCCTTTGCATCGCCGACTTCCTCCAGAACTGGGACCTGCCGTATTACCGGGACCGCTACGAGGCCGGAGAGGCCGAGACCGGGGAGGCGGGGAGCTTTCTCGTGCGGGAGGCGGGGCGCGTTCTGTACGCCGCCCATCATTTCACCATGATGGAACTTTCCGGGCTTCTGGCGGAGGTCGGCTTCCGGGTGGTGTTCGCCGCCGCGCCCCGGGTGCGCACCCGGTCGGGGAAGGATGTCCGGGGGGTGGTGCTGGCCGCCGAGGCGCGCCGACATTGACTTCAAGGTTTTTTTGTGACTATCGGGACGACTTTCCGGTGAACCGACAGGGTGGAGGTCCTATGAGCGTCGCATCCGACATGGAAAGCATGGCCGCCAGGGCCAAGGCGGCTTCGCGGGCCATGGTCGCCGCTTCCGGCGCGGCCAAGAACGACTTTCTGGCCATTCTGGCCGATCTTCTGGAATCCCGCCGCGAGGCCGTCGCGGCGGCAAACGCCCTGGATCTGGAAAAGGCCCGGGCGGCCGGGATGGACGCCCCGCGCCTGGACCGCCTCACGCTCACCCCGGCCGTTGTGGACGCCATGGCCGGGGCCTGCCGGGAGATCATCGGCCTGCCCGATCCCGTGGGCGCCATCGACGCCTTGCGCCCGCGTCCCAACGGCCTGCTCGTCGGCCGCATGCGCGTGCCGCTTGGCGTCATCTGCATGATCTACGAATCGCGCCCCAACGTCACCATCGACGCGGCCATCCTGTGCCTCAAGGCCGGCAACGCCGTGATCCTCAAGGGCGGTTCCGAGGCCCTGGCCTCGAACCTGGCCCTGGCCGGCCTGTTGCGCGAGGCCCTTGGCCGCGCCGGCCTGCCCGAGGACGCCGCCCAGCTCGTGCCCACCACCGACCGGGCCGCCGTGGCCGCCTTGTGCACCCTCGACCGGTATATCGACGTGATCATACCCCGGGGCGGGGAGGGCCTCATCCGGGCGGTGGTCTCCCAGGCGACCATGCCGGTGCTCAAGCATTTCAAGGGAGTGTGCCACGCCTACGTGGACGCCGGGGCCAACGAGGACCGGGCCGAGACCGTCATCGTCAACGCCAAGGCCCAGCGGCCCGGCGTGTGCAACGCCCTGGAATGCCTGCTCGTCCATGCCGCCGCCGCGCCGACCTTCCTGCCCCGGATCGGGGCGGCCCTGCGTCGGGCCGGGGTTTCCATGCGGGCCTGCCCCCGCGCCCTGCCGCTTTTGGGGGAGGGCGCCTCTCCCGCGGCTCCCGGGGATTTCGGCATGGAGTTCCACGACCTCATCCTGGCCGTCAAGGTGGTGGATTCCATGGAGGATGCCCTGGACCACATCCACCGGCACGGTTCGAACCACACGGAAGTCATCCTGACCGAGGACCACGACCGGGCCATGGACTTCCTGCGCCGGGCCGACGCCTCCATGGTCGGCATCAATTGTTCCACCCGCTTCAACGACGGCGGGGAGTTGGGCCTTGGGGCCGAGATCGGGATATCCACCTCCAAGCTCCACGCCTACGGCCCCATGGGACTGACGGAACTGACCAGCGCCAAGTTCGTGGTGCTCGGCCAGGGACAGATCCGGGGCTGACGCCGGGGCACGCCATGGCCCATTCCCGGATCGGTATTTTCGGCGGGACGTTCAACCCTGTGCACGTGGGGCATGTGCGCGCCGCCATCGAGGTGACCGAAACCCTCGGCCTCGACGCGGTGGAGTTCGTGCCCGCGGCCCGGCCGCCCCATAAGCACGGCGAACCCCTGCTCGGTTTCCCCTTGCGCGTCGCGTTGTGCCGCCTGGCCCTGGACGGTTTGCCGGGATTTTCCGTCAATGCCATGGAGGCCGACCGGCCCGGGCCGTCCTATACCTGCGAAACCCTCGCCGCCCTGGGCCGCGCGCGTCCGGGGACGGCGTTTTTTTTCGTCATGGGCATGGGGGATCTGCTGCATTTGCGTTCCTGGAAAAACGGGTTGGAACTCGGCCGGCTGGCCAATCTGGTCGTGCACGCCCGCGAGGGACTGGGCCTTGAAACCTTCACCGGATTCATGGTCCGAAACGGCCGGGAAATGGGGGCAGAGCCCTCCGGCGATCCGTCCGTGTGGAATTTGCCGGACCGGCACAGGATGCACTTCGTCGCCATCACGCGCCTTGACATCAGCGCCTCGGATATCCGAAAGCGTTGGCGCGAACACAGACGCATCGAGGGTCTTGTGCCCGAATCCGTGATGCGCGAACTCAACAACCACGCCGATGCGCTCGAGACCTGCTGGGGCCGGTCCAACCGGGCGTGAACCACGGAAGATAGCTTGCAAAGTCCCACGACATTCGTCCGCCGCACACTGTATTGCCTTGTGTCGATCCTGTTCGTGACGCTGCTGGTCCTGCC
>CAZNUQ010000008.1:5874-31955 GCA_964576235.1 uncultured Desulfovibrio sp.
CCCGGGAGTTCGAACGCCGGAGGGAGTGGCTGGCCGAACGGGGCATCCGCTATCTGGTGGTCGTCGCCCCCAACAAGAATACCGTCTATCCGGAAAAGCTGCCCGAATCCCTGCGTCCCGTTGGCCGGGAAAACCACCTTTCCCAGTTCGTGCGCTATGTCCGCGAACACTCCAACGTGGACATCGTGGATGTGACCCCGGCCCTGATCGAGGCCAAGAAGACGGCCCAGGTGTATTACAAGACCGACAGCCATTGGAACGCAAACGGCGGGTTCGCGGCCTATCAGGACATCATGAAGAATATCCGGCGCGATGTTCCGGAAATTCCCATCCTGGACCGCGACCGCTTCAGGGTGGAACGGTTCGATTGGCTTTCGGGCGATCTGGCCTACATGATGGGGCTTTCCGAGTATCTCAAGGAAGACCGCATGATGTATTTCAACAAGGACTGGTTTACGGCCAGGGGCTCTTCCTATGACGGCCCGGACGATCCGCACTATTTCGAGCGGCCCCAGTACTCCCTGACCGGAAACGTCTCCCTGCCGAACGCCGTGGTCTTCCACGACTCCTTCTGGTGGGAAATCCTGCCCTTTTTCGCCGAGTCCTTCGACAGGGTCCTTTCCGTCTGGCTCAAGCCCCAGACGGGGTCCTCCTTCCGCTTTTTCGACACGAGGGTCGTCGAGGAGGAAAAGCCGGCCATCGTCATCGAGGAGTTTACGGAGCGCTACGTTCTGCCGCCGGTCCACAGCCGTTTCCGGATCCAAAACGACGTTGCCGCCGCGGCCAAGTAGGGAGGATCCCTTCGCCGGACGAGCATTCCCGTCTTTACATCCGCCCGGGAATTCGTAGTTAAGGAAATACACGGCAGCGCGTCTCGATCCGCTATGGGATTCCGTCCCCGTCAAGGAGAATTGTTCCGTGACGCCGTTGGCGGTTGATGCGCAATCGAGCCAAAGGGGACGCTTCCGGCGGCCAAAGGATTTTTCCCTTTGCAAACCTCATATGATTCTTGATTGTTGCCATCCCAGGCTTGGGACATCGGCATGCCGCCGGGGATTGGCGCGGCGGTTTCCATTCCGGGCTGTCCCGGATTGTGTCGAGCCTCGGGCGTGCTCCGGAACGGGATCCGCCAGGGAATGGAAAGGGCGGCGGGGATGACCGTGCTCGTTGTTTCGACGACTCTCGCCGTGGTCGTTTCGGCATTTTGCTCCATCAGCGTGGCGGCGCTGTATGCCGTGCCCTGGAGCTGGATCGAGCGGTTGCGCAAGGACGGACGTCCTGCGGGCGACATGCTTTTCACCCTGCGCTCCAACGTCGAAAAACCCGCCGCGGCCTTGTCGACGCTCAGCATCGTCGCCAAGACCGCCGGCGCGGCGGTGGCCGGGGCGGCCGGCGCCACCGTGTTCGGGGCCGGGGAGACGTGGCTTTTCGCCGCCGCCTTCACGGCGGGCATCCTGATCCTCGGCGAGGTGTTGCCCAAAACCGTGGGCGTGGCCTACAGCCGGACCGTTTCCATCCTCGTCGCCGTCCCCGTCAGGTACATGATGCTGCTCCTTTTTCCCGTCGTCTGGGGCGTCGGACTTCTGGCCCGGCTCGTGGGCCGGGGGCGGGGCGATCCGCTTTCCTCCGAGGAGGATCTGCGGGCCGTGGTCAGCCTGACCCGTCAGGAAGGCATCATCAATCCCCTGGAGGAACTGTCCATCAAAAACATCCTGTCCCTCGACCACAAGACGGCGAGCGACATCATGACCCCGCGCACTGTGGTTTTCTCCCTGCCCGCGGAGATGACCGTGGCCGAGGCCAGGGGGCTCGGGCGGGGCGTGTGGCCCCACAGCCGCATTCCGGTCTTCGACGACGACCCTGAAAACATCGTGGGCATCGTCTACCGCCGGGAGGTCCTGGAGGCTCTGGCCAACGACCAGGACGATGCGCGGCTTGCCGATCTCATGAAGCCTGTCCGGTTCGTCCTCGACACCATGCCCCTCGACCGGGTGCTGGTAAAATTTCTGGAATCGCGTATGCACCTGTTTGTCGTTCTCGACGAATACGGAGGGGTTTCCGGCGTCGTCAGCCTGGAGGACGTGCTGGAGGAAATCCTCGGCAAGGAAATCGTCGACGAAACCGACCAGGTGGCGGACATGCGCGAGCTTGCCCGCTCCAGGCGCGAGGAACTCCTGCGCCAGAGGCGGGCGCGCCAGGGCGCGTCCGCGTCCTAGAACCGTAACCCATCGGATCGTTGCATGGCCAAGAAAAACAATACGCCCGTGTACGTGGTTGCGCTCGTCCTTTTCCTGGGGGGGCTCGGCTATCTCCTCTATTCGGGCCTGGGCGAGAATGCCGCTTATTTCCTGAACGTCTCCGAGGCGCTGGCCATGAAGCCCGCCGATCTTTCCAAGGCGCGTCTTTTCGGCACAGTGGCCGAGGAGGGGGTGTCCCGGCCCGAGGACGCCATGGGCGTGAGTTTCCTCCTCGTCGACAAGGACCAGGCTTCCAAGAGTATCCGGGTTGATTTTCGCGGCGCGGTGCCCGACACCTTCAAGCCAGGGGTCGAGGTCATCGTGGAGGGCGGGATCAATCCCGCATCGGGTGCCTTTGCCGCGAGCACGCTGATGACCAAGTGTCCCTCGAAATACCAGAAGGATAACCGCGGATAGCCGCCATCCTGTCCATATTGCCGCCGTCGGCCGATGGGGGCTCCCCGCCGGGCCTTCCGCGAGGCGCTGGGGCCGCGTTGCGCCGACGGCGGGAACTGTCGCGACACACCGCTAACGCCTTGCGTTTCAGGGCGCCGCGCGCGGGGAGGGCGGCCTTCCCCGGGGCGGCCGGCGTCCGGAAACGCGTGGCAACGACAAAGGAGTCTTGATGCACGTTACGGCGTATTTCGCCCTGCTTGCGGCCATGCTCGCCTGTCTCGCCGGCGCCGCCGCGTCCCTTGTCGGTCTTTGGCGGCGGGAGACGGGGCGTCTTGTGGCGCTCGAGCGGATCCAAGGCCTGGTCACCGCGGCCGTGGTCCTGTCCTCGGCCATTTTGACCGTCGCCCTGTGGCGCCGCGATTTCTCGTTCGTCTACGTGGCGGAATACACCGACACGCTGCTGCCGCTTTTTTACGCCATCACGGCCTTCTGGGCCGGGCAGGCAGGGTCGCTGCTCTTTTGGATGCTCACCCTGGCCCTTTTCGGCCTCGGCTTTGCCTTTTCGCCCTCCTACAAAAGCCTCGGCGCCTCCACCCGGCAGGGCTTCTGGATGTTTTTTTTCGCCACCGAGGCGTTTTTCCTGTTGCTGCTGACCGGTCCGAGCAATCCTTTCCTCGAAGCCGTGCCCCCCGTGCCCGAGGGCAGGGGGCTCAATCCCCTCCTGCGCAACCCCGGCATGATCTTCCATCCGCCGTTGCTTTTCCTCGGCTACGCCGGGTTCGCCATTCCGGCCTGCCTGGCCCTGGCCGGCTGGCTCGTGGGCGAAAAACGCCAGTTCGCGGCCGCGGCCCGCAACACCGCCATCCTTTCCTGGATCTTCCTTACCGCCGGCATCGTTCTCGGCGGCTGGTGGTCCTACATGGAACTCGGCTGGGGGGGCTACTGGGCCTGGGATCCCGTGGAAAACGCCTCGCTCATCCCCTGGCTCGTGGCCACCGCCTTCCTGCACACTTCCATCGTCGAGCGGCGCGCCAAGGCCCTGCCCAAGACCAACGTGGCCCTGGCCGTGGTCACCTTTGTCTCGTGCATTCTCGGCACCTATCTGGTGCGCAGCGGGGTGGTCGAGTCCCTGCACGCCTTCGGCGAGGGCGGTGTCGGGTGGCCGCTGCTCATGTCCATGCTTTTTTCCCTGGTGATCCTCGCCTCGGTACTGGTCGCCGGCGCGCCGCATTTCGAGGGCCGGTTCAAACCCCTTTCGGGACTGTTCAGCGTGCCGGGCTTTCTGGTCGTTTTGGCCTGGCTCATGCTGGCCCTTTCCGCCGTGGTCCTGCTCGGCACCATGTGGCCCGTCATCAGCACGCTGTGGAGCGCCAACCCCGTGGGGCTGGACGCCGGATTCTACAACCGGGTCTGTCTGCCCCTTTTCGCCCTCGTCACCTGCCTCGTGGCCTTTTGCCCGGTGCTTTCCTGGAGCGACGAAGGCGTCCGGGACCGCCTCGGCCTGGCCGTGGCCGTCGGCGCCTTCCTCGGCGGAGGGGTGGTTCTTTACGCCTGCGGCCTGCGTCTGCCCGTGCCGCTTTTCGCGGGGGCGGCCTCGGTGGCTGCCACGGCGACGGCCGGCCAGGCGTTCCTGCGCCACCGCCATGCCCGGAGCCGCCTGGGCGCCCTTGGCGCCTATTCCGTCCATGTGGGACTGGCCCTGCTCACCCTGGGCGTGGCTTTTTCCGGCCCTTACCAAATCAACCAGGAAGCCGTTTTGACGCCGGGACGATCCATGACCGTCGGCGCGTTCACTTTGAACTACGTCGACCTGGAGCAGGAGCACGATCCGGCCATGACCATCGCCCGGGCCGTCATCGACGTGTCCAGGGACGGCCGGCCCGTCGGGCGGCTCGCCCCGGAACGCCGCATCTACCGGGGCTTCGAGCAGCCCTTTGCCGAGGTTGCCACCATTCCGTCCCTTGGCGACGAGATTTACGCTACCCTGCTTTCGGTCACCGGGAACAAGTCCGCCAGCGTCAAGATCAGCATCAACCCCCTGGTCAACTGGGTCTGGATCGGCGGCACCCTCATGTGTCTGGCCGCCTTCCTGAGCCTGCGCCGGCCCCAGGGCGCGGCGGAGCAGGGGTGATGGCCGAAAGTCTCGTGCGTCTTGGCCGGGTGAGCCGTTTTTTCGGCGAACGCCCGGTGCTGCAGGGCATCGACCTGGAGGTGGAAGCCGGGCAGGTGCTGCTTGTCGTCGGGCCCAACGGCGCGGGCAAGTCCACCTTGCTGCGCATCGTGGCCGGACTCATGCCGCCGAGCGGGGGCGAGATCGATTGCCGGCTTGCCCCCGGCGAGATCGGCTACATCGGCCACAAGACGCTGATCTATCCGAGGCTGTCGGCCAGGGACAACCTGGCTTTCTGGCAGGCCATGCACGGCCTCGGGCCCGACGCGGCGGCGGTTGAGGCCGTCCTGGCCAGGGTGGGGCTGGCCCGCTTCGCCGACGAGGAGGCGGGGATCTTTTCCCGGGGAATGTCCCAGCGCCTGAGTCTGGCCAGGGTGTTTCTGACCGCGCCGCGGCTCCTTTTGCTCGACGAGCCGGCTTCGGGGCTGGACCCGGCCTCGGCGGCCATGCTTCGCCGGGAGATCCGCGCCGCCGCCGATGCCGGAGCCGGCGTGGTCTGGGTCAGCCACAACGTCCTGGCCGATCTGCCCGCGAGCGACAGGGTGTTTTTTCTGCGCAACCGCCGCGCCGCCTACGACGGGCCGGCCGCGGCCTTCGATCCCTCCGGGCTTGGCCTGGAGGCGGCGTGCTAGCCGCGGCGCGGGCCATCGCCCGCAAGGACCTGCGACTGGCCCTGGCCGGCGCCCAGGGCCTGCTCCAGACGATTCTCCTCGGGTTGTTGCTCATCTTCATCATGAGCCTTGCCCGCGAACCCGGGGAACTGACCCCGCCCCTTGGCGCGGCCGCCGTCTTCTGGTTGGCCACGGCCTTCGGCCAGGTGCTCGTGTTCAATTTCCTCTACGGCCTGGAAGAGGCCGAGGGGGCGCGGCTCGGACTCCTGCTGTCGCCGGCCCCGGCCCAGTCCGTGTGGCTCGGCAAGGCGGCGGCGGGCTGGGTGTTGCTTTTTTGCTGTCAGATGGTATTCGCCCCGGCGGCGGTGGTCTTCCTGGGGCAGCGCCCGCAGGGATCGCCGCTTCTGGGGCTGGCCGTGGTGGCCGGCGTGGACTGGGGGCTTTGCGCCCTGGGCTCCCTTCTCGGGGCGTTGTCGGTCGGCCGTTCGTCGCGGGAATCGCTTTTGACCGTAATTCTCTTCCCGCTTTTGGTGCCGGTGCTCCTGGCCGGCATACGGCTGCTCGAAACCGTGATTTCGGGCCGGGGCCTGGAGGTCGTGGCCGCCTGGGCCGGGACGGTGGGGGCCTTTGATGCCGTCTTTACCGCCGCCGCCCTGGTGCTTTTTCCGTTTCTCTACACCGGAGAGGATTAGGGATTCCATGATCCGCCTTTGCGCCCTGGCCGCCGCGGCCGTTTCCGTCCTGGCCCAGTGGGCTGTCTGGTATTATGCCCCGGTGGAGCAGTCCATGGGCGTGGTGCAGAAGATTTTCTACACCCATCTGCCCTTGGCCTGGTGGTCCTTCGTCAGCTTTTTCGTCGTGTTCGCCGCATCGGTGCTGTATCTGGCCCGGCGCCGGGAGCACCATGCCCGGCTGGCCGGGGCGGCCGCCGAACTCGGCGTCCTTTTTTCCGGGCTGGCCCTGGTCACGGGCATGTGCTGGGCCCGGCCCATCTGGAACGTCTGGTGGACGTGGGATCCGCGGCTTACCACCACGCTGGTCATGTGGTTCATCTACGCCGCCTATCTTCTGCTCCGCGCCTCGGACATCGGCGGGCACCGCAAGAACGCGGTCCTGGCCGTCCTTGGCGTGGTGGCCTTTCTCGACGTGCCCCTGGTCTTCGTCTCGGCCCGGTACTGGCGCAGCATCCACCCGGCGGTCGTCGGCGCCCAGGGCGGCGGCATGGAACCGGAAATGTGGCTGGCCGTCGCGATCAATCTCGTGGCCGTGGGCCTTTTGTGGCTGGCCCTGCTTCTGGTCCGGACTCGGCAACTCGCCGCCGGCGCGGCCGTGACGGCTCTCCTTCGCCGGGGGGCCCTGAGGAATTGACATGGAAAAGGAACTCTATCTGTTCGCGGCCAATGTGATCGTCTGGGTCGGACTCGGGGCCTACGTGGTCTTCCTGGCCGGCTCGCAGAAACGTCTGGAACGCCGCTTGAGACGCTTGGAGGTATTGGGTGAGGAAGACTGAGCCTTCGTCCGGCGTGAACGCCTCGGGTCGGATGGTGCTGGCCTTCATGGCCTTTGTCCTTTTGGCCATGTTCGTGGGGTCTTTTGTCTACCGCATGGAACGGCCGTCCCTGGAAGTGCATCCCAAGCCCCAGGCGGGCGGCGGCATGCCCCAGGGCATGGATCCGCAGGCCATGAACGGCCCCATGAAGGAAGTCATGGCCCTCATGCAAAAGCTTCAGGAAAATCCCGATGATCCGGCGTTGCAGTTGGCCATGGCCGAGCGCTTCATGGCCATGGGCGCCTTCGATCGGGCCAAGGCCTTCCTCGACAAGGTCGTCAAGGTGCGCCCCGAAGATCCGGATGTCCAAAACGCCCTCGGCGTGACGCTGTACAATCTCCACGATCTCGACGGGGCCAAGGCCGCCTTCGAGGGGATGCTCGCCCGCGATCCCGAGGATTACCGGGCCCGGTTCAACCTGGGGCTGCTCTACAAATACGCCCTGGGCCAGCCCGGGAAGGCGGCCGAGGCGCTTCGGGCCGTCATCGATTCGTCGAAGACCGATCCCGAGACGCGGCAGACCGCCAGGAAGGAACTCGAAGAAAAAACCGCGCCGTGAGGCCGGATTGCTTTTCGTGACGATTTGGTGAATGTTGACGGCGCTGATTGATTTCGCACACTTTTGACCCCATCCGGGCTCGCCGACCCGGAACGGAGCCGCGGGGCGACAGGGGCGACAACACCTTACCGGAGGAAGTTTCGATGCGTGGCAGGAACATGACGCGGTTTGGCCTTATCGCTGCGATGGCCCTGGGGCTGGCCCTGGGAGGCGCTGGAGCATCCCGCGCCGAGGCGGGGACCATCAAGATCGCCGCCCCGGCCGCCTACACCGGCAGCGCCGCCGGCTATGGCGAGAACATCAAGGCCGGCGTGTCCATGAAAGTGGACGAGATCAACGCCGCCGGCGGGATCAACGGCAACAAGCTCGAGGTCGTCTACTTCGACGACCAGTGCGAACCCCGGGAGGCGGCCACGGTCTCGACCTCCATCGTCAACGACACCGACATCGTGGGCATCGTCGGCCACCTGTGCTCCTCGGCCCATCTGGCCGCGCTGCCCGCCTACGTGCGCGAGGGCGTCCCCAGCATCACCCCCACCGCCACGAGCGTGGCCATCACTGAAAAGAACAAGGACGAGAAGGGATTGGTCTGGTCCTTCCGCAGCGTCTACCGCGACGATTTCCAGGGCAAGTTCCTGGCCGACTACATGGACAAGGTCATGGGCTTCAAGAAGGTCGCCGTGTTCTATGAGAACAACGACTACGGCATCGGCCTCAAGACCGCTTTCGTCGACGAGGCGAAAAAGCTCGGCCTGACCATTGTGGGCGAGGAAGCCTACAAGAAGGGCGACCAGGACTACACGCCGCAGTTGACCAAGCTCAAGAGCGCCGCTCCCGAGGGCCTCTTCATCGCCGGCTATTATCAGGAAGGCGCGCTCATCGCCGATCAGGCTATCAAACTGGGCTTGAATATCCCCAAATTCGGCGCGGACGGTTTCGACAACGCCGATTACGTCAAGCTTGGCGGCAAGGCCGCGGACAACACCTTCCTGACCGCTCCCTTCCTGGCCGAGACCGCCGGCCCCGACGCCAAGAAGTTCATCGAGGCCTTCAAGGCCAAGTTCCATCGCGATGTTGACTGGATGAGCGTCAACGCGTACGACGCCACGGCGATGCTTGCGGACGCCATCGCCAAGGCCGGCCCCGACCGTGCCAAGATCCGCGATTACCTGGCCGGCGTAACCACGCCGGAAAAAGGCTACAAGGGTATCACCGGCAACAACTACTTCGATGCCGCCGGGGACTGCCTCAAGCCTGCCTTCGTCAAGGAAGTGAAGGACGGCAAGTTCGTCCCGGCGCAAAAGCAGCTCAACTAGGCGCGCCGTCACCAGGGAATGAGAAGGAATCGCGAACAGGCTGGACATGCTCCAGCCTGTTCGCGCTTGGAGCCCGCCTGTTCACGTCAAACCGTTTCGGGAGCGGACGTTGCTTGAACAACAGCTCGTCAACGGATTCACCCTGGGCCTGATTTATGCGCTCATCGCCGTGGGCTACACCATGGTCTACGGCGTCATCGAGCTCATCAATTTCGCCCATGGCGAAATCTACATGCTTGGGGCGTTTTTGACCCTGAGCTTCATCTCCATGGGCCTGCCCCTGCCGGCCGCCGTGCTCCTGGCCATGCTGGCCACGGCCTTCATCGGCGTCCTGCTCGACATCTTCGCCTACCGGCCGCTTCGCGAGGCCCCCCGCCTCGCGGCGCTGATCACCGCCATCGGCATGTCCATCTTTCTGCAAAACCTGGCCATGATCATCTGGGGCAGCCGGCCCTTGCCCTTCCCCAAGCATGCCCTGCCCGCCTTTTTCGACCAGCCGGCCCTGACCTTCGCCGACGTGACCATCACCTGGATGCAGATGTCCATCTATATCGTGGCCCTGTTCCTCATGGTCGGTCTCAACCTCATCATCACCCGGACCAGGGTGGGCACGGCCATGCGGGCCCTGGCCCAGAACCAGACGGCCGCCGCCCTCATGGGCGTCAACGTCAACAGGGTCATTTCCTTCACCTTCGCCCTCGGTTCGGGCATGGGCGCCGTGGCTGGCATCCTGGTTTCCATCTATTACAACACCATGTATCCGACCATGGGGTATCTGGCCGGCGTCAAGGCCTTCGCCGCGGCGGTGCTCGGCGGCATCGGCTCGGTGCCGGGAGCCATGCTCGGCGGCGTGGTGCTGGGCATCGCCGAAACCCTCGGCGCGGGCTACATTTCCTCTCCCTACCGCGACGGCGTGGCCTACGCGGTCATGATCCTGGTCATCATCTTCCGCCCCTCGGGTCTGCTCGGCAGGGCGCTGGTGGAAAAGGCGTAACCAGGCCCCCGGCGTGGCCGGAGGGTCCCGAAACGATCGGATGGAAGCATGCGCGGCGCGGTAAGCACTCTCAAGTACCTGATTGCGGCGGCGGTCCTGGCCTATCCCCTGATGCCCTTCCGGGACGTGTACGTGTTGCACGTGCTTGTCCTGGTCATGGTGTACATGGTCCTGGCCATGGGGCTCAACATTCTGCCCGGTTTCTGCGGCCTGCTCGACCTGGGGTTCGTCGGCTTCTACGGCATCGGCGCCTACACGGCCGGACTGCTCACCATCCACTACAACATGTCGTTCTGGCTCATCGTGCCTTTGGCGGTCCTCAACGGCGCGCTTTTCGGAGTCCTTCTGGGGGCGCCCACCCTGCGGCTCGTTGGCGACTATTTCGCCATCGTCACCTTCGGATTTTCCGAACTGGTGGTGCTTTTCCTGACCAACGAGATATGGCTCACGCGCGGCCCCCTCGGCGTTCCCGGCATCGCGCCGATTTCCTTAGACGTCACCTGGCTGGCCTCGCTCCTCGGAATAAACGAGCGCTGGCGCTACGCCTTCCGGGGCGAGGTGCCGTACTACTATCTTGGCATTGGCATGGTCCTGCTCGTGTACCTCGTCATGCGCCGCGTCGAGGATTCCCGTCTCGGCCGGGCCTGGCTGGCCATCCGCGAGGATCCCATGGCCGCCTCCTCGTGCGGCATCAATCTCTTTGCCTACAAGGTCATCGCCTTCGCCGTCTCGACCGGCATCGGCGCCCTGGCCGGGGCCTTCTTCGCCCGATGGACGCTTTTCATCTCGCCGGACATGTTCAAGTTCTGGGAATCGTTCCTGGTCCTGTGCATGGTGGTGCTCGGCGGCCTCGGCAACATCAAGGGGGCGCTTGTCGGCGCGGTGATCCTGATCGCCCTGGGCGAGGTGCTGCGGGTGCTCCTGCCCAGGATCGGCCTCCCGGCCGAAACCCGGTTCCTGGCCTACGGCCTCATCATGGTGCTGATCATGCGCTACCGGCCTGGCGGCATCTTCACCCAGGTGGCGGAATCGACCATGCAAAGCGGACTCATCAAGGAATTGCGCGCGAAGCTTGCCGCGCGCCGGACGGCGTAATATGGATGCTATCCTGCGAGTGGACAGCCTGAGCAAACGCTTCGGCGGGCTCATGGCCCTAAGCGATGTCTCATTTTCCGTGGAACGGGGGACGATCCTCGGGCTTATCGGCCCCAACGGGGCGGGCAAGACCACCATGTTCAACTGTATCGCCGGCATCTACAAGCCCAGCGAGGGCAGGATCCTTTTCAGCCAGGACGGCGGCGAGAAGGACGTGGCCCAGGGCAGGCCCGAGCGCATGACCGCCCTCGGCGTGGCCAGAACCTTCCAGAACATCCGTCTGTTCGCCTCGCTCACCGTCCTCGACAATGTCCGCATCGGCCGGCATTGCCGCACCCGGGCCAACTTTTTCGGCGCGGTCCTGCGCACCCGCTCCCAGCGGGCCGAAGAGCGCGGCATCGTCGACGCGGCCATGGAGTGCCTGGACTTCGTCGGGTTGGGCGAAACGGCCCTGTCTCCGGCCTCGAGCCTTTCCTACGGGGACCAGCGCCGCCTGGAGATCGCCCGGGCCCTGGCCACGGATCCGAAACTCCTGCTCCTCGACGAGCCGGCCGCCGGCATGAATCCCAAGGAAACCGACGCGCTGGTCGATCTGATCCATGCCATCCTCGGTCGCGGCGTCACGGTGGTTTTGATCGAGCATGACATGAAGCTCGTCATGCGCATCTGCAAACGGCTGGTGGTCCTCGATCACGGCGTCAAGATCGCCGACGGCTCCCCCCAGGAGGTCCGGGCCAATCCCGATGTCATCGAGGCCTATCTCGGCAAGGGCGCGGCACATGCTTGAACTGACGGACATCCATACCTATTACGGGAACATCCAGGCGCTTCGGGGTGTCAGCCTGCGCGTGAACCAGGGCGAGATCGTGACCCTGATCGGCGCCAACGGCGCGGGCAAGACCACGACGCTGATGAGCATATCCGGCGTCACCCGGCCGCGGCAGGGCAGGGTGACCTTCCTCGGCGAGGACACGACGAAGCTTTCGACGGAACGCATCGTCGCGCTGGGCATCACCCAGGTGCCCGAGGGGCGCATGATCTTCCCCCGCCTGTCGGTGCGGGAAAACCTCCTCATGGGTGCCTATCTGCGCAAGGACAAGGCCGGGGTGCGCGAGGACGAGGAGCGGGCCTACTCGCTTTTCCCGGTGTTGCGCGAACGGCGTTCCCAGATGGGCGGCACCCTTTCCGGCGGCGAGCAGCAGATGCTGGCCATCGGCCGGGCGCTTCTGGCCAGACCCAGGCTTTTGCTGCTCGACGAGCCGTCACTCGGCCTGGCGCCCCTTGTCGTGGAAAATATTTTCGAAATTATTCAACAGATCAACCGGGACGGCGTCACGGTGATGCTCGTCGAGCAAAACGCCCAGATGGCCTTGCAGATCGCCCATCGCGGCTATGTCCTGGAAACCGGCCGTGTCACCCTGGAAGGGGCGGCCCGCGATTTGTTGAACGATCCCAAGGTACGGTCCGCCTACCTCGGCCTGGACTAGGCCGACTAGACAACCCGGAGGGCATGCAATGGATAAAATCAAGGAACTGGGTCTCACCTTCGATGACGTTCTGCTTTTGCCGAGCTATTCGGAGGTGCTGCCCGACGAAGCGGACGTGTCCTCGTGGCTCACTCCCGAAATCAAGCTCAATATTCCGCTGGTCAGCGCCGCCATGGACACGGTCACGGAATCCCGCATGGCGATTTCCCTCGCCAGAAGCGGTGGTGTCGGCGTCGTGCACAAGAACATGACCATCGCCGAGCAGCGTCTTGAAGTGGAGAAGGTCAAGAAGTCCGAATCCGGCATGATCATCTCGCCGATCACCGTGCCGCCGGACATGACCGTGGAGCAGGCCCTCGTGGTCATGAGCGAGTACAGCATCTCGGGCCTGCCCGTGGTGGACGGCGACACCCTGGTCGGCATCGTCACCAACCGCGACGTTCGTTTCGTCAAGGACTCGGTGACCAAGGTCAGCGAGGTGATGACCCGGGAAAACCTCGTGACCGTGCCGGTCGGCACGACCCTCGAGGAAGCCAAGCATCACCTGCACCAAAACCGCATCGAAAAGCTGCTGGTCGTCGACGCCGACAACAAGCTTCGCGGGCTCATCACCATCAAGGACATCGAAAAGATCCGCAAGTATCCCTACGCCTGCAAGGACGACCTGGGACGGCTGCGGGTCGGCGCGGCCATCGGCGTGGGCGCGGACCGCGACGAACGGGCCGCCGCCCTCCTGGATGCCGGCGCGGATTTCCTGGTCCTCGATTCGGCCCACGGGCATTCCAGGAACATCCTGGAGGCCATCCGGGCCATCAAGCTCGACCATCCCGGCTGTCAGCTCATCGCCGGCAACGTCGGCACCTACGAGGGGGCCAAGGCCCTCATCGAATCCGGCGCCGACGCCGTCAAGGTCGGCATCGGTCCGGGGTCCATCTGCACCACCCGCGTGGTCGCCGGCGTGGGCGTGCCCCAGGTCACAGCCATCATGGAGGCGGCCAGGGCCTGCCGGGAAACCGGCAAGCGTCTCGTGGCCGACGGCGGCGTCAAGTTCTCGGGTGACATCGTCAAGGCTCTCGCCGCGGGCGGGGACACGGTCATGATGGGCGGGCTTTTCGCCGGCACCGAGGAAAGCCCGGGCGAAACCGTCCTCTACCAGGGACGCACCTACAAGATCTATCGCGGCATGGGATCCATCGACGCCATGCGCGAGGGCAGTTCCGACCGGTATTTCCAGGAGAAGTCCAAGAAGCTGGTGCCCGAGGGCATCGTCGGCAGGGTGCCCTTCAAGGGGCCGGTCACCGAGAGCATCTACCAGCTCGTGGGCGGCCTGCGCTCAGGCATGGGCTACTGCGGCTGCGCCACCATCGGCGACCTGCAGGAAAAATCCCGCTTCGTGCGCATCTCGCCGGCCGGACTTCGCGAAAGCCACGTCCACGATGTCATCATCACCAAGGAAGCCCCCAACTACCGCGTGGAGACCTACTGATGTCCCAGACAGACAAGGTCGTCATCCTGGACTTCGGATCCCAGTACACCCAGCTTATCGCCCGCCGCGTGCGCGAGGCCGGCGTGTACTCCGAAATCCATCCCTGCACCGTCACGGCCGACCAGGTGAAGGCCATGGCGCCCCAGGCCGTCATCCTTTCGGGCGGCCCCTCGAGCGTCACCGATGTTGACGCCCCGCCTTTCGATCCGGCCGTCTTCGCCCTCGGGCTGCCGACGCTTTGCATCTGCTACGGCATGCAGCTTCTCGCCCACACCCAGCCGGGAGGGAAGGTCGCGGCCTCCACGGATCGGGAATACGGCAGGGCCGAACTCACCGTTCTGGCCGAGGTGCCGCTTTTCGCAGGCCTGCCCGAAGGCGAGTCGCACACCGTGTGGATGTCCCACGGCGACAAGGTGACCACGCCGCCGGACGGCTTCGTGGTGGCGGCCCGCACGAAAAACGTGGCAATCGCCGCCCTGGCCGATGTCCAGCGGCGTATCTACGCCTTGCAATTCCATCCCGAGGTGGCCCATACCGACGACGGCGAGCGCATCCTCCACAATTTCCTCTTCGGCGTCGCCAGGCTGCGTCCCGGCTGGACCATGGCCAGCTTCGTGGAAACCGAACTGGCCGCGCTCCGGGCCAAGGTCGGCGACGACGAGGTGGTGTGCGCCCTGTCCGGCGGCGTGGACTCCACGGTCGTGGCCGTGATGCTCCACAAGGCCATCGGCAAGCGGCTCCACTGCATTTTCGTCGACAACGGCCTGCTGCGCCTCGGCGAAGGCGAGGAGGTGGCGGCCTATCTGCGCGAACACTTCGACCTCAACCTCCGGTACGTCCAGGCCTCCAGGCTCTTTCTCGACCGGCTGGCCGGGGTCACCGATCCGGAGCAGAAACGCAAGATCATCGGCACGACCTTCATCGAGGTCTTCGAGGCCGAGGCGGCCAAGCTCAACAACGTGAAGTACCTGGCCCAGGGCACCCTGTATCCGGATGTCATCGAGTCGGTTTCCTTCAGGGGCCCCTCGGCCGTCATCAAGAGCCACCACAACGTCGGCGGCCTGCCCGAGGTCATGAAACTCAGCCTCATCGAACCCCTGCGCGAACTCTTCAAGGACGAGGTGCGCAAGGTGGCCGCCGAACTCGGGCTTCCCGACTTCATCATCTGGCGTCATCCCTTCCCCGGACCGGGGCTGGCCATCCGCATCATTGGTGAAGTCACGGAGGAACGTCTTGAGATTTTACGCCGAACGGATAAGATCGTGCAAAGCGAACTCGCGGCCTCGGGCTGGTACCGCAAGGTCTGGCAGGGGTTCGCGGTTCTGTTGCCGCTTAAGACCGTGGGCGTCATGGGGGATGGCCGCACGTACGAGAACGTGGCCGCCATCCGTGTGGTGGACAGCCTCGACGCCATGACGGCGGACTGGTCGAGGCTGCCCTCGGAGTTGTTGGCATCGATGTCCAACCGCATCATCAACGAAGTCAAGGGCGTCAATCGCGTGGTGTTCGACGTTTCCTCCAAGCCGCCAAGCACCATCGAATGGGAATGATCGCCCGCGTCAGAAAACCTGGCCCGCGAGGGTCCGGCGAAAAAGAGTAGCCCTATGTTCGGCATCGGTTCCACGGAACTCCTGGTCATCCTGGTGGTGGCCCTGATCGTCATCGGTCCCTCCAAGCTGCCCGATCTCATGCGGACTCTCGGCAAGGGCATGGCCGAATTCCGGCGCATGAGCAGCGATGTCAAATCCACCCTTGAGGCCGAAGTGGACCGGGCCGATCGGGAGCAACGCCAGGCCGAGGCCAAGAAGGAACTCTATCCGGAGACGGCCCAGCCCCAGGAGGCCCAGCCTCAGACCCCCACGGCTCAGACCGCCAAGCCGGCCGCCTCCGCCGGGGGCAAGGAGGCCCCGACCGCCTAGGCGGTCGGGGAAGCCATGTCCGGCCGGTTCGGAGCCTATTCCCGGGAAACGGGGGAAACGCGCGTCGCCGTGGAGATCGGTCTCGACGGCGAAGGCGCGGCGTCGGTGGACACCGGATTCGGTTTCGCCGACCACATGCTTGGCCTGCTGGCCTTCTGGGCCGGTTTCGACCTGAAGCTCACCTGCCGGGGCGACCTGGAGGTGGATGCCCACCATTCCATCGAGGACGTGGCCATTTGTCTGGGCGAAGCCTTTCGCCAGGCCCTTGGGGACCGGGTCGGCATCGCCCGGGTGGGCGTGGCCAAGGTGCCCATGGACGAGGCGCTTTGCGAGGTGGTGGTGGACCTGTCGGGCCGCCCGTATCTCGTCTACCGGGAAAACGTGCTGCCGCCGGTCATCGCCGGCGAGGAAAAGGACTTGTGGCGCGAGTTCTTCAAGTCCCTGGCCGTTTCCGCCCGCATGAACCTGCACATCCATTACGAATACGGCCAAAACGGCCATCATTTGGTGGAAGCGGCCTTCAAGGCGCTGGGATTGGCCCTGCGCCACGCCACGGCCGCTTGCGGATACAGCAGGGTGCCGAGCACCAAAGGGAGCCTGGACTGATGCGAAAATACTCGTTGGCTTGTCTTGTCATCGCGATGGCGGCGGCCTTTTCCCTCGCGGCAGGCTGCGCGCGCGGCACCAAACCGTCGGCCAAGCCCCCGGTCGCGACCTCCGCCGCCACCTCGGCCGTGGCCTTCCTCGGCAAGACCTTCGTCGTGGCCCCGTTCACCAATCCGGCCACCGACGCCGATCTGCTGGCGGGATTCCTGCCCTCCTCGCGGTCGGTTCCGGAGGTCGCCCTGGTCCATCTCGACGCCGTCCTGGAACAGACGCTCGCAGGCGCCAAACAGAATTTCGTTCCGGCCAAGATGGCCGCGGGCTGCGTCAAGTCGGCCCCGCGCGGCGACGAGTCCGGCCGGCTGGCCACCATGCGCTATTGGCAAAACGTCGGTAACTGCGCCGGAGCCGATTATGTCGTCGTGCCCATGCTGATCGACTGGCGCGAGCGGGACGGCTCGGAAATGGGCGCCACGCGTCCGGCCAGCGTGAACATGAGCCTTTATCTCGTTGACGCGCGCTCGGGCGGCATCGTCAAGCATTTCCACTTCGACGAGACCCAGCAGGCCCTCACCTCGAACCTGCTCGACGCCGGCAAGTTCGTTTCCCGGCACGGCCGTTGGCTGACCGCCATGGAGCTGGCCCAGGAAGGCCTCAGGCAGGGCGTCGCGGAGCTTGGCCTGTGATCCTTTTCCCGGCGGTCGACATCAAGGACGGCCAGTGCGTGCGGCTGCGCCAGGGCGTGGCCGAGGACGTGACCGTCTTTTCCCCTGATCCCGAGGCCATGGCCCGCCACTGGGCCGGATTGGGCGCCGCGTGGCTCCATCTGGTGGATCTCGACGGGGCCTTCAGCGGCAAGCCGCGCAACTTCGACCTGATCGCCCGCATCTGCGCCGGGCTTTCCATTCCGGTGCAACTCGGCGGCGGCATCCGCGACGCGGCGACCGCCAGCGCCTACCTCGCCGCCGGGGTCAGGCGGCTGATCATCGGCACCCTGGCCCTTTCCGACCCGGATGCTTTCGCCGCCATCTGCGCGGCCCATCCCGGGCGTGTCGGGGTATCCCTGGACGCCGTGGACGGCCGGCTCAAGGTCAAGGGCTGGGTCGAGGACGCCGGACTCTCCGTCGAGGATGTCCTGCCCGGACTGGCCGCCCGGGGCGCGGCCTTCGTGGTCTACACCGACATCAGCCGCGACGGCATGCAGTCGGGCGTCAACCTGGGCGCCCTGGGGCGGCTGCTGGATCTGACCGATCTGCCGGTGCTCGTTGCCGGCGGAGTGGCCACCCTGGAAGATATCAAGGCGCTTTTGCCGTATGCGAAACGGGGGCTCGAGGGCGTTATTACCGGGCGGGCCGTTTACGCCGGCACCCTCGATTTCGGTCAGGCCCTGGCCTACATCGCCAAAACCTCCGAGGAGGTCGCATGAAAACCGTCGAAGTCGGCGGCATGCACTGCCCGAAGTGCGCCGCTTCCGTGACCAAGGCCCTGTCCGAAGTGCCGGGCTTGTCCAATGTTTCGGTCGACCTGGAAAAGGGGCTGGCTTCCTTCGACGGCGAAGCCGCTGTTGACGCCATCAAGGCGGCCATCGACAGGATCGGTTTCGTGCCCGGCGCCATCAAATAGCGCCTTGTCGGCTTGCCGGGGCACATCGCCACGGGCCTGTGCCGATCCCGGAATGCACGGGCACGCCCGGTCATTGCGGAGAATTGCTGCGTCAACGGCCCTGGACGGCCTCCGGCGCCTGTTGCGAAACGGGCTGGTATGACGGCGATGACGGCCGCTGCGTGGAGTCGCGGCGGCCGTTTTTTCTTGGAAAACGCTCATGTTTGCCCGAGGCCGGGGGCAGGGGAGGGGCTGGCATGCTCTCGTGGCGCGGTATTCCGCGACGGCCGGGATGGCTGGTTCGCCTGCCGGCGTTCTGTTTGTTGTGCGGCCTGTTGCTCTGGCCGGCCGTCACAGGGGCCGGAACCGCCTCCGTTCGCGTGGTCCGGGTGCTCGATGGCGACACCTGCCAACTTTCCGATGGCCGCCGGCTGCGTCTGGCCGGCATCGACACCCCGGAAAAGGCCCACGACGCCGCTCCCGCCCAATACTTCGCGGCCGCTGCCACCTTCCGTCTGTCGCGTTTGACGGAGGGCAACGCGTTGCGTTTGGTTGTGGTTGGTGAGGGAAAGGATCGTTTCGGCCGAACCCTCGGCGATCTGCTGCTTCCGGACGGGAAATCGGTCGCCGAATCCTTGTTGGAGGAGGGAGCGGCCTTTTTCTTCTGGTTTCCCGACCTCCCTCGTGACACGGGGGAGCGCCTGCTTGCCGCCCAGAGGCGGGCCATGGCCGCGGGCCGGGGGTTTTGGCCCCGCATCCTGTCCCTGCCGACAGGCCCTCTTGTCGGCAACGCCGCCTCACGGCGATTTCACGACGCCCGGTGCCACGAGGCGGTCCGCATTTCCCCCCGCAACCGGGTAGCGTTCGCCTCCCTTGCCGAGGCCTTTGGCCAGGGGTTCTCTCCAGCCAGGGAATGCACGCCCTGGCCCCGGGCGGCCGCGCATCCGGAGGAAAGGGCGCGAAATCGAAATGAACCTTGACGCGGCGGCTTTTTTGGACCATCCATTTTGCCGCGACAGCCCTTGACCCGAAATCCGCGAGGGGACGTGGATGTCTCCGTCCGCGCGGGTCCTTCGGGCAAAAACACTATCTGGAGGCAGCATGCTTTTTCCGAGCCTGGCATATGCCATGGGCGCCGCCCCGGCCGGCGGCGACGCGGGAGGCAATCCCATCACCGCCTTTTTGCCGTTGATCCTGATGTTCGCCATCTTCTACTTTCTGCTCATCCGTCCCCAGCAGAAGAAGGCCAAGCTGCATCGCGAATATCTGGCGGGACTCAAGCGCGGGGATTACATCCTGACCGGCGGTGGCATTTACGGCCGGATCATGGAAGTCCATGGCGACAAGGTGACGGTTGAGATCGCCAAGGATCTCAACATCGAAATCAATCGCAACTACGTCTCCGGCCCGGGCGACGCCCAGGCCCCGGCCGCCAAGGCCGAGCCCAAGACGAAAGACAAGTCCAAGGACAAGGAATAACCCCTTCGGGCGGTACGGGCCCGATGCGAACGAAGGGCTGCCGGGCGGCAGTCCCTTCGTTTTGGCGTTGTCCCCCCGAAGCGCAATCCTCCCAAGGAGAGTCTCGCCCATGTCTGGAAACCTGCGCTGGCGACTGGCCCTGATCAGTCTCGTGGCCTTTTTGGGCCTCATCTACATGCTGCCGTCCCTGGGGTCGGTCAAACAATCCTTCTGGGGCAAGTTTCTCCCGGATGTCGTCATCAATCTCGGTCTCGACCTCAAGGGCGGTATCCACCTGACCCTCGGGGTGGACGTGGACAAGGCCCTGGCCAACTCCCTGTCCCAGATGGGCCGGGACATCCGCGACCAGGCCAAGGAGGAGGGCATCTCCGTCCTGCGCCCCTCGACGACTGCCGACGGCAGGCAGCTGGAGTTCGTCCTGGCCTCGCCCGACAAGCGGCAGGCCCTGGACGACCTGCTTTCCCGCCATTTCCAGGTTCTCTCCATCAACGCCGTGGAGAGCGCGCCCGAGGGCAAATTCCTCTACAAGCTCGGCTTCACCCAGCGCTACAAGGATGACCTGGCCCGTCTGACCGTGGATCAGGCCGTCAAGACCATCCGCAACCGCATCGACGAATTCGGCGTGGCCGAGCCCGACATCCGCAAGCAGGCGGACAACCGTATCCAGATCCAGCTGCCGGGGTTGCAGGATCCCGAACGGGCCATCAAGCTCATCGGCAAGACCGCGCATCTGGAGTTCAAGGTGGTCGACGACACCATCGATCCGGACAAGGCGCAAAAAGGAATTCTGCCGCCGGGGGAGGAACTTTCGGTGCTGCGTCACCGCAATCCCGACGGTTCCTATCTCGAACGGCCCATCGTGCTGCGCTCCGAGGCGGTCATGACCGGCGAGAACATTTCCGACGCCCGGGCCAATTTCGACAACAACAACCAGGCCTATGTCGGGTTGTCCTTCACGCCGAGCGGCGCCCGCCAGTTCGAACGGGTGACCGGCGAGAACGTGAAGAAGCGCCTGGCCATCGTTCTTGACGGCAAGGTCTATTCCGCGCCGACCATCCAGGAAAAGATCAGCGGCGGCCGGGCCAGCATCACCGGCCGGTTCTCCACCGAGGAAGCCCGGGATCTGGCCATCGTGTTGCGCGCCGGCGCCCTGCCCGCGCCGGTCACGGTCCTCGAACAACGCAGCGTCGGGCCTTCCCTCGGTCAGGAATCCATCGAAAAGGGCGTCTACTCGGCTGTCATCGGCGGCCTGATCGTGGTCGCCTTCATGATTATTTACTACGGAGTGGCCGGGGCCGTGGCCGACTTGGCCCTCATGTTCAACCTTGTGCTCATCATGGCCGGCCTGGCCGGGTTCGGGGCCACCCTGACGCTCCCGGGCATAGCCGGCATCATATTGACCATCGGCATGGCCGTGGATGCCAACGTCATCATATTCGAGCGCATCCGCGAGGAACTGCGCCTGGGACTCACGGCGCGGTCGGCCGTGGATGTGGGGTACAGCCGGGCCACGCTGACCATCCTTGATGCCAACGTGACCACGATCATCGCGGCTGTCGTCCTCTATCAGTTCGGCACCGGCCCCATCCGCGGGTTCGCCGTGACACTGATCCTCGGCATCGTGGCCTCCATGTTCACCGCCATCTTTTTTACCCGTTTCCTGTTCGATCTTTGGCTGTCCAAACGGCCCGCCGAAGCGAGCATCCATATCTGAACCAAAGGCCCCCGCAAGGGGGCCTTTCATTTCCGGTTTGACCGGAATCCCAAGCGGCCTTACACTGTCGCCCATCCTTCATTCGAGGTCCCTTTCGTGTCGTTACGCGCCGTGCGCAGATCGCTCGCCTTTGTCGCGGTCCAGGCCTTGTTGTGGGGCTGGGCCAATTCCGTCGTCGCTGGTGGGCGGCCTTTCGGCATAGACGACATGCTGCGCGTGGCCATGGTCGACGATGTGCGCCTTTCCGCCGATGGCAAACGGGTGGCCTTCACTGTCACGCGGATCGTCCGCGGGGGGGCGGGTGCGGAAATGCTTTCGCGCGTGTTTCTGGCCGACACGGGCAAAGGCGTTTCCCGTCCCGTCAGCGCGGACAAGGAATCGTGCGAAAAACCGAGGTTGTCCCCTGACGGAAGCAAGCTGGCCTACTTGGTTCAGGGCGACGGCGTGGCCGATATCATGTTGTTGCAACTGGCCACGGGACAAAGCCGGCGCCTTACTCGCGGCCAGGCTGATGTGCTGGACATGGCCTTTTCCCCGGACGGAAAAACACTGGCGGTGACGGTTGCGACAGCCGGGAGCGGGGACGGCCGAACCGACGGCGCTGACGTGGAAATCCTCGACGCGAACGGCGCGATGGCCAGCCTGTTCCTGATGCCGTTCGGGCCTCAAGCCTCCCCGATCCCCCTTGTGACCGATAGGGACGTGGGCTCTTTCGCCTTTTCCCCGGACGGAACCCGTATCGTCTTCGAGACGAGCGATCCGAAAACCCCTCCCCGGGGGCGGCGCGGGGTTTCTGCTCCCGGAGGGGCCTCCCCCCTGGACGCGGCCAATGCCGATATCGCCGTCGTCAACGTCCATACCGGCGTCGTCGCGACCCTGGCCGCGACCGACGCCTCGGAAAACGCCCCGTTCTTTTCGCCGGACGGGAAGTGGGTGGCCTACGTGTCCACCGCCGCCCCGGGCTTCTATTACAACGCCGCCCGTGTCATGATCGTCCCCGCGACCGGCGGCGAGTCGCGCGCCCTGGCCGAAACTCCCAATGCCCGGCCGGAACTTCTCGGCTGGTCCGCCGGCGGCGATCTCCTCTATGTCAGGGAAGCCAGCGGCACCGGAACGGCGATCCTGGCTCTGCCCGCCGACGGCGGCCTGCCGCGTGAGATCTCGACCTCCAACCCGCACGTCGTTGCCGCCGCCTCCCTCGCGCCTTCCGGCGACACATTCGGTCTTGTCCTGACCGACAGCGACATGCCCGCCGAGGTCTTCGTAACGCCGACCGATCGGTTTTCCCCCCGGCCCGTTTCCGGGATCAACAAGGAATTTACAGCCTTCCGGACCGCCAAAACCGAGGTGGTGCGTTGGCAAGCGCCCGACGGCACGGCCATCGAGGGGCTTTACACCCATCCGCTGGAGACCGGGCAGGGGCCGCCGCCCCTTCTGGTGGAAATTCACGGCGGGCCGGCCATCGCGGCCGACCGGCAGTACCTGGGCGCCCTCAACTATTATCCGCTGGCCGTGTTCGCCGAACGGGGCTATGCCGTCTTCCGCCCGAACATCCGGGGCTCCGACGGCTATGGCACGGCCTTTCGACGAGGCAATCTCGGCGACTGGGGCGGGGTTGATTTCGCCGACCTGGAAAGCGGTGTCGACGCCCTGATTGCCAGGGGCATGGCCGACCCCGCCAGACTGGGGATCATGGGCTGGAGCTACGGCGGCTATCTCGCCGCCTGGGCCATCGGACACACCCAGCGCTACAAGGCGGCCTCCATCGGCGCGGGCATCACCAACCTCGTCAGCCAATGCGGGAGTATGGACCTCCCCGATTTCATACCGCTTTATTTCGGTGGCGAGGCCTACGAGCGTTTCGAGACGCTCTTTGAGCGCTCACCGCTCAAATACGCCGCCTCCATCAAAACGCCGACGCTGTTTCAGCACGGTGTTTCCGACGAGCGGGTGCCCTTCACCCAGTCCCTGGAACTCTATACCGCCCTCTCGCGCCTGGGCGTCCTGACGCGGCTGGCCGTCTATCCCCGCAGCGGACACGACGTGACCGAGCCGGAGCTTCTTCGGGATCTCATGTCCCGCAATCTCGAATGGTTCTTGCGGTTCGTCCCGGTCGAGGCGCCAGGGAGCTCCACGACCGCCACCCGCCAGGCCCCCCGGGGCGAGCGTCGCGAAAGAGGTGCGGCCGCGCCGGGCATGGGATGATCTTTCCCCGGCCGCGTCCATAGGCGAATCGGCAAACCGGGCTGGCTGAGGCCCGCCATGGTGCCGCCGGGAGCTCTGGACAGCGGAACGCGCTGTTCGGTTTCTTCGCCGTGACGCGCCATATCCGGAATGTCCCCGGGCCTGGTCCTTTCGCACTTTCCCCAACGCAGCGTCTGCGTGCCTTCGGGCATCGCGAAGCAACGGTCGCTATTCTCCTCCGCAGTCCGACGGCGCCTGCCGGCAAAACGGGATCGTCATAATCCCTGCCTGTTTCTGTTAGGAAATACTTGTCAATCATAGGCTGTGTGTGTTACTAAAATTAGATTGTTCGCATTATTTGGTGAATATTTTCCTTGATTTGTATTTTTAGTTGCATTACCCAAAAAAAGGAGGCTTTATGGTACGTATCCCAGTCGTTTTCTTGGCACTGATGACGGTCGCTCTCTGGACCGCGCCGGCCCTGGCCCATTTCGGCATGATCATCCCCTCGTCGGACGTCGTGGCCGACAAAGGCAAGGCCAAGGTGGAACTGGCCGTCTCCTTTTCCCATCCCATGGAAGGCAAGGGCATGGACATGGCCACGCCCAAGGCGTTCGGTGTCAAAGACGGCGACCAGAAAACCGACCTGCTTGGTTCCCTCAAGCCGGTTAAAATCATGGACCATGCGGCCTGGACCAGCGAATACACCTTCAAAAAACCCGGAGTGGCGACGTTTTTTGTCGTGCCGGAGCCGTATTTCGAGCCGGCCGAGGACAAATTCATCGAGCACATCACCAAAGTCGTGGTGCCGGCTTTCGGTGAGGAAGAAGGCTGGGACGCGCCGGTCGGGCTGGCCGCCGAGATCGTGCCCCTGACCCGGCCCTTCGGGAACTACGCCGGCAACGTTTTCGCCGGCAAGGTGCTCATCAATGGCAAACCCGCGGCGGATGTGACCGTCGAGGTGGAATACTACAACAAGGACAAGGCTTACGAGGCGCCAAACGATTACATGACCGCCCAGGCCGTCAAGACCGATGCCAATGGCGTTTTTGTCTATGCCGTGCCGTTCTCCGGCTGGTGGGGGTTTGCCGCCCTGACCGACGCGCCGGAAACCATCAAGAAGGACGGAGCGGACAAGAAAATCGAGCGCGGCGCCGTGTTGTGGGCCAAGTTCGTCGATCCCAAGCACAAGAAGAAGTAGCCGCGTTGAAGTCGGCCGTATTCGCGGCCGGCTCTTCGTCCCCCCGGTGGGTGGCTGACGCGGCGAACGCGCCGCGAGCCGTCCGCCGGGGGGATAATCGACAGCGGCAAGCGAGGCGGAGCGCATGCATATTTCCGAAGGAGTTGTTTCCGGGCCGGTGCTGGCCGCGGGGTGGGCGTTCACCGCTGCCGGCGTCGCCGTGGGGCTGCGGCGGCTCGATTACGACCGTCTGATGACCGTGGCCATTCTTTCGGCCGCGTTCTTCGTGGCCTCGCTGGTGCACGTTCCCATCGGCCCGGTCAGCGCGCATCTGATCCTCAACGGCCTGCTCGGCGCGGTGCTCGGGGTGGCCGCCTTTCCGGCTATCTGTGTCGCGCTTTTGTTGCAGGCGGTGCTTTTCCAGTATGGGGGACTCGTCGTCCTCGGCGTCAACGCGTTCAATATGGCGTTCCCGGCGGTCTTGGGATTTCTGCTTTTCGGTCCGTTGCTGCGGGCAGGCGGGACGAAACGGGCCGTTGGCGCCTTTTTGTGCGGTTTTTTCGCAGTGCTTGCGGCCGGGTGCCTGACCGCCGCCTCCCTGGCCCTTTCCGGCGAGGCCTTCGGCGTCACGGCCAAGGCCATTTTATTGGCGCATGTGCCCATCATGTGCATCGAGGGCGTCCTGACCACCATGGTGGTGGGATTTCTGGCCAAGGTGCGCCCGGAAATGCTGTCCATCCGTCTGGCGGGGTAGACGCCGCCAAGGAGTCGTCATGACGCAACGTCCTGTCTGCCGCCTCGCGCTGCTGGGGGCGGCCCTCGCGTTGTTTTTCGCCTCGCAAGGGCCGGCCTTGGCCCACCGGGTCAACGTATTCGCCTACGTCGAGGGCGATACGGTGCATGTCGAATGCAGCTACAGCCGCACGAACCGGGTGCGTTCCAGTCCCATCGAGGTGCGGGACCAAGCTTCGGGCAAGGTCTATCTGACCGGAACAACCGACGATCAGGGAAATTTCGCCTTCACCGTGCCGCCCGAGGCCCGGGCCGCCAAGGCCGACCTGCTGATCGTGCTGCGGGCCGGGGAAGGGCACCAAAACGACTGGACCGTGAAGGCGGAGGAATATCTGTCCGCCGCGCCGGCGGCCGCTCAGGCGCCTCCGGTGTCGTCGACCACGGCCGTTCCTCCGGCCACGAAGCCGGCCGTTGCCGAAACGGTTCCCGCCGCAGCCTCCGCGGGGCAGCCCCCGGCTTTGGATGCCGCGGCCTTGCAGGCCGTGGTCGAGTCGGCGGTGGAGAAAAAAATCGCGCCGCTGCGCCTTATGCTCCTGTCCGAGAAGGAAAAGGGGCCGGGACTGACGGAAATCGCCGGAGGCGTCGGCTATCTGGTCGGCGTGGCCGGTCTGCTCGCTTATGTCCGCAGCCGCGGGAAGGGGGGCGCCGGTTCGTGATCGACGAACCGTTCGTCCGGGGAAGCTCCCCGGTGCATGCCCTCGATCCCCG
>CAZNUQ010000008.1:32055-71104 GCA_964576235.1 uncultured Desulfovibrio sp.
TTTCTGATCACGCTCAAGGCCAACGCCATCATGTTGTGCGTGTTGTCCCTGGCGGCCACCATCCCGGCCCCCGCCCTCGGCCGGGCTCTGACGGCCCTGCGTGTGCCGGCCAAGTTTTCCTTTCTTTTCGTTTTCACGTACAGATACCTGCACGTCATCGCCGAGGAATACGGCCGGCTGGTGACGGCGGCCAGACTGCGCGGCTTCGTTCCCGCCACCAACCGGCACACCTATCGGACCTACGCGGCCCTAGTGGCCATGGTGCTGGTCAAAAGCCACGACCGTGCCCAGAGAGTGTACCAGGCCATGCTGTTGCGGGGGTTTGCCGGAACCTTTCCGAGTCTCGACCGTTTCCGGGCCGGGCACAGGGACGCCGCCTTCCTGATCCTGGCCGCGTCCCTGGCCGTACTGGCGGCCGTTCTCGATCATCTGGGCAGGGAGGGAACATGGCTCAGCCGCTTCTGACGCTTTCCGACATTTCCTATACGTATCCGGGCGCGGCGCGGCCGGTGCTTTCGCGGGTCGATTTCCGATTCGGGCCGGGCGAAAGGATCGGCCTTTTCGGGCCCAACGGTTCGGGCAAGACCACGCTTTTGCACGTGATGATGGGGCTTTTGCGGCCGACGCATGGCGAGGTGCGGTTTCGGGGACGCCGGGTCGTTTCGGAAAAGGAATTTCGGGAGGTGCGACAGGCCATCGGCCTCTTGCTTCAAAACGCCGACGACCAGATCATCTATCCCACGGTCCTCGACGACGTGGCCTTCGGGCCGCTCAATCGCGGCCTCGGTTCCCGGGCGGCGCGCGCCGTGGCCGAAGAAACCCTGGAGATGCTCGGGCTGGGGGATTGCGGCGAACGCCTCGCCCACCGGCTTTCGGGCGGTGAAAAGAAGCTGGTGGCCCTGGCCGGGGTGTTGGCCATGGAGCCCGAGGCCCTGCTGCTCGACGAGCCGACCAACGATCTCGATCCCACGACCCGCAACCGCCTCGTGGACATCCTGTCCCGGTTGGGCAAGCCGCTGATCGTCATTTCCCACGACTGGGACTTTCTGGCCCAGGTGGCGGACAGCTTCCACACCATCGAACAGGGGCGGCTCGTCCGCGATCCGGATTTCGTCCTCCATCGCCACGTCCACAGCCATCCGCTGGGCGATGTGGAGCACGCGCATCCGGGCGGGGGAGGGGGCGGGGACACCCCGCACTGTCACGAGATGGAGTCCGCTGCCGGCAGCCTGCTGGATGCGACCCCCGAACGGTTGGTCAACGCTTCGCCAGAGTGATCGCGGTGGCTCCGCGACCGGCGGGCCATGCTGCCCCGCGCCAGCCGCTGCCGCAACGGGCCGCTAGTCCAATCCCAACTGGGCCAGCAGGTCGTCCACGTCGTTCTGCTTGACCTTGGTTTGCGGACCCTTGAGTTCCGACACCTTTTGCTTGGCCTCGGCCTCGAGTTCGGCAATGGCTCTGTCCGGCGCCTGGGATCGGGCTTTGATTTGCAGGCCGGTGGACAGGTAGAGGTCAAAGACGATCTGTTCGACCTTCTTGATGGCCTCGATGATGCGCTTGATGCGCTGGCCGGTGAGATCCTGGAAGCTGAGCGTGGTCATGATCCGCATGAGATCCTCGCCCAGTTCTCCGTTGGCGGACTTCAGGCGGGCGATGTCCCCGGCGTCGGCCGTCCCGGCTTCAATCGCGTCGATGATGGCGGAGGAACCGCCCTGCAGATCCATATGCTTCTCGACGATGTCCATGATATCGGTGGTCGCCGTTTCCGTGGTCTGGAGGATCTTGTCGAGTTGCTGCGCGGCTTCCTGAAAGAGCAGATCGGCCTGCTCCCTGCCGTTTTCAGGGGTGTGCTCGCCTCCGTTCTTGGCAGCCTCGTTGATTTCCTTGTAGATGTCCTGGAGGCCCCGGCGCATTTCCTCGTTGAGGCGCTGGTAGAATTCGCTTTCGAGCAGGGCCCGGGACAATGTTTTGGCCACCTCCCGCTCGATGGTGGCACTGATGCTTTCGCGCAGGTTCGGCACCACTTCAAGCAGGATTTTTTCGAGCATCCGCTCCATGAAGGCGTCGTCGTCGATCATGGCCTTAGACATCCCATTTTTTTCCGCGCAGGTCGTCGCGCTGGCTTTGAAAGACGAATTGCACGATGCTCTCCAGGTCCCGTTCCCGTATCCGCGTGAAATCCAGGGCGTACACGTCCTGGCCGTCCTGGGCGTCCTGGCGGAGAATGCGGCCGATGGCACCGGCCATGCGCAGGGGAAAGCGCGCCAGGACGAGGACGACCTCCACGTACTGTCCGAGAGGCAGCGGCGTGGGGGAGAGGAAACGCACGCCCGCGCCGCTGATCTCCACGATGTCCAGGGGGATGGGAAAATCGCTTTCGATCTGATCCCGGCTTTGCATGGAGAGCAGCATGTCGAGCTTGCCGTTGATGGAGCAAAGCAGGGAGTAGAGGGTCTCGCTCATGCCGGCTTCGCGGGCGTCAAGGGGGCAAAGCGCCCCTCCGCCGGGGAAAGGCGTCTCCCGGTAGATCGGTACCTCGTCGGGGCCCGACAAAAGGCGCAACTGCCCATGAAGCCGGGTGGGAATCCGCATGAACGCGCGTTTCTCTTCCACGACGACGCTCCCAGTCACATGACGCCGTTTTCGATCAGGATTTCCATCGCCTTGACCGGGCAGACCTTGGTGCACATCCCGCAGGCCGAGCAGGCCTCGCCGTCGAATTCCACCAAGCGGGTTTCGAGATTGAGGGCCAGGGCCCTGGTCGGGCACAGGGCGGTGCAGACGCCGCAGTGGATGCAGCTCGCCTCGTCACGCGAGATACGCTGGGCCACCGAGGCCACGCCGACCCCCTGATCCTTGAGGTAGGCCACGCCTTTCTCGTAGGCTTCCCGGGCCCCGGTGATCTCGATGGTCATCTGCCCTTCGTGGCGCGGCGTGATCTGGGCGCGCAAGATACTGAAGCCCAGGCCGTAGATCAGGGCCAGGTTGCACACCACGGCCTTGTTCGAGGCTTCGGGGGGGAAGGTCAGATAGATGACCTTGCGGTATTGCTTTTCCTGAGGCGTTTCCATGGAAACGGCTTCTCCTTGCGCCGACATTACTTGGGCATCATGGATTTGGCCCGGTTGGCGAAGGCGGAATCCGGGTATTTGTCGATGACTTCCTTGAACGAGAGCTTGGCCGCGCCGGCATTACCGAGCTTCATGAACGCCACGCCGCGTTTAAACAGCGCGTCGGCGTGCTTGGCGCTTTTGGGATATTTCTCGACGACTTCCTGGTAGGACAGGGCTGCGTTGGCGAAATCGCCGAGTTGAAAATAGCATTCGCCGGTCCAGAACAGGGCGTTGGACATGAGCGAACTGGATTTGAAGTTCTTGGTGAACTCCTGGAAGATGCCGAGGGCCTGTTGGTATTGGCGGGAATTGAAGCTGGCCAGACCCTTGGCGTAGACGGCGTCTGCCGGGTTTTGCGTTTCGGCGGCGGGCCGGGGCGCCGGCGCCGGAGCCGGAGCGGCCGGCGCCTGGGGGGCGGCCGCCGGAGCCGCGTAGGCCGGCGGGGTGTAGGCCGGAGCCTGTTCCTCGTCCTCGCCGCCGCCTGCCTGGGCATACCCTGTCTGGGCCTGGGCATAGCCGGCCTGGGGGTGACCATAGGCTCCCGGCTGCGCCTGATAGCCCGGTTGTTGCGCCTGATAGCCCGGTTGCGCCTGGGCGGCGTAGCCTCCGGGCTGGGGGGTGACCCCGGCCTGGGCCTGAGGGGCGGCGCCGGGCTGGGCCGGGGCCCCGGACTCCAGGTCGATGGCCAGCTGGGAGGCCAGTCGGTTGACGTTGCCTTCCAGGCGGGCCACCCGTCCGGCCAGCTCCGGATCCTTCTTGTTGGCCTGGAGTTGCTGGGACAGTTCCTCGACCTTGGAATTCAGGCGGCGCACTTCGCCCTTGGCGTTTTCCAGTTCGGCCCACATGTCGGCCGGGGTGTTGAGCGGGGCCGGGGCATCGGAATGTTTCGACTGGGGCGCGCAGCCGCCGAGGATGGCGGCGAGCAGGGCGGCGGCCAAAAGCGGTTTCGTGGCGGGCGTGGTCTTCATGACGGCTTGCGACCTCGTTTGCGTCCCCAGAAAAGGTAGGCCAGTCCTCCGAGCACGGGCACGAAGACGGCCAGGAGGAACCAGAACATCCTTTCCAGGGGAGTTGGGAATACGCGGTGGAAACTTTGCCATATCGCGATGTAATTGGGAAGGATCGCCAGGACCAGAACGAGGGCGGCGAGGGCCATCTGGCCAGGCGTCATTGATGGAATCTGAGGCAGTATCATGTCGTTCCTTTTCGGTCTTGCGGGGCTATTTTTCGGAGGAGGGACGGCGCATGCGGTAAAAGGCCACAAGCAGGCCGAGCGACCCCAGGAAAATGGCGATATCGGCCACGTTGAACGCCGGCCAATGGTAGCTTTTCCAGTAAAAATCCAGGAAGTCCACGACTTCCCCGGTCTTGATGCGGTCGATGAGATTGCCGACCGCGCCGCCGAGGATGCCGCCGAGACCGACGATGAGCAGCTTGTCGTCGTTTCGGGCCATGCGCAGCAGATGGGCGATGATCATCACGGCCAGGGCCGTGGCGGCGAAGAAGAAGTAGGTCTGCCAGTTGATGTCCGAACGGTTGAGGAATCCGAAGGCCGCGCCCCGGTTCAGCACGTAGACGATGTTGAAGAAATCCGGGATGACCACACGGGAGGTGTAGAGCACCATGTGCTGCTGGATCCAAAGCTTCGTGGCCTGGTCGAGCACGACCACGATCGCGGCGATGCTGCCGGCAAGTTTATAGCTCGAGCGCATACGCTGCCTACGCCTCGCAGGCCATGACCGCGGCGCAACGCGGGCACAGGTCCGGGTGGTCGGGAGACACGCCCAGTTCCTCGCTGAAGACCCAGCATCGGGCGCATTTTTCGCCAGTGGCGCGGGAGACGCCGATGAACGCGCCCGCGATGCCCTCGCATGGGACGGCGTCGGCCGGCGCGTCCGCGGCCGGGGCCAGTGCCGCCTTGGAGACGATGAACACCTCGCGCAGGTCCATGCCGAGTCCGGCGACGGATTCCCTCGTCGCCTCGGGCAGGTACAGGACAACGGCCGTCTCCAACGAATGTCCGACCTCACCGGCCTTGCGCCGGGGTTCGATGGCCCGGGTCACCTCCCCGCGCAGGGCCACGACCAACTCCAGCCTTTCCCGCGTGTCGGCGTCAAGCCGCCAGGCGGCGTGGTCCAGGGGCGGCAGGGAGAAGACGGAGAGTCCCTGGCCCCGCTGACACGGCGGGGTGTGGCGGAAGACCTCCTCGGCCGTGAACGACAAAATGGGAGCCATGTCCCGCATGAGCACGAGCAGGATGCGCCACAGGGCCGACTGGGCCGAGCGCCGCTCGTGGCTGTCGGTCGCCGAAACGTAGAGGCGGTCCTTCAGGATGTCGAGGTAAAACGCCGACAGGTCCGTGACGCACAGATTGTGGAGGGCGTGGAAGACCTTGTGGAATTCGTAGGCGGCGTAGGCCTCGGTCATGCGGTCGTGTTCGCCGGCGGCCGTGTCCAGGGCGAACCGGTCGAGCGGCAGCATGGCCTCGGGGGCCACGTCGTGCGAGGCCGGATCGAAGTCGGACAGGTTGCCGAGGATGAACCGGCAGGTGTTTCGGATGCGGCGATAGGCCTCGACGAGGCGGGAGAGGATCTCCTCGGATATGCGGATGTCGTCGCGGTAGTCCACGGCCGACGTCCACAGGCGGAGGATTTCGGCGCCGTGCTTGTCGATGATCTCCTGGGGCTCGATGCCGTTGCCGAGGGACTTGGACATCTTGCGGCCCTCGCCGTCGACCACGTAGCCGTGGGTGAGCACCTGGCGGTAGGGGGCCGTGCCCCGGGTGCCGAGGGCGGCCAGGAGGGAACTGTGGAACCAGCCCCGGTGCTGGTCCGAGCCTTCAAGGTACATGCTCGCCGGAAAGGCCAGTTCCGGGCGCTTTTCCAGCACCGCCGCGAAGCTCGTGCCGGAATCGAACCACACGTCGAGGATGTCCGTCTCCTTGCGGAAATGCGTGCCGCCGCAGGAGGGGCAGGTCAGACCGGCCGGGACGATCTCGGCAAGATCGGCCTCGAACCAGTAGTCGCAACCGCGCTCGTGGTCGGCGAACTTGGCGGCGATCCCCCGCATCCAGGCGGCGTCGTTGTAGGCCGCGTCGCAGGATTCGCAGATGAGGGCCAGGATCGGCACGCCCCAGTTGCGCTGGCGCGAGATGCACCAGTCCGGACGGCCGGCGATCATGTTGTGGATGCGTTCCTTGCCCCAGGCCGGAATCCACTCCACGTCGTTTTCGATGGCCTCCAGAGCCTTGCGGCGAAGGCCGCCGGTTTCCATGGAGATGAACCACTGCGTCGTGGCCCGGAAGATGACCGGCTCCTTGCAGCGCCAGCAGTGGGGATAGGAGTGGCGGATCTTGCGCTCGGCCAGCAGATGGCCGACTTGCTTGAGCTTTTCGATAACCTTGGGATTGGCCTCGAAAACGGTCAACCCGGCGAAATAGGGGACCACGTCCAGGAACCGGCCGGCGTCGTCCAGGGGGGAGAGGATTTCGAGGCCGTTCCGCAATCCTGTTTCATAGTCTTCGCGTCCGTGGCCCGGAGCGGTATGGACGAGGCCGGTGCCGGCGTCGAGGGTCACGTAGTCGGCGGTCACCAGCGGCGAGGTCCGGTCGTAGAAGGGATGGCGGGCGACGAGTCCGGCCAGGGCCGCGCCCTTGGCCTCGGCCAGGACGGTCGCGTCCGTCCAGCCGAAAAGTTCCCGCACGGTGTCGAGCAGTTCCCGGGCCAGAACGTACTGGCCGTCGCCGGCGGCGACGAGGGCGTAATCGAAGTCGGGGTGGAGGGCCACGGCCATGTTGTCCGGAAGCGTCCAGGGGGTCGTGGTCCAGATGGCGGCGTAGGTCCTGGCCGGATCGGCCATGGGAAAGATGTCGCGGATGGCCGGGTCGGGCAGGGGAAAGCGCACGAAGACCGAGGGTGAGGTTTCGTCGGCGTATTCCACCTCGGCCTCGGCCAGGGCGGTCTGGCAGGACAGGCACCAGTGGATGGGCTTCTTGCCCCGGTAGACCGATCCCCGCTCCACGAAATCGCACAGGGCCAGGGCGGTCGCGGACTCGTAGGAGGGCCGCATGGTCAGATAGGGGTCGTCCCAGTCGCCGAAGACGCCCAGGCGCTTGAATTCCTTGCGCTGGATGTCCACGAATTTCGTGGCGTAGTCCCGGCAGAGGCGGCGGATGGTCAGGGCCGGCAGGTTGGTCTTGCCCTTGGCCTTGAGTTCCTGGGACACCTTGTGCTCGATGGGCAGCCCGTGGCAGTCCCACCCCGGCACGTAGGGCGCCTGGTCGCCGGCCAGATGGCGGGATTTGACGATGATATCCTTTAGAATTTTATTGAGCGCGTGGCCCATGTGCAGATGCCCGTTGGCGTAGGGAGGGCCGTCATGCAGCACATAGCGGGGGGCCCCCTCGCGTGCGGCGAGCATGGCCTGGTAGATATCGTTATCGGCCCAGAATTTCAGGGTCTCGGGTTCCTTTTCCTTGAGGTTGGCCTTCATGGGAAAGGAGGTCTGGGGGAGCTTCAGGGTCTTTTTATAGTCGCTCGTCATGATGGGTCCTTGCGCTTGGCCGGCCGTCGAAAAGCGATGCCGGAGAAACCGACTTCTTGAAACAAGGCGGGCGGGAAGTCAAGGAACGGGGCGCCTTGGGTGGGGCGCGGCCCCGAGGCGGAAGCCATGCCTGGCGGCGCTCCCCCGGGATGCAAGTCGCCCCGGCGCTTCCCGGGGGAGGGCCGGCGAAGCGCCCTGGCGCGCGCTTCGCGCAAACCCCTTGCCGATCGCCCCGCAATGGCTTATTCCCTTCCGGTTCCGCTTTTGTCGTTCCACCCTCTAAAAAAAACCACGCCATGCCGAAACGGACGGACATCAAAAAAATCATGATCATCGGCTCGGGGCCCATCGTCATCGGACAGGCCTGCGAGTTCGACTATTCGGGATCACAGGCGGCCAAGGCCCTCAAGGAGGAAGGTTACGAGGTGGTGTTGGTCAATTCCAACCCCGCCACCATCATGACCGACCCCGAACTCGCCGACCGCACCTACATCGAGCCCATAGAGCCCGGTACCGTGGCCCGCATCATCGCCCGGGAAAAACCCGACGCCGTGCTGCCCACCCTCGGCGGCCAGACCGGCCTCAATACGGCCGTGGCCCTGGCCGAATCCGGAGTTCTGGCCGAACATGGCGTGGAACTGATCGGGGCCTCCCTCGATGTCATCAAGAAGGCCGAATCGCGTGAGCTTTTCCGCGAGGCCATGGACAACATCGGGCTCAAGATTCCCAAGAGCGGCATCTGCCACACCATGGACGACGTTCGGGAGTGGGGAAAAAAGATCGCCTTTCCGATCATCGTGCGGCCGGCCTTCACCCTGGGCGGCACGGGGGGCGGCGTGGCCTACAACATGGAGGATCTGGAAAAGATCTCCGCCGTGGGCCTGGCCGCCAGCATGAAAAGCGAGATCATGCTGGAACAGTCCGTGCTCGGCTGGAAGGAATTCGAGCTGGAGGTCATGCGCGACCGGGCGGACAACTGCGTCATCATCTGCTCGATCGAAAACATCGACCCCATGGGCGTGCATACCGGCGACTCGGCCACCGTCGCGCCGGCGCAGACCCTGACCGATGACGAATACCAACGGATGCGCGACGCCGCCATCGCCATCATGCGCGAGATCGGCGTCGAGACCGGCGGGTCCAACGTGCAGTTCGCCGTGAACCCGGCCGACGGGGAAATGGTCATCATCGAGATGAACCCCCGCGTGTCGCGCTCCTCGGCCCTGGCCTCCAAGGCCACGGGCTTTCCCATCGCCAAGATCGCGGCCAAGCTGGCCGTGGGCTACACCCTCGACGAGATCCCCAACGACATCACCCGCGAGACCATGGCCTCCTTCGAGCCGACCATCGACTACTGCGTGGTCAAGATTCCGCGGTTCACCTTCGAGAAGTTCCCTGGCTCCGAGGACTACCTGACCACGGCCATGAAAAGCGTGGGCGAGGCCATGAGCATCGGCCGCACCTTCAAGGAGGCCCTGCAAAAGGGGCTGCGCTCCCTGGAAATCGGGGCCATCGGTTTCGGGGGGGACGGCGCCCGTTCCGAAACGGACCGGGAAGAGGTGCTGGCCGAGTTGCGCAAGCCCAATTCCCGGCGGCTTTTCCAGGTGCGCGAGGCCATGCGTTGCGGCGTGTCCCTGGAGGACATCTTCGAGGCCACGCGGATCGATCCCTGGTTCTTGCGCCAGATGCGCGAAATCGTCGATCTGGAAGGGCGGCTGGCCGCCTTCCCCGGCGGGAAGGTCGCGGCCGGCGATCCGGAGTGCCGGGAACTTCTGGCCGAAGCCAAACGGGCCGGATTCTCCGATCCGCAGATCGCGGCCCTGTGGCGCCTGCCTTCGGCCCTCGACGCCAGGAAGCTCCGCCAGGACATGGGACTTGTCCCCGCCTACTATCTCGTCGACACCTGCGCCGCCGAGTTCGAGGCCTACACCCCCTATTATTATTCGACCTACGAGACCGGCCAGGAAGTGACGCCGAAAACCACGCGCAAGGTGGTCATCCTCGGCGGCGGCCCCAACCGCATCGGACAGGGCATCGAGTTCGACTACTGCTGCTGCCACGCCTCCTACGCCCTGCGCGAGATGGGCGTGGAGTCGATCATGGTCAACTCCAACCCCGAAACCGTCTCCACGGACTACGACACCTCCGACCGCCTCTATTTCGAGCCGTTGACCCTCGAGGACGTGCTCAACATCATCGACGCCGAGAAGCCCGAGGGCGTCATCGTCCAGTTCGGCGGCCAGACGCCGCTCAATCTGGCCGTCCCCCTGCTCGACGCCGGGGTGCGCATCCTCGGCACCTCCCCGGACAGCATCGACCGTGCGGAGGACCGGGAACGCTTCCAGGCCCTGCTGCAAAAGCTCGGGTTGCGCCAGCCGGCCAACGGCACGGCCTTCACCGTGGACGAGGCCGCCGTCATCGCCGACTCCATCGGCTACCCCGTTGTCGTGCGTCCCTCCTATGTCCTGGGCGGGCGGGCCATGGAGATCGTCTACGACCGCAAAGACCTCGAGAACTACTTTAAGTATGCGGTGGTCGTTTCGGGCAACCACCCGATCCTGATCGATAAATTCCTGGTCAATGCCACCGAGGTGGATGTGGATGCCGTCTGTGATGGCACGGACACCTACGTGGCCGGGGTCATGGAACATATCGAGGAGGCCGGCATCCACTCGGGCGATTCGGCCTGCGTGCTGCCGCCCCACAATCTTTCAGACGCCCTGGTCCGGGAGATCGAGCGCCAGACCGTGGCCCTGGCCGAGGAACTCGGCGTCGTCGGGCTCATGAACATCCAGTTCGCCGTGAAGGACGGGGATATCTACATCCTGGAAGTCAATCCCCGGGCCTCGCGCACCGCCCCCTTCGTTTCCAAGGCCACGGGCGTGCCTCTGGCCAAACTGGCCACCAAGGTCATCATGGGCGCCCGGCTCAAGGAACTCGATCCCTGGTCCCGGCGCAAGTCCGGCTACTACGCGGTCAAGGAATCGGTTTTTCCCTTCAACCGCTTTCCGGGCGTCGATGTCCTGCTTGGACCGGAAATGCGTTCCACGGGCGAGGTCATGGGCATCGACACCTCGGTGGGCCTGGCCTTCATGAAAAGCCAGCTCGGAGCCGGCCAAAACCTTCCCCTTGCCGGCACGGTGTTCATCTCCGTGGCCGACGGGGCCAAGGACGACGTGCTGCCCGCCGCCCGCATCCTGAGCGAAGTGGGCATCCGGATCATGGCCACCAAGGGAACCGCCGCCTACCTGTCCGACAAAGGCATTGCCGTGACGCCGGTGATGAAGGTCTTCGAGGGCCGTCCCCACGTGGTCGACCACATGAAGAACCGGGAAATCGACCTGGTCATCAACCTCGTCTCCGACAAGCGCACCGTGCGCGATTCCATGGTCATCCGCCAGACCGCGCTCCTTTACGGCATCCCCTACACGACCACGGCGGCCGGGGCCAAGGCCATGGCCCAGGCCATCCGGGAAATGCAGGGAACCGGACTCACCGTCAAAAGCATTCAGGAGTACTACGGGGCCAACTGACCCCGGATGACGCGTCATGAAAAAGGAATACTGCGGACTCTTCGGCATCTACGGCCATCCCGAGGCCGCGCGCATGACCTATTTCGGCCTGTACGCCCTGCAGCACCGCGGGCAGGAATCGGCCGGCATCGTCACCTGGGACGGCGCGCGCATCCGCGAGCAACGGGGCATGGGCCTTGTCGCCGACGTGTTTTCCGAGCGGCATCTCGGCAAGGAACTCAAGGGCTCGGTGGCGGTGGGGCACATCCGCTATTCCACGACCGGCGCCTCGCTCCTGCGCAACTGCCAGCCCTTCCTGGTGCGGTTCGGCGACTACCATCTGGCCATCGCCCACAACGGCAACCTGGTCAACACCATGGCCTTGCGCCACGAACTGGAAGCCTCGGGCTCCATCTTCCAGACCACCATCGACTCCGAGGTCTTCGTCCATCTCATCGCCAAGTACCTCAATGGGAACTCCCTGGAAGACGCGGTGATAAAGGCCTGCAACAAGGTCGAGGGCGCCTATTCCATCCTGCTTCTGGCCAACGACAAGATCATCGCCGTGCGCGATCCCCACGGGATCCGACCGCTCATGCTCGGCCGCATGGGCGACGCCTACGTGCTGGCCTCCGAAACCTGCGCTTTCGACCTCATGGAGGCCGAAGCCATCCGTTCGGTGGCCCCGGGCGAGATGCTGGTCATCCAGGACAAACGGCTGCAGTCCTACCGCATCTGCGATCCGCAGCCGGTGCGGCAATGCGTTTTCGAACTCATCTATTTCGCCCGGCCCGACTCCGAGGTCTTCGGCGAGGTGGTGTACGAACGGCGCAAGCAGATGGGGAGCACCCTGGCCCACGAGGCGCCCGTCGACGCCGACTACGTCATGCCCTTTCCCGATTCCGGGTTCTACGCCGCCATCGGCTATTCCCAGGCCTCGGGTCTTCCTTTCGAGATGAGCATGGTGCGCAACCATTACGTGGGGCGCACCTTCATCCAGCCATCCCAGGACATGCGCGACTTCAGCGTGCGGGTGAAGCTCAATCCGGTCAAGAGCATGATCAAGGGCAGGCGCATCCTCATCGTCGAGGATTCCATCGTGCGCGGCACCACCATCCGCACCCGGGTCAAGCGCCTGCGCGAACTCGGCGCCCGGGAGATCCACATGCGCGTCTCCTGTCCGCCCATCCGTTTTCCCTGCTTCTACGGCATCGACTTTTCGTCCAAGGGCGAACTCATCGCCGCCCACCAGTCCGTGGACGAAATCGCGAAATTCATCGGTCTCGACAGCCTGCACTACCTGAGCATCGAGGGGCTGCTCGAGTCCGTGCGCGGCAACGGCCACGAGCCGCCGTATTGCATGGCCTGCTTCGACGGAAACTACATCATCCCGCCCTGCGGCGAAGGGCTCAAGACGTGTCTGGACGACGCGTCGTTGGCCCTTTCCTGGTGACGCCATGCCGTTTCCCTTTGCTCTCGATCTGGCCGGGGCCAAGGACAAATCGCTGTCCAAGCTGCTTTTGTCCTCCGCGCGGCAATATTTGCGCGATTTCGGCGAAGTGCTCGACGTGGTCCTCGACACCACGGCCCGTTCCCTCTGCGTGGACCTGCTCCCGGTGGGCGAGCGCGAATCCATCCGGGTGGAGTTGACAGGCTACGGGCTGGTCACCGACGGCGACGGGCGGGGCTGGTTGACGTATGAGGGGCTTTCCGTTTCCCGGCCGTGGCTCGCCCTGGTGGCCGCGAAGGTCCTGCCGGATCGGCGGGTCCGCCTTCCCGCCGGGATCCCCCTGGGCCTTTTGCAGACGATTTTATAGAAAATCAGTTCGGCATCGCCCCGGCTTCGGCCGGGACCGCATCACGTATGGGCGCGACGGGGAACGCTTTCCGGCGCGCCTTTGCCTTTTTCTCCCGTCCTTGAAACAGCCGCCGCATTTACAGGCTGCCCTGGCGGTGGCATACTTGAAATACGTCACCACCGACCGCGATGCTTCGGCGCATCGCCCAACTTCCGGGGAGGACCATGCTGGCATCGTCTCTCGATTTGGCCCAGCGCGCCAAGGTGTTCAAGGCCCTCGGTCATCCCAGCCGGTTGCTCATGGTCGAGGCCCTGGGCCAGGGCGAAAAATGCGTGTGCGAGCTTCGTGAACTCGTCGGATCGGATATGTCGACTGTTTCCAAACACTTGGGCGTGCTTAAGGAAGCCGGCATCGTCCAGGACGAACGTCGCGGAACAAATATCTATTATTCGCTGCGTCTGCGTTGCGTCACCTCCTTCCTGGGATGCGTGCGTCGTTTTTTCGAGCAGCAGCTTGAGGAACAAATCTTCTATCTCGAAGATTTGCGGAAAAAAATCGGCACCGGTACCAGCGGCACCGGGAACTGATCATTTTTCTTGCCTTGGTCACACGGATTTTATAAAAAACGTGTGACAGAAACAGTCGCACCGTCTCCCCGGTCGATGCCCGGACGGCGGGGATGGCCGGAGGGCGGGGGATAACCGTGAAACAAGGCAGCCAGTCCATGCACGAGAGCGCGAACGTTTCACAGACCCTGTCGACGTCCACGGAGCACAATCACGGGGGCAGCCCCAAAAACCGCTACGATGCCATGGAGTGGGCCGGCGCCTTCGGCGACATCGGTACCCTCATTCCCTTTGTCGTGGCCTACATCACCATACTCGGCATCGATCCCCTGGGGTTGCTGTTCATGTTCGGCGTCTCCAAGATCGCCGCGGGGCTTTTCTACAAGACGCCCATTCCCATCCAGCCCATGAAGGCCATCGGCGCGGCGGCCGTGGCCGGCGGCATCTCGCCCGCCGCACTGTTCGCCTCGGGACTCACCACCGGGCTTTTTTGGCTTTTGATCGGGCTGACCGGCACCATCAAGGTGGTGGCCCGGCTCGCCACCAAGCCCGTGGTGCGCGGGATCATGCTTGGCCTCGGCATGTCGTTCATCGTCGAGGGCATTCACCGCATGGTGGCCTCGCCGGTCCTGGCGGGCATCGCCCTGACCATGACCTTCCTGCTGCTCTCCAATCCGAAGATCCCGGCCATGTTCGCGCTGCTGCTCCTCGGGGTTGTCGCCGCCGTGATCGGCAACCCGGCGCTTCTGACCGAACTGGCCCAGGTCAGCATCGGTTTCAGGCTGCCCGAATTCGGCCTGCACCAGATCCGCTGGGACGATATCGTGACCGGCACGCTCCTTTTCACCCTGCCGCAGATCCCGCTTACTCTCGGTAACGCCGTGGTGGCCATCGCCGCCGAGAACAACGATCTTTTTCCTGATCGCCCCGTCACCGAACGCACCATGTGCATCAGCCAGGGCATCATGAACCTCGTCTCGCCGCTGTTCGGCGGCGTTCCCATGTGCCACGGCGCCGGAGGCATGGCCGGCCATGTGCGGTTCGGGGCGCGTACCGGCGGCTCCCTGGTCATCCTGGGAACCATCGTCATCGTCATCGCGCTTTTTTTCAGTCAATCCGTGGCGGTCATTTTCAAGATGTTTCCACCGGCCATCCTCGGCGTCATCCTGTTTCTGGCCGGTGCCGAACTGGCCGTTACCGTACGCGACATCGGCAACAAGAAGTCCGAATTCTATGTCATGATCGTGGTGGCCGGTTTCGCCATGTGGCACATGGGCGTGGCCTTCCTCGTCGGCGTGCTTTTGGACCATGCTTTGCGCCGGGAATGGATCCGTATCTGACCGATGTCTTTTCTGCATAAATTCACGTCATGAAGTCGAAGGCTTCTGATGAAGAGCTTCAGGCTTTGAAAACGCATGCGCCCGCCAGGGCGCATGCGTTTTCGGGACGCAGGGATCGGGAGTCCCTGTCATCCGAATGTATCCGCCGACGAGCGGCGGCCCGACGGGCACGATGAGTTCCCGGTTTTGACGGTCGCCGCCCATGCATGTATACAGGGCGGCCGCTCGGTCCCCGGGACGGCATGCGTGCCCATGGGATTTATAGCCTCATGGCGCCGTCCACCTGTCCAGCCCGATCGGAAGGCACCGCATCGTCCGCCGAAGGCGATGACACGCGCAACGTGCGACAAGAACCCATGACCATTACCCGCTTTGCTCCCAGCCCGACGGGATTTCTACATCTGGGGCACGCCTTTTCGGCGCTCACGGCCTTTCGCGCGGCTCACGAGTCCGGCGGGCGATTTTTGCTGCGGATCGAAGATATCGATCCCGTCCGCTGCAAGCCGGCATACGCGCAGGCGCTGATGGAAGATCTGCGCTGGCTTGGCCTTGCCTGGGACGAACCCGTGCGTTTTCAGTCCGCGCATGGCGCGGATTATTCGGCGGCTTTGGAAAAATTGCGCGCGATGGGCCTGCTTTACCCCTGCTTTTGCACGCGCAGCGAGATCGAAGCCCTGGCCGCGCCCCAGGAAAACGACGAGGAAGGGCCGGTTTATCCGGGCACCTGCCGGAACCTGTCCGAATCCGCGCGGGTGATGCTGGCCGAAACCCGCACCTGCGTCTGGCGGATAGACATGGCGCGGGCCTGCGCCCAGGTGGGCGAGTTGTTCTGGCACGACGCGGCACGGGGCGAAATCCGGGCCGCTCCGGCGCGATTCGGCGATGTCGTTTTGGCCCGCAAGGACGTCCCGACAAGCTACCATCTCAGCGTCACGGTGGACGACGCGCTGCAGGGCGTCACGCTCGTCACGCGCGGCGAGGATTTGTTCGGGGCCACGGATATCCATCGCCTTCTCCAGGCGCTTTTAGGCCTTCCCACGCCCCGGTATCTCCACCACCCGCTTCTGCGCGACGCGACGGGCCGTCGTTACGCCAAGCGCGACAAGTCCCTGACTATTCGTGCCTTGCGCCAAGCCGGGAAAACGCCGGAGGACGTGCGCGCGATGGTCGGTTTCAAACGCGTCACGCGTTGAAGTCCGTACGCAACCGGTTGCATCGAACGCCTTCGGTGGCCAACGGGTCCGGCCCTTTGGACACCGACAGCGGGTTATCGGCCGAACCCATTTTTTTATGGTCCAATGCCGCCCCTCGTGGTATGCGAGGGAAAACTGGTGCGTTCGGTAGCCACGCAACGCGAAGGAGGCCCCCATGAAAATCCTGCTGGCGTACGACGGTTCGAGTCATGCAAACGAGGCCATGGAGCGGGCGGCCATGATCTGCATGATGGCCAACGCCGAATTGACCGTTATTTCCGTGACGCCTGACATGTGTTTCCCGATGGCGGAATTGCCTGTGGAGCAATGCGAGGTCATGACCAAGGCATTCGCCAGGCAATCCGAGGAAGCGTTGCGGAAGGTGGCCGAAACCCTGGCGTCGCGGGGCATCAAGGTCGCTACGGTGCTTGAAAGCGGGCCTCCGGCTGACAAGATACTGGATACGGCCGAGGCCATGGATGCGGATTTGATCGTGCTCGGTTCCAGGGGATTGCACAGCGTGGAGCGGTTTTTGTTGGGAAGCGTCTCCAGCAAGGTCGCGAAGCATGCCGCGTGCGACGTGTTGATCGTGAAATGAGTGACCCGACCCGAGCAATCGGGGCGTCGGATCATGAAGCCCTCCGTCGGTCCGTATGGTTTCCACGGACAAGGGGGGCTTCGATCGTCAGGGGGCGCGCACGCTTCGGGGAACGTACCGGGGCCGTCTTCACGATCGCCGGATCGAAACGTCCGCCCATATCAACCCGTTCGCCCCGCCCGGCCATGACCGGTTCGATGTCCTTGTAGTCCGGGGGCGCTTCGCCCAGCCTCCGACAGGAGCCTCACTCCGGCCTGGTCGGGGAATTCCCGGACACCTTCCCACGTGAGCGCCTCGACGGCCTTGGCCCTGAAAATAGGCATGGCCGGGCCGCCGCCATGCTCCGCGATTTGCCCTCCGGCGCCCCGGGAACCCGAGTGGGTGAGCAGGGCAGGGGCGGGGGCTCTTGACAGGCCGAGCCTGGTTGTTCCATGGGCTGCGAAGCGCAACCGCGCCCCATTGCCCGGCCGAATGCGCGGGGGATGCCGGCGGGCGTCAAGTCCGGCGCGCCCCTTGCCTTTCCTGGGACGTCCCCGCATACTGCCGCGGGCGAGGGTGCGTTCCCGCCCCTTCCGCCACCCAAGGAGACGACATGCCCATTGACGCCACAAAGGCTTCCAGGTTGCTTGAAAAGAAACTCTCAGACCTGAGGCGCAAGACCGTTGTGCCGGGGTCCATGCTGGACCTCGTGGAGGCGACGGCCAGGGCCCAGCTCGCCGCAAGGAGCGGAGAGAACGTCGTGCTCGCCCCGGAAAGCCTGGAGGATGTCGAACGCAATCTGCGCGGCGCGCCCCTGCTGCCCCGGCACGCCTTTCCCGTGGACATGGCCCGGGCAACCGCCCTGTTCGAGGAACTGACCCGGGTCGTCCTGGCCAACGAAGCGCATCTGGCCGAATCCATGGCCACCATCACCGCCGATCTGGCCTCCGGGAAACTGCGCCTGGAAGATGCCCTGGCCCGGTATCCGGCCGGGGACGAAACATTTTTCGCCGCCTACGGCGAACACACGCCCAACGCGCCGAGGCTGCTCAATTTTCTGGTCCAGGCGGCCCTGACGCCGGGGCTGGCCGCCGTGGGCGAGGCCGCCTACGCCCATTTCCCCGAGGAACGGACCTGGAATTTCGGCCATTGCCCGGTTTGCGGCTCGCCGCCCCTGATGGCCCGACTGCTGGGCAAGGGCGGCGCCCGGCATCTGACCTGCTCCTTTTGCCAGCTCGAATACCGGGCCAAGCGCCTCATGTGCCCGTACTGCGGCGAGGAAGACCATGCCAAGCTCGAGGTCTTCACCTCGCCCGGGGAGCCGGGGTATGCCGTCAATGTCTGTCTGACCTGCCGGACCTACATCAAGACGACCGATTTCCGGGAAATGGACCGGCCGAGCCTGCCGGTCCTCGACGACCTCGAATCCCTGACCCTCGATCTGGCGGCCCGGGGGCAGGGCTATACCCGGCCGGTGCTTTCCGCCTGGGGATTTTGACATGGCCGCGCCGTTGCGCGCCGCTTTCCGCCGGGGATTTTTCCTTGTCACGGAAGGAAGGGGCGGGGCGTGACCGGAGGGGAGACGCCCCTGGGGGTCGTCCTGGCCGGCGGAAAGTCCAGCCGCATGGGCCGGGACAAGGCCTGGCTCGCTTTTTTCGGCCAGCCCATGCTGTGCCGGGTGGCCGATGTCGTGGTCCGGGTGACCGGGGACCTGCTGGTTTCGGGGCGGGATCCGGCGGCATTCGGCATCCGCGCCCCCTGGCTGCCGGACGCCGTGCAGGATGTCGGCCCGGCGGGCGGGGTGATGACCGTGCTCGAGGCCACGGGCCGGCCGTGCCTCATGGTATCTTGCGATCTGCCGTTTCTCGAGGAGGCCGCTTTGGAACGTCTGGTCGCCGCGTGGCGGATGCGTCCGGCCACGGCGCTGCTGACCACATTCCGCTGCGTCGAGACCGGGTACATCGAATCCCTGGTGGCCGTGTACGATCCCGGGGGAGCGGCGTTGCTCCGTCGGAGCCTGGCGCGAGGCGAACGGCGGTTGTCGGCCATTTTCCCCGAGGAAGTTCGTTGCCACGTCGATTACAGCCGTGACGACGCAGCGACGACGCGTGTGTTTTTCAACGTGAATTCGCCGCCGGACCTCATCCGCGCCCGGGGCATGGAGGATCTGACATGACCGGCAACATTCCCGTCCTGCGCGACGGCCGGGGCCGCGAGGTCAGCTACCTGCGCCTTTCGGTCACCGACCGTTGCAACCTTTCCTGCATGTACTGTCGGCCCAGGAACCGGATCACGTTCATCTCTCACGCCAACATCTTGCGATACGAGGAATTGCTCGACCTCGTGGCCCTGGCCCGGGACATGGGAGTGAACAAGGTCCGGCTGACGGGTGGGGAACCCTTCGCCCGCAAGGACGTGATGGTCCTCGTGGAGTCCATCCGGCGCCGTTTCCCGGAGATCGACCTGCGGATCACCACCAACGCCACGATGTTGGCCGGCAAGCCGGCCCTTCTGGCCGAACTCGGCGTCACGGCCGTCAACATTTCCCTCGACACCCTCAACAGGGAGAAGTTCACCCGCATCACCGGCTGCGACCGGCTGGACACCGTGCGCCAGGCCTTGGACGAGTGCCTTGAGGCCGGGTTGCGGGTCAAGGTCAACGCCGTGGCCCTGCGCGGCATCAACACCGACGAGATCGCGGATTTTGTGCGGCTGGCCCAGAGCGCCCCCCTCGACGTGCGCTTCATCGAGTTCATGCCCGTCGGCGACGGCCACCTTTGGAAACCGGAAAACTACATTTCCGCCCATGACGTGCTGGAACTGGCCATGCGCGCGGCCGACCTCGCCCCCGAGGAACACGGACACGCCTCGGGCGGACCGGCCCGGATGTACCGCCTGGTCGGCGGGTTGGGCCGTTTCGGCGTCATTTCCCCCTTGAGCGAGCACTTCTGCGACACCTGCAACCGGCTGCGCATCACCGCGGACGGAAAATTGCGCACCTGCCTTTTTTCCGAGCGGGAATACCGGCTGCGGCCGCTTTTGCGCAACAAACGGCTGGGGCTGCCCATGGTGCGACGGGTCATCGGCATCGCCCTGCGCGATAAGCCTCTGGGTTACGAAGTCCTGAACCCGTCCGGGGCCACGCCGGAAGCCAGGGACATGTCGGCCATCGGCGGCTGACCTCTTCGGGGGCGTCGGTGGCCCTGGACCTGGAACGGTTCGCCAAAAGCGAAGAGGACGCCCGCGGGCTGCTCGAACGGTATTGCTGGCCGGACGGCCGGCCGGTGTGCCCGCGTTGCGGCGGCGGCAAGGCGTACGTCCTGGCCGGGGGGCGGCTGCGTTGCGCCGGCTGCCGCTACACCTTCCACGCCCTGACCGGCCGGTTCGCCGGGATGGCCGGTCTCTCGGCCCGCCAATGGCTGCGCCTGATCGCACTGTTCGCCGCCGAGCAAACGGCCCATGCCATGTCCGCCTCCCTGGGCGTGGCCTACAACACCGCCTACAAGGCCGCGAACGTGACGCGGCTGGCCATCCTGGCGGCCAGCCTCGACGGCGTGGCCATCCTGGGGGGCGGGCTAGGCGCCGAGCTGCTGGCCGGCGGCAGGCCTCCGCGCCCCGTCGCTTCCGGTTTCCCCCTGGACCGGGTCCCCGTCTTCGCCATCCTGGAACGTGATGGTTTGGCCTTCGTCGACTACCTGCCGGAAATGACTCCCGAGGATCTGCTGCATTTCAACCGCCGTTTTTCCCTCCCACTTGGCCGAATTGGCTCCATCGTCTATTCCGACCGCTACCAGCGTTACGACACCCTCGTCACCTGCGGTTCCGAACTGCTCGCCCGACGATTCGTCGAAGTGACGGGGCGTGGACCGGCGGTGGATCCCCGGAAAACGGGATTTTGGGCCTACGCCCGGGAGCGACTGGTCCGGTTCCATGGCGTGACAGCCCGGAAATTTCCCCTTTACCTCAAGGAGCTTGAGTTCCGCTACAACCAGCGAGACCAGGATATCATTCCGATTTTGTTGACGAATATATGTTCTTTGGTGCCAAATCTTGATTAATTCGGTTTTCTTTGACCGGAACTGATACGTTTCTTATTAATTGCGTGTTTCATTGTGGTTTTTTATATGTTATTTTTAACATAAAGCTGGAGACGTACTCCGTCGCGCCCGGCGACGGCAACACGCTGCAAGGCCAAGCGGCAAGGAGACGATTTATGGAATGGAACCGACGAGAATTCCTGAAAATCGCGGGCGCCTCGACGGCAGTCGCCGCCTTTGGCGGCCTCGGCTTCGATTTGCGGCCGGCCCACGCCGAGGCAGAGGCTGCCAAGCTCAAATTCACCCGGCAGACCACCTCGGTATGCTGCTACTGCTCGGTGGGATGCGGTCTGATCGCCAGCACCGACAAGGACGGCAAGGGCAGGGTGGTCAACATCGAGGGCGACCCCGACCATCCCATCAACGAGGGCGCGCTTTGCCCCAAGGGCGCATCCCATTACCAGCTCGGACACAACGACCGTCGCATCCAAAAGGTGCTGTACCGCGCTCCCTATAGCGACCGCTGGGAGGAGAAGGGCTGGGATTTCGCCCTGGACCGCATCGCCCGCCGGGTCAAGGAGGCGCGCGACGCCAGCTTCATGGCCAAGGACGCCAAGGGGCGGACGGTCAACCGTTGCGACGGTATCGCCTCGGTCGGCTCCGCGGCCATGGACAACGAGGAGTGCTGGATCTACCAGGCCATGCTCCGGGCCATGGGGCTTACCTACATCGAGCATCAGGCCCGTATCTGACACAGCGCCACTGTAGCGGCTCTGGCAGAGTCGTTCGGACGCGGCGCGATGACGAACCACTGGATCGACATCGCGAATTCGGATTGCATTTTCATCATCGGCAGCAACCCGGCAGAGAACCATCCCATTTCCTTCAAATGGGCTCTTCGGGCCAAGGACAAGGGCGCGACCATCATTCACGTGGACCCGCGCTTCACCCGTACCTCGCAGCACGCGGACGTGTTCGCCAGGCTCCGTTCCGGGTCGGATATCGCCTTCTTCGGCGGCCTGATCCGCTACATCCTGGCAAACAACCTGTACTTCAAGGACTACGTGGTCAACTACACCAACGCGGCCTTCCTGTTGACCGACAAATATGATTTCAAGGACGGGCTCTTCTCCGGTTTCGACGCCGCCAAGGTGGGCTACGACAAGTCGTTCTGGAGCTTCGCCAAGGATGCCGACGGGCGCGTCAAGAAGGATCCAAGCCTGCGCGATCCCCGCTGCGTCTTCCAGATCCTGGCCAGGCACTATGACCGCTACGATCTGAAGACCGTGTCCGGGATCACCGGCACGCCCGTGGCCGATCTGCAACGCGTCTACCAGACCTACGCCGCCACGGGCAAACCGGAAAAGTCCGGCACCATGCTCTACGCCATGGGCCAGACCCAGCACACCGTCGGCGTGCAGAATATCCGGGCCATGTCCATCATCCAGCTGCTTCTGGGCAACATGGGCGTGGCCGGCGGCGGCATCAACGCCCTGCGCGGCGAGGCCAACGTCCAGGGATCGACGGACCAGGGGCTCTTGTACCACATCCTGCCCGGCTATCTTCCGACCCCCTCGGCGGCGCTGCCCACCCTGGCGGAGTACAACGAGAAGAACACGCCTTCGAGCAAGGATCCGCAAAGCGCCAACTGGTGGGGCAACCGGCCCAAGTATATGGCCAGTTTCCTCAAGTCGCTCTACCCCGCCCAGGATCTGGATACGGCCTACGCCTACCTGCCCAAGCTCGAACCGGGCAAGGACTATTCGTGGCTCTCGCTTTTTGACGTCATGCTCGGCGGCGCCTTCAAGGGCTTTTTCGCCTGGGGCCAGAATCCGGCCGCCAGCACCGCCAACGCCAACAAGACCCGCGAGGCCCTGACCAAGCTCGACTGGATGGTCACGGTCAACATGTTCGAGACCGAGACGGGCTCCTTCTGGAAGGGGCCGGGCATGGATCCCAAGAAGGTCAAGACCGAGGTCTTCTTCCTTCCTTGCGCCGTGTCCTTCGAGAAGGAAGGCTCCATCTCCAACTCGGGCCGCTGGATGCAGTGGCGCTACGCCGCCCAGGCGCCCGCCGGCGAGTCCAAGCCGGACGGCGACATCATCTACGAACTGTTCGAGAAAATCCGCGAGCTCTACGCCAAGGAGGGCGGCGCCTACCCCGACCCGATCCGGAATCTCGACTGGAACGTGGCCACCAACCACGCCTTCGACGCGCACAAGGTGGCCAAGCGCATCAACGGCACGTTCCTGACGGAAAAGACCCTCAAGGTCGGAGACGCGGAAAAGACCTTCAAGCCCGGCGATCAGGTGCCGGGATTCGCCCTGCTCCAGGCCGACGGTTCCACCAGTTCCGGGACCTGGGTCTACTGCGGCTCCTACACGGACAAGAACATGGCCGCCCGGCGCGACAAGACCCAGACCCCGATGCAGGCCGCCATCGGCCTCTTCCCGGGCTGGACCTGGGCCTGGCCGGTCAACCGGCGCATTCTCTACAACCGGGCCTCGGTCGATCCGAAGGGCCGCCCCTACCAGCCCCAAAAGGCGGTCATCGCCTGGGAGGACGGCAAGTGGGTGGGCGACGTGCCCGACGGGCCCTGGCCGCCCATGGCCGACACCGAGAAGGGCAAGTACCCCTTCATCATGACCACCGAGGGCATGGGCCAGATCTTCGGCCCGGGCCGCAACGACGGCCCGCTGCCCGAGCATTACGAGCCCCTCGAATGCCCCATCGGGGAGAATCCGTTCTCCGGGCAGCTGCACAACCCCACGGCCCTGAAGTTCACGGGGCCCACCGAGACGCGGGCGGTCTGCGACCCGAGGTTCCCGTTCATCTGTTCCACCTACCGGGTGACCGAGCACTGGCAGACCGGCGTCATGACCCGCAATTCGCCCTGGCTGCTCGAGGCCGAGCCGCAGATGTTCTGCGAGATGAGCCCCGAATTCGCCGCCATGCGCGGCATCAAGAACGGCGAGAAGGTCATCGTCGAAAGCGCGCGCGGCTCGCTGTGGGCCAAGGCCATCGTCACCGAGCGCATCAAGCCCTTCACCGTACTCGGACAGACCATCCACCAGGTGGGCGTGCCCTGGCACTTCGGCTGGACCTGGCCGAAGGATGGCGGCGATTCGGCCAACATCCTGTGTCCGTCGGTCGGCGATCCCAACACGGGCATCCCCGAAACCAAGGCCTTCATGGTCAACGTGCGCAAGGCCTAGGAGGATGATGCCATGAACGGAAAGACCTTCTTCATCGACCTGTCGCGCTGCACCGGATGCCGGGGCTGCCAGGTGGCCTGCAAGCAGTGGAAGAACAAGCCCGTGGAGCCCACGCAGAATACCGGAACGCACCAGAATCCGCCCGACCTGTCCTGGCAGACGCTCAAGGTCGTGCGGTTCACCGAAACCACCATCGGAGGACAGTTCCAGTGGCTGTTCTTCCCGGACCAGTGCCGCCATTGCCTGGACGCCCCCTGCAAGATGGTGGGGGACTCCCAGGTGCCGGACGCCATCGTCCAGGATCCGGAAACCGGGGCGGTCATCTTCACCGAAAAGACCAAGGGGCTTGACGCCGCCGGCGTGCGCGAGGCCTGTCCCTACGACATCCCCCGCGTGGATCCGGCGACCAAGCTCATGTACAAGTGCGACATGTGCAACGACCGGGTCCGGGCCGGCATGTTGCCGGCCTGCGTGAAAACCTGTCCCACCGGCACCATGAACTTCGGGGACCGCGACGAGATGCTCTCCCAGGCCAGGGCGCGGCTTTCGGCGATCAAATCCCGGTACCCCAAGGCCGAGCTGGTGGACGCCGACTCGATCCGGGCCGTCTTCCTCTGTCCGTTCCCGCCGGCCGCCTACCACAAGTACGTCCAGTTCGGCGAAGCCGGTCCGCGTCCCTTAAGCCGCAAGGACTTCTTGGCCAAGGTGTTCCGGCCTCTTCGGTCCTTCGGCTAGGCAAACCTGTCCACCGTCCGATCCGGGAGGCCGCTGCCACGGCCTCCCGGAGGCGGCCGGCGGTCAGGGGGAACGGACTGAAACCTGGTTGACCCCCTGGCATGATCTGGTATTTCCGGCGAATGGGTATCGCTTTGGCGTATCGCTTCCTGCCGTGGGCCGCCGCCCTTGTCCTCGCCTGCGTCCTGGCCGCCTGCTCCGGACCGTCCTCCAAGGATTCCGATGTGTCGGCCGTGCCGGGGGTGACCGGCGACACCGTGACCATCGGCTCGTCCCTGCCGCTCACCGGCCATGCCAGCTACCTGGGCCGGCAGACGCTCAACGGCGCCCTGGCCTATCTCAATGGCGTCAACGATGCCGGCGGGGTGGCCGGACGCAGGATCAGGCTCCTGGTCCTGGATGACGGCTACGATCCGCCGCGTTGCGTGGCGAACACCCAGAAGCTCATTGTCGAAGACCGGGTCTTTTGCCTGTTCAACTACGTGGGCACGCCGACCACCGCCAAGATCATCCCCCTCCTGGAGGAGGCCCGGATTCCGCTTGTCGGCAGCTTCACCGGCGCCGACGCCCTGCGCACCCCCTTCCGCCGCTACATCGTCAATATCCGGCCGTCCTACTATCAGGAAACCGCCGCCGCCGTTGACCATCTGATCAAGGATCTGGCCATCGACCGGGTGGCCGTCTTCTACCAGTACGACGCCTACGGTTTCGACGGCCTCAAGGGCACGGAAATGGCCCTTCGGAGGTTCGGGCTCGCCCCGGTGGCCCGGGGATCGTACATCCGGGGCACCATGGACGTGGAGGAGGGCGTGGGGCGCGTGCTCGACGCCGCCCCCCAGGCCGTGGTCATGATCGGCACATACGCTCCGTGCGCCAAGGCCATCAAGCTCGCCCGCGCCAGGGGATACCGGGGGCTTTTCTATGCCGTTTCCTTTGTCGGGGCCGACGAGATCGCCCGGTTGCTCGGACCCGGCGACGACATGCCCTTTGTCATGTCCCAGGTCGTGCCGCCACCCGATCTGCCCGAATCCGGGGCGCTGCTTGCCGGGGTGACGGAATACGCCATGCTCCTGGCGCGCTATTTTCCCGATGAAAGGCCCAATGTCGTGGGGTTGGAGGGCTTCGTCAACGCCAAGGTGCTGGTCGAGGGACTGCGCCGCGCCGGTCGTGATCTGACCCGGGAGGGCTTTCTCGACGCGGTGGAGTCCATCTCCAATTTTTCCGTCGGGATAGCCAGTCCGGTCAGCTTCGCCAAAGACCGCCACCAAGGACTGGAACGGGTGTATTTCACCCGGTTCGAGCGCGGCCGTTTCCACATGGTCACGGACTGGAACCGTATCAAGCAATCCCTGGAAGCCTCTTCCGCCGCCGCGGGCGCGCCGTCGGAACTTGACGCGCGGGACGCCCCTCCCGTCGGCCCGGTCGACGCCCCTGGCCGGTGATACTCGATGCTCGCCCAGCGCCGGATCAGCCTCAATGTCAAAATGTACGTGGGCGCCATGGCCGTGGTGCTTCTCGTCAGCGCCGTCATCGCTCTCCTGGCCCGCTGGATCCTGGTGACGAGTCTCAACCGGGAACTCGAGCAGCGCGGCGTGGCCATCGGCCAGAGCCTGGCCGAAAGGGCGAGCGGCTACATCCTGGACAAGGACAAGGCCAACCTCGTCAGTCTGGCGTTCGACGCCGCCCAGCTCGGGGAGCGCAAGGTGCTCGTCGCCTACATCTTCATCCGGGACAACGAGGGCCGCATCCTGGCCAATACCTTCATCAGCCCCTTTCCGGCGAGTCTGGCCGGGGCCAACCCCCTGCCGGAAGGGAGCGAATACAGCATCCGTCAGGTCGATTTCGAGGGGACCCCCGCCATCGACATCGCCGTGCCCGTGCGCGAGGGCATTTACACCCTGGGCGCGGTGCACGTCGGGCTGTCGAAAAACCATATCGATGCCTTGGTGGGAGCCCTGCGCACCACCTTTCTGGGATTCATCGCGGCGGTGACCGTGGTCATGTTCCTGATCGTCCTGCGCATGTCCAACGCCGTGACCAGACCCATCACCCGGCTGACCCGGGCCGCCGACGCCATAAGCCGCGGCAGCCTCGACGAACCCGCGGAACTGCTCGGCCTGCGTAACGACGCGGCGCGGCTTTGTCCGGCCTATGCCGACACCGACCTGCCATGCTGGCATTTCGACCAGAGCGCGACCGAGGCCGGTTCCGCCAGCCCGAGCAATGTCCCCACCTGCCACGAGTGCCATTTCTACCGCAAAAGCGGCGGCGGCGACGAGGTGGCCCAGCTGGCGGAGTCCTTCGGCAACATGATCTGGAGCATACGCCTCTACCGGCGGCGGCTGCGCGAGTCCGAGGAAAAATATCGTTCGCTTTTCGACAGCAATCCCGATCCGGTCTTCGTGGTGGACGCGGCCGACGGGCGCATCCTCGACGCCAATTCCCAGGCCGAGGCGGTCTACGGCTACGCCCCCGGCGAACTTTTCGGGAGGATGGTGGTCGATCTGGCCTCGGGCGCCGAAAACGCGGGACTGGCCGCCTACCTTCAGGACCGCGATCCCCCGGGGCGGATGCTTTTTCCCAAGCTGCGCCACGTCAAAAAGGACGGCCGGCCCCTTTACGTCAACCTGCACGCCTGCCGCATCGCCTACCGCGGCCGCGACGCGGTCATCATGTCGGCCACGGACATCACCGGGCTGGTGGAAAAGGACGCCCAGCTCATCCAGGCGAGCAAGATGAAAACCCTCGGCGAAATGTCCGCCGGAATCGCCCACGAACTCAACCAGCCGCTCAACGCCATCCGCATGGGCTCGGATTACCTGCATTTTCTGGCAGAAAAGGGCCAGCCCCCGTCCCCGGACATCCTGGCCCGGGTCACCGCCCAGGTCAGCGCCCAGGTGGACCGTGCGGCGGAGATCATCGGCCATCTGCGGGAATTCGGCCGCAAATCCCAGGCTTCCCTGGAAAACGTGGATATCAACGACCCCATTCGGGGCGTTTTCACCCTCATCGGGCACGAACTCGCCCTGGACGGCATCGAGGTGGCCCTGGATCTGCGATCCGTCGCGTCCATCAAGGCCCACGCCAACCGTCTGGAGCAGGTCTTTTTCAACCTCGTGGTCAACGCCCGCGACGCCATGGTCGGAGAAGGCGCCCCTTCCTTCCCGGCCCGGCCCCGACGTATCGACATCGCCTCCCGTGACGCTGACGGCCTGGTTGAGGTCTCGGTGGCCGATACCGGACGCGGCATCCCGGCGGCCGTGCTGCACAGGATTTTCGAACCGTTTTTCACCACCAAGGAAACCGGCGGCGGCATGGGCCTTGGCCTGTCCATCACCTACGGCATCGTCAAGGATTACGGCGGCGATATCGAGGTGACAAGCGAGCCCGGCCAGGGCTGCCGGTTTCGCCTGCGTTTTCCGGCAATATGGGGAACGGGCGGGGCGGGACTCGAGGCCGCCCCCCCCGACCGGCAACGTACGAAAGCGTGAGCGCCCCGGAGCATGGCACATGCGCACGATTCTTGTTATCGATGACGAACGGCCCACCCTGGAGATGTTCGAACTGTGCCTCGGCGCCTATGGCTACCAGGTCCTGACCGCCGGGAGCGGCGAGGAGGGGTTGGCCGTCTTCGCCGCGGAAAAACCGCCCATCGTGCTCACCGACGTGCGGATGCCGGGCATGGACGGCCTGGCCGTGCTGGCGGCCATCAAGGAACGGTGCCCGGAAACCGAGGTCATCGTCATCACCGGCCACGGCGACATTGATCTGGCCCTGGCCGCCCTCGAACTGCGGGCTACGGACTACATCGACAAACCCATCCGTCGCGAGGCTCTGGAAGAAGCCCTGAAGCGGGCCTGCGACCGGCTGGATACGGCCGGCTCCGCCGCCCGCCGCCATGGCGATGTCGCCGTGGAACGGGAAGGCGGGGTGGGGGTCATCCATATCCGCTCGGCTCTGTCCGGTGAGACGGAACCCTATCTGGCGCGGGCCTTCCGGGAAACGGCCGGGGCGCATCAACTGCTTTTCGCCTTCAGCCCGAAGGCCACCATCAACGGGGCCGGCCTCGACCTCTTGCGGTCCATGACCGATGCCTGCCGGCAGTCCGGCCGGCCGGTCGCCCTGTGCGGCCTGCCGGACAATTTCGCCCGGATTCTCGACCGGCTCGGCATCACGGCCCTGGCCCCCCTGTTCGCCGACTGTGCGCATGCCCTGGCCCATCTGGCCGCGCGCGGCGGGGCCGAAAGCGGGGAGGGGGAACGGGTCTGAAGTCCCCCGGGCCGGCGCTCCGGCCGCTTCCATGGGTTGCCTTGTCGAGCCAGGGGTGTAAAGAGGCGGAGCCGGACGTTTACAGGCCGGCTGGCGCTCCTTATAGTCCCCTCGCGATCCAACGAGCACTCGGGAGCGGGCGGCTGCATGATGAACCGACGCGACGCCTTGGGCCGGACATGTCTGTGGGTCAGCCTGGGGGCGCTTTACGCCCTGTTGGGGATGAAGGTCTTCGTGGCTTGGCGCGAGGGCGTCTGGCTCGACTGGCCGCTCGGAGACCATGTGCCGGACGAGGTGGTGCGCCGGGCGTTCGCCGCCCCGGCCGGTCCGGTCCGGTCCGCCCTGGTCTGGGTGCTCGGCCAGGACGTGTTGTATCTCGCGGCGGCCGTTTCCCTGGTGTTGTGGCTGCTTTCCCTGTCCGGCGCGCCGGACTCCGGGAATGGCTCCCGGCAACGCTGAAAGCGCCTCGGCCGGTTCGCGTCAAGGAGGTATGCGTCGATGCGATGTCTCATGCGGGCGGTTGTCCTGACCGCACTCGTTTGCTGTGCTCCGGCCGAGGCCGGCGAGAGCGTGGCGGCCACCGGCCGGGTCATGGGCGTGTTCCAATACCCGAAGACCAACACCATCTGCCTGTCCTTCGAATCCAAGGACAAAAAAACGTACATGATCTGCGATGACGTCACCTCCAAGGACATCATCGAAAAACTTTTCGCCCTGGGCAAGAAGGATGCCGATTGCCGCATCGAGGCCGCGGTGGCCAAGAAAAACGGCGACGAGGTCTATCTGAACGTCACGGGCGTGGCCCAGGGAGGCTAGCCCCTCCGCCGAAGAGGCGGGGAGCGTGTTTTTTTTCGGTGGAATCCGGGCCGGAAGGGCCGTTTTTTCCGCTGACTCCCGCGGGGGCCGCCGATCCGGTGTTGCGCCCGTGGCGCCCGTCGGGCAAGGTGGCCCCGCCGCCCGCCCGGTGCGCGCCAACGCCCGGTGCGATCCGTCGGTGCAACTTCAACCCGTTTCATCCATGCAACACACATCGCCTGCAACGGTTCGGCGTCTCACCCGGACCGTCCGGATCGGTCCCATCGGCGTCGGCGGGGACAACCCCGTGCGCGTCCAGAGCATGACCAACACCGACACCCGGGACGTGGACGCGACCCTGGCCCAGATCCAGGCCCTGGCCGGGGCCGGTTGCGAGATCGTGCGTCTGGCCGTCCTGGACGAGGCCGCGGCGTCGGCCCTGCGCGCCATCCGGGCCGGCACGGACGTGCCGCTCGTGGCCGACATCCATTTCGACCACCGTCTGGCCGTGGCCGCCCTCGAGGCCGGCATCGACGCCCTGCGCATCAATCCCGGCAACATCGGCTCCGAGGCCGCCGTGGATACGGTCGTCGCCGCGGCCAAGGCCCACGGCGCGCCGATCCGCATCGGCGTCAATTCCGGTTCCGTGCAAAAGGATCTGCTCAGGAAGCACGGCGGTCCGACGCCCGAGGCCATGGTGGAAAGCGCCCTGGAGCATATCGGCTATCTCGAGAAACGCGGCTTTCACGACATCAAGGTGTCGCTCAAGTCCTCCTCGGTGCCGCGTACCGTGGCCGCCTACCGGCTGCTGGCCTCGAAGGTGGACTACCCGCTGCACATCGGCGTGACCGAGGCCGGCACCCCCATGCGCGGGGCCGTCAAGTCCGCCGTCGGCCTCGGCATCCTGCTCGCCGAGGGCATCGGCGACACCTTGCGCGTGTCGCTCACCGGCGATCCCGTCACCGAGATCGGCGTGGCCTACGAAATCCTGCGCTCCCTGGACCTTCGGGCCCGGGGGCCGGAAATCATCTCCTGCCCCACCTGCGGCCGCACCGAGATCGATCTCGTCGGACTGGCCGAGGCCGTGGAAGCCCGCCTGCGCGGCGTGACCGACGTTTTCACCGTGGCTGTCATGGGCTGCGTGGTAAACGGCCCAGGCGAGGCCCGCGAGGCCGACATTGGCATCGCCGGGGGCCGCGATTGCGGCATCATTTTCCGCAAGGGCGAGGTCGTGGGCAAGGTGCGCGGCGCGGCCAACCTCATTCCCGCCTTCATGGACGAACTGGAACGCTATCTCACAGAAAGAAAGGAACCCTCATGCGACTGAGCCGCTATTACGCCCCCACCCTCAAGGAATCCCCGGCCGAGGCCGAGGTCGTAAGCCACAAGCTGCTGCTGCGCGCCGGCATGATCCGCAAGCTCGCGGCCGGCATTTACACCTATCTGCCGCTGGGACTGCGGGCCGTGAACAACGTCGCCCGGATCGTGCGGGAGGAGATGGACCGGGCCGGGGCCCTCGAAATCCTCATGCCGGCCGTCCAGCCCGCCGACCTGTGGAAGGAATCCGGCCGCTGGGACTTCTACGGCAGGGAGTTGTTGCGCTTCGTCGACCGCCACGACCGGGAATCCTGCCTCGGCCCCACCCACGAGGAGGTCGTCACCGACCTCGTGCGCCACGAGATCCGGTCCTACCGCCAATTGCCCGTCAATCTCTACCAGATCCAGACCAAGTTCCGCGACGAGATCCGCCCCCGTTTCGGCCTCATGCGCGGCCGCGAATTCGTCATGAAGGACGCCTATTCCTTCGACAAGGACGACGCCGGGGCCGATGCCAGCTACTGGGCCATGTACAAGGCCTACGCCCGCATCTTCGAGCGGCTGGGCCTCAGGTTCCGGGCCGTTTCCGCCGATTCCGGGGCCATCGGCGGCTCGTTCTCCCACGAATTCATGGTCCTGGCCGACACCGGGGAGGACACCATCGTCGCCTGCCCGGATTGCGAGTACGGGGCCAACCTGGAAAAGGCCGAGGCCGTCTGTAAGGCGCCCGGCGACATCCCCGCCTGCCCGCCGGCCGAAAAGGTCGCCACCCCCGGGGTCCATACCGTCGCGGAAGTGGCGGGTTTCCTCGGTGTCGCCGCCGATCGCGTCGTCAAGACGCTGCTCTACGTCGCCGACGGCACCCCCGTGGCGGCCCTCGTGCGCGGCGATCGGGAACTCAACGAAATCAAGTTCAAAAACCTCCTGGACGCCAAGGACATCCGACTGGCCAGCCCGGAGGAGGTCGAGGCCGTCTCCAAGGCCCCGGTCGGTTTCGCCGGCCCGGTCGGGCTGGCCGGCGTCGCGATTCACGCCGACCAGGAACTCTCCCTGGCTTCGGACTGGGTCGTCGGCGCCAATGCCGCCGACACCCACCTGCGCCACGTGGATCTCGCCCGCGATGCCTCCGTCGTCTCCTTCGCCGATCTGCGCGAGGTCGCTCCGGGCGATGTCTGCCCCAGATGCGGCGCGCCCCTCGCCTTCACCAAGGGCATCGAGGTCGGTCACGTCTTCAAGCTCGGCTTGAAGTATTCCAAGGCCTTGAACGCGACCTTCCTCGACGAGGCCGGCAAGGAACAGTTCATGATCATGGGCTGCTACGGTATCGGCGTGTCGCGCATCGTGGCCGCCAGCATCGAACAGAACAACGACGCGGGCGGCATCGTCTTTCCGCCGCCCATCGCCCCCTTCGAGGTGGCCCTGCTCAATCTCAATCCCAAGGACGAGGCCGCCAGCGCCAAGGTCGACGAACTCTACGCCGCCCTGACCGCCTCCGGGGTCGAAACGCTTCTCGACGACCGCGACGAACGCCCCGGCGTCAAGTTCAAGGACGCCGACCTGATGGGGTTCCCCGTCCAGCTGACCGTCGGCGGCAAGGGACTGGCCCGGGGCATCGTCGAAACCAAGGATCGCCGCACCGGGGAAAAGGGCGAACTGCCCCTGGAAGGTTTTCTGGAGGCGTTCCTGGCCTGGCGCGAAACCGTGCGCCAGGGCTGGGGCCTGGAGTAGGGGAGCGCCGGGGGCGGGAATCCGTTTCGCAAAAAAGGGCTCCCGCCCCGGTCCTCCGCGACGAGCGTGGCATGGCGCATGTCTTCGAGGTCAGCGAACTGACGCGTTCCGTCAAGGATGTCGTCGAGTCCGAATTCCCCTTTGTCTGGGTGCGCGGCCAGGTGGTCAACCTGTCGCGTCCGGGCTCGGGGCATCTCTATTTTTCGCTGCGCGACGCCGAGGCAACCCTGGCCGTGGTCTGGTTCCGGGGGGCGCAGGGCGGCAAGGTTCTGGCCGGAGGCGGCCGCTACGATCCGCTGACGGGCGAGGTCTACGAGCGTTCCCTGGCCGAGGGGCTCGCCGACGGCATGGAGGTGATGGCGGCCGGGCGGTTGACGGTCTATGCCCCGCGCGGGGTGTACCAGCTCGTGGCCGAGGTGGTGCAGGAGGTTGGCGCCGGGAAACTGTGGCTGGAGTTCGAGACTCTCAAGAAGGAGCTGGCCGCCAAGGGGTATTTCGATCAGGCCAGGAAACGCCCTTTGCCGCGCCACCCGGAGCGGGTGGCGGTGATCACCGCGCCGACCGGCGCGGCCGTTCGGGATTTCATCCGCATCGGCCGAGAACGGGGCCTCGGCGCGGCCGTTCGGATCTATCCCACCCTGGTGCAGGGCGACGCCGCGCCCATGGGCATCGTCCGGGCCATGCTCCGGGCCGTGGCCGACGACTGGGCCGAGGTGATCGTCCTCGTTCGCGGCGGTGGATCGTTGGAGGATTTGTGGGCCTTCAATACCGCCGAAGTGGCCCGGGCCATCTTTGCCTCGCCGCTGCCGGTCGTCACCGGCGTCGGCCACGAGGTGGACGTGACCATCGCCGACCTGGTGGCCGACGTGCGCGCGGCCACGCCTTCCCATGCCGCCCAGCTCCTGTGGCCCGAACGCGAACCGGTGGCCCAGCGCCTGGACGACCTGGAGCTTGCCGTGCGACGGTCCGCGACCGGGATGCTGGCTGCCAGGGAGCGGGAACTGGCCGCGCTTGCCCGGGGCCTGGCCTGGCTTTCGCCCTCGCGGCGCCTGGAACGCCTGGAGGAGGCCTTCGCGGCGACGCGGCGGCGTCTGGACCGGGCCGGGAGGAATTGGCTGGACGGCCTCGCCGGGACGCTGGAATCCGGGGGGCGGCGGCTAGCGGCCCGGTTCGGACCGGCGGCCCTGACGGCCCGGCGGGAAGCGTTGGAACGGCGCGCCGAAAACTTAAAGTCTTCTTTGAAGTATTTCGAAATGCAGCGGCTGCGCCGGCTGGAGATCGCCGCGACGCGGCTCGCCGGACTCGATCCCGCCGGGCCGCTGGCCCGTGGCTACAGCCTGGCCACCGTGGAACGCACCGGCAGGTTCCTGCGGCGTCCGGGCGATGCCCGACCGGGCGACAAGCTGGACATCATCGTGTATGAAGGCCGCGTCCGGGCCGAGGTGCTGCCCGATGCGCCGCCGCGGGGCGGGGAGAAGGCATGAGCGTGAAAGAGGAATCCTTCGAGAAGGCCCTGGAGCGGCTGGAGCGCATCGCCGCCCGGCTTGAGGCCGGGGATGTCCCCCTGGAGAAGGGGGTGGCCCTGTACAAGGAGGGCATGGGGCTTGTCGCCTCGTGCCGCAAGCGGCTGGAAGCCGCCCGGCTGGAGATCACCCTGGCCGGAGAGGATGGTTCGCAACGTCCGTTCGAGGAGGAGGCCGGAGAGGCCGGCCCGGCCGGGGAGGAAGCGTGACGGTGAAGGAACGGTTGGCCGCCAGGGCGGCCGGGGTCGAGGCCTATTTCCGGGACCGGTTCGGTCCGCGCCTTCGCGATTGGGACGCGCCCGGCCGGCTCGTCGAGGCGATGGAATATTCCCTTCTTGCCGGGGGCAAGCGGCTGCGCCCCGTGTTGTGCCTGTCCTGCGCCGAGCTTTTCGGAACCGGCCGCGAGGCCGCCATGCCCTTCGCCGCCGGGTTCGAACTCATCCACACCTATTCGCTCATTCACGACGACCTGCCGGCCATGGACGACGACGACCTGCGCCGGGGCCGGCCGTCGAACCACAAGGTCTACGGCGAGGCGGTGGCCATCCTGGCCGGCGACGCCCTGCTCACCGAGGCCTTCGGCTGCATGGCCGGGGCCTGTACCGCCATTCCGGCCGAACGGGTCATGGCTGCCCTTGGCGAGGCGGCCCGCGCCGCCGGCGCGGCCGGCATGGTCGGCGGGCAGGTGCTCGACATGGAATTCACGGGGAAACAGGGCGTCGGACTGCCGGAAGTCGCCCGCATGCAGGCGCTCAAGACCGGGGCGCTCATCAGGGCTTCCTGCCTGTGCGGGGCGATGCTCGCCGGCGCCGACCCCGATGGCCTGCGCCGTTGCGGCGAGTACGGGGAGGCCGTCGGCTCGGCCTTCCAGATCGTCGACGACATCCTCGACGAGATCGGCGACGCCGCGACCCTGGGCAAGCCCGTGGGCAGCGACCGGGAGCAGGGCAAGAACACCTATCCGAGCCTTGTCGGGCTTGACGCGAGCCGCAAGCTGGCGGAGGAACGCGTGGCGGCGGCCGTCGCCGCCCTGTCGCCTTTCTCGGGCGAGGCGGCGGACTTCCTGCGGGACTTGGCGCGCTATATCGTGGTGCGCGTGCAGTAACGGCAAGCCCGTGCCGGCGTCAGCGACCGCCGGCAAGGCAAGGAAATGACCAGATGACCGCATATACGGACACGGCGCTTCGCATCCTCACCCGGATCAACGACCCCCACGACGTGGCCGGGCTTTCGCCCGAGGAACGGGCCATGCTCGCCGGGGAGATCCGCCAGCTCATCATCGGCACGGTTTCCATGAACGGCGGCCATCTGGCGCCCTCCCTCGGCGTCGTGGAACTGACCCTGGCCCTGCTCACGGCCTTCGATCCCGGCCGGGACAAGCTCGTCTGGGATGTGGGCCACCAGGCCTACGCCTACAAAATCCTCACCGGCCGGATGGCCCGGTTCCACACCCTGCGGACCCTGGGCGGCATCAGCGGCTTCCCCCGTCCGTCCGAGAGTCCCTACGACCATTTCGGCGTCGGTCATTCGAGCACGTCCATTTCCGCCGCCCTGGGCATGGCCATGGCCAGGGACCGCAAAGGCGAAAAGCATGACGTGGTGGCCGTCATCGGCGACGGATCCATGACCGCCGGCCTGGCCTACGAGGGACTGAACCAGGCCGGAGGCTGGGGAGGGCGGCTCATCGTCGTTTTAAACGACAACGAGATGTCGATTTCCAAGAACGTCGGCGCCTTGTCCCTCTTCTTGAGCCGCAAGCTGGCCCATCCCTGGTTCAAGCGCTTCAAGAAGGACATGGAGGGCTGGCTCGGCTCCCTGCCCTACGGCGGCGACCTGCTCGGCTACGTGCGGCGCGGCGAGGAGTCCTTCAAGAGCTTTTTCACGCCGGGCATGCTGTTCGAGGCCTTCCGTTTCAATTACCTGGGGCCCATCGACGGCCACGACACCGAGCGCCTGATCCAGGTCTTCCGGGAGGTCAAGGGCATCGACGGGCCGGTGCTCGTGCATGTCCTGACGAAGAAAGGCCGCGGCTACACGCCCGCCGAGAAAAACCCCACCTATTTCCACGGGGTGGGCTGTTTCGAACCTGAAACCGGGCTGGTGGAAAAATCCGGGGTGTGCCTGCCGAGCTATACCGAGGTGTTCGGCAGGGCCCTGGCGGACATGGCCAAGGCCGATCCCCGGATCATGGCCATAACCGCCGCCATGCCCGAGGGCACGGGGCTTTCCGCCTTCGCCGCCGAACTGCCGGAGCGGTGCGTGGATGTCGGAATCTGCGAGCAGCACGCCGTCACCTTCGCGGCGGGCCTGGCCATCGAGGGCTTCAAGCCCGTGGTCGCCATCTATTCCACTTTTCTGCAGCGTTCCTACGATCAGATCATCCACGACGTATGCCTGCAAAACCTGCCCGTGACCTTCTGCCTGGACCGGGGAGGGCTGGTCGGCGAGGACGGCGCCACCCATCACGGCGCTTTCGATCTGTCGTACCTGCGCCACATCCCCAACCTGACCGTCATGGCGCCGGGCAACGAGGCCGAGCTCCCGGCCATGCTGGCCACCGCCATGGCCCATCCCGGCCCCGTGGCCATCCGCTATCCCCGTGGCGCCGGCGAGGGGGCGGCCGTGCCGGAGCATCCCGTCGCCCTGCCCATGGGCCGGGGCGAACTCGTCCGGGAAGGGCGTGACGCCGTGATCGTGGCCATCGGCAGCCGGGTGGTGCCGTCGGTCGTCGCGGCCAACGAGCTGGCCGCCGAAACCGGCAAGGAGGTGGCGGTTTTCAACGCCCGTTTCGTCAAGCCCCTGCCGGCCGCGCAACTGTTGGAACTGGCCGGCCGTTTCCCGCTGTTCCTGACCGTCGAGGAAAACGTGCTCGAAGGGGGGTTCGGGTCGGCCGTGTTGGAATGCCTGGCCGACGCCGGCGCGCTTTCCGGGCTCACGGTGCGCCGTCTGGGGCTGCCCGACGCCTTCGTGGAGCACGGCGCCCAGCGGGCCTTGCGGGCGCTTTGCGGCCTGGACAAGGCCGGCATCAAGGCGGCCCTGGCCTCCTTGCTCGGTCTGGCCGCCCCGTCGTGCGGCGCCCCTTGAAAACCAACGGGCAATGTTCGGGAACGGAGCCGCTCAAATATCGTATCCTCCGGGGCCAATGCCGGGAAATGGAAGGGCCGCCAGTCGGCGGCCCCGCCGCGTTCCATCCGGATTTTTTTCCAGAGCGGCGCGCTCTGGACGCTCGGCCCGGGAGAGGATACGATTACAATCTTGCATCATGGGGACCACACCGTTTTCGAGGGCCTTTCGCCCCCGTCCCCAGGGAACACGTGGGCGTGGGCTGACATGCAAGGTCCGGTCCCGCCAAGCGCAAACCAAGGAGTCATAATGTCCGCCATATCCCGTTTCATGGAAACCAATTTTCGCCACTTCAACGCCCGCGAGACCCTGGATGCGGCCAAGGCCTGGAACGATCTGCTCGGCCGCGGCGGCAAGATGTTTTTCACCATGGCCGGGGCCATGAGCACCTGCGAGTTGGGCATTTCCCTGGCCGAGATGATCCGTCAGGACAAGGTTCACGCCATCAGCTGCACCGCCGCCAATCTTGAGGAGGATCTGTTCAACCTCTTCAATCACAACGAATACAAGATGGTTCCCGAATACCGGGACCTGTCCCCCGAAGCCGAAAAGAAGCTCTATGACGCGGGATTCAACCGCGTGACGGATACCTGCATTCCCGAGGGCGTGCTGCGCCAGGTGCAGCGCCGCATTTCCAAGCTGTGGGCGGCCGCGGCCGAGAAGAACCAGCCCAAGTTTCCCTTCGAGTTCATGTACGAGCTGCTCGACCAACCCGACATCCATGAATACTTCCAGGTTCCCCGCGAGCATTCCTGGGTCCTGGCCGCCAAGGAGAAGGGGCTGCCCATCTTCACTCCCGGCTTCGAAGACAGCACCCTCGGCAATATTTTCTGCGCCGAGGTCATCCAGGGGCACGTCAAGAGTCACGGTGCCGTGCGCCATGGAACCGAGCAGATGGTGCTTCTGGCCAACTGGTACCAGGAACAGGCCAAGGCGAAGACCCCGGTGGGCTTTTTCCAGATCGGGGGCGGCATCGCGGCCGACTTCCCCATTTGCGTGGTTCCCATGCTCATCCAGGATCTGGAACTCGAGGACACCCCGTTCTGGGCCTATTTCGCCCAGATCGGCGACTCCACCACCTCCTACGGTTCCTATTCCGGCGCCGTGCCCAACGAGAAGATCACCTGGGGCAAGCTCGACATCGACACCCCGCGGTTCATGATCAACTCCGACGCGTCCATCGTGGCGCCGCTGATCTTTGCCTACGTGCTGGGGTGGTAGAAACGCAACAAGTGAAAATCCTTTGCTTTCCAGGCAAGGGGGCGTAGATTGGCTCTGTCTTCCGTGGTTTGAGCCGCGCCTGGCGCGGGAACGTCTGCATTTCGGACCGCCAACCTGGAGGAAACCATGAGCGAGTACACCGAAGCCGATTTGCCGGTCAGCATCGACCATGAGGAAATGGTGATCCTTGGCGATGGAACGACCATCCGTTTCGAAACCAACGGCGAGGCCAAGGACCTCTACGTGGGGGATGCCTTCACGCCGACAACCCAACTGTTCCCGGGCAACGACTACACCGTCGAGGCCGGCGGGAAGGCTTTCAAGGTGATGGCCGAATTCGAGGATGTCATCACGGTTTCCAAGATATAGTTCCGCGTTCGATGCCGCGGTGAAGCCGGGAGGAGTTTCCTCCCGGCTTTTTTATTGTCCTCCCGTGCGACCGGC
>CAZNUQ010000009.1:0-55014 GCA_964576235.1 uncultured Desulfovibrio sp.
TGTCATGCAGCAGGCTCTGCCCCACGGCGATGCGGTCGACCAGGGACACCCGGCGGCGCCACAGATAGAAGATCAGGCTCGTGAAGGTCATGATGCCGAGTCCGCCGAGCTGGATCAGGGACAAGATGACGCTGTGGCCGAAGCGCGTGAAGGTCGAGCCGGTGTCGACCACGGCCAGGCCGGTGACGCAGGCGGCGGAGGTGGCGGTGAACAGCGCGTCCAGAAACGAAACCGGGGTTCCGGTGCAACTGACCTGATGGCACAAGAGCCCGGCGCCGAGGAGGATGGCTCCGGCGAAAAAATAAATGGGCAACGCCAGGGGGGCAAGCAGCTTTTTGTACGTCATGAACGGACAACCTACAAAAAATCGAGTATTATTTCCAAGGGATTCCAGGGCAAAAAAATGGGGGGCTCTGGGGGAGCCCCCGCGCGGGAGTAGAGGAACATGAACAGAACAATAGGGAGGTATTGCCTGCTCGTACGGAAATGGAGTACAATATTCATGCCTTGCATTATTTTTGAAATTTTCTAATTTTTTTTCATTTATCTCAGTATATTACAAATTCAATGATTTTTTATTCTGAATATTGAGCATGTTCCCGTATTCTTGTTTTACGGTAATTCAGTAAATAATTACTATAAAAATTGAATATCCCCATGTCATGAGTCAAAATCATGCGCGAACGCACAACATACGGGAAAAACAGCTCAGAAAAAACCGTGGGTTCGAATCACGGCCGCGTCTGCAGGCCGTATTTGCGGAACAGGTCGTAGAGCCGGGACGGGGAGAGGCCGCTTAACCGGGCGGCCCGGCCCACGTTGCCCCTGGCCGCGCGCAGCAGGTTTCGCAGGTAGCCGTGCTCGGCGTCGTCGAGGGCCCGGCGGCGGAACTCCTTCCAGGGGACGAGCCCTCCGGCCGGCACCGTCCCGTCGTCCTCCCTGGCATCCGCCAAGCCGGAATTGACCTTGAGCACCTGGATGCGGATCTCGTCGGGCAGGTGCATGGGATAGAGCACCGGCTCTCTCCGGTGCTGCAGGAGCACCCGCTCCATGGTGCCGAAAAGGTCGCGCACGTTGCCCGGCCAGGAGTAGGCGGCCAGGGCCTGGAAGAATTCCTCGGCGAAGCCCTTGGTCGGCAGGCGGTAACGCTCGCACAGCCGGTTCATGTAGTGGATGGCCAGCGGCTTGATGTCCTCGACCCGGTCCCGCAGGGGCGGCAGGGTGATGACCATGGTGCGCAGCCTGTAGAGCAGATCCTCGCGGAAGGCCCCGCTTCCGGCCATGGCCTGGACGTCCCGGTTGGTGGCCGCGACGAGGCGGAAATCGCTTTGCAGTTCGGTTTTGGACCCCACCGGGCGGAAACGGCCGTCCTGGAGCACGCGCAAAAAGGTCTTCTGGATGCCCTGGGAGAGTTCGCCGACTTCGTCGAGGAAAAGCGTGCCGCCGTCGGCCAGCTTGAAAAGACCGTCCCGGTCGCGGTCGGCGCCGGTGAAGGCGCCCCGGACGTGGCCGAAAAGCACGCTCTCGACCAGGGTTTCGGGCAGGGCGGCGCAGTCGACCACCACGAAATTGTTGTTGGCGCGCGGGGAGTTGGCATGGATGGCCCGGGCGAAAAGCTCCTTGCCCGTGCCGGTTTCGCCGGTAAGCAGCACCGACGCATCGGAATCGGCGGCCTGGGCCACAAGGTCGAGACAGGCCTCGACGGCCGGGCCGGCGCCGATGATGGCCTCGCGCTTGAGCACCGTGCGGGGGCGTCTGGCCGCCTTCTGGGCCCGGTATTCCAGGGCCCGGCTGAGAGGGAGGGTCACCCGGTGCGGGGTGAGGGGTTTCTGGATGTAGTCCCAGGCCCCGGACTTGATGGCCAGGGCCGCGCCCTCGGGGTCGTCCTGGCCGGTGACGATGATGACCTCGGGAGCGCCGGGCGCGGCCTTGAGGTCGGGCATGAGGTCGAGGCCGTAGCCGTCGGGCAGGCGCAGGTCGAGCAGCGCCACGTCCGGGCGCTGGCCGAGGGCCCGCCGCCCCTCCTCCAGGGAGCCCGCCCAGGTGAAGGCGTGGCCCAGACGCCGCATCAGGGCGCCGAACGTCTCCCTGAGGATGGCGTCGTCGTCGATGAGAAGGATATGGGCCATGGCAAGGGCGCTTTCCGGCAACCGGGGGGCCGGGGGGAACGAGTCCCCCCGGCTCGGGGTGCGGGGCTCCCGCCCCGCTTTTCTTATTCCGCCTTCTTCTTGCTCTCGGCGATCACCTTTTCGGCGATGGGCGGAGGACATTCCTCGTAATGGTCGAAGGCCATGGTGAAGGCTCCCTGGCCGCCGGTGGTGGAACTGAGGGTCTTGGCGTATTCCTGCATCTCGGCCATGGGCACGTGGGCCTGGATCTCGGTGATGCCGCCCGTGGAATCCGAGCCCAGCACCTTGCCCCGGCGGCTGGAGAGGTCGCCGATGATGTCGCCCATGTATTCGTCCGGGCAGCTCACGGACACCAGCACGATGGGTTCCAGAAGCGACATCTTGAGTTTTTCGCAGGCCGCCTTGAAGGCGAGGGAGCCGGCGATCTTGAAGGCCATTTCCGAGGAATCGACGGTGTGGAAGGTGCCGTCGTAGAGGGTGACCTTGAAATCGACCAGGGGATAGCCGGCCAGGTAGCCGCGCGCCGCGGACTCCTGCACGCCCTTGTCCACGGCCGGGATGTACTGGCGGGGGATGGCGCCGCCGACGATGGCGTCCACGAACTCGTAGCCCCCCCCGCGGGGCTGGCCTTCCATGCGGACCCAGCAGTCGCCGAACTGGCCGCGGCCGCCGGTCTGCTTCTTGTGGCGGCCCTGGACCTCGACCTTGCCCTTGACCGTCTCGCGGTAGGGAATCTTGGGGGCCTTGAGCACCGGGTTCACCTTGAAGCGCCGCCGGGCCTTCTCCACGGCCGTTTCCAGGTGGGTCTGGCCCATGCCGGAGAGCAGGATGTCGCCGGTTTCCTCGTCGCGGGTGATGGAAAGCGTGATGTCCTCGTCCAGGAGCTTGGACATGGCCGCGAACACCTTGTCCTCGTCGCCCTTCTCGGCCGGGGCCAGGGCGTAGGAGATCATGGGCGGCGGCAGCACGGGCGCGGAGATGGTGGCGGGCTTTTTGGGATCGCACAGGGTGTGGCCGGTGGCCGTGTCCTTGAGCTTGGCCAGGGCGACGATGGCCCCCGGGCCGGCCGGCTCCTTGGAGATGACGGTTTCCTTGCCGAGCGGCAGCAGGATCTGGCCGGCGCGTTCCAGGGTGTCGGTGGCCGGATTTTGCAGATCCATGTTGGTGGTCAGCGTGCCGGTCGCCACGCGCACCATGGACAGCTGGCCGGCGAAGGGATCGAACAGGGTCTTGAAGACGAAGGCGACCACGGGGCCGGTTTCGGCCGCCGGGATCTCCGTCCCGCCCTCGACGGCCACGGTCTTCTGGCCGGAGGCGCTTTCCAGGGGGCCGGGGAGGAAGTCCTGGACGGCGGCCAGGAGGCGGGAGCCGCCCATGCCCTTGAGGGCCGCGCCGCAGCACACGGGGCACAGCTGGCCGGAGATGGTGGCGGTGCGCACGGTGGCCAGCAGTTCGGCGGTCGGGATCTCCTCGCCCTCGAGGTAGCGCTCCATGAGCTGCTCGTCGGCCACGGCGATTTCCTCGACCATGGTTTCGCGCAGGGCCTCGACATCGTCGGCCATGTCGTCCGGGACCGGCCCCTCGGTCACGCCGCCCTTGTCGTCGAAGAAATAGGCTTTTTGCTCGAGGATGTTGACGACGCCCTTGAAGTCTTCCCGGGCGCCGATGGGGAGATTCTGGATGTAGGTCTTGACGCCGAGCTTCTCGCGGATGCCGGAAAGGGCCATGTCGTAGTCGGCGCGGTCGCGGTCCATTTTGTTGATAAAAAACAGGGCCGGCAGGCCGAGCTTGGTCACCTCGCCCCAGAGCTTTTTCGTCAGGGGCTTCACGCCGTCCACGGCGTCCACGACGAAGATGACGGCGTCGACGGCCTTGAGCAGATAGGGCAGGTCGCCGTTGAAGCTGCCGTCGCCGGGGATGTCCAGGAGAAAATGCCGGTTCTTGTTGTGCAGGTAGGTGGCGAGGCCGGGCTGGGTGCTGCCCCGGCGCTTGATTTCCTCGGGTTCGTAGTCGAGGGCGGTGGTGCCGTCCTCGATCTTGCCCAGGCGCGCCACGGCCCCCGTCGTAAACAGGAGCATCTCGGCCACCGAGGTTTTGCCGCATCCGCCGTGGCCGACCAGGGCGTAGGTGCGTTGGCTGGCAAGGTTTTCCGACATTCCCTTCTCCCTTGTGCTAGGCGTTGTCACGGGTCCGTAAACGCCAAGAGGCGTCTTGCCTGTACCGTATCGCGAGCCGCCGTGGCGGCCGGGTGACGATCCGAACTGGAGAGAAAGAGCGCTCCGGAAATCCGAGGCCTTTTCAAGGCCTTGGCTTTTCCTTGAGTTTGGGCATATTGGTGCAGCCGTCACCCCTTGTCAAGAAGGCAACACCCTGGAATCACATACTCTACGGAAAAACAGCAAAAAACACCCCGCCGTGCAGACACTCTTTTTCCATCCGCGCGACCTGGACACGGACGCGCCGCACCTTTTCTGGAACGCCCCGCCCGACGAGGCCCTTTGCGCCTCCCTGGCCCGGCTGGGGCAGGTGACGCCGGCCCTGGTCCTGGCCGCCGAAGGCCGCCCGATCCTGGCCGCCGGCGCGCGCCGGACCGTGGCCTTGCGGGAACTGCGGGGCCGGCCCCTGCGGGCCGTGGTCATCGAGGACGGAGACGCTCCGGAGGACGCCCCCGACCTCGCCCCGCCCCTGCGCCTGGGGCTTCTTTACCTGGCCTCCAACCTCGGCCGGGCGGCCAGCGACGCCATGTGCGTGGCGGCGGGCCGCTACTTCGCCTCGGTGGCGCCGGCGGAGGATTTTCCCGCCCTGGCCGGCCCCTCCCTGTTCCCCCCGGGCGACCGCCGGCAACGGCTGGTGTCGCGCTGGCTGGAACTGCCGCCGGCCTTCGACGCCCTGCTCGCCTCCGGCCACGTGCCCCTCGGCGCGGCCGAAACCCTGGCCGGGTGCGCGCCCGACACCCTGGACGCCCTGGCGCCGCTTTTGGCCGCCATCCGCTGGTCCCGGGCCAACCTGGCCAACGCCCTCGCCTGGCTGGCCGAGGCGGCCGCGGCCTCGGGCGAACGTCCGGCCATGCTGCTCGCCCGCTCCGGCGCCCTGGAGCTGTCCGGCCGGGGGCTTTCCCCCAACGACTTGGCCGCCGGCGTCCTGGCGGCGCTGCGCCGCGTCCGCTACCCGGCCACAACCACCCTGGAGGCCCGCTTCAACACCCTGGCCCGGCGGCTCCTGCGGGGCGGCCGGGTCCGGCTCAGGCCCAGCCAGGGCTTCGAATCCGACACCGTGACCGCCGAGGTGACGGTCCGTTCGCCGGAGGAGATGGCCCGGGCGGCGGCCGAACTCGCGGCCATGGCCGCCGCGCCCGAACTGCCGCGCCTGCTCGCCGTGGCCCGCGAGGAGGACCCGGCGTGAGCGCGGCCCCGTGGAACATCGCCACCCTGGCCGTGGACGCGGCCGTGGCCGCCACGGCCATGGCCGAGCGGGCCAGGGCGAACCTCCCCCTGGCCCGCCACCTCGTCCTCGCCCCCGGGGAGGCCCCGCCGGACGCCGACACGGGCCGCACCCTGCACATCAAGGCCCACAAGGGGCGCTTCCTGCGTCCCTGCCCGGCCACCCGCCACTACCGCTGCTGCGGCTACCAGATCGTCCACATCGGCGAGAACTGCCCCATGGACTGTTCCTACTGCATCCTGCGGGCCTATTTCCGGGACCGGACCCTGACCGCCTTCGCCAACACCGGGGACATGTTCGCGGAGCTGGCCCGGACCTTCGGTCGCGACCGCACCCGGTTCTTCCGCGTGGGCACCGGCCAGTTCGCCGACTCCCTGGCCCTCGAGCCCATCACCGGCCACACCCGCGAAATTCTCGGATTTCTCAAGGAGTTCGACAATGTGATCCTCGAACTCAAGTCCAAGACCGCGGACCTCACCTGGATGGAGGCCGCCCCCCGGCCGGACAGGGTGCTGCCGGCCTGGTCCCTGAACGCCCCGGACATCGTGGCCGCCGAGGAACGGGGCACCGCCCCCCTGGAAGCCCGTCTGGCCGCGGCCCGGACCTGCGCCCGGGCCGGTTTCCGGGTGTGCCTGCACTTCGACCCCGTCTGCCACTACCCCGGCTGGGAGGCGGGCTACGCCGCCACCGTGGACATGATCTTCGACTATCTCTCGCCCCGGGACATCGCCTACATGAGCCTCGGGTCGTTCCGCTGCCTGCCCGAACTTCCCGGAAGGCTGCGCGACGAGGGGCGGACCGTTCCGCCCTACATGCTCGGGGAATTCACCACCGGCGAGGACGGCAAGAAACGCCTCCTGCGGCCGCTGCGGGTGCGTCAGTTCCGGTTCCTGGCGCAACGCATCGCCCGCCATGGCTTTGCGCGCGGCCTCTATTTCTGTATGGAATCGGACGAGGTCTGGCGCGAAACCTTCGGGACCACCACCCGGGAGCTGGGCGGCCTGGCCGCCCACCTGCTCGACGTGGCCCGCAACCGTGGAGGGTAGCGGCCGTGCTCGTGGACTACGCGGAAATTCTCGCCCGCATGGAGCGGGCCCTGGGCCGCCATTACGCCGAGGCGCCGTCCATCATCAACGTGCCCGGCGTCTCGGTGGCCCTCAAGATCGATCCGCTCTACTACCTGGCCTTGCGCCCGGCCTTCGGCGAACTGCTGGGGAAATGGGCCGGGGTGACGCCGTCGCGGGCGGAGGAGACCCTCGGCCGCACGGGCAATCTGGTTCTCGGACCGGGCCGGTCCCGACTGGCGGCCCCGCTGGTCGTCTTCGAGGAGGGCTCGGGCAGGGTGCTGCGGCTGCCGGCGGATTTCGTGCAGGCGGCGTGGATCGACCGGGCCCTGGCCATGTACGGCGGCGAGACCGGACCGGCGCCGGTATCCGGGCTGCGGCTCCTGGCCTCCCAGAAGGAGGCCCTGTCCGGCTTTTTCCAGGGAAAGACCCCCCTGGCCGCCCTGGCCTTCGGGGAACCGGCGGCCCGATGACGGCCCGCCGGGCCGCTTCCCTTGACACGGACGGCGCTTGGGGTCATGTGGGCAACCATACAGAACATGCGGCCGGAAAGGCCGCGGAGGAACGCGCGTGAAACGCCTGCTTGCTGTATTGCCGGTGCTGTGCCTGCTTCTGGCTTCCTGCTCCTCGACGTTGAACTTCTTCGGGTTCGGCGGCAAGGAGGACAAGCCCCAGGAACCGACCATCGTGCTCGTTGACTACGGCATCTACGATGCCAACGGAGTATTGACCACCGTGACCACCGCCGTGCCCCGCAAGCTCGGCACAACCTTCGGCATGCGCTTCCGCACGCTCAAGCCCGAGGGCGGGACGTCCAAGGTCAAGATCGTCACGGCCTCGCCCGGCCTGATCGATCCGGCCAAGAACGCCGTGGTCTTCAACACCGAGTCAGCAACCGACGTGCAGACCGGCAAGGAATACAACTGCACCTTCACCTTCGAGAAGGAATGGGAGATGGCCACCGGCGACTGGACGCTGACGGCCGTGGCCGCGGACGGCACCTCGGTCAAAAAGACCTTCCAGGTTTTCAATCCGCAGCAGTAGCGGTCTTCCGCCGCCAAGCCGCGACACGCCGGCGCCCTTGGGCGCCGGCCCACCATCCGGGCGCGATCATGCCCGGCGCCGGGGAGCGATTCCCGCGCCGCCGGTTGCGATCACGCCCGAACCGTTTTTCCGGGTCCGTCGGGGCGGGCGGCGGTCTACTCCCGTGCCCGCAGCAGCCGCCAGTCGATGTCCAGGGCCGCGCCGACCTTCCTGAGCGTTGCAGCCCGCGGCCGGGCGGACCGGGCCTCCAGCTGGCTCACCGCCGCCGGGGACACGGCCAGCCGCCGCCCGAGTTCCTCGCGGGAAACTCCCAGATGCTCCCGCCAGGCCCTGATCGGCGACAGGCCGTCCTCCAGCAGCCACTCCACCTCCCTGGGCACGGGCACCATCCCGTCGTCGCCTTCGTCCCGCATGGCCGATCCCTCCCGATGCCTGCCGGGGCACCCCGCCCGGCGCCATGAAAAAAGGCCGCCCCCGGTCACGGGACGGCGGCCTGACCCCACAAGGCGGTGGCGACACCGCCCGAACGCTATTCCCCCCGGCTCAAGGTGGCCGCCACGAACGGCACGAACCGGTCGTCCTGCTGCCTGTAGAGTTCCATGGCGTCGCCGTCCTCCTCGGACCAGCGCACGGCCAGCTCCAGGCCGTCCACGGTGCGGAAGGCGAAAAGCGGCTGGAACGAGTCCACGGAGCAGCTCCGCCCCCCGTCGACGGCCCACGGCCCGTCAGGGCCGCCATTGGCCGGATAGTCCAGGAGCACGGTGCCGCCGGGGGCGTCGTAGGCCAGGGTCAGCCCGCCGTTGCCGTCCCGGTCCTCGAACCCGGCCAGCGACAGGACGCCGCCGTCCGCCACGGACGCCACGTCCTTGCACCAGGCCACCCGCCGCCCGGCCCGGACGGCCAGGGACTGGCGGAGGCCGGGGGCGCAGTCGGTCCGGGGCAGGGGCGTGACGGCCAGCACCTGCCTGTCGGCCAGAAATGCATCCGTGGCCACCAGCACGTCGCCGCCGGAACCGACCGGGGCGCTCGCGCTGAACACCGCGCCGGCCATCCCGGCGAAACGTCCGGCGCCCTGCCCCGCCGCGCCGCCGTCCCCGGCGCGCTGCGCGCCGGCGTAGGTCAGGTCCACCACCCGCCCGGGCGCGGCCACGGCCTTGCGAAACTGCTTCATCCCCCTGGCCAGGGCCGGCTCCACCGGAACCAGCACCTGCCGGCCGGGAGCGTCGGCGTACCCGAAGGCGCTTCCGGAAAGCACCTGGTTGGCCGTGGGATCGTCCTCCCGATGGTTCGATTGGGCCAGGGCCATGACCGACAAGGTCAGAACCAGGGCCGCCATGCCGCACGCGGCCCGCCAGGGCAGTCCCCCCTGGTCGGGCGTCGCCGCCTCGCTCATCGCCTCATTCTCCTGCGCAAAACCCGAAACACGCCGTCCCGGCCGCAAGTGCGCCGATCCGGCACTCCCACACGTCGCCCAGGGCGGTGACAACCGCCCCGGACGCCCGGCCGCCGGCCCTCTCCCGCCGACTGCCCCGGGCAAGCCGAGCGCCACTTCCCGCGCGAGGCCCGGTTCGCCTATGGCACAGGCCCGCGACTCCGTAAAGACCGGGCCGCGCAAATTCACGAATGTTGGAAAATGTCCCTTGTCAAGAGAATCATCGCCGCCGGAGCCGTCCTTCTGCCCAGCCCCCCAGGCCGGAAGGGTCCGGGAGGGGGTGACCCCCTCCCGGGAGATTCCCGGCGAGGACGCGTGCGCCCGGAAGAGGCGGCGGAACCGGGCTCCGCCCGGACCCGCCGGGGGGCGTCACGCCCCCCGATCCCCCCGGTCGGGGGGGGGGAGGGGGTAATCCCCTCCCCGCGGTTTCCCGGCTAGGACGCGTGCGCCCAGCGGATCAGCCCCAGCGAATGGGAGTCGAGCAGCAGGGGATGGTGCGGCAGGATGCGCACGGTGAAGCCGAAGCGGCCGGCCTCGGTGGGCTTTATTTCGCCGATATAGACATGCCAGTCGTCCGGGGTGACTTCCACGGGCCGCATGACCAGGGTTTCGCGCTGGGCGAACTTGCCTTCGTAATCGAGGCGGCCGGAGTAGATCTGCACCTCCACGTCCTGGGGGCGGATGCCGTTGAGATGTATCTCGGCGGTCACCCGCACCGGATCGCCCACGTGGAGCTGTTCGGGATCCTCGGCCCGGACGTTGCGGATGTCGAGGTTGCTCCACTTGGTCATCATGTCCATGCGCCAGGAGGCCAGATCCTTGGCCGCCGCGCAGTCGTCGAGGGTGAGGCGGTTGTAGTTCTCGAGGGCCGGCCCGTAGGCGACGCGGGCGTAGTCCGCGACCATGCGGTGCGAGTTGTAGATCGGGGAGAGCTGGCAGATGGAGTCCTTCATCTTGCGGATCCAGTTGCGCGGCAGACCGCTGTGCCCCCGGTCGTAGAAAATCGGGATGATCTCGTTTTCCAGGATGTTGTAGCAGGTCTGGCTCTCCACGAAATCCTGGTAGCCGCCGTCCTCGTATTCCTCGCCCATGCCGATGGCCCAGCCGACGCTGTTGTCCGGCTTCCAGGCCTCGGCCCACCAGCCGTCGAGGGTGCTGCAGTTGAGCACGCCGTTGCACATGGCCTTCATGCCGCTGGTGCCGCAGGCCTCCAGGGGCCGACGCGGGGTGTTGAGCCACACGTCCACGCCCTGGACGAGGTAGCTGGCGATGTCCATGTCGTAGTCCTCGAGAAAGACCATGCTGTAGCGGCATTCCTGGCTGTCGCACAGCTGCACGAGGTCCTGGATGATCTTCTTGCCCTCGTTGTCGTGGGGGTGGGCCTTGCCGGCGAAGACGAACTGCACGGGCCGGGCCGGGTCGGACAGGAGCTTGACGAGCCGCTCCTTGTCCTGGAGCAGGAGGTTGGCCCGTTTGTAGGTGGCGAAGCGCCGGGCGAAGCCGATGGTCAGGGCCTGGGGATCGAGCACTTCCTCGGCGGTCTGCAGTTCCTTGCGCTTGGCCCCCCGGGCCAGGAGCTGCTCGCGCAGCCGTTCGCGCACGAAGCCGACGAGCCGTTCGCGCAGCCGCTCGTGGGTGCGCCACAACTCGGCGTCGGAGATGAGGCTGGCCTGGGAAAAGACGCGGCTGGTGTCCGGATCCTCGCGCCAGTTGGCCCCGAAATAGCGGTCGTAGAGCGCCGCCAGATCCTGGGCCACCCAGGTGGGCACGTGCACGCCGTTGGTGATGGCGCCGATGGGCACGTCCTCGACCGGATACTGGTTCCAGACCCGGTTCCACATCTTGCTCGACACCAGGCCGTGGAGCCGGGAGACGCCGTTGTTGAACCGCGAGAGCTTGAGGGCGAGCACCGTCATGCAGAAGTGTTCGGAGTCGTTGCGCGGGTCCTCGCGGCCCAGGGCGAGCAGCACCTTGAAGGCCAGGCCGAGGCGGCGGGCGTAGTCCTCGAAATAGGCCTGGATGAGGTCCGGCGGGAAGCGGTCGTTGCCGGCCGGCACCGGGGTGTGGGTGGTGAAGATGGAACTCGAGGCCACGAGCTCCATGGCCGCCTCGAAGGACAGCTTGTGCTTGTCCATGAAGTTGGCGATGCGCTCGAGGCCCGCGAAGGCGGAGTGCCCCTCGTTCATGTGGATGACCTTGGGCTTGAGCCCGAGGGCCTCCAGAACCCGGATGCCGCCGATGCCGAGCAGGTATTCCTGGCGCACCCGGGTTTCCAGGTCGCCGCCGTAGAGCCTGTTGGTGAGCTGGCGGGAGGCGGGCTGGTTCTCGGGCACGTTGGTGTCCATGAGGTACAGCGACACCCGGCCCACCTGGGCCTTCCATATCTGGGCGAAGACCCGCTCGCCCTTGAGGTCGACGTGGACGGTCACCCGCTCGCCGGCGGCGTCCCGGCACAGCAAAAGCGGCATCTGCTCGAAGTCGTAGATGGGGTAGCGTTCCTGCTGCCAGCCGTCGGGCGTCAGGTACTGGCGGAAAAAACCCTGCTGGTAGCACAGGCCGATGCCGACCAGGGGCACGCACAGGTCGCTGGCGGACTTGAGATGGTCGCCGGCCAGGATGCCCAGGCCCCCGGAATAGATGGGCAGGCACTGGGTGATGCCGTATTCCAGGCTGAAATAGGCCACCACCGGCGTGCCGTCCCGGTCCGGGAAGGGGATGGAGGCGGTCTTGCGCGACAGGTAGGTTTCCAGCCCGTTGCGCAAGTCGACCACCCGCTCGACGAAAAACTCGTCCTCGGCCAGGGCCTCCAGGGTCTTCTGGGGCAGGCGGTTCAGGAATTCCACCGGGTTGCCGTAGCATTCCCGCCACAATTTCCGGTCCACCTGGGCGAAAAGCGATACGATATCGTCGCTCCAGGAAAACAGCAGATTGTAGGCCAGCCCCCAAAGGGGCTTCAACTTCTCCGGCAACTTCGGCACGACACTGTAAACACGTAACGGCTGCATACCCTTCCCTCTCTCCAGACCACGCCGGCCCGGCGCCCAACGCGCAGCGGCCGGCGATTACCATGGGTCTACCCTCAATGGCGCGTGCCTGGCAAGGCCGCGGAAGATTTCCCCCGCTTCCCGGCCGCATTTAAAAACCGGATTATTTCAAGCTGTTAAGCCTTGTTTACAAAATCAACAGAACAGGTAGTTTAGCGCCCCTGAATCCACAGCCCGGAGGTTTTGTCCATGCCCGGCCCCCAAAGCATCCTTCGCGTCAAATTCCTCCGGGAATCGAGCCGCGCCAACCCGCCGGCGGTGGCCACAGCCGGTTCGGCGGGCCTCGACCTGCGCGCCGACCTGGAAACGGAGACGCTGACCATCGCCCCGGGCGAACGCGCCGCCGTGCCCACCGGCATCGCCATCGAGATCGACATGCCCGGTGTCGCCGGCTTCGTCTATTCGCGCTCCGGCCTCGGCGCCAGGGACGGCCTGACCGTGGCCCAGGGCGTGGGCGTCATCGACCCCGACTACCGGGGCGAAATCGTCGTGTGGCTGCTCAACACGGGAAGGGAACCGAAAACCATCGCGCGCCACGAGCGCATCGCCCAACTCGTGCTCGCCCCGATCGTCACGCCGGTGGTCACGCCGGTCGGGGACCTCGGCGACACGGCCCGGGGCGACGGCGGCTTCGGCCACACCGGCACGGTGTAGGACGGACCCGGCGGCGCGAAACAGCACCAAAACCAAAGCAAACCATTGAGCGTTTATCGGGTGGGCGGGGAACCGCCCCAAAGGAGGATCGCGATGAGTGAAGCATTCGACGCGCTTGTGGCGCGGGAAAAGGCCTCGGTCATGAACACGTACGGCCGGTATCCCCTGGCCGTGGCCAGGGCCGACGGATGCCGCCTGTACGACCTCGACGGCCGCGAATACACCGACCTGCTGGCCGGCATCGCCGTGTGCAACCTGGGACACTGCCACCCCGGGGTGGCGGAGGCGATTGCCGCCAAGGCCCGCGAGATGGTGCACGTCAGCAACCTCTTCTACCAGCGCGAGCAGGTGGAACTGGCCGAGGCCCTCAAGGCCACCTGCCACGCCGGCAAGGTCTTTTTCTGCAACTCCGGGGCCGAGGCCAACGAAGGCGCCATCAAGCTGGCCAGGCGCTACATGCGCACGGTGAAAAACCGCGAGGCCTACGAGATCGTGACCCTCAAGGGCTCGTTCCACGGCCGCACCCTGGCGACGCTGACGGCCACGGGCCAGGACAAGATCAAGTTCGGCTTCGGCCCCCTGCCCGAGGGCTTTCTCTCCGTGACCGCCGGGGACATCGGGGCCATGCGCGAGGCGGTCGGCGAACGCACGGCGGCCGTGCTGCTCGAGTGCATCCTGGGCGAGGGCGGGGTGAAACCCTTTTCCCGGGAGTACCTCCAGGCGGTGCAGGCGCTTTGCCGCGAGCGGGACATCCTTTTCATGGTGGACGAGGTGCAGACCGGCATGTGCCGCACGGGCAGGTTCTGGGCCTTCCAGAACCACGACCTGACGCCGGACGTGTTCACCTGCTCCAAGGCCCTGGCCAACGGCCTGCCCATGGGCGCGGTGCTGGCCACGGACGCCGTGGCGGCCGGATTCGCGCCGGGCGCCCACGCCACCACCTTCGGCGGCGGGGCGCTGGTGGCCACGGCGGCGCTGCGGACCATCAAGACCATGCGCGAGGAGAAGGTGGCCGAGCGGGCGGCCCGCATGGGCGACTTCGCCCTGGCGCTGTTCGAGGAGGTGCGGGCCGCGCATCCGGACAAGATCGCGGCGGTGCGGGGCATGGGGCTCATGCTCGGCATCGAGCTGTCCTTTCCCGGGGCCGAGGTCTGGAAGGCGCTCCTGGGGAAGGGATTCGTGGTGAATCTGACCCAGGAACGGGTGCTGCGCCTTTTGCCGCCGCTGGTCATCGGGCAGGAGGACCTGCGGCGTTTCGCCGAGGCCCTTTCCGACGTGCTGGGCGCCCTATAGCCGACGTTTCGCCGGTCTTTTTGACAAAATCAGAATTTTTTTCTCTACGACAACCTTTTCGCCGTCCGCCGGCATTTTCTTTCCGGAGGGTCCGCCCGGACCCTCCGGACGGACGGCGCCGCCGGCGCCCCCATGGATTCCGTCAAGGATTCCAGGATGTTTCAGCCGCCGGCCGCCCGGAGGGCCGTCTTCGCCGGCCGTTGGGTTTAACCTGCCGGAAGGGCTGTAAAATTCCGCTTTTTTTTCGGCTGATTTTTTCGTATAGCCTCTCTCCCATGGCCCACTTGTGTCTATCCGACGTCAGCGTGCACTTCGGCGGGCTGCAAGCGCTCACGGAAGTGTCCTTCGACCTGCGCCCCGGTGAGATATTGAGCCTCATCGGTCCCAACGGCGCCGGGAAGACCACCATTTTCAACGTCATAACGGGTGTCTACAAAATTTCCGGCGGCGCCGTGACCTACGACGGCCAGACGGTTTCCGGGCTGCGGCCCCACGAGATCCTGGCCCGGGGCATCGCCCGCACCTTCCAGAACATCCGGCTTTTCACGGCCATGACCACCCTGGAAAACGTCATGGTGGCGCGCCACGCCCGCACGCGGGCCTCGGTGCTCGGGGCGATCCTGCGCACCCGCTTCCAGCGGCGCGAGGAAAAGGCCGTTCGCGAACGGGCCATGGCCTCCCTGGCCTTCGCCGGCCTGGCCGACCACGCCGACACCGTGGCCAAGAACCTGCCCTACGGCCTGCAGCGCCGGCTGGAGATCGCCCGGGCCCTGGGCTCCGACCCGAAGACCATCCTGCTCGACGAGCCGGCCGCCGGACTCAACCCCTCCGAAAGCCGGGACCTGATGGAAATGATCCAGCGCATCGCCGACACCGGCGTCAACGTCCTTCTGGTCGAACACGACATGAGCGTGGTCATGAACGTCAGCCACCGGGTGGTGGTGCTCGACCACGGGGTGTGCATCTGCCAGGGGACGCCGGCCGAAGTGCGGTCCAATCCCGCGGTCATCGAGGCCTATCTCGGCTCCGAGGCCGAACAGTAACACCGCGCCCGCGAAAACGCCCGCAAGACCGCACCGTCGCGGCGAGGGGGGCGAGACCAAGGACAAGGGAGGTTTGCGGAACATGAAGACGAGAAGCATCATCCTTGCGGCCCTGGCCATCTGCCTTGTGGCCGCCACGGCATCGGCCAAGACCCTGAAAATCGGCAGCCTGAGCCCCCTGACCGGCTCCTACGCCGCCGACGGCAACGACATCGCCAACGGCACCCGCGCCGCCATCGCGGCCATCGAGAAGGAAGGCGGCATCCCCGGCTACGACAAGATCGAGCTGTTCGCCGAGGACGACGCCTGCGACCCGCGCCAGGCCGTGGCCGCCGCCAACAAGCTGGTCAACGAGAAGGTGGTCGGCGTCATCGGCGCCTACTGCTCCTCGGCCACCATCCCGGCCTCCGAGGCCCTGTCCGAGGCCGACATCCCCATGCTGACCCCGGCCTCCACCTCGGAGAAGGTGACCGAGCGCGGCCTGCCCTACATGTACCGCGTCTGCGGCCGCGACGACGACCAGTCCGTGGCCGCCATGAAGTTCATCAAGGAAGTCCTCGGGGGCAAGACCATCTTCATCGTCGACGACAAGACCACCTACTCCCAGGGGCTGGCCGACAACGTCGAGAAGATGGCCGCCAAGGAAGGCATCAAGGTCATCGAGCACGACCACGTCAACCAGGGCGACAAGGACTTTTCGGCCGTGCTGACCAAGATCAAGGGCGCCAACCCCGACGTGCTCTACATGAGCCTGCAAAACTCCGCCTCCGGGGCGCTCATGCTCATCCAGGCCAAGCGCGCCGGCATCAAGGCCGCCATCATCGGCCAGGACGCCGTCTACCATCCCCAGCTCATGGAGATCGCCAAGGACGCCGCCGAGGGCATGTACCTGACCTTCGGCTTCATCGACGACAGCACCCCGTCCTACAAGAAGTTCCTGGCCGCCTACGAGAAGTACGGCAAGCCGGGGGCCTACTCGGCCTATTCCTACGACGCCGCCTATTCGCTGCTCGCGGCCATCCGGGCCGCCGGCTCCACCGACCCGGCCAAGATCAAGGCCGAGCTGCTCAAGGCGGACATGCAGGGCGCCTCCAAGAAGATCCACTTCCAGGCCAACGGCGAGTCCGGCTCCAACTACATCATCCGCGTGGTCGAAGGCGGCCAGTTCAAGAACTACTGGGATCCCCAGACCGGGAAAAAGTACTAGGCACGGCATCCTCTACCCGGGGGAAGGCGCCGCCTTCCCCCGGAAAAGCGCGGACGGCATGGACTACCTCATCCAACAGCTCATCAACGGCCTGACCCTCGGGGGCGTCTACGCCCTGGTGGCCCTGGGCTACACCATGGTCTACGGCATCATTTCGCTCATCAACTTCGCCCACGGCGAGATCTTCGCGGCCGGCGGCTACATGGGCGTCATCCTGTTGAGCTACATGGCCTCCCAGGGCATGATGGACGCCCATCCCTGGTACGGTCTGGCCTTCGCCCTGATCCTGGCCATGGGCTACTGCGCCATGCTGGCCATGGCCGTGGAAAAGGTCGCCTACAGGCCGCTGCGCCAATCCTCGCGCCTGTCGGTGCTGCTGTCGGCCCTTGGCATGTCGATCTTCCTGCAAAACGGTCTGATGCTCACCCAGGGCGTCTACGACAAGGCCTACCCCACCGAGTTCACCCACGGCGGGTTCGAATGGCTGAACGTCCGCGTCAGCTACATGCAGATCGGCATCATCGCCGTCACCGCCCTGCTGCTCCTGCTGCTCAACGCCCTCGTCTACAGGACGCGCATCGGCAAGGCCATGCGGGCCACGGCCCAGGACAAGATCATGTCCGCCCTGGTCGGCATCCATTCCGACAAGGTCATCAGCGTCACCTTCGCCATCGGCGCCGGGCTGGCCGCCGCGGCCGGCATCATGGTCGGCCTCTACTACGGGTCGGTGCGCTACGACATGGGCTTCGTGCCGGGCATCAAGGCCTTCGCCGCCGCGGTCCTCGGCGGCATCGGCAACATCACCGGGGCCATGATCGGCGGGTTCGTCATCGGCATGGTGGAAATCCTGGCCGCCGCCTACATCCCCCACGGCGGCGAGTACAAGGACGTGTTCGCCTTCGTCATCCTGATCCTCGTGCTCTATTTCATGCCCACCGGCATCATGGGAGAAAACGTCGATGACACGCGGGTCTAGGAAATCCTGGCAGCATTTCGCCCTGGGCCTGGCCTGGTTCTACCTGCTGCTGTGGCCGCTGCTCGGCATCCGCGACGGCGAACTGCGCTTCCTGGACTCCTTCCTCGTCTGGCTCCGGGTGGCCGTGGCCGCCACCATCTGCTTCGTGCTCTACCGGCTGGGCCGGCGGGGCGTCCTCGACCCGGTGCTGCGGCCGGCCGGCCGGCTGCGCCAGGCGGTGGCCGACGGCCTCGGCCGCGCCCCCCGCTGGATGCTCCTGGTTCCCCTGGCCGTCCTGGCCCTGGCCTATCCCATGCTGACCAACCGCTACGCCCAGGACGTGGCCATCAACGTCCTGGTCTACATCTGCCTGGGGCTCGGGCTCAACGTGGTGGTGGGGCTGTGCGGCCTGCTCGACCTCGGCTACATCGCCTTCTACGGCGTCGGGGCCTACACCTACGCCCTGCTCTCGGTGCACTACGCCGTCCCCTTCTGGCTGTGCCTGCCCGTGTGCGCCGTGTTCGCGGCCATCGCCGGCTGCATCATCGGCTACCCGACGCTGCGCATGCGCGGCGACTACCTGGCCATCGTGACCCTCGGCTTCGGCGAGATCGTGCGCATCGTGCTCAACAACTGGATGGCCCTGACCGGCGGCCCCAACGGCATCCTCGGCATCAAGTCGCCGGGCGTGTACCTGCCGCAATTCGCCGACGGCTCCTTTTCCCTGGAATACCTGGTCCTTCGCAAGCTCGAATACCTCTATTACGTCATCCTGGCCCTGGCCGTGCTCACCGTCGTCGCCGTGCACCGCATCAACTTCTCCAGGGTGGGCCGGGCCTTCGAGGCCATCCGCGAGGACGAGACCGCCGCCGAACTGATGGGCGTGAACACCTTCCGCTTCAAGCTGCTGGCCTACGCCCTGGGCGCGGTTTTCGGCGGCCTGGCCGGCGCCTTCTTCTCCGCCCGGATGCGTTTCGTCAGCCCCGAGAGCTTCACCTTCATCGAGTCGGCCATGGTGCTGTCCATGGTCGTGCTCGGCGGCATGGGCTCCATCCCGGGGGTGATTCTCGGCGCCCTGGCCCTGGTGGCCCTGCCCGAGATGTTCCGGGAGTTCGAGCTGTACCGCATGCTGGCCTTCGGCGGGGCCATGGCCGTGATGATGCTGGTGCGCCCGGCGGGCCTGTGGCCGGCGGCGCGCATGGGCAAACGATCCGACGATACGGAGTAGCCGTGGCCGCCATCCTGGAACTCGAAAACGTCTCGGCCCACTACGGCCGCATCCAGGCCCTGCGCGGGGTGTCCCTCACCGTCGCCGAGGGCGAGATCGTCACCATCATCGGCGCCAACGGGGCGGGCAAATCCACGACGCTGATGACCATCTGCGGCATCGTGCCGGCCTCCGTCGGCGACGTGCGCTACATGGGGGAATCCATCCGGGATGTCCGGGCGGACCAGCTGCCCTCCCGGGGGCTGTGCCAGGTGCCCGAGGGCCGGCGCATCTTCCCCCGGCTCTCGGTCCAGGAGAACCTGGACATGGGCGCCTTTTTCCGCAACGACCCGGACGGCATCGAGCAGGACCTGGGCATGGTCTTCCGGCTCTTTCCGGTGCTTTTCGAACGCCGCCGCCAGCACGGCGGCACCCTCTCGGGCGGGGAGCAGCAGATGCTGGCCATCGCCCGGGCCATCATGAGCCGGCCGAAAATGCTGCTCCTCGACGAACCCTCGCTGGGGCTCTCGCCCATGATCTCCCAGCACATCTTCAAGATCATCCGCAACATCAACGAGGAACGCGGCGTGACCATCCTGCTCGTGGAGCAAAACGCCAACATCGCGTTGCGGCTCGCCGACCGGGCCTACGTCATGGAGACGGGATCGGTGGTCATGGAGGACCGGGCGGACCGGCTGCGCGAAAACCCCGACATCAAGAAGGCCTACCTTGGACAATAACGCCGCCCTCGACGCCATCTGTTCCCGGCTGCGCCCGGAAAAGGTCGAAACGATCCGCGCCCTGATCCTGGACGCCATCCGCCGCCAGTTCGGGGACACGCCCGACCCCGCCGCCGTCAGGCGATTTTTGGACGACATCCGCGTCGCCCAGGCCATGTCCGGCATCGACATCGACTACGCCGAACACTACACCCACATGCACCAGGCCGGAGAGGACTTCATGCGCCTGGCCCAGGCCGTCAAGGCGGCCGACAAGGACCGGGCCTAGCCTTCGCGCCGCAACGCCGGCCCTCTTCCCCTGGCCTGCCGGCCAGGGCGGGGCCGGACGATCATTCCTCCCGGCGGAGCGCGGGGCGGAGCCCCGCTTCCTCCAGTTCCTCCTCCCCGTCGGGCAGCTCGAAACGGATGGCGAAGGAAAAGGTGCTTCCCCGGCCCGGCTCGCTTTCCAGAAAGATTTTCCCGCCCATACGCTCCACCAGCCGCCGGGCGATGGCCAGCCCGAGCCCCGAGCCGCCGAAACGGCGCGTGAACGAACCGTCGGCCTGGGTGAAGTTCTCGAAGATGCGGGCATGGTCTTCCCTGGCGATGCCGATGCCGGTGTCGGCCACGGAAAAGACCAGGACCGCCGCGTCCCCTCCCGGCGGCGAGGCGGCCCGGTCGCGGCGCACGATCAGGCGCGCGCTCCCGGAGTCGGTGAACTTGACGGCGTTGCCCCCCAGCTTGAGCAATACCTGACGCAGCCGGTCGCCGTCGCCGAGCAGGATGGCCGGCACGCCCTCCCCGATGTCCACGACCAGTTCGAGCCCCTTCTTCCGGGCCGGGGCGTCCAGTTCGGCGGCGGCGGCCTGCAGGACCGAGCCGAGAACGAAGGGCTCCCGGACGAGTTCCAGCCGGCCGGCCTCGATGGTGGCCAGTTCGAGCAGATCCTCGACCAGGGCCAAAAGTCCCCCGGCCGCGGCGGCGATGTCGTCGAGATCCCGCCGCTGCTCCGGCCCGAGATCCGAGACGGCCAGCAGCTGGGTCAGGCCCAGGATGCCGTTGAGTGGCGTGCGGATCTCGTGGCTCATGTTGGCCAGGAATTCGCTCTTGGCCCGGCTGGCCGCCTCGGCCGCCTCCGTGGCCCGGATGATCCGGGTGACGTCGCGGGCGAACATCGCCGCGCGGTTGTACCCCCCGGCCGCGTCGGGCAGCGGGGTGATGATGTTGTCGAAGACGATGCCGGCGCGCTCGTCGGTGAAGCGCTGGGGCCGCCCCGTGTCCAGGGCTTGCCGCAGGCGCTCGAGGCGCGCGGTGGTCACGGGACCGGGCATCAGGTCGACGGCGAGCCGGCCCGTAATGTCGGCAGCGGGAATTCCGAGCGTGTCGGTGACGGCGGCGTTGACGGCCAGGATTTTGCCGTCGCGGTCGATCAGGACGACCCGGTCCGATGTGGCGTCGAGCAGGGCGGAAACGGTTTCGGCGCTTTCCCTGGCCGCCGCCTCCATCGCCTTGCGGGCGGAGATGTCCTCGACGACACTGATGTAATATTCCGGCCGGCCGTCGTCGTCGCGGGCCAGGGAGACGGTCAGGGCGACCCAGACGAGGTCGCCGCCCTTGCGCACGTAGCGTTTTTCCAGGGAGTAGGTGGCGATTTCCCCGCCCTCCAGACGGTTGACGAGCTCCAGGTCCCGTCCCAGGTCGTCGGGATGGGTGATCGCGGCGAAGGTCAGCCGGGACAACTCCTCCCGGCCGTAGCCGGTGATCTCCCCGAACCGGGCGTTGACCCGCAGAAAGGCCCCGTCGAGGCCGACATGGGCGATTCCCACGGCGGCCTGCTCGAAGGTGGCCCGGAAACGCCGCTCCGATGCGGCCAGGGCGGCCCTGGCGGCGATGTTGGTCCGGGCCTCCCGCCGGGCCCTGCCAAGCAGCAGCCCGCCCGCCACCACGAAAACCGGCAGGAAAAGGGCGATGCACCACAACGCCCGCGTGACGTACGCCTCCTGGCGGTCCAGGACCGCGTCGGCGGCCCGGTCGATGGCCGCGTCGCATTCCTCCAGGGTCCGTTCCAGGGCGTCCCGGGCTCCGTCATATTCCCGGCCGGCCAGCAGCGCCCTGGCCTTGGCGGCCTCTCCCCGGGCCGCCAGGGCCAGGACCCCGGCCTGCGCCCGGGCCACGGCGTCGATCCCGTCCCGCAACCGGTCCAGGGCCAGTACCTCCGAGCCCGGCGCGGCCCGCAGCCGATCCAGCCCCCGCGCCAGGCCCAGACGGCGCTCCTCGTGGCCGGCCATGAAATCCCCTTCCCCGGAGAAGGCCGCCAACAGCGTCAGGGACTGGAGCTTTTCCACCCCGCCCCGGATTTCGAGGAGCCTGTTGTCGAGGGCAAGGATTTCCCCGCGAAGCGTCCGGGTGTTCTGTCTGGACGCCAGCAGCAGCCCGCCCAGGACGAGGTACAGCGCCACGACCGCGGCCATGATGGCCAGGGCCCGGAAGGCGGGAAAGGGGCGGGAGGACGTGGTGGCGAGGGGCATGACGGCAGGGCCGGGGTTGGTGGTTCAACCGTCGATGCTGGGGCGCGGTTCTTGCCCAAGGGGAAATGGCATCACGGTATCCGCAATAGCCGAATCCGCGCTGCCGGGCAAGGCCGCCCCGGCGTGCCAGCAAGCTACACCGACTTGTCCACGAAGGCCCGGGCGGCGAATTCCCGCAGTTTTTGGGCCAGCCGGAGCCAGTCGTCGGCGGGGAGTTCACAGACCACCCGGCCCGTCCTGGCGTCGCGGACCTCGGTCTGGACGATCTGGGTGGCCTCGTCGATCCTGAGGCGGACGGAACGTTCGGGAAAGGGGGCGGACGCCCGGTCTCCGGCCCCGCCTGCCGGGGCCGCCGCGCCCGGGGTCTCCCGCGCCCCGGCCCGAAGGGACGGGGCGGCCGCTTCCGGCCGCGGACGGGCCGGACTGCCTGCTGCCGGGGCCGCGCCCGGCGAAAGGGCGGTGATGTCGGTTGTCATGGCCGTGTCGCCGCCGGAAGGATGCCCCGCCCGGTCTGGCGCTCCCTATCCCACTTATCGGAACCGGGCCGGGCGTTCTTTATCCTCCGGCGCGGCGGCGGGCCACGGGAAGGGGCGCGCGCAGGCGCTCCCTGGCCCCGTCCCAGATGGTCAGGAGCACGGAGAGGAGGATGAGCCCGGCCCCGGCGTACCCGAGCAGGCTGAAGCGCTCGCCGAACATGGCGTAGGCGAGGCCGGCGGCCACCACCGGCTCCAGCGTGGCCACCACCGCCGCCCGGGTGGCCTCCAGGCGCCGCAGCCCGGCGTAATAGACCGAATAGGCCCCGTAGGTGGAACACAGGGCCAGGGCCAGGCAGGGAACCATGCCGGCCACGGTCGGGCGGGTGAAGTGGACGAACGGCAAGAGCGCCAGGGAACCGACCGGCAGGGCGTACAGGAACAGGGTCGGCGTCCGGTAGCGGCCGAGATAGTACTTCCCGAAAATGTAGTACAGCGCGTAGGTCACGCTGGAGATCAGGCCGAACAGGATGGCCCGCGAGCCCACGGCCGGTCCGCCGGAAGCCCCGGGGCCGAGGCTCACCCCGGCCACCCCGACAATGGTGGCGCACACCGCCGCCACCTTGAAGCCGCCCATGGGCTCCTTGAGAAACATCCAGGACATGACCGCCACCCAGGCCGGGGCGGTGTAGAGCAGCACCGAGGCCAGGGCCGCGCCCCCGGCCGACACGGCCACCATGTAGGCGCCGAAAAGCCCGGCGATGCCCGCCACGCCGAAGCCGCACACGGCCGGCAGATCCCGGGGGGCGACGCGTAGTTCGCGGTTTTTGAACGCCTGTCCGGCGAAAAGGAACCAGGCCAGGGTGGTGCGCCAGAAAGCCACCTCCACCGTGTCCATGCCGGCGGCGAAGGCCAGCTTGGACAGCGGCCCGATCAGCCCCCAGAGCACGGCGGCGCATAGAACGTAAACGTATCCGACCATAAGACCTCCGGCCGGACTCCCCGGCGCGGCCAAGGGTGCTAACAGAAACCGGGAGGGGACGGAAGGGATGTGTCGGGCGAAAGGCATTTCCGGCCTTTTGTTGATTGTTTTTGCCGCCCGTACTATTCCTTGCGAGGCTGCGCCCCGCCTGCCGGGGCGAAAAGGAGCGGACATGCTGTCGCGAAAACTTTTCTGCGTCGCCGACCCCACCCACGCCGACTTCGGCTGGGTCGCCGAGAGCCGGTTCCTGCACGCGCGCAAGTACGACGCCTGCGGCAACACCACGGCCCAGTGGACCTTTCCCGTGGCCGACACCGGAGCGGGCGAGCTGACCTGCGCCGTGTGCGGCGCCCCGGTCTACGTCGCCGGCACCCCGGCCGCCGCCGCGGGCGACGTGGTTTCCTGCGACTTCCTGGGCCGCTGCCGCAGCGCCCCGGCCGACGCCAACCTGGGCCGGCTGGACGAGCTGGCCGCCAGGCTCGCCGACATCCCCTTCCCGGTGGAACGCGCCCGGCTGGCCCCGGCCGTGGCCGCCCTGTTCGCGGCCGTGGCCGACGATCCCGCGGCCATGGGCGTTCTCGACCGCCACAAGCTGCGGGACGTTTTCCCCGCCGGCTGAAGGCCGGCGCACCGGTTCGCCCAATAACGCGGGACGGTCGCCGGACCGGAAGCCCCGCGAAGCGATGGGCCGCGCGGCCCGCCATAGCAGAGAGTCAAGGAGGAACACATGAGCACGTCGGATACCGCGTTTGACCAGGCACTCGCCGTCGGGCGCCCGCCCAACATCAAACGCCTTTTTCCCAACTCCAGGGCGCTGCTCGTCAGCGGCAAGGCCGTGGACCGGGCCATGATCAAGAAGGGCCGGGCCATGACCATCGCCGCCAACGCCCGCAGCAACTTCGTCCTGCGCGGAGCCCTGCTCGCCGCCCAGCGGGCCAACGCGGCCATCATCCTCGAGATCGCCCGGTCCGAGTCCAACTACTGCAACGTGACCATGTGGAACATCGCCCGGCAGGCGGACCAGGCCATCAACGAACTCGGCATCACCGTGCCCGTGGCCATCCACGCCGACCATTACGGCATCAAGAAACCGGGCGACATCGCCGAGGCCAAGGTGGAGATCCCGACCCTGTTCGAGGCCGGCATCACCTCCATCGCCGTGGACGCCTCCCACCTGCCGGACGCGGACAACCTGCTGGCCAACATCGAACTGGCCCCCTTCGTGCCGTCCTGGGCCGGCTACGAGACGGAAGTCGGCGAAATCAAGGGCAAATCCGGACTTTCCACCCCCGAGGAGGCCCTTTTCCTCATCCAGGGCCTCAACGCCCACGGCATCCACCCGGACTGGATCGCCCTCAACAACGGCACCACCCACGGCATCGAGGCCTCGGCCACGGGCATCCAGGTGGGCCTGACCGCCCGCATCCACGAGGCCCTCGCCCCCTACGGCGTCTCCGGCGCCCAGCACGGCACCTCGGGCAACTCTTCGGAAAAGCTCAAGGAAATCGCCGCGAAGACCGCCACCACCAAGGCCAACGTGGCCACGGCCCTGCAGATGATCTCCTGGGGCGTGGCCGTCAACGACTACGGCAACGCCATCATGGACGCGGCCGGCAACTTCATCAAGGAGCCGGGCAAGGGCCTGGACGAGGCCCTGTGGGCCGAGATGGTGGCCTACGCCGGCGGCAAGGCCCTCAAGGCCGGGGACTACAAGAAGCTCAACTGCGTCTTCGAAAACAAGCTCCTGGCCCAGCCGGCGGCCGTGCGCCAGCGCATGGCGGACGCCGTGGCCGATTTCGTCCACTGGCTCCTGACCGATGTCTTCAACGCGGCCGACACCGCGCCCCTGGCCATCGAGGCCCTGCTCGCCGCCGGCTCCCACGACCTCGGCCCCAAGGCCGCGCGCATCGAGGACCCGGCCGCCTGGACCAGGGAGAAGCTCCTGGAGCGCGCCGCCGGCCTGTCCAAGGACAAGGGCCCGGAAGGCGACTTCGACGACTAGCGGGACGTCCCCGAAATGCGGGGCGCCTCGTTTCCGGAAACGGCGCCCCCCCGCCATCCCCGCCCCCGCCGGGACGGGGATGGCGGTCACGCATCGCGCGCGGCGCGGGCCGGCCCGAATCGGCCCGAGGAGCGAGCCATGGCCATGACCCTGACCTCTCCGGCCTTTGCCCACGAGGGCGACATCCCCGGACGTCACACCTGCGACGGCGCCGACATCTCCCCGCCCCTGGTCTTCGCCGGCGTCCCCGAAGGGGCGGCCAGCCTGGCCGTGGTGTGCGACGACCCGGACGCCCCGGCCGGCGTCTGGGACCATTTCGTGCTCTACAACCTTTCCCCGGCCACGCCCGGCCTGCCCGAGGGCCTGCCGGCAAAGGCCGGCTATCCGGACGGCAGCCGCTCCGGGAAAAACAGCTGGGGCCGGCACGGCTACGGCGGCCCCTGCCCGCCGAGCGGCACGCACCGCTACTTCTTCACCCTCTACGCCCTGGACGCCATGCTCGAATTGCCGGACGGCGCCGGGAAAAAGGAGCTCCTGCGGGCGGCCAAGGGCCACATCCTGGCCGCGGCCACGCTCATGGGGCGCTACCGGCGGCGCTAGCGCATCGCCGCCGACAGCCGCTGGCCTCGTGGACGGCGCCTTGCGGCCTTGCCGGAAGCCGGCCGATCCGCTAACGTAGCGGGCAAGTCTCTTTCCAGGGGATGGCACCGTGAAGCTCGCCCCAGACATCCAGACGACGCGCCACGACACCGGGCACGCCCGGGCCGGCGCCGTCGCGGCCCACCCCTTCGTGGCCCGCCTGCTCGAAGTCGGGCGCACGCGCGGCGGACCGGAAACGGTCGTGGCCGAGGCGCCCCCTCTCCCTCCGGAAACCGCCCGACGGTCCGCCGTCTCCCTGGCCGACCTCAATCCGCCGCCCCTGCCCCAGGTCTTTTCGGCCCTGCGCCGCGCGACCCAGAACCCCTGCAGCACCACGGCCGAGGTGGCCGGCGTCCTGTCCATGGACCCGGCCCTGGCCTCGTATGTCCTGCGCCTGGCCAACAGCGCCCTGTACGCCCCGCCGGACAGGGTGGACACCGTCAGCCGGGCCGTGGCCCGCATCGGACTGGCCGAGATCGAGACCATGGCGGCGGCCGCCCTCGTCGGCAGACTGTTCGAGAAGCCTCCCAGGCCCGACGTCCTGTCCCTGCCCGATTTCTGGCGCCACGCCGTGGCCGTGGCCATGCTGTCCCGGGCCCTGGCCGGACGCGTCGCCAAGGGCCTCGGGGAACGCACCTTCGTGGCCGGGTTGCTGCACGACCTGGGACGCCTCATGCTGGCCCTGGCCGAACCCGATCTGGCGGCGGCCGTCCTGTCCGGCGCCCGGGCCGGAAACCTGGCCATGCACGAGGCCGAACGCGCGGCGCTTGGCTTCGACCACGCCGACCTGGGCGGCCGCGTCTGTCTCAAATGGCGGCTGCCGGAGGCCCTGGCCGAGGCCGTGGCCGGACACCATGCCCCGTCCCGCTGCCCGGACAGCGTCCAGGCCGCGGCGGTGCATCTGGCCGACTTCATGGCCAACGTCCTGGGGCACCGGATCGCGCCGGCGGCGGCCCTGGCCTGGCCGGAGGCGGCGACCCTGGGGGCCTTCGGCCTGGAAGACGCCGACCCCCTGGAATTCCTGGGCATCCTGGAGGAGGGCCTTGCGACCATGACCGCCCTTTTCGCGCCGTGATCCTGCCCCTCGGCGGGGCTTGCCAATCCCCGCCCCCGGAGCTATCAACGCAGAAAATGGAGCGATCGACCATGCGCGCGCCAACGATAACCCTGACACCGCTGACCGGCACGGCCATCAACGACATGATCCTGGAATACATGTCCGTCAACGGCGACCGGCGCAGGGCGGAAATGGCGCATTTCCTGGAAAGCGGCCGAAGCACGCAAAGCGAGATCATGGCCGTGACCCTGCGCGGCATGATCATGCGGGCCACGGCCTGACAAACGCCTCCCCCATCCCCATGAAAAAACACCTTCCGTTGTTGCTGGCCCTGGCCTTGTGCCTGGCCTGCGCCGTCCCGGCCCCGGCCGCCAAGCCCCACGCCCCCGCCAAAAAGGCCCCCGCCCAGGAAACCACGGCCGACACCGTCGAGGTGCCCGGCAAGGTCATCAAGGAGCCGAACGCCTTCCACGGCGTCAAGTGGGGCACGCCCATGGCCGCCGTGCCGGATCTCGCCGTCGTGGAAAAGGACGGCCAGGCGGCCTACGCCACGGCCAGCGACGTGGTCTACCGCATCGGCGACGCCTTCCTGACCAACGTGGTCTACGGCTTCTGCCAGGACAAGTTCGCGGCGGTGATGGTGGAGTACAAGGGACGCCGGGCCCACGAGAGCATCCGCAAGTTCCTGACGGCCAAATACACCGCCCCCATCGAGGTGGAGGGGAAAAGCGACAGCCTCGGCTGGCCCATCGGCAACGTGCTGATCCGCATGGAATTTTCCGCCCCAAATGATGCCGGCACCCTGAGCTACTTCTACCAGCCCCTTTTCGCCCCCTGCGGCGAGCAGGGAGGCGCCGCGAAATGACCCGCCGGCTTTTTGGCGCGGCCCTCCTGACGCTGTGCCTCGCGGCCTGCTGTCTCGCCTCCCGGCCCGCCGGCGCCGGTGAGCAGGGGCGCGGCATGCCCTTCAACAAACAGACGATGTTCAACTATCTCAACCAGGTGGAACAGGAGCGGCGCGAGTTGCCGGACGGCATGCCGCTCGAGGAATACCAGGAACGGGTCTGCTCCCTGTACGCCATGAGGGCGCGCCAGGGCGGCCACGATTTCGAGGCCACGGTGCAAAACGCCCTGCAGCTCGCCGACCGGGGCAAGGACCGGCTCTCCGATCCCCGGTTCATCTTCCTGGCCACGGTCTTCCAGGTCCACCCGGACGTGTACCTGCGCCTGAAGTTCATCAGCAAGGCCACCCGGGACGCCGTGCTCGCCTATTTCGGCAACTGACCGCCGCCCGGACCGCCCCCGCCCTCGCGCAGCATCCGCTCCACGCTCTCCCGGTCGACCGGCCGGGAAAACAGGAATCCCTGCCCGGCCTCGCACAGAAAGCCGTTGAGCACTTCCGACTGGGCCTCCAGCTCCACGCCCTCGGCCACCACGTCCAGGCCCAGGCTGTGGGCCAGGGTCACCACCGCCCCCACGATCTTGCGGTTCTCCTCCGAGGCGATGTCGCTGACGAAGGCCCGGTCCACCTTGACCGTGTCGATGGGAAAGCGCTGCAGGTAGGAAAGCGACGAATAGCCGGTGCCGAAATCGTCCACCGAAAGCCGCACGCCCAGGGCCTTCAGGCGCTTGAGGCGCAGAATCGACACCTCCGGGTTGTCCATGATGACCGTCTCGGTGATCTCCAGCTTGAGGGCGCGGGGATCGAGCCCGGTGGCCCGCAGGATGCGCTCCACGTCCTCGACCAGGGACGACTGGTTGAGTTGCTTGGCCGAGAGGTTCACGCTCATGGACATGCCCTGGGTCTCGGGAAACTCCCGCTGCCAGGCGGCCATGGTCCGGCAGGCCTCCTCCAGCACCCACCGGCCGAGGGGCACGATGAGCCCGGTGTCCTCGGCCACGGGGATGAAATCCATGGGCGAAACCACGCCCCGGCCGGGCCGGCGCCAGCGCACCAGGGCCTCGAACCCCGTCATCCGCCGGTCGCGCAGGGCCAGGATCGGCTGGTAGTCCAGGTAGAACTCCCCGCGCAACAGCGCCTGGCGCAGGTCGTGCTCCAGGTTCATCAGCCGGATGGCGTCCTCGAGCATGCGGGTGTTGAAGACCTTGAAACGGTTCCTGCCCTCGTCCTTGGCCCGGTGCAGGGCGATGTTGGCGCTGCGCAGCAGCTCCTCGGGCTTGTCGTAGAGGGCCGGGCTTATGAGGATGCCCATGGAGGCCGTGACATGGATGTCGTGGCCGCACAGGGAAAAGTCCTCGGCCATGGCCGCCCGGATGCGCTTGACGATGCGCACGATCTCCCGGTGGGATCCGGTTTCCTCCAGCAGGACGACGAACTCGTCGCCGCCCAGGCGGGCCACGGTGTCGAGCCCCCGCACGCAGTCCCGCAACCGCCTGGCCACGTTCTCGAGCAGGCGGTCGCCCACGTGGTGGCCCAGGCTGTCGTTGACGACCTTGAACCGGTCGAGGTCGAGGAAGATGACGGCGTACTGGTAGTTGTCGCGGCGCTTGGAGCGCTCGATGGCCTGGCGCAGGCGGTCCAGGCACAGGCTGCGGTTGGGCAGCCCGGTGAGGGGATCGTGGAAGGCCATGTGGGTGAGTTGGCACTCGAGCTTCTTGCGGTCCGTGATATCCATGATCAGCGCCCCGGCCAGACGCGAGGCCTCGTCGTGCCCCATGGGGAAAAGCGAAACCAGCAGGGTCCTGTCCGCGCCGTCGATGGCCACGGTCATTTCCTTCTTGACCGGCTCGTTCCAGGCGATGACCCGGACCGAATCCCGGGCCAGGGACGTGACCAGTTCGCCCGGCAGGACCGCGGCAAGCGGGGTGCCGGGTTCGGGCAGGGTTTTCATGGCCAGCATCCGGGCGCAGGAGGCGTTGATCAGGCGCAGGCGCTCCTCGGCGTCGAGGACGAGGAACCCCTCGGCCGAACGGGCCAGGTCCGTCTCCGGCTGTTCGGGCCTTGGCGAGTCGTCGAGGCAGGGTCTGGCCTCCACCAACACCTGGGGCACGTCCCACAGGGGCAGGGGCGAGGCGGTCAGGGCCACGGCGAACCACGCCCCGTCGCCGCGCCGGATCCGGGCCTTGGAGCGTCCCGTGCCGCCGGACAGGGCGGCGCCCACGAGCTGCTCGAAGCTCGCGCTCTCCCGGCAGGCGAAAAGGGTCGCGCACGGCGCCCCGCGCAGCGTCTCCGGGGGGTAGTCGAACAGGCGGCAGGCGGCCTGGTTGGCGTCCACCACGGCGCCCCGGGCGTCGAGGATGAAAAGGGGTGACGGCGCGGCGTCGAAGACGGCCCGGCCGCGCGCCTCGCTTTGCCGCAGGGCCTGTTCGGCCCGGCGGCGGGCCAGGGAGGTCTCGATGGCCAGGACCAGGGCGGCCTGGTCGGGGGGCTTGGGCAGGAAGGAATGCGGCGCCGCCTTCCTGGCCCGGGCCATGGTGTCGGCGTCGCTGCCGGCGGCGAGCAGGATGACCGGGATGTCGTGGCCTTCCCGCAAAAGCTCCGCCGTGTCCACGCCGTCGCAGACCCCGGGCAGGGAGGCGTTGAGGACGGCCAGGTCGGGGTGGACGTTTTCGGCGGTTTCCAGGGCCTCGCGGCACGATCCCGCCGGCCCGAGGGGCAGGTAGCCGTTCTCGCGGAGCAGTCTGGCCATGGAACCGGCCGAGGCACTGTCTCCTTCGACGATGAGGATGCGGGGCTGCGTCATGCGGATCCCCCTGCCGCGAGTGTCACGCCGCGTCGCGAATGCGGCGCGCGAACGTTCCGGCCGGGTCTAGTGATACCGCAAGGTCCTTTCGGCTGGCAACAATAAAGATTCCCGACGATTACGGGAAGAAATCACTCGTTTGGCGTCCAGAGCTTGATGGAGGCGCCCTTGTCCGCCTGTTTCTGGGTCACCCGGAACTCGTACCTGGCCGTGTCCTCGGTGAGCCGGAAGGCGGCGGTGCCCACGTTGCCCTTGACCAGGCTCTGGAAGCGCACGGACTGGCAGTCGTCGTCCAGAGGCTTGCCGCCGGCGTCGAACCGGGACATGCAGACCTTGAAACAGGGGTTGGCCGCGTCGCCGGCCAGAAAGCCCTCCATGCTCTCGGGCGGCTTCCGGGTCAGCTCGGCCGTCACCATGACTTCCTTGTACGGCACCTTCTGCAGGGTCACCCTGCCGCCGCCCTCCACGTAACGCTCCTCGCTGCGCTCCCGTTCCCGGATGTCCGTGACCTTGATGTATTCGTTGCGCAGTTCCTTGTAGCGCGTCAGATCCGAGGCACCGGCCGGGACGGCGGCAAGGCACGCCAGCAGAAACAGCGGGGACAGCGACAGCGGGATGTGCCGGAACGTCATGTCGTGGCCTCCTTGAACGCCCGGTTTCAGCGTTTCGGGGCGATGGGGAAGATTGCCAGCTTGAGGAAGTCGGTCTCGGTGATGATGCCGAGGAGCTCCCCGTCGCGAACGACGGGAAGACAACCGAATTTGTTGAAAATCATCATCTCGGCCGCGGTGCGAAGGGGGGTTTCCGGAGTGACCGTGGCCACGTCCGTGCGCATGACCTCGCGCAACGGCGTGCCCGGATCCTTCTTGTGCTCCATGGACAGGATGTCCCGTTGGGTGACCAGGCCGGACAACCGTCCTGCCTCGTCCACCACGGGAATGTGTCGGATGAAAAGTTCCTGCATAGCGGCCATGGCGTCGGCCAGGCTGTCCGTTTCCCGCAGGCAACGCAGCTGGCTGGTCATGAGGTCGGCGACGAGCATCCCGTTTCTCCAGGCGTGAGCGCAATGCGACGGCATCGCGGCAATTTCTTTCGAGAGTTGCCGAATCGGCGCGCCAAGTCAAGACACGGCGGCTTCGGCGCCCTTTCCTGTTGCGCCGGAAAGGCCCCTTCCGTAGTGTCGAAAGGGGGGGAACCGATGCGGCTTCGCTGGAAATTTTTCCTGGTCATGCTCGCCTTCAGCCTGCTGCCCATGGCGGTTGTCACGGCCTTCAACCGCAACCACGTGGAAAAACTCGGCCGGGCCATCGCGGAAGAGGGCCGGGTCGTGCTGTCGGAAATCGTCAAGAACGAGCTGCGCCAGACCGCCGAGGACTACGCCCTGGTCCTGCGCCGCACCAAAAGCGCCCTGGATTTCGGGCTGTCGGTACTCGCGGCCGAGGCCGAACGGGCCCTGGCCGGCCCGGTGCCGTCGGCCGGGAAAATCTACCGGGCCTCGGAACTGGAGACGCCCGGGGGCAACCCACCGGACATGGCCCCGGACCCGGGCCTCCTCCGGAGGCTTCCCGGCGGCGACGCGCTTCCCCTGCCGGCCAGCCGCGCCCATCCCGTGGTGTCCTTGCCGCCAGCCGGCCCGGCGACGCCCGGCGCGGAGGCCCGGCTGGCCGGGCTGGCGCCGGCCTTCGGCCTGCTCGCCGGCGAGCTCGGCGACCTGTTCCTCCAGGCCTCGGTCACCCTCGCCGACGGCAGCCACGCGGTCCTTCCCGGCCACGCCGCCTACCCGCCGGACTACGATCCCAGGGAGCGCCCCTGGTACCGGGCGGCCGCGGCCTCCTTCGCCGCGGGGAAAAAGCCCGACGTGATCTGGAACGATCCGGCCGTGGACCCGGTCACCGGCCAGATCACCATCACCGTGTCGCGGGCCCTGGCCGGCCCGGACGGCGGGTTCGCCGGCGTGGCCGGCCTGGACATCCCCCTGAGCCGGGTCCTCCAGGAACAGGAGATCGTCTCCCAGTGGTCCCAGGCCATGCGGGCCTTCCTGGTGGCCGTGGTCCACAATCCGGCGACGGGCGGACCGGGCCTCTACGTCTGGGCCAGGCGTTCGGCGGAGGACCGCATCCCGGACTGGAAAAGCGCGGTCAATTTCGACTGGCTGCCCTCCCCCGACGCCGCCGGCCTGGCCGCGCTGGCCGAAACGATGCAACGCGAGCGTTCCGGCGCGGCCGAACTCCCCTACGAGGGCCAGGACGCCTTCTGGGCCTTCGCCCGGCTCCTCGACGGGGCCTCGTTCCTGCTCGTGGTGCCCAAATCCATGCTGGCCCCCCTGGCCGAGCAGGCCAGCCAGGAGATCCTCCTCGCCACGGGCCAGATCGTGCGCCTGTCGGGGATGGCCGTGATCCTGGTGCTGTGCGCCGCGACCGTGGCCGCCCTGGCCAGCACCCGGGCCTTCGTGCGGCCCCTGTCCCGGCTGATCGAGGCCTGGAAGCGGCTGGGGGGCGGAGATTTCTCGGTACGGCTCGACCTGCGCCTGGGCGACGAACGCCAGGCCCTGGTCGACGCCTTCAACGAAAGCGTACCGGTGCTGGCCGACCACGTGCGCCTGCAACGCTCCCTGGAACTGGCCCAGGAGGTGCAGCGCAACCTGCTGCCCGCCGCGCCGCCGGCCATTCCCGGCCTGGACGTGGCCGGAGCCAGCCGTTCCTGCGACGAAACCGGCGGAGACTACTTCGACTACCGGACCGTGATCCGCGACGGGGAATTCTGCCTGGACACCGCCGTGGGCGACGTGACCGGCCACGGCGTGCCCTCGGCCCTGCTCATGGCCACGGCCAGGGCCCTGCTTTTGGCCACCGAGGAAAGCGAGACCCCCTGCGAACGCGTGCGCCGGGCCAACCGGCTGCTGTGCCGCGATGTCGGCGACTCGGGCCGGTTCATGACCCTGTGCGCCATGGAGGTCCGGCCGGGGGCCGGGCTGGCCCGGTACGTCCGGGCCGGACACGATCCGGCCATGCTCTACGACCCCGGGGCCGACGCCTTCGCCGAATGGCCCGGCCGGGGCCTGCCCCTGGGCATCGACCCCGACTACCCCTACGAGGAAAGCGCCATGCCCTTCGACCGCCCCGGACTGGTGCTGCTGCTCGGCACGGACGGCATCTGGGAGACCAGGGATCCGGCCGAAACCATGTACGGCAAGGAGCGGTTCAAGGAGGTGGTGCGCCGGACGGCCCGGGAGCCGGCGGCGGCCATCGTGGCGGCGGTGCTGGCCGACCTCGACGCCTTCCGGTGCGGACGCCGCCAGGAGGACGACGTGACCCTGGTGGTGGTGAAAAAACGCTAGGGCCGGGTCCTCGAAAGGGCTCCCGTCAGGGACCGGCGCGGCCGGTTGTTACGGGCCCCCACACGGGGGGACGCAGGCCGGGCCTTGGCGGTCCGCGCCCTGTCCGAAATGGCGGCGCAGCAAATCCAACAGGTTTTCCTCGGCCATGGGGCGGGCGTAATAGAACCCCTGCCCCAGGTCGCACCCGAGCCGGCCCAGCTCGACGATCTGGGCGAGACTCTCGATCCCCTCGGCCACCACCTCGCAGCCCAGGCTGTGGGCCAGGTTGATCACCGACCGGACGATGACCATGTTGCCGTGCTCGTCCATGCCCGAGACGAACCCCCGGTCAATCTTGAGGGTGTCGATGGGGAACCGCTGGAGGTAGGCCAGGGAGGAGTAGCCCACGCCGAAATCGTCGATGCCGATGCCCACGCCGAGTTCGCGCAGGCCGCGCAGCTTGGGCATGGCCGATTCGGGATGCTCCATGAGCACGCTTTCCGTGATCTCGAGCTTGAGCTCGGAGGGGGCCATCCCCTCCCGGCGCAGGGCCGTCACCACCTGCCGGACCAGATCGGGCTGGGAAAACTGCCGGGCCGAAAGGTTGACGGCCATGAAAAAGGGCGCGCCGCCGATCACCCGTTGCCGCCACCGGCACAGGGCCCGGCAGGCCTCGGCCAGGACCACGGCCCCGAGCCGCACGATGAGCCCGCTTTGCTCGGCGACCGGGATGAATTCCGCGGGCGAAACCAGCTCGCCGTCCTCCCGGCGCCAGCGGGCCAGGGCCTCGACGCCCCTGGGCGCCATGGTGCGCAGGCAGAAGATGGGCTGGTAGTGCAGCACGAATTCGCCCCGGTCCAGGGCCTGGCGCAGGCTGGTTTCCAGATCCAGGACGCGCTTGGCCCGTTCGCGCATGGACCAGTCGAACACCCGGACCCGGCCGGCGCCGGCGTCCCGGGCGTTGCCCATGGCGATGGCGGCGTTTTGCAGCAGGTCCTCGGCCCGGTCGTAATCGGCCGGCCCGAGGACCACGCCCATGCTCACCGTCACGTAGATCTGCCGCCCTTCCACCTGGAACGGCGTCCGCAGGCGCTCGCGGATGGACTTGACGATGCGCAGGGCGTCGGCCGGGCTGGCGATTTCCTCCAAAAGCAGCGAGAACTCGTCGCCGCCGACCCGGGCCACGGTGTCGAGCTGGCGCACCTCCCGGCGCAGCCGCTCGGCCACCTGGCGCAGCAAACCGTCGCCGGCCAGATGGCCGAGGCTGTCGTTGATGAGCTTGAACCGGTCCACGTCGAGGAAAAGCAGGGCGTAGACGTAGTTTTCCCGCCGCCGGGCCCGCTCGATGGCCCTGGTGATGCGGTCGAGACACAAGGCCCTGTTGGGCAGCCCGGTCAGGGTGTCGTGAAAGGTGCGGAAGCGCAGGCGCTCCTCGCCGTGCTTGCGCTCGGTCACGTCTTCCAGGACCACGGCCACCTGTCCCGGCTGCGGCGAATAGGCCTGGGCCAGAAAATACATGTCGAGGCCGGCCAGGAAGTTCTCGAGCCGCTCGGGGCGCCCGGAGATGGCCACCGCCTGGAAACGCTCGATCCAGAAGGGCTCGATCTCGGGCAGGACGGCGCGCAGGGAGCGCCCGGCGATGTCGGCCCGGGCAAGCCCGGTCATCTTCTCGAAGGCCGGGTTGGCGTCGAGGATGCGAAAATCATCCGGGCCGTCCGGGCCGGCCTGATGGCCCAGGAGCAGGAAGGCGTTGAGCATCCCCGTGAAAAGCTGGCGGTAGCGCCGTTCGCTTTCGCGCAGCTCCGACTCGGCGCGATGCTTGAAAAGCGCCACGTCCACGGCCGTGCGCAGCCTGTTTTCCTCGACGGGCTTGAGCACGTAGCCGTAGGGCGCGGCGTGCTTGGCCCGCTGAAGGGTGACCTGGTCGGCGTGGGCCGTGAGAAAGACCACCGGGGGACCGCCCTCGGCCAGGATCAGGCGGGCGGCCTCCACGCCGTCCATGTTGCCGGAAAGGGCGATGTCCATGAGCACGATGTCCGGCCGCAGGGCGCGGCACATCTCCACGGCCTCGCCCCCCCGGGCGGAGAGCCCGGCCAGCCGGTAGCCCAGGCGGCGCAGCATGGCCTTGATGTCCAGGGCCACGATGCGCTCGTCCTCGACCACCAGGACGCACGGCGCATGGCCGTCCGCCGTGCCGCCGTCCCCGGCCGCCCCGTCCAGGCGGGGATCTTGCAAGTCCGCAGGGTTCACGCCATCTCCCGCTCGTTGCGTGCATGTGGTGTTGCCGGCGTATTCTTGACCATTTGCCCCGGCCTGTAAAGCGCGGCCAGTCCCTGCGCCGGCGGATGCGTTATTTTTTTCACGAAGCCGGGGGGGCGGGACCGAAACGCGACGGCGGGAGGGGTTCAGCCGCGCTGGCCGCGGCGGCTCAGCACCAGGGCCAGGGCGGTGGTCAGCTTGACGAGCTCGACGTTGTTTTTCCGCACCACCCGGGCCAGCCTCCTGGCCAGGGCCGTGACCAGCTTCACGCCGATGGCCGGGCGTTCGGCCAGGAAGGCGAAAAACCGGTCCCGGTCGATGCGCAGGAACCGGCAGTCGGTCAGGCAGGTGACGCCGGCCGAGCGGATGTCCCGGTCAAGCAGGGCCATCTCGCCGAAAAAGGGGCTCTGGGCGGCATCGAGCTCGGCCAGGGTCTTGCGGCTGCGCTCGGCGTCGAGGACCGGGGCGGAAACGCCCCGGAGCAGCATGGATTTGGTCACCCGCACCTTGCCGGCGACGAGGAGGAACATTTCGTCGCCAGGCTCGCCCTCCTCGATGACCTCCCGTCCGGCGGGCAGTTCCACGGTGTCGAAGGCGGGACGCACGAGGGCGAGTTCCTCCGGGGAAAGGCCGGCGAAAAGCTCCGCCCTGGACCAGGAATCCCCGTTCACAGGCCGCCTCCGTCATCGGCCGCGTCCCGGCCGTCCGTCCGGTCCGCCTCGCGGCCGTCGGGCCGCGGCGCCAGGCGCAGGACGACAAGCCCGTCGAAGCCGCCGAGGTCGACGCCGTCGCCGGGATTGAGCACCACCCGCGGTCCCTGGCTGCCGATGCGGCCTTCCTGGCCGTAGGCGGCGAAAAGCTCCAGGATGAACTTGTCCAGGGCCGAATCCGCGTCGAGAAGTTCCTTGATGGTGATGTCGTGCCGGAGGCGAAAGACGGCCACGGGCAGCTCGCCGCCGGCGGCCAGGGACCGGCCCACCAGTTCGGACCAGCGCAGCCCCCGCTCCTCGCGGGCGAAGGGGCGGGCCGCCATGCCCCGGTGGCCGGGCTCGCCGAGCAGCCCTTCCATGAAATGCCACAGGGCCGGGTGTTCGCCGATGGCCCCCAGGGCCCGGCCGGCCAGTTCGCCGCGGATGAGGGTCACGTCCACCCCCGCCCGGCTGAGGTGCTGGCGGTTGGCTTCGAGCAGGGCCTCGGCATAGAGCTGGGCCTTGGGGGCCAGGCCGCGGAAGGTCAGGGCCGTCAGCAGGCTTTGCTGGTCGGCCTCCTCCGGGGTCATCCCCTCCTGGGACAGGATGTAGGCGGTCCGGGCCGTACCCGGCGAGGCCCGGCCGAGCACGGCCTCCTGGGCCGGATTGCCCCGGCAGAAGGCCAGCCGGTCTTCCAGGCCGAGGTCCACGGTGGCCTCGGCGAAGGCCTCGGGGGGCATGGGCGCCACGAGGACCACGGCCGGCCCCCGCGACGGCGGGGCGGTTTCGGCCAGGGCCTTGACGAGGGCCGGGGCGTGGGGATTGTAGCCGAGGACGAGACAGTGGCCGGCGGTTTTCACGGGCAGTAACCCCTGGCGTTTTCGGTTGCGGCGTTCGATGAGCGCCGAGGCCAGATTGCCGGTCAGGGCGGCCATGATGCCGATGCCCGTGCCCATGATGCACATGCCGATGATGCGGCCGGGCACGGTGACGGGCACGATGTCGCCGTAGCCCACGGTGGACAGCGTGACCATGGCCCACCACAGGGCGTCGAAGGGGGTCCGGTCGGGGTTGCCGCGCAGCTCGAAGAAATAAAAGCCCGTCGTGGCCACGGCCAGGATGACCGCGAGCAAAACCAGGGTGGTGGCCAGGGTGGAGGCGAAAAGGCGCCGCCACAGGGTCGCGGGAGCGTTCACCGGCGGCCGCTCCCGGCGTCTAGGCCCGCAGGCACGTCCGCCAGGTGTCCACGATCTCCTTCTCCCGGCGGGCAGGCTCGCTGTCCGGATTGATCCGGCAGGCCTCGGCGGCCGCCTCGGCGGCCTGCTTCATCCAGCCGCCCTCCCGCAGGCTGCGGGAAGCCATGACGCACATGAATTCCGGCGCGGGGCCGTAGATGCCCCGGACGAGCTCCCGGTACCCCTGGCCGAACACCGCCCGCACCAGTTCGTTGCGCTTGAAGAGGAACCGGGCCAGCCAGTGGTTTTCCCGCTGGTCGGCGAGGAACAGGGGGAAAAGCTTGCGGCACTCGCCGAAAAGGAACCGGATGCGCCGGATCTCCCGCTGCATGCTCTCGGTGGTCTGCATGAGGAGCTGGAAAAGCTCGCGGCTGATGATGAGGTCTGGCTCGGGGAGCTCGCGCTCCTGCATGGCCCGGAACCAGGGGGCGTAGTTCTGCTGCTGGTAGGCGTCCTCCTTGAGCTTCATGGACTCGTGGAAGATGTAGCCGATGCACCAGTCCAGGAACTGCCCGACCAGGCTCGAGCCGCCGCCGTCGCGGAAGAGGTGGTGGGCCGTGTCCTTCAGGCGCCACAAAAGCCCCTTGTTCATCTCCTCGCCGAGCAGGTCGCGCAGATCCTCGAAGGGCACGCTGCCGCGCCGGTCGAATTCGTGAAACAGCCCTTCCAGCACCTCCACGCCCAGGCAGTAGTCCCGCAGGAGGTCGCGCATGAACTCGGCGCGTTTTTCCTCGAACCAGCTGCGCGACATGGCTCACCCCTGCCCGGGGCGGACGCAGGGAGCGCCCCAGGGAGCGCACCTGGCCAGCCGCGACAGCCGTTCGTCCACCAGGGAGTAGAGGGTGCCCGGCGGAAACTTCCCGTCCGCGCCGCGCACCCCGGCCGGGATGCCGGTCAGGATCTCCATGGCCTCCTCGATGGTGGTCACCGGGAAGATGTGGAACCGGCCCTGGGCCACGGCCTCCACGATGTCCTCGTCGAGCATGAGGTTGACCACGTTGTCGGCCGGCAGCAGCACGCCCTGCCCGCCGGTCAGCCCCCGGCGGCGGCAGACCGCGAAAAAGCCCCGGATCTTCTCGTTGAGCCCCCCCACGGCCAGGATGGCCCCGGACTGGGACACGGCGCCGGTCATGGCGTAGCACAGCCGGATCGGCCGTTCGGCCAGGGCCGAGAGCAGGGCCGCCAGCTCCGCTCCGGAGGCGGAATCGCCCTCCACGGCGGCGTAGCTCTGCTCGAAGCACAGCGAGCCCGTCATGACCACGGGCTTGTCCTGGGCGAACCGGCCGAGGAGGTAGCTTTTGAGGATCATCATGCCCTTGGTGTGGATGGGGCCGCCGAGTTCGGCCTCGCGCTCCAGGTCGAGGATGCCGCCGTGGCCGACCCCCACCGTGCAGGCGATCTGGTGGGGCAGCCCGAAGGCGTAGTCCCCGAACATGCGCACCGAAAGGCCGTTGGCCCGGCCGACGGCCTCGCCCCCCGTGGCCACCTTGATCATCTCCCGGTCGTACTCCTCGAGGTATTCCTCCTCGAAGAGGTTGACCCTGAAATCCCTGGCCCGGCGGGCCTTGGCCAGATGTTCCGCCGAGACGGCCTCCCGGTCCTCGTTGCGGGCCAGGGCCGCGGCTTCGATCATGAGTTCCCGGGCCAGGGGGATCTTGAGGGAGAGCCGGCTCTGGTCCTCGGCCACCAGCGCCGCGTGTTCGACCAGGGCGGCCAGGGCCGAACGGTCGAAGGGCGGCAGGCCGGCGTCGCGGATGACCCGGGCCGCCAGGGAGAGGTAGACGGCCGTGTTCCCGGGCGTGCGGGGCATGGTTTCCTGGAGGTGGGCCTTGAGCTTGAAGAGCTTGGCGAAACGCTCGTCGTTGTACAGGAGCATCTCGTAGGCCTCGTCCGAGCCGACCAGCACGACCTTGACATCCAGGGGCAGCGGTTCGGGTTCGATGGTCCGGGTGCGGACGTGCTCCCCGCCCTCGGCCGGATCCTCGACCCGTCCGAACCCCGAGCGCAGGGCCCGCAGCAGCCCTTCCCAGGCGCCGGGATTGTCCGAGAGGTCGTCGACGCGGATGATGAGGAAGCCGCCGTTGGCCCGGTGCAGCGACCCGGCCTTGATGAGCGTGAAATCGGTGTACAGCGCCCCCATCTCGGATTCGCGCTCGATGCAGCCCATCAGGTTGAAATAGGTGGGATGGTCCTCGACGATGACCGGCGCCCCGGAGAGCTGGCCGTTGTCCACGAAAAGATTGGCCTCGTAGCGGTAGAAGATGTCCTCCGGGTAGGCCGACTCGCCGTGGGACGGGGCGGACTGGGCCTGGGCGGGCGGCTGGGCGGCGGGCAGGAAGGCGTCCACGTTGTCGAGGATGTCGGCCCGCAACGCGGCCAGGAACTGCTCGATGGCCGGATTCCCGGCCCGAAGGTCCGCGAACTGGGCGAAGTGCCCGTCCACCACCTCCCCCACGGTGGCCCGCTCGAGATCCTTTTCCCTGTCCCGGTAGCCCCGCTCCTCCTTGGAGAGGCGGCGCAGGGCCGTGCCCATCTCCTCCAGGAGGCGGTCGCCCTTGGCCTTGAGGGTCTTCTTGAGCTCCGGGTCGAGGCGCTCGAACTCCTCGTCGGACACCACCTTGCCCTCGAGCAGGGGGTAGAGGGTAAATCCGCCCTGGTCGTCCACGAACAGGCTGTAGCCCTCTCCCTTGGCCCGCTGCTCCATCTCGTCGATGACCGTTTCCCGGTCGGCGTTGTAGCCGCGCAGCAGGCTCTGCTTCTGGGTGAGGTAGGCCTCGCGCTCGAAACGGGCCGGGATCTCCTCGCGCAGATCGGACACGGCTTTGGCCAGGGCGGTCTTGAAGCCCCTGCCCTGCCCGGCCGGCAGGGACACGGCCCGGGGCCGGTCCGGATCGTCGAAATTGTAGACGTAGAGCCAGTCCGGCGGCGTGGCCGCCCGGGCCGCGGCCGGGTCGAGGAAGGACCGGGCGAAATAGGTCCGGCCGAGGTAGGGCTCGCCGGCCAGGTAGACGTTGTGCTCCCGGCCGCCGATGGTCAGGGCCAGGGAAAGGGCGGCGTGGGCCCGGGGCTGGGTCCGCGACAGGACAGAAGGATCGTCGGGAATTTCCCGGCTGTCGCCGAAGGGCAGCGCGGCAGGGTCGCAACAGGCGCGAAGATCGGTGGGGCGCAGGGTTTTCGTCATGGATTCCGTCTGGGGAAGGGCGTTACGAACGTGGGGGCTCCGGACCCCGGGGCTCCAGGCCGATGCATACGGTCTTACGCCCGCTTTGTCATCATCCCGGGGCAAGCGGCAGGCGCCGCCCCAGGGCCACGCCCCCGGGCGAGACCGCCGCCCGGTAGGCCAACACCGCCACGCCGGCGGCCACGGCCTCGGCGAAAAGGGCCGCGTAGTCCGGATCGACCACGGCCGCCGGGGCGAAGCAGTCCCCGTCCGGCCGCTGCACGCAGAAAAAAAGCGCCGCCCGGGCCGTCCCCGTCCTGGCCAGCCGCGTCAGCTCCACCAGGTGCTTGCGGCCGCGTTCGGTGGCGGCGTCGGGAAAGACGGCCATGCCGTCCTCGACCAGGGTCACGTTCTTGCATTCCACGAAGCACGCGCCGGCCGGCCCGGTCAGGACGAAATCGAGCCGGCCGCCGGCGAAGGCCGGCTCCGGCCGGATGGCGTCGTAGCCGTCCAGGCCGTCCAGGGCCCCGGCCAGAAAGGCCCGGCGGAAGAGCCGGTTGGGGGTGAGCGTGTTCACCCCGACCCAGAAATCCCCCCGGAAATCCGGCAGGCGCGCCATCTCCAGGGTGTGGGGCAGCCGGCGCCGGGGATTGTCCGACACCGAAAGCCCGATCGCGCACCCCGGCCGCAAAAGCCCCAGCATGGCCCCGGTGTTGTTGCAATGGGCCGTGAACCGGCCGGCCTCGCCCTCGGCCTCCACCAGGAACCGCTTGCGGCGGCAAACGAACCGGGCCAGGACCAGGGGTCCGGCCAGGGGCAGGAACACGCCCGCCCGGCAAGTCTCGCTCACGGATTTACCTTTTGCGCGATCTGGAATACGGTGCCAAACGCCCGCGTTTCGCGCGGCCACCCTCGAAACCCCCAACGCAAGGATTCCGGGCCATGCGCACCGCGCTTCGTATGCGTCTCGTCGCCCCCTCCGCCACCCTCGGCATGGCCGCCAAGGCCGCCGACCTGCGCCGGCAGGGCAAGGCCATCCTCGACCTCTCGGCCGGGGAACCCGACTTCAATACCCCCGAGCATATCAAGGCGGCGGCCAAAAAGGCCATCGACGACAACTTCACCAAATACACGCCGGTGCCCGGCACGCCGCTCATGCGCGAGACCATCGCCGGCTATTTCAAGAAGACCTACGGCGTGTTCGCCCCCAAGGAGGCGGTCATCGCCACCAACGGCGGCAAGCAGGCCCTTTTCAACCTTTTCCTGGCCGTGCTCAACCCCGGGGACGAGGTGCTCGTCCCGGCCCCCTACTGGGTCAGCTACCCGGACATGATCCGGCTGGCCGGCGGCATCCCCGTGCCGGTGCCGAGCCTGCCGGAAAAGGGCTTTTTGCTGTCCGTGGAGGACCTCGACCGGGCCGCCACCCCGGCCACCCGGGCCCTGGTCATCAACTCCCCGTCCAACCCCACGGGGGCGCACTACACGTCCGAGGCCCTGGACGCCATCGTGGAATGGGCCGTCTCCCGCAACATCTACATCGTTTCCGACGAAATCTACGACCGGCTGGTCTACGAGCCGGCCAAGCCCGCCTCCCTGGCCGCGAGCTTCACCCTGCACCCGGAGAACGTGGCCGTTGTCGGCGGCCTGTCGAAAAGCTTCGCCATGACCGGCTGGCGCATGGGCTACGCCCTGGCCCATCCCGACGTGGTGCGGGCCATGTCCGCCCTGCAAAGCCAGTCCACCTCCAACGTCTGTTCGGTCGTCCAGCGCGCGGCCTACGCCGCCCTGACCGGCCCCATGGACTGCGTGGAGCACATGCGCCAGGCCTTCCGGCGCCGGCGCGACCTGGCCCTTTCCATCATCGGCACCTGGGAGAAGGCCGTGTGTCCGGTCCCGGCCGGGGCCTTCTACCTCTTTCCGTGCCTCGCCGGCTACTACACCGCTGACGTGCCCGACTCCACGACCCTGTCCGAGACGCTGCTCACCGAGGCCGGCGTGGCCACGGTCCCCGGCGTGGCCTTCGGCGAGGACCGCTGCGTGCGCCTGTCCTACGCCACCAGCGACGAAACCCTGGAAAAAGCCCTGACCGCCATGGGCGAATTCCTCAAGAAACTGTAAATCCCACGCCGGGGCCGCGTCCGGACGCGGCTCCCGGCAGGGAGCGCCCGCGTGAAACGATCCGCCCGCTCGGACGGCGCCCAGTATCTCGGCCTGGTCAAGTTCCTGTCCTGGAGTTCCCTGGCCCTGATCCTCCTGGTCAACCTGTTTCTGTCCATCTTCCTGTCCAACTACGCCCGCCAGGATGTCCTGGCCAAGCAGAAGGAATTCGCCCTGCTTTTGGCCGAGAACCTGAACCACCAGATCTACCAGCGTTTCACCCTGCCGACGGTCATCGGCTTCGGCCGGGTGGAACTGTCCCAGCCCGCCCAGTACGAACGGCTGGAAAAGACCGTGCTCTCGACCATCCACAGCTTTCACGTCAGCGAGGTGCGCATCTACGACTTCGACAAGCGGGTGTCGTTTTCCACGGACAAGGAGGTGGTGGGCCAGACCGGGTTCGCCGGGGCGGCCATCATCGAGGCCCTGGAGCAGGGCACGTCGAGCTTCCAGCTCGTCAGCCGCAACGGCGTGCTCGGCGGCATCCTCGACTGGAGCCCCAAGCCCGACACCGTCATCCTGCGCACCGTCTATCCCCTGCGCACCGAACGGTCCCTGGTGCCCGGCAACCCCGAGGGCTTCATCATGGGCGCCCTGGAATTCTCCCAGGACATCACCGACGACTACCAGAAGGTGGTGGCCCTGCAGCGCATCATCATCGGCACCACCCTCGTCTCCTCGCTGCTGCTTTTCGTCATGCTCCGGGTCATCATCAGCCGGGCCGGCCGCATCAACGCCCAGCGCATCCAGGAGCGCGAGGCCCTGGAGCGCGAGCTGCAACAGCAGGAGAAGCTGGCCGGCATGGGGCGCATGGTGGCCGGCATCGCCCACGAGATCCGCAACCCCCTCGGCATCATCCGCTCCACGGCGGAGCTGCTGTTGAAGCGCGCCAAGGATACCGACGCCGTCAACGCCAGGCTCCTCTCGGCCATTTTCGACGAGTCCAAGCGCCTGTCCAAGACCGTGGGCGACTTCCTGGACTACGCCCGGCCCAAGGCCCCGCGCCAGGAGGAGGTCGACCTGGCGCAGATCCTCGACCAGGCCCTGACCTTCCTCGAGGCCAAGTGCGAGGAACAGGGCGTGGCCGTCGACCGCGACTACGCGCCGGGCCTTACCGTGCGCGGCGACAAGGACCTCCTCTACCGCGCCGTCTACAACGTGCTGTCCAACGCCATGGAATCCATGGCCGAGGACAAGGAGAAAAAACGCCCGCCGGCCCTGCGCGTGGAGGCCGCGGCGACCGGGGAGGCCGTGACCCTCGCCGTCACCGACAGCGGACCGGGGTTCAGCCCGGAAAACAAGGACCGCGTCCTCGACCCCTTCTTCACCACCAAGGACGCCGGCACGGGCCTGGGGCTGGCCATCGTGCGCAACATCGTCGAAAGCCACAACGCGGCCCTCGGCCTCGACAACGCCCCAGACGCCGGCGCCCGGGTCACCATGACCTTCCCGGCCGCCTGACGGCGCATCGGCGGCCTCGCGCGGCCAACGCCCGCCGGGAGCCCGGGAGACGGCCGGAACTTGCCAAGCCATCCCCGAGTGGTACAACTCCCGGACGGGGCCTGCCGGGAGGCCGCGACATCCGGGGCGACGCCGGAAACGCGGCCGCGCGTCCCTTCCCTCCCGCCCGGGAAAACCGCTTTCCGGCTCCGGCCGGGAAGAAAACCAACGCCGGACAACAGCCATGGCCAGCCAGATCCTGATACTCGACGACGAAAAAAACTACCTGCTCATCCTGGAGGCGCTGCTCGGCGACGCCGGCTACGCCGTCACGGCCCTGGACGATCCCGAGACCGGCCTGGCCTACCTCGAGGAATCCGAGGTGGACGTGGTCATCACGGACATGAAGATGCCCAAGGTCACGGGCCAGGATGTGCTGGAGCACGTCAAGCGCAACTTCCCCTACGTGCCGGTCATCATCATGACGGCCTTCGGCAGCATCGAGGGCGCGGTGGAGGCCATGCGCGTCGGGGCCTTCGACTACATCGCCAAGCCCTTCGCCAACGACGAGCTGCTTTTGACCGTGGAAAAGGCCGCCCGCTTCGCCGCGGCCCAGCGCGAGAACATGCTGCTGCGCCAGTCCCTGGAGGACCGGTTCACCACCGAGAACATCATCGGCCGGGGCAAGGCCATGCAGCGCGTGCTGGAGATGGTGGCCAAGGCCGCGCCCACGAAGTCCACGGTCCTGGTGACCGGCGAGTCAGGCACGGGCAAGGAGCTTGTGGCCAAGGCCGTGCATTACGCCTCGCCCCGCAAAAACGCCCCCTTCGTGTCGGTCAACTGCATGGCCCTGGCCCCGGGGGTTCTCGAATCCGAGCTTTTCGGCCACGAGAAGGGCTCGTTCACCGGCGCCGTGGCCCGCAAGCGCGGCCGCTTCGAGATGGCCCACGGCGGCACCATCTTCCTCGACGAGATCGGCGAGCTCTCCCCGGAACTCCAGGTGAAGCTCCTGCGCGTCCTGCAGGAACGCCGCTTCGAGCGCGTGGGCGGTTCGGAGCCCATCGAGGTGGACATCCGCATCCTGGCCGCCACCAACCGCAACCTGGCCGAGGCCGTGGCCGCCGGCATCTTCCGCGAAGACCTCTACTACCGGCTCAACGTGGTCCACATCGAGATGCCGCCCCTGCGCGAACGGCGCGAGGACATCCCCATCCTGGCCGCCCATTTCCTGGAACGCTACTCCGAGGAAAACGACAAGAAGTTCAAGGGATTTTCACCGGAGGCCATGGAGTACCTCACGGCCTACGAGTGGCCGGGCAACGTCCGCCAGCTGCAAAACGTGGTCGAACGCTGCGTGGTGCTGGCCGGGGCGGACGTGGTGGGGGTCGAGGACCTGCCGAGCGAGATCCGCGACGAGGAAAGCCAGTACAAGTCCGCCGTGGACCTCCTGCCGGTCGCCATCAACCTCAACGAAACCCTGGAGAAGATCGAGGCGGCCCTGATCCGCCGGGCCCTGGCCCGGTCCAACCTCGTCCAGGTCAAGGCGGCGGAGATGCTCGGCATCTCCAAAAGCCTGCTCCAGTACAAGCTCAAAAAATACAAGATGACCGGGCATTAGCGCGAACGAACAACCGCCCCCAGGAGGACGCCATGCGCCTTGCGACCCTCTGCCTGCTGTCCGCGTCTCTTTTCGTTTTCGGATGCGGCGGCAGAACGTATTACAAAAGCCAGCACGCCACCCCCGCCCAGGAAGAAAAGGACTACCGGGAATGCGATTTCGAGGCCGCCAAGGCCACCGGCAACCTGCCCGATCCCGACGAGCGGGAAAGCCGGGTCAGGGAGCTCCTCGACAAGTGCATGCGGGCCAGGGGCTACGTCCCGGACTGAGGCCGCGGCCCTAGTCGACGTTCTCCACCACCACCCGGTTGCGGCCGGCGGCCTTGGCCGCGTACATGGCCTGGTCGGCCCGGTACAGCAGATCGTCCACCAGGCCGCTGCCGTAGGCCACCTCGTGGCGGGCCATGGCCACGCCGACGCTCACCGTCACCCGCAGGGACAGCGCCCCGGCGTCGCACGGGGTTTCGGCCACGGTCCGCCGGATCCGCTCGCCGAGTTCCGCGCCCCGCGTCAGATCCGCCCCGGTCAGGAGCACGACGAATTCCTCGCCGCCGTAGCGCACGGCCAGATCGGACTTGCGCACGCTGGCGGCGATGATTCCGGCCACGTGGGCCAGCACCCGGTCGCCGGCCTGATGCCCGTGGGTGTCGTTGACCGTCTTGAAGAAATCCACGTCCACCATCAGGGCGCAGCACGGCTGCCCGGCCCGGATGGCGGCGTCGAGGAGCCGGGCGCCGTCGGCGTAGAGGAAGCGGCGGTTGCGCAGCCCCGTCAGGGCGTCCTGGACACTCAGGCGGCCGACCTCCTCCATGTGCAGGCGCACCTTGCAGGCCATGTCGCAGAAGGCTTCGTAGAGTTCCCGCAGTTCGCGCGGCATGTATTCGGGCACGCCCAGGGTGCACCTGTCCTCGTACCCCGCGTCGCGCATCTGGGCGGCGTACCGGGCCAGGGTCCGCAGAGGCCGTTCGAGCTTGCCGCAAAACCACAGGGCCACGGGCATGGCCAGGACGATGGTGGCGAAAGCCCCCAGCAGCAGCCAGACCACCTGGGTCCTGTAGCCGGTGAGCAGCTCCGCCACGGCCACCTCCCGCACCAGCCGCCAGCCGGCCCGGTCCAGGTCGATGGCCGCGCCGATCATCTCGCGGCCGTCCGCGCCCCGGTAGACGCTCCCGGATTCGCCGGCGTCCAGAAGCTGCCGGGGCACCCTGGCCGCCTCCCCGGTCATGGCCGAGGACGGGGCCAGGATGCGGCCCTCGCCGTCGCACAGGATGCCGCCGCCGATGACGCCGGAGGTGGCCTGACGCAGCCACTTGTCGAGGACGTCGAGTTGCACGGGAATGATGATGACCCCGGCGAAGCCTCCGTCCGGGCCGGCCACGGGCGTGGCGAAGATGCAGCTGGGCTGCCCCGTGGTGCGCCGCAAAAGGCCCGAGGCGAGGGACTGCCGCCCCTCCCTGGCCGCCTGGAAATACTCCCTGTCGCCCACGAAAACGCTGGACGGGGACGCCGCCGAGGCCACCGTGACCCCGTCCGGCGTGGCGAAGAGCACGTCGGAAATGGAGGGATGGGTTTCGGCGTAACGCTGGAAGATGGCGGTCATCGCCGGGATGTCGCCCCGGTGCACGGCATCCATTCGGGCCAGGAATTCCGCCCCGTTGAAATTTTCGGCCACCCAGGAACGCACCAGATTGCCTTCCTGGGTCAGGGAGGCGACGAGGTTTTCCATTTCCTCCCGCACGACCTGTTCGCGCTGGAAAAGGGAAAAAAACACCGCCCCGAGCAAAAGCGGCAGGGAAATCAAAAGCACGGTGTAAAGGCGCAGCACCCCCCGCAGGGTGTCGAGAGCGAGCAGGTGCCTGGGCTTCATGGCGATCCTCCGGAAACGTGGCGCTGTTGCTGATGCCGCCGCGAGGGAAGCGCACACCGCGTCGTCGGTGTATCTTTCACCCGATTACACCCGCTTACCGCAAACCGGCGCGGCCGACAACGTCCGAGAGCCCCCGGCTTGCGCAAAACCCGGTTTTGGACCATGACCGTGGCACCCGCCAGGACGGACAACCAGCATGGCCCCCCGAAACGACACCGCCCCCGCCGCATGGCCCGGTCCCGGACCGGATGCCCCGGACGGCCCGGAACGCGACATCGCCGACTACGTCGCGGCCCTCGTGGCCTCCAAGCGCCTGGGGCCCCAGGTGGTCCACCACCGCGTCCTCCCGGCCGCCCCGGCGGTCCTCGCCGACCCGGCCCGCCCGTTTCCCCGGCCCGTGGCCGAACTGCTCGCCGGACGCGGCATCGCCCGGCTCTACAGCCACCAGGCCAGGGCCACGGACCTTGCCCGGGCCGGCCGCCACGTGGCCGTGGCCACGCCCACGGCCAGCGGCAAGACCATGACCTACCTGCTGCCGGTCCTGGAAGAGATCGTGAAGAACCCGGACTCCCGGGCCATCTTCCTCTACCCCCTGAAGGCCCTGGCCCAGGACCAGAAAAAGGCCGTGGAGGAGCTGACCGCCGTCTGGCCGCCCTCGGCCAGGCCCACGGTGGCCATCTACGACGGGGACACCAGCCCCCACTTCCGGCGCAAGATCAGGGACAACCCGCCCCACATCCTCATCACCAACCCCGAGATGCTCCACCTCTCGCTGCTGCCGGGGCACGAATCCTGGAGCACGCTCCTGGCCGGTCTCAGCCATGTCGTGGTGGACGAGATGCACACCTACCGGGGGGTGATGGGCTCGCACATGGCCCACGTCTTCCGCCGGCTCTCCCGGGTGTGCGCCCGGTACGGCGCGAGCCCCTCCTACGTGTTCTCCTCGGCCACCATCGGCAATCCCGGCGAACTGGCCGCCGCCCTGACGGGCCTTCCCGTGGAAACCGTCACCGCATCGGGCGCGCCCGCCGGGCCGCGCCATTTCCTGTTCATCAATCCCGAGCAGTCGGCCTCGACCACCGCCGTGATGCTGCTGGCGGCGGCGCTGCGGCGCGGACTGCGCACCATCGTCTACACCCAGTCGCGCAAGATGACGGAACTGATCAGCCTGTGGATCGCCGAACGGGCCGGACCGTACGCCTCGCGGGTCTCGGCCTACCGTTCCGGGTTTCTCCCGGAGGAGCGCCGGGCCATCGAGGCGGCCATGGCCTCGGGGGAACTGCTGGCCGTGGTTTCCACCTCGGCCCTGGAACTGGGCATCGACATCGGCGGCCTGGACCTGTGCATCCTGTGCGGCTACCCCGGCTCGGTCATGTCCGCCTGGCAGCGCGGCGGCCGGGTGGGCCGGGCGCTGCGGGAATCGGCCGTGGCCCTCATCGCCGGCGAGGACGCCCTGGACCAGTATTTCATGCGCCACCCGGAGGACTTCTTCGACCGGCCGCCCGAGCCGGCCGTGATCAACCCCGACAACCCGGCCATCGCCGCCCGGCACCTGGAATGCGCCGCCGCCGAGCTGCCCCTTTCCGAGGACGAGCCCCTTTGGGCCTCCCCGACCATGCGCCGCGAGGCGCAAAAGCTCGAGGCCCGGGGGCTGCTCCTGCGGGACCGGGACGGCCGGCGCCTTTTCGCCGCCCGAAAACGCCCCCACCGCGACGTGAACCTGCGCGGCGCCGGCGGCCAGTACGCCATCGAGACGACCGCCGGTTCGATCATCGGCCAGATCGACGAGATGCGCGCCTGCAAGGAGACCCACCCCGGCGCGGTCTACATCCACCGGGGGGTCTCCTACCTCGTGGAATCCCTGGACATCCCCGGACGCCGGGTCCGGGTCGCCCCGGGAACCGTGGACCACTACACCCGGGCCCGGGCCCGCAAGACCACGGAGATCCTGGAGGTCCTCGGCCAGACCGAGGTGCGCGGCACGCCCGTCTTCCTCGGACGCCTCAAGGTCACCGAAACCGTCACCGGCTACGAGCGGCGGCGCACCCGCGGCGGCCAGCTCCTGTCCATCGTGCCCCTGGACCTGCCGCCCATGGTCTTCGAGACCGAGGGCCTGTGGTGGGTGATCCCCAGGGCCGCCCAGGAGGAGCTCGAACGGCGGCTGTTCCATTTCATGGGCGCCATCCACGCCGTGGAGCACGCCATGATCGGCATCCTGCCGCTGCTGGTGCTCACCGACCGCAACGACCTGGGCGGCATCTCCATCCCGTTGCATCCCCAGGTCGGCCGGGCCTGCGTCTTCGTCTACGACGGCGCGCCGGGAGGGGTGGGCCTTTCGCGTCTGGCCTTCGCCAGGGCCGGGGAGGCCCTTTCCCGGACCCTGGCCGCCGTGGCCGGCTGCCCCTGTGAAACCGGCTGCCCCTCCTGCGTCCATTCCCCCAAATGCGGCTCCGGCAACCGCCCCATCGACAAGGTTGCGGCCCGCTTCCTCCTGGAGCTTCTCGTGTCCGGAAAGACCCCCGAGGAGGCCGATTGCCGCCCCGAGTGCCACGAACAACCACAACCCGACGAAACCGCGAACCGGGACGCCGGCCGGCCCCCGGCCGCGCCGATCCGCTTCGGGGTGCTGGACGTGGAGACCCGCCGCGCCGCCGCCGATGTCGGCGGCTGGGGCAACGCCCACAAGATGGGCGTGTCCGTGGCCGTGCTCTACGATTCCGGCCTCGACGACTTCCTCGTCTACCGCCAGGAGGAGCTGCCCGAACTCTACGCCGCCCTGGGGCGCCTCGACCTCGTCGTGGGCTTCAACATCAACCGCTTCGACTACAAGGTGCTCGCCGGCGCCTCGCCCTGCGACCTCCACGCCCTCCCCACCCTGGACATTCTGGAAAAGGTGCACGCCCGCCTGGGCTACCGCCTCTCCCTGGACGGGCTGGCCATGGCCACCCTCGGGGAACGGAAGTCCGCCACCGGCCTCGACGCCCTGGCCTGGTGGAAGGAGGGACGGCTGGAGGAGATCATCGCCTACTGCAAAAAGGACGTGGCCGTCACCCGCGACCTCTACGTCTTCGGCCGGGACAACGGTTTCCTGCTCTTCTCCAACAAGGCCGGCCAGACCGTCCGCCTGCCCGTGGAATGGTAGGGGCGGGGGCCGCCCTCCCGGACCGGGCCGGGGCGCCGCGTCAATTTTTTTCTTGTCCGGCCGGGGCCGAGGCTTCATAGTTGCCAAGCCTGCGCAACCCGAAGCGAATGGATGCTCCGTGCTGACCATCGAACACCTGGCCAAGACCTACAGCCACAACGGCTCGCCCCCGGCCCGCGCCCTGGCCGACGTGAGCTTCGCCGTGCCGCGCGGCGCCTTCGTTTCACTGCTCGGCCCCTCGGGCTGCGGCAAGTCCACCCTCCTGCAGTGCGCCTGCGGCCTCATGCGGCCCACCTCCGGCCGGGTCGCCCTGGACGGCCGGGAGATCGACGGCCCGCCGCCGGAGATGGCCCTCATTTTCCAGAATGCCGCGGCCTCGCTTTTCCCCTGGCTGACCGTCCTCGGCAACATCCGCTTCGTCCTGCGCCGCAAGCCCGGCACCGCGGCCACCAAGGAGGCGTCCGCCCGGGAGGCCCTGGCCGCCGTGGGCCTGTCCGGATTCGCCGGCCACTACCCCTGGCAGCTCTCCGGGGGCATGCAGCAGCGGGCCGCCCTGGCCCGGGGCCTGGCCTACGGGGCGGACGTCCTGCTGCTCGACGAACCCTTCGCCTCGGTCGACGCCCAGACCCGGGAGGAGCTGGAGGACCTCCTCGCCGCGGTGGCCGCGACCCAGGCCAAGACCGTGCTCTTCGTCACCCACGACATCGACGAGGCCGTGTACCTCTCCGACACCGTGGTCGTGCTGACGCCGCCGCCGGCCCGGGTGGCCGCCGTGCTGCCGGTGGACCTGCCCCGGCCGCGCGAGCAGATCGCCACCCGCGAGGACCGGCGTTTCCTCGACGCCCGCAAGGCCATCCATGCCCTGCTGCGCCGGTAGCCGCGAGGATGAACGGAGTGGAAGACGCGGGGGCGCCGCCCCCGCCCCCCCCGCCGGGGGAATGATCCCCCCGGACCCCTTGATGCGGGAAAGACGATGACGGCAGACTGCCGCCAGGATAGCCGTGATGCGACACCCCGAGGAAAATACATTGCACCGCATGCCCCCGAGAAAGGGGGCGGGAGGGCATGATGCCCCCCGGCGGGGAGGCCGGGCCGGCGGCCGGACCTCCGGCCTGCTCCTCCTGGCCGGCCTGCTCGCCCTTTGGGAGACGGCCTCGCGCCTGGGGCTGGCCCGTCCGGATCTGCTGCCGCCGGTTTCGGCGGTGCTCGCGGAACTGGGACGACTTGCGGTCTCGGGCGAGCTGCCGGCCCAGGCCCTGTCCACGGCCGGCCGGGTGGGCGGCGGCTTCGCGGCGGGAGGGTTGTGCGGGGCGCTGCTCGGTTTCGCCTGCGGGGTCTTTCCCGGCCTGGGCCGGGCCTGCCGGGTCACGGTGGAATTTTTGCGCCCCATGCCGTCGGTGGCCCTGATCCCCATCGGCATCCTCTTTCTCGGACTCGGCTTCGGGCTGTGCGTGGCGGTCGCCGGCTTCGCCTGCTCCTGGCCGGCCTACGTGTCGGCCCTGGCCGGGGCCACGGCCGCCGGCCCCGAGCTCGTCGGCACGGCCCGGGTATACGGCCTCGGCCGGGGCGAAACCATCGCCCGGGTGCTTGTCCCGGCCGCGCTGCCCCAGGTCATGGCCGGGTTGCGCGTGGCCCTGGCCGTGGCCGTGGCCGTCACCGTGACCACGGAAATGGCCGCCTCGCCGGACGGCTTGGGATCGTTCATCCTGGAGGCCTCGCTCTCCCGGCGCCCCGAGCGCATGTACGCCGGCATCGTGGCGGTGGGGCTGCTGGGATTCGTTCTCAACGCCGCCTTCGTGGCGGCGCGCGCCCGGCTTTTGCGCTGGACCCCGGGAGAGGGGCGGCCATGAGGCGGTTTTCCGGAGTGATCGTCTTCGCGGCCCTGGCCGGAGCCTGGCAGGCGGTTTCGGCAGCCGGTCTGGTCTCGGCGCTGTATTTCCCGCCTGTCTCGACCATCGCGGCCACCTTCTGGAAGCTTTCCGCCTCGGGGCTTTTGCCGGCCCTGGCCGGCCAGACCCTCGGCCGGGCCCTGGCCGGACTGGCCATCGCGGCCCTGGCGGCCGTCCCCCTGGGCCTCGGCATGGGGGTGTCGCGCCGCCTGGACGCCCTGCTCGCGCCGACCCTCGAACTCCTGCGTCCGGTGCCGCCGCCGGCCATCATCCCGGCGGCCATGCTCTTTCTGGGCATCGGGCCGGCCATGAAGGTGTTCGTGGTGGTCTTCGCCTGCTTCTTCCCGATCCTGGTCGGGGCCGCCGACGGGGCGCGGGACATCCCGCCGGGGTTTCGCCTGACGGCGGCGGCCTACGGCGTCTCGCGGCGGGACACGCTGTTCGGGGTGGTGCTGCCGGCCGCGGGGCCCGGCGTGGCCGCCGGGCTGCGCACCGCCGTGCCCATGGCCCTGATCGTGGCGGTGCTCTCCGAGATGATCGGCGCGACCGGCGGCATCGGCCACTACATTTTGCGCATGCAGCGCACCTTCGCCATTCCCGAAATGTACGCCGGCGTGGCCATGCTCGGGCTCATGGGCCTGGCGGTCAACGCGGCCGCGAGTTGCGGCCTGGATCGACTTTTGCGCTGGCATCGGGGCTGGAAGGGCGGTATGCGTACATAAGAACCGGGATGGGCGCGTCCGTTCCGCGTGCCTTCCCCCATCCGGAGGACACCATGACGACGCGCGCCATCGCCGCCCTGCTCCTTTTTCTCCTCTGCCACGCCCCGGCCCTGGCCGGCTCCCCCCTCAAGGTCGGCTACATGCCCGTCGGCGACTGCCTGCAATTCTTCGTGGCCGAGGCCGAAGGCTATTTCGCGGCCGAGGGCCTGGAGGTCGCGGGCCTGTCCATGAAGGGCGGCGCGGTCATCGCCCCGGCCGTGGAAGGCGGCGAACTGGCCATCGGCTGGTCCAACTCCGTCTCCATCATCCTGGCCCACGCCAAGGGCTTCGATTTCGCCTATCTGGCCCCGGGGGCCGAGGGCGTGGCCGGGACGCACGATGTCCACGCCCTGCTGGTGCCGGCCGGCTCGCCCGTCACGTCCGTCTCGGACCTCTCGGGCAAGACCGTGGCCATCAACACCCTCGGCAACATCAACGACTCGGCCATGCGCGCCCTGGCCGAAAAGGCGGGCCTTTCCCCGGACGAGATCCGGCTGGTGGAGGTGCCCTTCCCGGACATGGCCGCCGCCATGGCCAAGGGCTCGGCCGACGCGGCGCTTATGCTCGAACCCTTCGTCACCGACGCCGTCGGCCGTGGCGCGGCCCGCGTCCTGGACCCCTCGCCCCACGCCGTTTTCGGCAGCCCCTACCTGATCGGCGGCTGGTTCGCCAAGAAGTCCTGGATCAAGGGCCACCCGGCCGAGGCCGCGGCCTTCGCCAGGGCCATGGTCCGGGCGGCGGCGTTCATCGCCGCCCGCCCCGACGCGGCCCGGACCGTCCTGCGCCAGAAGACCAGGCTGGCCCCCGAACTGGCCGAAAAGATCGTGCTGCCGCGCTTTCCCGAGGCCCTCTCGCCGGCATCGCT
>CAZNUQ010000009.1:55114-67183 GCA_964576235.1 uncultured Desulfovibrio sp.
TTTTTTCTTTACGGTCAACCATTTTGTCACTATGAAAAAAATCCCCCTTCAATCGATCCAGATCATTTCGGAGTAGAGCATGTGCCGCTTATTCGCCCTCAGCAGCCGGGATCCCGTGTCCCCCATGCGCGCCATCGAGGCGCTCAATGTCATGAAGGAAGGGCACGACGGATCCGGCGTCGGCCTTTTCCTCGGGGACCTCGGCGGTCCCTTCGGGGAAATGAAGGACGCCCCGATCCTGTCCGGCATCTTCACCGACGCCGGCCTCAAGCGCCTGGACGCCTACATGGACGAGCGGGGGTTCGTCACCAAGCTGACCCTCGTCCTCGATCCCCGGACCGCCGTGCCCGCCGGCACCCCGGTCCGGGGCACCTACATGGCCCGGGCCTACGAGGTGCCCGCCGACCTCCGGGCCAAGTCCCGGGAGGAACGGGAGCTGGCCTACATGCTCATGCGCGTGGAACTGCGCGTCATGGGCGAGGCCGTCGACGACATCCGGGTCTTCTCGTTTTGGCCCGACACCATCATGGTCAAGGAGGTCGGCGACCCCCTGACCGTGGCCGAATACCTCGGCCTCGACCGGCCCGAGCTCTTCTGCCGGCGCATCCTGGCCCAGGGCCGCCAGAACACCAACTACGCCATCAACCTCTACGCCTGCCATCCGTTTTTCATCCAGGGCGTGTGCACCATGACCAACGGCGAGAACACGGCCTTCGTCCCCATCAAGGAGTACCTGCTCTCGCGCGGCTTCCCGGGCTACATGGGCTACCAGTCCGACTCGGAGGTCTTCGCCCACATCATGCATTTCACGCTCAAGCGGCTGGGCCTCGGCCTCGAATATTACAAACATGTCATTACGCCGCTTCCGGACAACGAGATGGAGGGGCACCCCGACCGCGAACTCCTGGCCCGCATCAAGCAGACCTGCCGCAAGCTCATCATCGACGGCCCCAACTGCGTCATCGGCTGCCTGCCCGACGGCTCCATGTTCATGGTCCAGGACCGCAAGAAGCTGCGGCCCGGCGTGGTCGGCGGCAAGCCCGGCATCTTCGCCTTCTCCTCGGAGATCTGCGGTCTCGACGCCGCCATCCCCGACCGCGACCAGCACGACGACTTTCAACCCATGCACCTGGATACGGCCATCGTGCGCCCCGAATGCCAGGAGGTCACCATATGCAATCAGCTCCAGTCCTTACCCCGTCCACGCTAAGCGTCACCGACCTGCCCTGGCGCGTCGAGTGGGACCGGGGCGCCTGCACCCTGTGCGGGCGGTGCACCGCCGTGTGCCCGGTCAACGCCATCGAGCTCGGGGTGTTCCGCAAGCGCGCCATCGAGACCTCGCCGGCCCTGCTCAAAAAGCCCTCCAGCAGCTTTTCCATCTTCCACGGCATCCGCCAGCGCACGGATCCGGCCTACCGGTGCATCGGCTGCGGCATGTGCGACATGGTGTGCCCCAACAACGCCATCGCCCCCCGCCTGCACCCCGAGGCCACCACCCTCAAGTTCCACGCCAACCGGGGCGGCGCGGCCCGCACCCGGGGCGGCCGGCGCAACGACACCGGAAGCCTCCTGGACCAGATCAAGTTCATCCGCATTTCCATGCTCACCGACCCGGCCCTGGACGCCGGGCGCCACGAGTTCGAGCTGCGCACCCTGCTCGGCCGCGTCCAGCCTCCCGAGGAGGGCCTCGCCGCCCTGGCCGGCAACGGCTGGGTGCCGCCGGTGCGCGAAATCTATCCCCTGATGGTCGGGTCCATGTCCTTCGGCGCCCTTTCCCCCAACATGTGGGAAGGCCTCGTCATGGGCGTGACCTACCTCAACGAGGAGATGGGCATGCCGGTGCGCATGTGCACGGGCGAGGGCGGCTGCCCCCCCCGGCTGCTGCGCTCCCGCTTCCTCAAGTACGTGATCCTGCAGATCGCTTCCGGCTACTTCGGCTGGGACGAGATCATCCGGGCCCTGCCGGACATGAAGGAGGACCCCTGCGCCATCGAGATCAAGTACGGCCAGGGGGCCAAGCCGGGCGACGGCGGCCTTTTGATGTGGTACAAGGTCAACAAGCTCATCGCCGCCATCCGGGGCGTGCCCCAGGGCGTCTCCCTGCCCAGCCCGCCGACCCACCAGACCAAGTATTCCATCGAGGAAGCCGTGGCCAAGATGATCCAGTCCATGTCCATGGCCTGGGGATTCCGCGTCCCGGTCTATCCCAAGATATCCGGCACCACCACGGCCACGGCCGTGCTCAACAACCTGGCGCGCAACCCCTACGCGGCCGGGCTGGCCATCGACGGCGAGGACGGCGGCACGGGCGCGGCCTACAACGTCTCCATGAACCACATGGGCCACCCCATCGCCACCAACCTGCGCGACTGCTACGAGAACCTGGTCAAGGTCGGCAAGCAGAACGAGATCCCGCTCATCGCCGGCGGCGGCATCGGCAAGAACGGCAACCTGGCCGCCAACGCCGCGGCCCTGATCATGCTCGGCGCCAGCGCCGTCCAGTCCGGCAAGTACATCATGCAGGCCGCCGCCGGCTGTCTCGGCTCGGAGCACGACCGCTGCAACGTCTGCAACATCGGCGTGTGCCCCAAGGGCATCACCTCCCAGGATCCCCGGCTCTACCGCCGCCTCGACCCCGAGAAGGTGGCCGAGCGCCTGGTCGACGTCTACCTTTCCTTCGACACGGAACTGCGCAAGATCGTCGCCCCCCTGGGCCGTTCCACGTCGCTGCCGACCGGCATGTCCGACGCCCTGGGCATAAGCGACTACCACGCCGCCGAGCGGCTCGGGATCAAGTACGTGGTCTAGGCCGAAAGCGGCGCAATCCACAGCAGCAAGGCAAGCACGCACATGGCACACGAATCCGTCACCATACACGGCATTGAAAACGGCCACCGCGTCGATTCCCGCGTCCTCGAGGAGCGCATCCAGCGGGCCGTCGTCCAGGGCGCCCGGAACCTGACCATCGAGGCCCACGGCCAGCACGGCATCGGCGGCCGGATCTTCCTCTCCCGGCAGGAGCCCGTCACCGTGCGCATCACCGGCTCGCCCGGCCAGCGCACCGGCTCCATGGGTTTCCCCGGCACCAGGATCGTCGTCGACTGCGCCGCCTCCGACGACATCGGCTGGCTCAACGCCGGCGCCGAGATCACGGTGCTCGGCAACGCCGGCAACGGCGCGGCCAACGCCATGGCCCAGGGCAAGATCATGATCGCGGGCAACATCGGCGCCCGCGGCATGACCATGACCAAGCGCAACCCCAAGTACGCCGCCCCGGAACTCTTCGTCCTCGGCGGGGTCGGCGACTACTTCGCGGAATTCATGGCCGGCGGCACGGCCGTGATCTGCGGCTTCGAGCCCCAGAATCCGGACAACGTCCTGGGCTACCGTCCCTGCGTGGGCATGGTCGGCGGCACCATCTTCCTGCGCGGCCCCCACAAGGGGTTCTCCCTGGCCGACGCCAAGTCCGTGCCCATCGACGACGCGGCCTGGGACCGGCTCCTCGGCGGCCTGCGCGGCTTCCTGGAGGCCATCGGCCGGCCGGAACTCCTCGACACCCTCGCCCGACGCGAGGAGTGGCAGTGCATCGCCGCCCGCGCCCCCCACGAGAAGACCGGCAAGAAACGCCGGCCCATGGGCGAATTCCGCGCCCACGTCTGGGACGCGGAACTCGGCCGGGGGGGCCTCATCGGCGACCTCGACGACAGCGACCGCGGCCCCGTTCCCCTGATCGTCACCGGCGAGATGCGCCGGTTCGTGCCGGTCTGGGAAAACCGCAAGTACCTCTCCCCCTGCCAGGCCAGCTGCCCGACCGGCATCCCGGTCCAGAAACGCTGGCAGCTCGTGCGCGACGGCCTGATGGACGAGGCCATGGACCTGGCCCTCGCCTACACGCCCTTCCCGGCCACGGTCTGCGGCTACCTCTGCCCCAACCTGTGCATGCAGGGCTGCACCCGTTCCGTCGGCAACCTGACGCCCCTGGACACCTCCCTGCTCGGCAAGGCCAACGTCGCGGCCGGCCGCATGCCCAAGCTGCCGCCCCTTTCCGGCAAGCGCGTGGCCGTCGTCGGCGGCGGCCCGGCCGGCATGTCCATCGCCTGGCAGCTGCGCCTGGCCGGCCACGAGGCCGTGATCTACGACCTCGAGGAGAAGCTCGGCGGCAAGATCGCCCAGGCCATTCCGTCCTCCCGCATCCCCGCGGAGGTCCTCGACGCCGAAATCGGGCGCGCCCAGGCGATCCTTCCCCACGTCCGGCTGCGCAAGCCCCTGGACAAGGACGAGTTCGGACAGCTCGTGGAGGACTTCGACTTCACGGTGCTGGCCGTCGGCGCCAGCAAGCCCCGGGTGCTGCCCATCCCCGGCAAGGAACTGGCCACCCCGGCCCTGACCTTCCTCAAGGCCGCCAAGAAGGGCGAGGCCACCGTGGGCAGGCGCGTGGTCATCATCGGCGCGGGCAACGTCGGCTGCGACGTGGCCACCGAGGCCGCCCGCCTCGGCGCCGCCTCCGTCACCCTGATCGACATCCAGAAGCCCGCCGCCTTCGGCAAGGAAAAACGCGACGCCGAGGCCGTGGGCGCGATCTTCAAGTGGCCCTGCTTCACCAAGGAGATCACCCGGGAAGGCGTGCTCCTCCAGTCCGGCGAACTGCTCCCGGCCGACTCCGTCTTCCTTTCCGTCGGCGACGTGCCCGACCTGGAGTTCCTCGACGACTCCATCGCCACCGAGCGCGGCATGGTCACGGTGAACGAGATCTACCAGACCACCAATCCCAAGGTCTTCGCCATCGGCGACATCGTGCGGCCGGGCCTGCTCACCCAGGCCATCGGCATGGGCCGCGACGCGGCCAGGGCCATCTCGGAAATCCTGGCGGGCAAGCGCCCCCAGCCCGACATCCGCCCCATGCTCGACTACAGGCGGGCCAAGCTCGAATACTTCGACCCGCGCATCATGGACTTCGAGGATCTCTCCACCTGCGCCAGCCAGTGCTCGTCCTGCGGCGCCTGCCGCGACTGCGGACTGTGCGAGACGATCTGCCCGGCCGGGGCCATCTCGCGCCGGCAGCTCGAAGGAAACGAGTTCGAAATGGTCTCCGACCCGGACAAGTGCATCGGCTGCGGCTTCTGCGGCAACGCCTGCCCCTGCGGCGTCTGGACCATCGTCGAGAACACGCCGTTGGCCTAGGAAGCGGCGAAAAACCAGGGGCGCCGCCCCTGGACCCCGCCGGGGGGATTATCCCCCCGGACCCTTGCACGAAAAAAAGCGGGCCGCCCCGAAAGGGGCGGCCCGCTTCATTTCCGTCGCGCCATCCAGGGGGATCGGGGGGGATGATCCCCCCCGACCGCCGGAGGCCGCTTCATTCTTTCCTATTCCCCGCCCTCGTCCTTCTTCGCGTCCACGCCGCGCTTGTACCGGCAGGAACGGGTCGGGCAGGCGATGACCTCGCCGTCGCGGGTCTTCTTGCGCACCAGGATCTTCGAGTCGCACTGGGGGCAGGGCTCGTTCACGGGCCAGTCCCAGACCGCGAAATCGCACTGGGGATAGCTGTCGCAGGCGTAGAACACCTTGCCGCGCTTGGAGCTTTTCTCGACCAGGGTGCCGGAGCAGCCCTCGCGCGGACAGGGCACGCCGGTGGAGAACGGCTTGGTGTATTTGCAGTCCGGCCAGCCGGTGCAGGCGATGAACCGGCTGCCGGTGCGGGACTTCTTGAGCGCCAGGGGCTTGCCGCACTGGGGGCATTCGCCGACGGAGACCACTTCCTCGGGCTTGCGTTCCCGGGGGATGACGGCGCCGTCCGGCCCCCGGTCGAACTCCTTGGTGTTCTTGCATTCGGGATAGCCCGAACACCCCAGGAATTCCCCGGCCTTGCCGAAGCGGATGAACATCGGCTTGCCGCACAGCTCGCAGGCGACGTCGGTTTCCTTGCCGGCCTTGACCTTGGCCATGTCCTTGGCCGCCTTGGCCAGGGTCGGGTAGAAGTCGCCGGTGAAATCGCGAAGCAGGGTGACCCAGTCCCCCCGGCCCTCGGCCACGGCGTCGAGGGCCTCCTCCATGCCGGCGGTGAACCCCACGTCCATGATCGTGGCGAAGTGCTCGGTGAGGAGATCGGAGACGGTCTCGCCGAGTTCGGACGGCACGAAGTGCTTGTCCTCCAACCGGGCGTAGTCGCGGTCGATCAGGGTGGAGATGATGGCGGCGTAGGTGGAGGGCCGGCCGATGCCCTTCTCCTCCAGCTCGCGCACGAGGGAGGCCTCTGTGTAGCGCGGCGGCGGCTGGGTGAACTTCTGCTCCTTCCTGAGCTCCAGCAGCGCCAGTTCCTGTCCCTGGGCCAACGGGGGCAGGGACTTGGCCTCGTCGCCGGCCTCCTGGCCGTAGACCTTCAGGTAGCCGGGAAAGACGAGGCGCTGGCCCTTGGCCTTGAAGACGGCCGGTCCGGCGGCGATGTCGGCGGCGGTGTCCCAGAAGCGGGCCTCGCTCATCTGCGAGGCCACGAAGCGTTCCCAGATGAGCTTGTAGAGGGAGAAGAGGTCCTTGGGCAACAGGGTGCGCACGTCGGCCGGGGTCAGGGTCACGTCGATGGGTCGGATGGCCTCGTGGGCGTCCTGGGCGCCGGCCTTGGTCCGGAAGTGGCGGGCCTTTTCCGGGTAGTAGTCCGGGCCGAGGGTTTCGACGATGAACTCCCTGGCCGCGTCCCGGGCCTCGTCGGCGATGCGCGTGGAATCGGTGCGCATGTAGGTGATCAGCGCCACCGTGCCCCGGTCGCCCAGTTCCAGGCCCTCGTAGAGCTTCTGGGCGGCGCCCATGGTGCGCTTGGCCGAATAGCCCAGGCGCTGGTTGGCGGCCTGCTGCAGGGTCGAGGTGATAAAGGGCGGGGGAGGCGATTTCTTGCGTTCCTTCTCGGCCACGGCGCTGACCACGAAGGGGTTTCCGAGGATGGCGGCCTCGGCCTCCAGGGCGGCCTCGAGGCTGCCGATCTCGACCTTCCGGCCCTTGTACTTGGCCAGCTCGGCCTCGAACTCCGGGGGCGCGTCCCCGGCCAGCCTGGCCCGGAAAAGCCAGTACTCGACCGGGACGAAGGCCCGGCGTTCCTTCTCGCGGTCCACCACCAGGCGCAGGGCCACGGATTGGACCCGGCCGGCCGAAATGCCGCTTTTGACCTTCTGCCACAGGATGGGCGACACCTTGTAGCCGACGAGGCGGTCGAGGATGCGGCGGGCCTGCTGGGAAAGAAACAGTTTTTCGTTGATGTCGCGGGGGTGGGAGAGCGCCTCGCGCACGGCCCGGGCCGTGATTTCGTTGAACTGGATGCGGTGGATGGGGACCTCGGCATCCTTGAGGATCTCGGCCACGTGCCAGGCGATGGCCTCGCCCTCGCGGTCCGGGTCCGGTGCCAGATAGATGGTCTTGGCGCCGGAGGCGGCCTCGCGCAGCTTGGAGACCACCTTCTGCTTGCCTGGAATGATTTGATATTGCGGCGCGAAATCTTCCTTTTCGTCCACCCCGAGTTTTTTCGAGGGCAGATCGCGCACGTGACCAACGGAGGCTTCCACGGCATAGGCATTGCCGAGGAACTTCTTGATGGTCTTTACCTTGGCCGGCGACTCGACGATAATGAGGTCCTTTCCCATGGCAGGCGTGCTATAGCCACCCGAAAGGGCCAAGGCAAGGGTTGCCGTTCGTTGCGCGCCGGGATAGGGCTGCCATTTGGCCCGGACGTATGAATTTTTAAGAATCATGAATGCGGCCCGCTTCGCGGCCGCGCGGGAGCGCCCTTGGCAACAACGCAACGTTTCGGGCACGTGGTCATGCTCGGCCCGACCAACGCCGGCAAGTCCACCCTGCTCAACCGGTTCATCGGACAAAAGGTATCCATCGTCTCCCCCAAGCCCCAGACCACCCGCAACAGCATAAGCGGCATCGTGACCGAGGGGGATGTCCAGGCGGTGTTCCTGGACACGCCGGGCCTGCACCGTCAAAAACGCGGCATCGCCCCGCTCCTTTTGCGCTCGGCCCACGCCGCCCTGGCCCAGGCCGACGTGGTGCTGGTCATCCTCGACGCGGCCCGGTACGCCGGCCGGCCCGACAGCCTGCCGGCCGACCTGCGTCCCATCGTCAAGGCCCTGGCCGAGGGCCGCGCCCCGGTCCTGGTCGCCCTCAACAAGGCCGATCTGGTCAGGGAAAAGGCCCGGCTCCTGCCGGTCCTGGCCGCCGTGGGCGAGGCCCTGCCCGGGGCGGAACTTTTCCCCATAAGCGCCCGCACGGGCCAGGGGGCGGACGATCTGCTGGCGGCGCTTTTCGGCCGGCTGCCCGAGGGGCCGCACCGCTACGGCGCCGACGAGGTGTCCACGGCCCCGGTGCGCTTTCTGGCCGGGGAAATCGTGCGCGAAAAGCTCTTCCTGGCCCTTGGCGAGGAACTTCCCTATTCCACGGCCGTGACCGTCGAGGACTGGGACGAGACCTCCAAGCCGGGCCTGGTCAAGATCCGGGCGGCCATCCACGTGACCCGGGAAAGCCACAAGCCCATGGTCATCGGCAAGGGCGGCGAGCGCATCAAGGACATCGGGGCCAAGGCCCGGGCCGACATCGAGGCCATGCTGGAATCCCAGGTGTTTCTGGAGCTGTGGGTCAAGGTCAGCAAGGACTGGGACGAGGACAGGGCCTTTCTGCGCGAACTGGGACTCGGCCAGTAACCGGCCCGGTTTTACATCGCCGGCGGTTGCGGGTAGGAAATCGGCATGAATTACATTCCCGACACGGAGAACGCGGCCGTGGACATGGAGGCGGCGGAACGCCTGGCCTGGGTCCGGCGGCGCATCGAGGGGGCCTGCCGGGCCTGCGGCAGGGATCCGTCCGAGGTGACGCTCGTCGCGGTTTCGAAGAAACAGGACGTGGCCGCCGTGGCCGCGCTGGCCGCCTGCGGCCAGCGCATCTTCGGGGAATCCTACATCCAGGAGGCCCTGCCCAAGATGGAGGCCGCCCCGGCGGGCCTGGAATGGCACTTCATCGGCCATCTCCAGCGCAACAAGGCGAAGCAGGCCGCGGGGCGCTTCGCCCTGATCCACAGCGTGGACAACCTGGAACTGGCGCAGATTTTGCACAAAAAAACCCGCGACCTGGGATCGACCCAGGCCGTGTGCCTGCAGGTCAACGTGGCCGGGGAGTCGCAGAAATCCGGGATTTCCCCCGAGGCCCTGCCCGCCCTGGCCGAGGCCGTGGCCGCCATGCCGGAACTGTCCCTGCGGGGGCTCATGGTCATCCCGCCGGTGTTCGACGATCCGGACGGCGCCCGCCCCGTCTTCGCCGGCCTGCGGGAGTTGCGCGACCGCCTCGCCGGGCGCCTGGGACTGCCGCTGCCGGTCCTGTCCATGGGCATGAGCGGCGACCTGGAGGCGGCGGTCCTGGAAGGGGCCACCCACGTGCGCGTGGGCACGGATCTTTTCGGCCCGAGACGATGAGGCGTCGCGCGTTCTCGACGACGCCGGGAGGCAACCGTGGCTGACGCACCCGAAGCGCCGGAAGGCAAAAAAAAATCCGGACTGCTCAAATACATCATCCTCCTGGTCCTGCTGCTCGCCCTCGGCGGCGGCGGGTATTTCGCCTATCTGAAGTTCTTCACCGCCAAGCCCCCGGCGCCGGCCGAATCCGCCGCTGAGAATTCCAAGGCCGAGGAAAAGGCCGAGCCCAAGGCCGAAGAGAAAAAGGCCGAGCCCAAGGCCGAGGAGAAAAAGGCCGAGGGCGGCCACGGCAAGGACAAGGGCAAGGACAAGGCCCCTTCCAACAACGTGCCCCTGCAGCCCTTCGTGGTCAATCTGGCCGACCCGAGCGCCAGGCGCTACCTCAAGCTCGTGCTCGAGGTGGAAATGACCGGCAACCCGGAACTGCTGGAGGCCAACCAGGCCAAGATCCGCGACACCCTGCTGCTGCTGCTCTCCTCCAAGACCTCCCAGGAAGTGAGCACCCTGGAGGGAAAGATCCTGCTGCGCAAGGAAATCGTGGACCGCCTCAACCAGGCCATCGGCCAGGCCAAGGTGGCCCGGGTGTATTTCACGGATTTCGTCATTCAATAAGCGGCGCCGCCGGCGCGAGGAAGTTCCCATGGCTCCCGACGACATCGATCAGGACAAACTGGCCGCCGAATGGGCCGCCGCCCTCAACGAGCAGGAAGACGACAAGCCGGCGTCCCAGTCCGACATCGACGCCCTGTTCGACCAGCCCGCCTCCGGGGGCGCCGGCGGGGGCGGGGGGGACGACTCCCTGGCCGCCGAATGGGCCGCCGCCCTGGCCGACGAGGAGGAGCAATCCATCAAGCGGGAACGGGATCAGGAAACCCTCTCCCGTCAAAGCGCCAAGGCCCAGTTCAAGAACTTGACGCAGGAGGCCAAGGCCCCCCGCCCGGAAAGCATCCGCCGGGACCTCGACTTCATCCTGGACATCCCCCTCGACGTGTCGGCGGAGCTCGGACGCACCAAGCTTTTGATCAACGAACTCCTGCAACTGGGCCAGGGTTCGGTCATCGAGCTCAACAAGCTGGCCGGCGAACCCCTGGAAATCTACGTCAACGGCAAGCTGGTGGCCCGGGGCGAGGCCGTGGTCATCAACGAGAAATTCGGCGTGCGCCTCACCGACATCATAAGCCCCATCGAACGGGTGAAGCAGCTTGCCTGATGCCGCCCCCCCCCTCGCGGCCACGGACTACGGCCTGGCCTCGGCGGCCGTCCAGATGGCCCTGGCCCTGGTCGTCATCCTGGCGGTCATCCTGGCCGCCTACTGGGTGCTGCGCCGGGTGGGGCCCAAATTCGGCCTGGGTCCGGGCGGACGCGGCGGCATGCTGCGCCTGGTGGCCCATCTGGCCCTGGGCCCCCGCAAAAGCATCATCGTGGTCCGGTTCTTGAATAAGGACTTGGTGCTCGGTGTCACGGACCACTCCATCACCCTTCTGACCGAAGGCGAAACCGCACATGAACCGCCCAAAGACTTCGCCGCGACGCTCTCCAAGACCGTCAAAAACGGCGGAGAACCGTCACCCTAGACCCTGGATCCCCTTCGTCCTGGCCGTCCTGTTCGCGGCCGCCCCGGCGGCTGCCCTGGCCCAGGACATGCCCGCGCTGACCCTTTCCCTGGCCGGGGGCCAGACCTCGCCGGAGCGGGTTTCGACCCTGCTCGAAATCCTTTTCGCCCTGACGATCCTGTCGCTTGCGCCCTCGTTCATCCTGACGGTCACCTCGTTTACCCGCATCATCGTGGTCTTTTCCTTCCTGCGTCAGGCCATGGGCGTCCAGCAGGTGCCGCCGACCCAGATCCTGGCCAGTCTGGCCATTTTTCTGACGGCCGTGATCATGTATCCCACGGGCAAGCAGATCAACGACAACGCCCTGCAACCCTACCTGAAAGAGGAAATCGGCTTCACCGAGGCCATCAAGAAGGCGGAAGCGCCCCTGCGGGAATTCCTGTTCAAGCACACCCGGGAAAAGGATCTGTCCGTCTTCTACACCGTCACCAAGATGGAACGGCCCAAGGACAAGGCCGAGGTGCCGACCACCATGCTCGCCGCCGGCTTCATGATCAGCGAGCTCAAGACGGCGTTCACCATCGGCTTTCTCATCTACATCCCGTTTCTCATCCTGGACATGGTCATTTCGAGCATCCTGCTCGCCATGGGCATGATGATGCTGCCGCCGGCCACCATCGCCATGCCGTTCAAGCTGTTGCTGTTCGTTCTGGTGGATGGCTGGGGGCTGATGGTCGGCTCCCTGGTCAATTCCTTCGCCACGTAACCGCCGGAGGCGCGCCCCATGACGACCGACATGGTTGTGGCCCTGTCGAGGCAGGCCATCGAACTGGCCCTTTTCCTGGCGCTGCCGATGCTTGGCGTAAGCCTCGTGGTCGGCGTCTTCATTTCCATCCTCCAGGCCGCGACCCAGATCCAGGAGATGACCCTGACCTTCGTGCCGAAGATCCTGTCCATGTTCATCGCCCTGCTGCTGGCCTTTCCCTGGATGATGGACAAGATGATCAACTTCACCAGGGATCTGTTCATGAACATCCCCATGTACCTGCGCTGAGATTGCCGTC
>CAZNUQ010000010.1:0-20762 GCA_964576235.1 uncultured Desulfovibrio sp.
CGGAAGAGCGTCTCTACGCCCTGCCCGCCGGCCCGTCAACACGTTTTTTCAAATCATTCCGGGGTTCCCGTTGGCCCCTCCGGCCCCGCCCGCGATTTCTCGCGTCGGGAGGCGTGTCTCTACGCAGTCACCCCAGGCCCGTCAAGCTAAATGTTGCCCTCGTTTTTGGTGTTTTCCAAAACATCATCGATTCCGAATGTTTGAAAACGCCATTTTCCGCCCTGGACCACATGCCGGGTGATGGTCCAGTCGTCGTTGTCGATCACGTCCAGATGTCCCTCGGCTTCCGGCCCGAGGGCCGCGGCCAGGGCCTCCATGAATCCGGTGGCGTCGACGAAGCCCCCCTCGTGCTGGATTTCGAGGGTGCCCCCGCCGTAGGCGGCCTCATCGAAAGGGCAGGCCCGGGCCAGCCGGGCCCAGGCCTCCGGGGACAGTCCCCGGATCTCCCCGTAGACGCGCATGGCCGGACCTACGGGCACAAAACGCCCTCGTCGGCCAGAAGGCGCCTGGCCACGTCCAGGTCGTACATCTCCAGCGGGTCGTTCCCGGATTTGCGATTCCGGTATTCGGCGGCCGCCGCCTCGATGGCCTCGTAGGGAATCCAGTCGTGGCGCTCCCATATCTCGGGGTGCTCCTGGTTCCACAGGCGGAACTCCACCTGGCCGTAGCGCTTGCGCACGTACATGCGCACCCGCTTCTCCGCCGGGTTCGGATAGTAGTAAATGCCCAACGCGTCCTTCATGGTTCCTCCACCGCCCGGGCCGTCCGCGGCGGCGACGCCGCCGGCTCCCCGGGACCGGGCCGGGATAGCCCGAGTGGCGGCTTCTGGCAATGGGGGCTCCGTTCCGACGACGTTTCCCCTTGCGCCCGCGCCCGCCGATGATACCGTGGCGGTGAAACCCATGCCCAGGGAGGGACGCCCATGGCCTTTACCGAAACCGTGATCCTGCGCGGGGTGGAATGCGACTACGACCCCGAGCGCCATCTGGCCCTGGTGTATTGCGAGAACTGCTCCGAGCGAAACGAGGTGGAGGTGTGGATCGAGGACGGCGTGCCGGTCTTCGCCGGGTTTGTCTGCGTCAAGTGCGGCGCCTTCAACGGCCCCGAGGGCTGATCCCCGACACGGGTCCGGCCGCCGCCGGGAGGCCCGGCGAGGCCGATATTGCCGGCCGCCGCCCCTTCGGTTACATGTCGTTGCCACGGCAACGACATGCGACCAGGGAGCAGTGCCGCCATGGAGCAGGATCGCGACCTCGCCTATTACCTCGACCTCATCAACGCCGCCCCGAGCTACCAGGATCTGGTTTTTTTCCGGAACCGGACCTTCGACGCCATAGAAGCCACCCTCGCCCCCGAGGAGGTGGCGGCCGTCAAGCGGGCCTGGACCGACCGGGCCAAGGACGAGTCGGTGCCGGTGGTTCCTTCCGGCCAGAAAAAGGCGGCGGCCGGATGAGCCGGCGCGGCGGCCGGCCCGGTCAGGGTCCGGGACGCCGCTTGAGGACGAGGTTGAGGGCGGGGCCGGAGGTGGGCGTGAAGACGGCCTGCGCCTCGTCGGGGCCGGTCATCCGCCCCTTGAGCAGATGGCCGCTGCCGTGCCGCGCCGCGAACTGGTCGCCGAGGGTGACGCCGGCCACATGGTAGGTGTTGCTGCCGCCGGCCATGTCCGGGATGATGATGACCCCGTAGATCATGTCCCCCTGGCGGGTGAAGCTGGCGGTGACCGTCTGGCCGAAGACAGCGGCGGTCCACTCGCCGACGATGTCCCCCGGCTGGGCGGCCGGGGCGGGCGCGGCGGCGAGCATCGCCGCCAGGACGGCGCCCAGGACGCAAAGACGCGGCATCCTCACAACAGGCCCTCCCGGCGCATGAGCGTCACGAATTTGGCCCGGACGGCCTTGAGCTCCTGGACGATGGATTCCACCTGGCCGTAATGGCTCGAAAATTTCACGGCCTCGTCCAGTTCGCGCTGACGCTTGGCCAGTCGCTGGCTGACGAAGTCCAAAAAGGCCTGCGGGCCGGATTCCTTGCTTTCCAAACGAATGCCCCCGAGAGTTCTCCACCGGTCGGATGGGAGGGCGCCGGGCGGAACGGTCCGCCGCGGATGCCCGCCCGTGCCTGTATTGTCGGCCTATAATCGCGAATCGGCCGCGATTCAAGCCCCGACCGGACTCCCTTCCGAACGGCGCCCAGGGAAAAAGTGGAAGCCGCCCAGACCCAGGGAGTGGTCCAAGCGGCTTCCTAAAAAGGCCGTGGTGGCTTGGTTGGGGGAGGAGGCTAGGGGGTGACCGCCACGGCCAGGTGATTCGGCGCGGGACGCTTCGGCGGCGCCACCGCGTTCTTGCCACAAGACAAAGCAAAAGAAGGGCCAATCCAAGCCATTTCGACAATTTTTTTTCACGTTCATTTCCAGCCCGTTACAAAAAGAACACGACGCGGGGGCGGGTGACCTCGGACGTGGGGGCTTCCGGAGGCTTTTCTTTCGATTAGCTTTATTACAATCTTAACCACGACATCCGGACCGGCCCGCCCAACCCGCGACGCGGGCCCGACGGTTCCCGGCCGGTCCAACGGCGGCGACGGCCGCGCGGAGGTATGGACACGGTGGCCAAGGTCAATATTGAAGACATCCGGCCCGGAATGGTCCTCGGCGAGGACGTGGCAGGGCAAAACGGACAGCCCCTGGCCCCCCGGGACACCCTCCTCGACGAGGCCGGCATCCGGGTTCTGCGCGCCCACGGCGTGCGCGTCGTGGACGTCCGGACCGACGCCCCGACCGCCGGCGCCGACCCGGAGCGGGAACGACGCGACGCGGTCCTGGAATGCTGCAGGGAACTGCTGCGGCCCCGCTTCGCCGCCCTGGACCTCTCGACCCCGTTCGGGGCCACGGTGTTCGAACTGGCCGTCGAACGGGCCGCCGCCCGGCCCCCGGAAAACCTGGAGGACCTCGCAGCGGACCCGCGGGCCCCGGTTTTAAGCGGCCTGCCCCCGGAAAAGCTCCTGTTCGGCCCCAAAAAAACCGATCCGGCCAGCCTGGTCTCGGGGGAGGTGGAACTGGCCACCCTGCCCGAGGTCCATGTCCGGCTGCTCCAGGCCCTGCGCAGCGAGAGCGCCTCCCCCCGGGAACTGGCCGCGATCATCGGCCGCGACCCCGGCCTCTCGGCCAAGCTCCTCAAGCTGGTCAACAGCCCCGCCTACGGCGCGCGCGACCCCGTGGACACCATAGGCCGGGCCGTGACCATGGTGGGGCTCAAGGATCTGACCACCCTGGTCCTCGGGCTGGCCGCGCTCTCCGCCTTTTCCGACATCTCTCCGGGACTGTGCGACATGCGCGGCTTCTGGGGACATGCCGCGGCCTGCGGCGTCTACGCCTCGCTCCTGGCCGCCGCCTGCCCCGGAACCGCACCGGAACGCGTCTTCGTCGGCGGCCTCCTCCACGACATCGGACAGCTCGTCATCATGCGCAAGCTGCCGGCCGCCGCCGGACGGGCCCTCCTGCTCGCCCGCATCGAGGGAATCCCGACCAGCGAGGCCGAGACGGCCATTCTCGGCTTCGACCACGCCGCGGTGGGCCGGGCCCTGCTGCGCCGCTGGAACTTTCCGGAGTCGCTGACGGCCATGGTGGCCGGCCACCATCAGCCGGACGGCCGGCCCGAGTCCCGCGAAACCGCCCTCGTGCACGCGGCCGACATCCTGGCCACGGCCTTCGCATGGCCGGCCTTTCCCGGGCCGGCGGTCCCGCCCCTGAGCGAGGCGGCCTGGCGGTCCACGGAACTGTCCGAGACGATGCTGGCCGGGGTGGCCGCGACCGGCGGCGCACGCATCGCCGAGATCGAATCCGCGTTCTTCACCGGAGCCGCACCAAAGCCCCGATAACCCGAGGAGCCCGGCCATGGCCCACGACGACACCCCGAGAACCGTTTCCCGCCGCCACCTCTTCCGGGCCCTGCTCGGCCGGGAGGCCCCGACGGAAAATTCCCCGCCCGACCAGCCGGCGCCGGATCCCCACGCCGCCGGGGACGCGGCCTTCGCCGCCGGCGACTATCCGGCGGCGGCCGCCGCCTACCGCGCCTCGGTCCGGGGCGACCTGTCGAACACGGCGGTCCGGCTCCGGCTCGGACAGGCCCTCTACGCCATGGGCCAGCACATCCAGGCCCGGGTGGAATTCGAGCACGTGCTGCGCCTGACCGACGGCGCCGACGGCGCGGCCCGCGTCGGCCTCGGACTGACGCTGCTCGGCCTCGGCAAAACGCAGCGGGCGGCCTCGGTGCTGGCCGCCTTCGAGGATGCCGGGCGGCCGGAGCTGGCCGAAACCGCCCGAACGATCGCCGACCGGCTCACCCGGGAGGACGCGCCCGATTACGCCGACATGCGCCGGGAATTGGAACGGATGGCCCGGATGACGGCCCTTTTTCCCGAAGGGGAGACGGCCTGAGCCCACAGGCAGGTGAAACGAGGCATTGCCTGCGCGCCCGGCGCGCTGTATCGTTAAGCCGTTATGCATACGCCTCTATATGACAACAGCATTCGCGGCAAACGCCTGGCCCTGCTGGCCACGGACCGGGGCTTCTCCCTGCGGCGGCTGGCCGCCCGGCTGGGGGTCACGCCGTCATCCCTGGGCCGCCTGGAACGCGGCCGTCCCTCGGGCCTTTCCGAGGACGCCCTGCGCGCCCTGGCCGCCGAACTCGGCGAAAATCCCGACGAGCTGCTGGCCCTGGCCGGCATGATCCCCGCCGACGTGCGCGCCGCCCTGCTCGCCCGGCCGGCGCCCTTCGCCGCCCTGATCCGGGGGCTGGCCGGCCGGCCCGACGAAGAACTGGCCGCCCGCCTCGACGCGTCCTCGATCCTCGCCGCCTATCGCGAAACCCAGCGGTTGGCCCGGGTGGGCAGCTTCACCCGCGACCTCGAGGGCGGCGGGGACCAATGGTCGGAGGAATTCTTCCGCATCGTGGGCCTGCCCGTGGGCGCCCACCCCCGGACCTTCGAGGAATACCGCGCCCTGGTGCATCCCGAGGACCGGCCGGTCCTCGACGCCGTGCACAACAAGCTCCTGACCCACGGCGGTCCCTTCCATTACGCCTACCGCTTCCGGCGCGGGGACGGGGTCTGGCGCCACGCCAAGGCCGTGGCCAGTTCCGAGCGCGACGCCTCGGGCCGGGCGGCGCGCATCCACGGCACGATCCAGGACGTGACCGCCGAGCGCCGGGCCATGGACAACCTGCGCGCGGTGGCCAGCTTTCCCGAGCACAGCCCGCGCCCCGTGCTGCGGGTGACCCGCGAGGGGCTGCTCGCCTACGCCAACGCCGCGGCCGGCCCCCTGCTCGAGGCCCTGGGAATGGCCGTCGGCGAACCCGTGGCCCCGGCCGTCGCCGGCCTCCTGGCCCGGGCCGCGGACGCTCCCGGGCAGCGGGAAATCGATCTCCCGAGCGACGGCCATGTCCTGGCCTTCACCGTCGCGCTCATGCCCGCCCGGGAGTGCGCCAACCTCTACGGCCGGGACGTGACCGGGGAACGGGCCGCCCAGGCGGCCCTGGCCGCGGCCGAAGCCCGCTGCCGCAGGCTGTTCGAGGACGCCCCGCACGGCGCCTTCCGGGCCACGCCGGACGGCCGGCTGACAGCCGTCAATCCGGCCCTGGCCCGCCTGTGCGGCCACGACACGCCCGGGGACATGCTCCGGGAAGCCGGCGCCGGGGACCCGCTCCGGCTCGGAGACATCGCCCGCCGGCTGCGGGAAGAAGGCGGGGAGGTCCGTTTCGAGGCCGAATTCCGGCGCCGGGACGGCTCGGTCCGCATCGCCGCGATCCAGGCCCGGCTGGTCGGCGACGCCGGGGGGGAAGAGACGCTGGAGGGCTTCGCGGAGGACATCACCGCCGGCAGGCTGGCCCGGCGGCTGGCCGCGAGCGAGGAACGCCTCCAGGCCCGGCTGCGCAACGTCCCCCTGCCGACCCTCACCTTCCAGCTGCGCGACCGCGAACTCGTCCTCGCCGACGCCAACAAGGCCGCCGAGGCCCTGTTCCGGGGCCGCATCGGCGCCTGCCTCGACGCCCAGGCCGGGGCCATCTTCGACGAGTACCCGGAAATATACCTGGCGCTCTGGAGCGCCCTCGAAGGCCGCCGCCCGGAAAAACGCCGCGTCTCCTTCCGGCCGCCCGGAGCCGCCGCCCCCGGCATCTTCGACATGACCGCCGTTTTCACCCCGCCGGACACCGTCATGCTCCACGCCGCGGAAATCCCCCTGCCGGAGCGCATCGGCGCCCCCCCGCGCCAGCCGGCGGAACACCTGCGCGGCGTCTTCGGCGACGCGCCGTTCGCCGCCTATCTCCAGGATCCCGCCGGCCGCTTTCTCATGGTCAACCGGGCGGCGGAGCACTACCTCGGCCTGCCCGAGTCCGAAATCGTCGGGCGCCCCGCCCCCGACCTGATCGGACAGCGCGTCGCCGCCCGGGGCGTCGCGGGAAACGGCGACGGCCCAGGCGTCGGCAGGGCCGTCGTCTACGAGGAGGAAATCACCGCGCGCGGTTGCGCCCGGCCCTTTTTGACCACAAAGCTCCCCCTTTTCGACGAAGAGGGCCGCCACTACGCCACCTGCGGCCTGTCCGTGGACATCACGGCCTTCAAGAAACAGGAACGGGAGATCGCGGCCGAACGCGACGCCCTGCGCGCCGCCCTGGACCGCCTGCCCCTCGCCGCCTGCCTGGCCGGGCCGGACGGGACGCTGGAATTCCGCAACAAGGCCTTCGAGGCGTTATCGGGCCAGGCCGCGCGGAACCTCCCGGACATCGGCTCCTGGCTGGCCCGGGCCTGTCCGGACGGCCCATCCGGGGAGCAGGCGCGCGCCCCCGCCGCCGGGGAACGACGCGTCCTGCCGCTGCGCCGCGCCGACGGCCGGATATGCCGGGTGGAATTGCTGGCGGAGGAGCTCCCCGACGGCAGGACGCTGCTCACCGTGCGCGAGGCGGACCGGCCCGGCGAGGCCTGAGGCCACGCCTCCCCCCCCGGACGGCGGCCGTCAGGGGGCGCCCGTCCCCTGGGACGCGAAGAAGCCGCCGCTCCAGGCCATGGCCTCACAGGCGAAGGTCTTGACGGTCTCCAGGTCGAAACCGAGCTTTCGGGACAACTCGCCCAACCGCTCCCAATCCGCGTCCTCGATGCAGGCCACCAGGTCAAACAGCGGCTGGTATTCGGTCCGGGCCTCCCGGCGCAGGGCGGACTTGAGCCGCTCGTCCAGGGGCAGGTGCTCGGTCACCTTGGCCATGGGCATGCCGAGAATGGCGTCGAGCAGGGAGAAAAGCCCGAGCAGGAACAGCGTGCCGGGATCGAAGTCCCAATAATCGTAGCGCGTGGCCACCTGCTCCAGGAACCGGGCCCGCTGCAGGGACAGTTCGGCCAGCTCGCGGGGCATGTCGCCGTGCTGGGCCATGTCGGCCAAAAGCACCGCCCGCAGCCAGTTGCGCATCTTGATCGATCCCAGCAGCATGATGGCCTGGCGGATGGAATGGATTTTCTGGGGGAAACCGAAGGCGGCGCTGTTGAGGAAGGCCAGCAGCCGGAAACTCACGGACACGTCGGCCGAGATGGCTTCGGCCAGGGCGTCCACGTCCGGGTCCTCGGCCTCGACAAGCCGCAGGAGGTTGAACCGGCTGATCTGGTGCGAGGTGAGCTTGCGGTCGGCGACGATCTCCGGCTCCTTAAAAAACGGCCCCTGGAACAGGGTGAAGCCCGCCGCCTTGAGGGCCTCGAACTGTCCGAGCCCCCGGATCCTGGTGGCCAGCAGGGCCACCCGCCGCCCCTTGGCCCGGTCCAGGAAATCGCGGGGATCGGCCTCGGCGCCGGCGTCGAAGCACCACATGTCGGCCAGCTCCGCCAGTCCCGGCGCGTCCGTCCCCGGATGCGGCTCCAGGGCCAGGGCGTACCCGTCGGCGCGAAGCTGCCGGGCGGCCTCCAGGACCGCCTCCGGCTGGCTGACGGCCCCCACGAGCTTGACCACCCCGTGGGCCGGCGGCAGGGCGTAGGGCGCCTTGGCGAGCAGGCCGGTCTCGTCGAAGGAGGCCACCACCTTCTTGCCGCGTTCCACGGCGTGCTGCACGCCCATGTACGAGGACGAGGCCAGGGAGCCGGCCACCTGGTCCTGGTCGGCGAAACAGGCCAGGGTCGTCCGGGCCTCGCGGCCGCCCTGGATCTCATAGCCCCAAAGCTTGCGCCTGACATCGAACAGGGCCTGCTTGGTGAAGAAAAAGGGCGCGGCGCCCGCTTTTTCCATGTCGTTCATGGCGGCATCCCCGGCCGGGGGGTGACTTCACGGCGCCTCCGCCGCGCCCCGGCCTTTTGCCGGAAGCATGCCCCATGGCCGCCCCCTTGACAACGGTTTTCCCCGCTTTCCCGGTGTCGGCGGGGACACGGGACGCGCCCCTAGGCCGGAGGAGCCTCCCCGCCCGCGGCCGGCAGGGTGAAGGTGAAGCGGCTGCCGGAACCGGGTTCGCTCTGCACGTCGATGGACCCGCCATGGGCGAACAGCACCGCCCGCACCAGGGACAGGCCAAGCCCCAGGCCCCGCTTGGAGCGGCTCTTGTCGGCCCGGTACAGCCGGTCGAAGATGCGGGGGATGTCGGGAGGGCTTATGCCCTCGCCGGAGTCGGCGACGCACACGGACACCGCCCCGCCCGCGCGTTCCGCCGTGACCTCCACGCGCCCCCCCTCCGGCGTGTACTTGACGGCGTTGTCGAGAAGGTTGGCCAGCACCTGGCGCATCCGGTCGGCATCGGCCACCACGGGCAGCGGCCCCTTGGAGGCCACGGCCAGGGTCACGCCCTTCTCTTCGGCGGCGTACTGGTAGAGTTCCGCCGCCTCCTCGATGAGCCGGGCCATGTCCGTGTTCCCCCGGTGCAGCCGCATGGCCCCGGTTTCGGCCTCGGAGATGTCCATGAGGATGCCGAGCATGCTGACCATGCGCCGGGTCTCCTCGGCGCAGTCGAGCAGGGCCTCGCGCAGCGCCTCGGGCTCGGTTTTGGTGGCCGCGGCCATTTCCACGGCCGCCAGGGTGCGGGTGGCCGGGGTGCGCAGGTCGTGGGCCACGTTGTCGAGGGCCTCGCGCATGCCGGTGATGAGGCTTTTGATCTTGTCGAGCATGGCGTTGAAAAGCCGGGCCAGCTCGTTGAGCTCGTCGTCGGCGCCCATGTCGGGCACGCGGGCGTCCATGCGGCCGGTGTCGATGGCCCGCACGGTGTCGATCAGGTCCTTGATGGGCTTGAGCATGCGCCGGGCCAAGACGAAGCCGGCGGCCAGGCCGATCAGGGCCACCGGGGCCATGATGCCGGCGAAGATCACCCGGAACTGCCTGAGCAGGGCCTCCCGGTCGCTGGCGTCCTTGCCCATGCATACGGCCCCGCCGCCGGGCAGGGTGCGGCAGGCCAGCTCGATGAGTTCGCCGCCCGCCCCCTCGGGCAGGAAGAACCAGCGCGGCGAGGGGCCGAGGTCGGCCAGGGGCAGCCGGTCGGGCAGCGCCGGCAGCTCGGACGGGGCGAGGTCGTGGAGGCGCCGGCCGTCCGGGCCCTCGATGCGCAGGTAGTACTCGTCGTAATCGTAGTTCTCCCGCTCCAGGCGGATGAATTCGACCAGCCCGGCCAGCCCCTTTTTCTGTTCGATGGAGGCGTATTCGCGGATCTTCTGGGCCATGGACGCCCGGTCGCCCTCCCGGACGGCGTCGGAGAGGAGCGAATAGGCCAGCAGAAAAAGAATCAGCGAGCTCGAAATGAAGATCAGCGAATAGCGGGCCGTCAGACGGAAGGTGGTCGAACGGAAAAGCGCCCTACTCCTTGAGGACATAGCCGACCCCGCGCAGGGTGTGCAGCATCTTTTTCTCGTAATCCCGGTCGATCTTGTTGCGCAGCCGGCACACCAGCACGTCCACCAGGTTGGTCTGGGGGTCGAAATGGTAATCCCAGACGTGCTCCATGATCATGGTCTTCGACAGCACCTTGCCGGGGTTGCGCATGAAGTATTCGAGCAGGGCGAATTCCCGGGGCTGCAGCTGCACGGCGATCTCGCCCCGGCGCACCTCGCGGGTGAGCAGGTTCATGGAGAGTTCCCCCACGGTCAGGCGCGTGGGCTCGGTGGCGCTGGTGGAGCGGCGGATGAGGGCCTGGACCCTGGCCAGAAGCTCGGAAAAGGAAAACGGCTTGGACAGATAGTCGTCGCTGCCCGTCTCCAGGCCGCGCACCCGGTCCTCCACCGAGCGCTTGGCCGAGAGGATGATGATCGGCGTGTTGACCTTGCGGCGCCGCAGCTCCTCGATGACCTTGAGCCCGTCCATGCCGGGCAGCATGACGTCGATGACGGCCACGGCGTACGGCTCGGTGGAGGCCAGATGCAGGCCGTCGAGGCCGTTGACGGCATGGTCCACGGCGAAGCCGCTTTGTCGCAGCCCCCCGATGATGAAGGAGGCTATTTTCTCGTCGTCCTCGACGAGCAGGATCCGCATGGGGCGTTTTTCCTTTTCCCGGGAACCGGCTGGATCGGGGCCGGCCTGGCCGGCGCCCGCGGCGTCTTTTGGCATGGTATACATGCAAGGCCTCATAAAGGCCAGGGGCCGGCCGTGCCACAGGTTTCAGCGTTTTTTCACATCTGTAATCGGCCGGAAAGGCGCCAGTAACATGTCGAAATAAAACAGTATTTACCTTTCATTCCTGTAATGTCCGCGTAAGTGGCCGGAAAGGGGCCGGGGCATAGAGCCTTGTGCGTCGACACGGGAACAACCGAACCCGGTCGGCGCGAAAAGCGATGGCCCGCCAGGGCGGAAGCCGTCCACGTCGGCAGGGGATCCGCCAGAACCAACAACCTTTCAAGGAGCACATATCATGAAAAAGATCATCGCCTTCACCGTCATTTCCTGCCTGCTCGCCACCTCCATGGCCTTCGCCGGCACCAAGAAGAAGACCAAGAAGACCACCAAGGGCGACAGCTACTCCGTGGTCGAGATCGAAAAGGCCAAGAAGGCCAAGAAAGCCAAACCGGCCACCAACTAGTCTGGCGGTCTTTCTCCGGCGGCCCCGAGGGGTCGCCACAGGGCCGGGGGCAACCCCGGCCCTTTTTTGTCGCCGTGCCCGCCCGGGCCGGCGGATTGACAAACGGCATGGATTCGAGCACCTAGGGCCATATTTCCGGACACGACTCGCCGCCTGGCCGCACCGGCCACATCAAGACGGCCGGCCCGCCACGAGGTACAACGCGCCCATGCCCATAATCGAATTCCATAACGTCCATAAATGGTACGGTGATTTTCACGTACTCCGGGGCATCACGGACTCCGTCGAACAGGGCGAGGTGCTGGTCATCTGCGGCCCGTCCGGCTCGGGGAAATCCACCCTGATCCGTTGCGTCAACCGCCTCGAGGAATACCAGAAGGGACACATCCTCTTCGACGGGCACGACATCCACGGCGACGACGTGGACGTCAACAGGCTGCGCTGCGATATCGGCATCGTCTTCCAACAGTTCAACCTGTACCCCCATCTTTCCGTTCTCAAGAACATCACCCTCGCCCCCATCAAGGTCAAGAAGACCCCGCGCAAGGAGGCCGAGGAGACGGCCCTGGCCCTGCTCGAACGGGTGGGCATCCACGAGCAGGCCCACAAGTTTCCGGCGGAGCTCTCCGGAGGCCAGCAACAGCGCGTGGCCATCGCCCGGGCCCTGGCCATGAAGCCCAAGGTCATGCTGTTCGACGAACCGACCTCGGCCTTGGATCCGGAGATGATCAACGAGGTCCTCAACGTCATGAAGGATCTGGCCCGGGAAGGCATGACCATGCTGTGCGTGACCCACGAGATGGGCTTCGCCCGCGAGGTGGCCGACAGGGTCATTTTCATGGATTACGGCGAGATACTCGAAGGGGCCCCGCCAGGGGAGTTCTTCCAGAACCCCCGGCACGAACGGGCCCGGCTGTTCCTCAAGGAAATCCTGTAGCGCCGCGGCGCGCACCAACCCGCAAACCGTCCCAAGGAGGCTTTCATGCGCAAGACGGCTTTGGCTCCCCTGCTCGCCTGTCTGCTGGCGCTCGCGGCGGCATCCGTCGCCCAGGCCGGCAAGCTCGACGACATCAAGTCCCGCGGCGTCCTCGTCGCCGGCGTCAAGGACTCCCAGCCCCCCTTCGGCTTCGTCGACGAGAAGACCAACCAGATCGTCGGCTTCGAGATCGACATCATGGCCGCCCTGGCCCAGCGCCTCGGCGTCAAGCTGGACCTCAAGCCCGTCACCTCCTCCACCCGCATTCCCATGCTCACCCAGGGCGCCGTGGACATCGTGGCCGCCACCATGACCCACAAGAAGGAACGCGAGGACCAGATCGACTTCTCCATCACCTATTTCATGACCGGCCAGAAGCTGCTGGTCAAAAAGGGCGGCGGGGTCAAATCCGTGGCCGATCTGGCCGGCAAGAAGGTCGGTTCGGTCAAGGGATCGACTTCCGAGCAGAACGTGAAGAAGGCCCAGCCCGACTGCACGGTCATCTCCTTCGAAACCTACCCCGAGGCCTTCCTGGCCCTCAAGCAGGGCAAGGTCCAGGCCATGACCACGGACGAGTCCATCCTCGTGGGCATCAAGAACAGCGACGACGCCCCCGACGCCTGGGAAATCGTCGGCGACTACATCTCGCCCGAACCCTACGGCCTGGGCATGGTGGAAAACGATTCCAAGTTCCGCGACGCCGTGAACATGGCGTTGATGGACATGTGGGAAAAGGGCGACTACCAGAAGATCTACGAGACTTGGTTCGGCCCCGGCAAGAGAGACCATCTGCCGCTCACCTGGAAAATGGAGCTTTGGCCCTAGGACCACGATTGTAGCTGCGACGCGTGTTCCGGGGAAGCCGGCGGGGCCTCGCACGGGGTTCCGCCGGCTTCGCGACGGGAAGGGATTTCGCGCAGGCCCCGCGCCCCTTCCCCGCACAGTGGAGAACAGGCGGCCGGCCGCCCCGCCGCGAGGTCGCGGCAACCGGAGTGAGGGGGAACGCTTTTGGCCTATTCGTTTGATTTCGGCCAGGTGGTCAGCGGTGACTACGGGCAGTGGCTGGTGTCGGGGCTGGTCACCACCCTGGAGATCTCCGGGATTTCCATCGTGTTGGCCCTGACTCTCGGCACGCTGGTGGCCGTTTTGCGCCTGTCCGGGGTGCGGCCACTGGTCTGGGCCAGCGCCACGTTCACGGAATTTTTCCGCAACACACCGCTTCTGGTGCAGATATTCTTCTGGTACTTCGGCTCCTACAACGTGCTGCCGGATGTCGTGAACGAATGGCTCAACCGGCGCAACTTCGAATTCGCCTGCGGCGTCATCGCCCTGACCGTCTACACGTCGGCCTTTATCGCCGAGGAGATCCGTTCCGGCATCTTCTCCATCCCGAAAAACCAGCTCGAGGCCTCCCGGGCCTGCGGCCTGACCTTCATCCAGGCCATGGTCTACGTGATCCTGCCCCAGGCCTTCCGGGTCGTGGTGCCGCCGCTGATCTCCCAGTTCCTCAACCTCATCAAGAATTCCTCGCTGGTCATGACCATCGGCGTGGCCGACCTGACCTACATGGCCCGGCAGATCGAGGCCCACACCTTCCACGGCCTCGAGGCCTTCACGGTGTCCACGCTCCTGTACCTGGCGATTTCCCTGGTCGTGTCCCTCGGCGTCACCCTCTACAACCGGCGCGTGCTGCACGTGCATTCAAGGTAGGGGGGCCCGCGATGCATTGGGATGTCGTTTTCAAGAATTTCGACTATCTTCTCGTCGGGGCCTACCCCAAGGGTCCCCTCGGCGGACTGGCCATGACGGTGATCCTGGCCGTCGGCGGCATATTCGGCGCCTTCTGGCTGGGGCTCGGGGTGGGGCTCATGCGCATCGCCAAGCGGCGCCTGCTGCGCTGGCCGGCCGTGGCCTACATCGAGATCATCCGGGGGACGCCGCTGCTGATGGTCGTCTTCTGGTTCTATTTCCTGGCCCCGGTGCTCCTCGGCAGGACCCTGCCCGAGGCCGAGAGCGCCCTGGTCGCCCTGATCGTCTTCACCAGCGCCTACATCGCCGAGATCGTGCGGGCCGGCGTCCAGTCCCTGCCCAAGGGCCAGATGGAGGCCGCCCGGGGCTCCGGCCTCTCCCACTTCCAGGCCATGACCCACGTGATCCTGCCCCAGGCCCTGTTCAACATGATCCCGTCCTTCGTCAACCAGTTCGTCTCCCTGACCAAGGACACCTCCCTGGCCTTCATCATCGGCGTGGCGGAACTCACCAAGGCCGCGACCCAGATCAACAACCGCACCCTCACCGCGCCCACCGAGATCTTCATCACCGTGGCCCTGCTCTACTTCGTCATCTGCTACGTCCTGACCGAATTCTCCCGCCGGCTGGAAAAGCGCATCAACCGCTACCAGGCCCGCACCCGCTGATCCCTTCCGACGCCGGGGCCGAGGCCTCCGCCCCGGCCGCGCCGGACGCCGGCGGGGAACGCCGCTAGCCGTTTTGCTCCCCGCGCTCCCCGACCAGAAGCGTCACCTCGGCGTCCCGCATCCGCCCGATCTTTTTCGCATCGGTCCGGTTGGGCACGGCCACGTCGACGGCGCGTCGATGCCGCTGGTGCATGGTGTCCTCGATGACGAACACCCCCAGGCCCTTGATGTGGACCTTGCTCCCGAAGCTCCAGCCCGAGCGCAGCAGGTCGCGGGAAACGGCCACGATGCCCGGCCGGATGCGCGTGCCGATGGCCGTGCCGGATTTCCGGCCCCGGCCGCCGTTCTCCCGGGGGGAGGGGGTGTAGGCCGTGACCGTGGCGGCAATGCGTTTCTTGGCCACGCCATGCCGGGCGGAAGCGTTTTTGCCTTCCCCGGCATAGGACGGTGCAACGCTCAACATCAACGTCATGATGATGGACGCTATTTTCACGATGCTTGATCCTCCATGCAGTGCCACTGCAATGACGACGCAATTTCGACATCGCTGTCAATGCGGTGGACGAAATGATCCCTGAAGCGGCGTTCATGGATCGGAAGGGATGTGGCTATGCGCAGAATACTCTCAACAATGCGTCGAGCCGCGAAAACGATACGGAGTGATTCGAGCCGTTTTGAAGCGTCGCTACCTAGTGGAGCCAGGGGGGGGTTGTCAAGCCGGAACGGCGGTTCCGGGCGGGCATGAACGATTTTTTATTTTTCAAAATCATACTTTGAAAACAACAGGTTATTTTGACATTTCGCAAAACGGCCGCTCGCCGGCGCGATTTTTCTTCGTCCGGCCAGCGCCCGGCCGCGACAACGCATCATCCCAGGATCACGAGGGAAAAGCCCGCCGGAAGTGCGGGGCTTGCGCCAGGGGCCGCTCCCGGCTACGGTAGCCCCTCGCGTCCGGCAGCCGGCCGGGCCAAATCCGACAAGGAGCCGCCCATGACCGTCACCCGCGCGACCCCGGTTCTCATGGTCGACGACGTCAACCGCACCGTGGACTTCTACAGGGATGTCCTGGGGTTCGCCTTCGTCCTGGGAGTGCCGGAAGGTTCCCGCGAAACGGTCGTCGCCTGGCCGCCCCCGGCGCGGCTCGCCTTCGCCATGGTGGAAAGCGGACAGGCCAGGCTCATGTTCGAAAGCCGCGCCGCCCTGGCCTCCGAATTCCCCCGTCTGGCCGAGGCCAGGATGGGCGGCACCGTGGCCCTGTACCTGGACTGCGACGACCTCGACGCCCTCTACGCCCGCATCAGCGAGACCGCGCCGTTCCTCAAGGCCCCGCACACCACCTTTTACGGCACGCGCGAATGCAGCATCGAGGACATCAACGGCTACGTCCTGATCTTCGCCGCAAGCGCCGCCGCCCAAAAACAAACTCCGGAGACCTCCGCATGACCTCTTCCGCCTCCCTTTTCGCCAAGGCCCAGGAACTCATCCCCGGCGGGGTGAACAGCCCCGTGCGGGCCTGCCGCGGCGTCGGCTGCGATCCGCTGTTTATCGCCTCGGCCGCGGGCTCGAAAATGACCACCGTCGAGGGCCGGGAAATGATCGACTACGTCATGTCCTGGGGGCCCATGCTGCTCGGCCACGGGCACCCGGCCGTGACCGCCGCCATCCACGCCGCCGCCGACAAGGGCGTCAGCTACGGCGCCCCCTGCCCGGCCGAGGTCGCCCTGGCCCAGGCCGTGGTCGAGGCCGTGCCCGGCATCGAGATGGTGCGCATGGTCAATTCCGGCACCGAGGCCACCATGAGCGCCGTGCGCCTGGCCCGGGGCTACACCGGCAAGTCCATGATCGTGAAATTCGAGGGCTGCTACCACGGCCATTCCGACGGCTTCCTGGCCGCCGCCGGCTCGGGCCTGGCCACCTTCTGCATCCCTGGAACCCCGGGGGTCCCGGCCGACACCGTGCGCCACACCCTGCTCGCGCCCTACAACGACCTGGCGGCCGTGACCGCCCTGTTCGAGTCCCGGCCGGACATCGCCGCGGTCATCGTCGAGCCCGTCGCCGGCAACATGGGGCTCGTGCCGCCGGCCCCGGGCTTTCTGGAAGGGCTGCGCGAACTGACCGCCCGCCACGACGCCCTGCTCATCTTCGACGAGGTCATCACCGGCTTCCGGCTGGCCTACGGCGGCGCCCAGTCCGTCTTCGGCATCGACCCCGATTTGACCTGCCTGGGCAAGATCATCGGCGGCGGGCTGCCCGTGGGCGCCTACGGCGGCAAGCGCCGCATCATGGAGCGCGTCGCCCCCTGCGGCGATGTCTACCAGGCCGGCACGCTGTCCGGAAATCCCCTGGCCATGGCCGCCGGACTGGCCACCCTGGCCGAGCTCAAAAACGCCGACTACGCCGGACTGGCCGCGCGCACCAAGGCCCTGGCCGAGGAACTGGCCGCCATCCTGCGGGCCAAGGGAGCCCCGGTCTTCCTCACCCAGGCCGGGTCGCTGTTCACGCTCTTTTTCTGCCAGGGTCCGGTCACCGACTTCGCGTCGGCCAAGACCGGGGACACGGCCCGCTACGCCGCCTTCTACAACCAGATGCGCGAGGCCGGGGCGCTGTTCGCCCCCTCGGCCTACGAATGCGCCTTCACCTCGTTCGCCCACTCCGACGACGACTTCGCCCGCACCCTCGACGCCGCCCGCCGGGTGACGTTCTAGCGGCCGGGCCGGGATTCGCGGCGTGGCTCCTTTCCCGGACATCCGGGAAGGGGGGCGGCGACAGGAAACGAAACCCCATGCGATTGCCTGATACCGTCGACCTCATGGAGCGCTGCCGGATCAGAAGCCGGCGCGCCCTGGAAATCCTGGACGAACTGGCGCTGCTCGACAGCTGGCGGCGCCACGGCCGGCCGGTCGTGGTCGGGGCCGTGGCCAACGAACTGGCCTTCGACCCGGACATCGACCTGGAAGTCTACTGTCCGACCCTGCGGCCGGAGCACGGGTTCGAGGTCCTGGCCGTGGCCGCGCGCCATCCCGCCGTCAAGAGGACGCTCTACCAGAACCACCTGGACGGCCCGGACAAGGCCCTCTACTGGCAGATCCTCTACGAGGAGGCGGACGGCGAACGCTGGAAGATCGACATGTGGTCGGCGCCGGACGATTACGCCCTGCCTCGCGGCGAACATCTGGTGGCGCCCCTGGGCCGGGCCCTCGACGCGGAACGCCGCGAGGCCATTTTGCGGCTCAAGGCCTGGCGCGCGGCCACTCCCGAGGCAACGATCCTCTCCGTGGACCTCTACCGGGCCGTCGTCGAAGGCGGCGTGCGCGACCCCGACGGCCTTCTCGCCTGGACGCAACGCAACGAAACCGGCGTGCTCACCGACTGGCGGCCGGGCAGGGCCTCCTGACGAGACGGCCGGGACATGGCGCGGCGCCGCGAGGCGGCGCCGGGAGGCGGCATGGACGAACGCGAAATCGTCATCTCCGACCGGGTGCTGGCGCTCTTGCGCCGGATGCCCGCGTTTGCGGAACTCCCCCCGGAGGAGATCCGGGATTTGTTCCAGGGCAAGGGGCTGCTGCGCTTCCGGGAATACCGGGCCGGCGAAACCATCCTGCGCGAGGGCGATCGCGACACCTGGGTCTATTATCTCGTTTCCGGCACGGTCCGGGTCCTGTCCCAGGAGGCCGAGGTGGCCGTGCTCGACCGCTACGGGGAAATCTTCGGGGAAATGGGGCCCCTGCGCGGCCGGCCCCGAAACGCCACCGTGGTGGCCCACACCCCCGTCGCCTGCTTCGCCATCGACCTCGCCCTCTGCGACAGCCTGCCCCGCGACGAACGCAAGCGAGGCAGCCGCCTGTTCGAGGAGGTCTTAAACGACGTGGTCCACGACCGGCTGGCCCGGGCCAACCTCGACGCGGCCGCCCTGCGCCGCGATCTGGCCATGGCCGCCGCGGCCCTGGCCGGCGTCAACGACCGGGTGCGCGAACTGGAACGCCGCGTCCACGAACTTTGCCTGGAAAACCAGGAACTGCGCCGCCTGTGCGGCACCTGACCCGTTCCAGCCCTCCGCGGCAGGCGCACGTCTTGCCCACGGCGCGTCCCGGCCGGCATTGACGCCCGAACGTCCTGGTGTATAACGATGAGGCTGCGACCCCTCCCCATCCCGGGTCAGGGGATGTCGGCCGCCGCGTCACCGGACGGGCGCCGCGCCGCGCGCGAGGCGCCACCGTCGTGCGCCGTGGCCCAAACACAGGAGGCATCATGAAAAAGCGTTTCATTCCCCTGGTGTTCGGCGTCACCCTGCTCACCGTCCTGGCCCTGGCCGCTCTGGCCTTTGGCAAACCGTCCGGACCGACGGCCACCGCCGGATTCACCGACCTGCCCCTGCGCAATTGCGAGGGCCTGTACTGCGGCGTCCTGGCCAAGCTGCCCATCGGCACCCAGGTCCGCATCCTTCTCGACGACCGGGAAGGCTGGGCCTTCGTGGAGGTGCCGAGCCTCAACAAGACCGGCTGGATCAACACCCACAACATCTTCTAGCCCCACGCCGCCACCGGGAGGCCCGCCGCCGGCGCGGCCTCCCGGGCCGCCATCCGGCCGGCCCCATTTGACCGTCCAGGGCTTTTGGCCTATTTTGCCCGTTTCCTCGCGGCCACGCCGCCACCCAACCCACAGAGGACCAGCCATGACCGCACACGACGCGGAGGACAAGGCCACGCCCGGACCGGCCCCGGCCCGGGATTTCATCCGCCAGATCATCGACGAGGACATCCGCGCCGGCAAATGGGGCGGCCGCGTCCACACCCGCTTCCCTCCCGAGCCCAACGGCTACCTGCACATCGGCCACGCCAAGTCCATCTGCCTCAATTTCGGCCTGGCCCGGGATTACGGCGGCAAGTGCAACCTGCGCTTCGACGACACCAACCCGGCCAAGGAAGAGGTGGAATACGTCGACGCCATCCAGGAGGACGTGCGCTGGCTCGGCTTCGACTGGGAGGACCGCCGCTTTTACGCCTCGAACTATTTCGACCGGCTCTACGCCTTCGCCGAGACGCTCATCGGGAAGGGCCTGGCCTACGTCGACGACCTCTCCCAGGAGGAAATCCGGGCCTACCGCGGCACCCTCACCGAACCCGGCAAGGACAGCCCCTTCCGCGACCGCTCGCCGGCCGAGAACCTCGATCTCTTCCGTCGCATGCGCGCCGGCGAATTTCCGGACGGGGCCAAGGTGCTGCGGGCCAAGATCGACATGCAAAGCCCCAATGTGGTGCTGCGCGACCCGGTCCTCTACCGCATCAAGCACGTCGCCCACCACCGCACGGGCGACGCCTGGTGCATCTACCCGATGTACGACTACACCCATTGCATCTCGGACGCCCTGGAAGGGGTGACGCACTCCATCTGCTCGCTGGAGTTCGAGAACAACCGGCCGCTTTACGACTGGGTGCTCGACCACCTGCCCGTCCCGGGCCATCCGCGACAGATCGAGTTCGCCCGCCTCAACCTTTCCTACACCGTCCTCAGCAAGCGCAAGCTCATCCAGCTCGTGACCGAAGGGATCGTCTCCGGCTGGGACGATCCGCGCCTGCCGACCCTCAGCGGCATCCGCCGCCGGGGCTACACCCCCGAGGCCATCCGCGACTTCTGCGAGCGCATCGGCATCTCCAAGGCCGACAACATGGTGGACATGGCCCTGCTCGAGCACTGCCTGCGCGAGGACCTCAACCGCCGGGCCAAACGGGTCATGGCCGTGCTGCGCCCGCTCAAGGTCGTCATCGAGGACTATCCCGAGGGACAGGTGGAGGAGATCGACTTCCCCTACCATCCCGAGGATCCCTCCCTCGGCTCGCGCAAGGTGCCCTTCACCCGGGAACTGTACATCGAGCGCGACGACTTCCAGGAAACCCCGCCCAAGAAGTGGTTCCGGCTCGCCCCCGGCGCCGAGGTGCGCCTGCGCTACGCCTATTACGTCACCTGCACCGGCGTGGTGAAGGACCCGGTCACGGGCGAGGTGGTCGAACTGCGCTGCTCCCACGACCCGGCCACCAAGGGCGGCTGGTCCGCCGACGGCCGCAAGGTCAAGGGCACGCTGCACTGGGTTTCCGCCGCCCACGCCAGACCGGCCGAGGTCCGGCTCTACGACCGGCTGTTCACCAAGGAAAACCCGTCCGACGGCAAGGGCGACTTCAAGGACTGTATCAATCCGGACTCCCTGGAGGTCGTGGCAAACGCCCTGGTCGAGCCCAGCCTGGCCGGGCTCCCGGTCGGGGAGAACGTCCAGTTCGAGCGGCTGGGCTATTTCTGCGTGGACAAGGACTCCACGCCGGAAAAGCGGGTCTTCAACCGCTCGGTGCCCCTCAAGGA
>CAZNUQ010000010.1:20862-51594 GCA_964576235.1 uncultured Desulfovibrio sp.
CCCCCATCCCGAACCACGCGCGGCAGGGACGGGGCGTCGCCGGTTCGTCGCCGCGCCACAAATGAAAAAGGACTTCCAGGTCGCCATCCCGGAAGTCCTTTTTCTAAATTCGAGTTCTTGGAGGAAGGATATTTTTTATAAAGCAAGGAACGGGCCAATCTTCACGAGGAAGGAAAGTATAGCGTAAAACGCTTAAATTTCAACGCAATAGAAACGACGCTCCAAGGCCTTGGAGCCCCGAAACGGCCTTTCTTCCGTACAGAATCCTTGACCCGCCCCGAACGGGGCCCGCAGCCCGGTACAATTCCTTTTACCCCCCGCCCCGCCACCGGCCCACGTCCGCCCCTTCCCAAACAGCCGCCAGGCGGTATATTCTCATCCGTAGGGCTGGCATCGCCCTCTTCCGGCGGCCGGCGCCCTGGCGCATCAACCCTCAAGCGCGGGAGACGAACCATGAAGCCGTTTCTTCTCGCGATCCTGTGCGCGGCGACCCTGCTCGGCGGCTGCGCCCAGAAGCCGCTTACCGATTCGGAATTCCGGGGCTTTTGCTACACATCCATCGGCCGCAAGGTTTCCTGCGACACCCTGACCATCTGCAACGACTACGACGCCAACGTCATGTCGATGCAATTCCCTTCCCGGCAGGCCTGCGCCGCCGCCTGCGCCGAGGTTTACAACCGCCTTTACGGCCCCAACCAGTTCGAGGGATGCGCCCCGACGGTGCTGACCGCCTACAACTGGTGCATGAAGTATTGCAACACGAACTACACGCAATGAGGCCGGGTTCGCCCGGCGTTTCACCGAGGTAGTCGACGCATGGCGGATTTTCACATTGTTGCAGGATATTCCGCGGACGGGCGCGCCGCGGTCCGGGATTTTCTCGCGCAACTATCCGGCATAAAAGAATTATTTTATGCCGGAAACGGGCGCCTTTCCGCGGGTACGTTTCTTGCTGAACCCCCTCCCGATTGCACAGGGAGGAGCGTGCCATGTCTCTTGAGAGCGCCAAGGAATTCCTCGCGCGGCTGCACGAGGATCAGGATTTTCGCTGGGCGTTGGGCGAATGCAAGGACAAATGGGCGAGGCGGCGTTTCGTGCTCACCCGGGGATACCGGTTCACGCCGGCCGAGCTGGTGTGCGCGTCGAGCCCGGCCGGCCGGATCTGCCCGGACCGGGCTGCCGTCATCGACCGCGTGCGCCGGCAACACGGCGACGGGGCCTACGCCTTCATGTAGCCCCCGCCACTTCGGGGCCGGGACATGAACCGCCCCGCCAGACTGGCCTGCTGGCTGTGCGCCGTATGGATCGCCCTGTCCTGCCCGGCCCGAACCGCCGCGTATTCCGCAGCCGGCCCTGAACCCGGTCAAGGCCGGCCGGCGGCCGATCTTGACCGGCAGACCGATTCCAGGCCGATTTCGCTGTATCCGGAAGCTTCGATCCCTTCCCCGTACCATTTCGAAATGGAACTGGCCGACACCTGGCTTGCCCCCCTGCAACCGCCCGGCCATCCCGATTCCCTCCGGCTCCTGCCCGCCCTGGCCGCCGCCGGGGCCCTGACCGCCCTGCTCGGGCTCATGGTCTGGTGGAACCGCCGGCTCAGATCCGAGATCACCCGGCGGCAAGTCATGGAACGGGATCTCACCAGCCACCGGGATCTGCTGGAAGCGGTCTTCAACGCCACGGACGACGCCATCATCGTCCTCGACGCCTCCTTCAACGTCCTTATGACCAATGCCATCGGCGCCCGGCGTTTCGACCTGGACGTGTCGTCCATGATCGGGCGAAACCTCCTTGAGTTGACAGAAGAGGACGTTGCCGCGTCGCGCAAGGCTCGCTACCAGGAAGCCCTGGACACGGGCGCGCCCGTGCGGTTCACGGACATCCGCGCCGGGCAGACCTACGACAACATCCTCCACCCCCTGCCGGCGAAGCCCGGCGGACGGCCCAGGCTCGCCATCTACGCCCGGGACATCACCGAGCAGCTCGCTTCCGAAAGGGCCCTGCGGCAAAGCCAGGAATGGCTGGCCCAGATTTTCCGGCTTTCCCCGGTGGCCATCACCGTCACCTCCCAGCCCGACGGCCGCTACCTCGACCTCAACGAGGCCTTCGCCTCCATCACCGGCTACCCCCGCGAGGAGATCATCGGCCGCACCAACGCGGAACTCGGCATCTGGATCGATCCCGAGGACAACGCGAGCATCCTTTCGACCCTCGAAAGCGAGGGCTGGCTCCAGAACCGCGAGGTTTCCCTGCGCCTCAAGGGCGGCGACCACAGCACCGCCCTCGTGTCCCTGACGACCATGGAAACCAACGGCCGGCCCTGCGTGCTCGGGGTTGCCGTGGACATCACCAAGCGCAAGCGCATGGAGGAGGCCCTGCGGCTGGCCAAGGAGTCGGCCGAAGCCGCCAACCAGGCCAAGAGCCGTTTTTTGTCCACCATGAGCCACGAGATCCGCACGCCCATGAACACCATCCTCGGCATGGTGGACGTGTTGCGCGGCACAGACCTGACCCCCCGCCAGGAAAAATTCCTGCGGACCCTGGAAGTGGCCGGCGAGGCCCTCATGACCCTGTTAAACGACATCCTAGAACTCTCCAGGATCGAATCCGGCACGCTGGAAATGGCCAGGGAAGCCTACGACCCCTTCGTCCTGGCCGAACAGGTCGCCTCGCTGTTCGCCTCCCAGGCCGAAGCCAAGGGCCTTGCCTTTCGCGTCGACGTGGCCGACGCCGTGGGGCACGAGGCGTTCGGCGACAGCGCCAGGATACGGCAGATACTGCTCAATCTCGTCGACAACGCCATCAAGTTCACGCCCGCCGGAGAGATTCGCCTGACCGTGACCCGGCCTCCCAACCGCCTGGCCAGGGACGAACTCGTCTTCTCCGTTGCCGACACCGGCATCGGCATTCCTCCTGAAAAGCAGCAGGCCGTGTTCCAGCCCTTCACCCAGGCCGATTCCACGACCACCCGGGCCTTCGGCGGCACCGGCCTGGGTCTGGCCATCAGCTCCCTGCTCGCCGAGGCTATGGGCGGCCGGCTGTGGCTGGAAAGCCGTTCCGGCCAGGGCAGCACCTTCCATTGCGCCGTCCCTCTGGACACCCGGACAGACCGTGACGGGACCGGCGCGGCGTTCCCCGAGGATGTCCGGGATGCCTGGGCCGCCGCGGAAAACGGAGGGGCCCCGGGGCGCTCGCTGCTCGTGGTGGAGGACAGCGAGCCCAACCGCGCCCTCTATGAGCTCTATCTGGAAGGCCTGCCGATCACCCCGCATTTCGCCACCACCGGCGCGGCGGCCCTGGACGCGTTCGAAGCCGGCGGGTTCGACGCCGTGATCATGGACATCCAACTCCCGGATATCGACGGCCTCACCGTCATCCGGACGCTACGCGACCGCGAGGCCGCGACCGGCCGACGTCCCACGCCCATCCTGGTCGTCACCGCCTACGCCTTCCGGGAAGAGAGCGCCCGGGCCTTCGCGGCGGGATGCGACGACCTGCTCACCAAGCCCGTGCAAAAGGGCCGCTTCCTCCAGGCCCTGGGACGGCTGCTGGAGCGCCGCGGCGCCGACGCCCGGAAGTGAGGGAGCCCGGACTTTGCCCCCCGGCCGGGACCGTGCTACGTTCTCCCGGCCAAGCGGTTCCCCCGAGGAGGCGGACATGATCCCCGAATGGACCAGGCACGACGACAGCACCCATTACATCAACCTCGGCCGGGCCCTGCTCGTGGCCGTCATCCATGAACGCATGGGGGCGCCGGGCTGGAAGGTCCAGGTCGGCAAACGCTCCCTCAAGGACAAGATCCCCAACCTCGAGGACGCCAAGCGGGTGGCCCTGGCCTACGCCGAACGGGTGGCCCGGGACATCCAGGCCGACCTCGAGGCGCTGCACGGCCCCGAAGGGGAACACGCCAAGGATGCCACATCATGATGCTAGACCGCGACTCCGCCCTGGCCCTTGTCCTGGCCCAGGGCCCCAACGAGGGCCTGCGCGCCCACGGCCTGCAAACCGAGGCCGTCATGCGCGCCCTGGCCGTCCATCTCGGCCAGGACGTGGAGCTGTGGGGCCTCACCGGCCTGCTCCACGATCTTGATTATCCCCTGACCGCCGAAACGCCGGAACGGCACGGTCTGGCCCTGCGCGACATCCTGCCTCCCGGCGCCCTGCCCGACGAGGCCCTGCGCGCCATCGCCGCCCACAACGACGAACACACCGGCGCCAGCCCCGAAACCGCCTTCGATTTCGCCCTGCGCGCGGCGGAATCCGTCACCGGCATCATCAGCGCCAATGCCCTGGTGCGGCCGGACAGGATGCGGGGCATGTCGCCCAAAAGCGTCAAAAAGAAGATGAAGGACAAGGCGTTCGCCGCGAACGTGCGCCGCGAGAACATCCTTGAATGCGACAAGGCCGGCGTGCCGCTCGACGCCTTCCTGGCCCTGGCCATCGCGGCCATGGACGGCGTCGCGACCGAAACGGGCCTGGCCTAGCGCCGGATCCGGCCGTCCCTCCCGGCGGCCGCCAGCCCCGGGCGGGCCTCCCTGTCAGGCATCCATCTCGATGCAGTCGTGGGGGCAAAACGCCATGGCCCGCTCGATGGCCTCGCGGGGCGCCTCGTCCAGGAGCATGACGGGTTTTTCGCCGGCCTCGTCCATGGCGAAGAGTTCCGGGGCCATGGCGGCGCAGGCGCCGCACCCGTTGCAGCAGACGGGATTGAAGGAATAGCCGAAAAGAGGCGTCTCCATGGGTGTTCCTCGGTTGATGTGGCGGGGCGATCCGTTTTTTCCCCGGCGCCTCCGGAGAATGCCGGCCTAACGACGGGCGGACGGTCATGTTGTGCAACAAATGCGGCGGCGAAATCCCCGACGACGAACGGTTCTGCCCGTTGTGCGGCCACAAGCTCCAGTCCGGGCGCGTCCGCGGCCAGGCGGCTCCCGACGACGATGGCGCGTCCCCGCCCACTCCCGAAGACGCCCCCCGTCTCCTGGACTTCCAGGGCTGGGCCAGACAGGAACGCGGCGGCGGCCGGTATGTCGAGGCCTGCATCTACGCGGCCCTGCTCGTGGCCGGCGTCGTCTGGTGCCTGACCACCGGCGTGCTGTGGCCCCTCTACCCTCTTCTGGCGGTGCTCGGCCTTGTCGCCTGGCTGCGCCGCCTGTGAGGCCGGGGGCGTGTGCATACGCCGAGGCCTAGGGGCTGCCGCAACAGCGGGCCTGCCTGGCCGAGGAACAGGGCAGGGGATCCACCGCCACGCTGACGCAGCCGGCCGGGGTGTCGCGCAGGATGCGCCCCGAAGGCATCCTGCCGTGCCAGGCCCGGCTGGTGAAGACCGCCATGTCCCCGTTGATCTGGACGTAAAACTCCACGAAACCCTTGGCGTAGTGGCTGTTGAACACGTAGACGCCATCGCGGATGCCGACGAAACTGTATTTCTCCGGCTCCTTGCAGGTCAGGATGCCCAGGGCCTTGCGGAAGGCGCAGGCGAGGAGGGTTTCCTCGCCTGCGGCCCGGGCCAGGCCCGGCGCGGCCAGGATGCCGGCGAGGGCCAGGGCCAGGGCCAGGCTCCAGCAGGCGAGTCGCTTCATGCCAGCCTCCTTGGCGGCCAGTGCCGCCCGTCCACGGTTGACGCCCTTCGGGCCGCCCATCAGGGGCCATGGGGACCCGGGCCGGAGTGAAGACCGATTGTGGTCCAACCGGCGCGCCGCGTCCAGTCCCCGCACCCGCGCCGCCCTGGCCCGCCGGCACCGCCCTCAATGGTCCGCCCGGGCCAGACGGTAACGCGTGGCCGGTCCGCGCCCTTCCTTGCGCACGATGCCCCGATTGACCAGATCCTGGAGGTCGTGCTGGGCCGTCCGCTGGGGCACGCCGTTCCCGCCGGCCTCCTGATAGTCCTGCCGGGTGAAGGATTCCCTGTCGAGCAGGGAACGCAGGGCCTTGCGCTGCCGGGTGTTGAGCGGCGCCTCCAGGGCGGACGGTTCCGTGGGAGGCGGATCGGCGGCGGTCACGGGAACGGGAATCTGTTCCTGGGGGGCCTCGTCCTCGAAATGGATGTCCTCGGCCAGGATCAGCTCCCGTTCGGCAAGGGCCGCCGCCCGGATGATGCAGTTTTTGAGTTCCCGCACATTGCCGGGCCACGGATGCGCCTGGAGCTTGTCGAGCGCCCCGCGGGACAGGGACAGATCGCCCTTGCCCATGCGCCGGCAGGCGATGCGCAGGAAGTATCCGGCCAGGACCGGAATGTCATCGTGGCGTTCGCGCAGGGACGGGGTTCCCACGGCCAGCACCTGGAGGCGGTAATACAGATCCTCGCGGAATTCGCCTGAGGCCACGAGATCCTTGAGGTTCACGTTGGTGGCGGCCACGACCCGGGCGTCGAAGGAGGATTCCACATCGCTGCCCAGGGGGCTTATGCGCCTGACCGACAGGGCGCGCAGCAGGGCCTGCTGGACGCGCGGCGAGGCGTTGCCGATCTCGTCGAGCAGGAGCGTGCCGCCGTCGGCGGCCAGGAAGGCGCCCTTCCTGTCGCTTTTGGCCTCGGAAAAAGCCCCTTTCACATGGCCGAACAGGGCGTCCATGAGCAGGTTTTCGTCGAGCGCCCCGCAGTTGATGGAAATAAAGGGCATGCTGGCGCGGCGGCTCAGGCGGTGGATGGCCTCGGCCGTGAGTTCCTTGCCGGTGCCGGTCTCGCCGATGATCAGGACGTCGGCGTCGGTGGCCGCGATCTTGCGGATGCGCGACAGCAGGCGCTGCATGGCCGGACTTTCGCCCACGAGATCCTCCAAGGCCTCGCCGTCCCCGCCGTTGCGCGATTTTGGCGCGACGAGGGACACCTTCTCCCTGGCGCGAACCGAGCGCAGGCGTTCGTCGCGAGCCTTGATCTCCATTTCCTTGGACAAAAGCGAGGCGATGAGGCTGTTGATCGAGCGCTTGAGCGTGGCGGTTTCCAGGTCGCTGTCGGGAAGGTCGATCTCGTGGAGTTTCCCTTGATGCCGCATGTCCCGCACCTCCTCGGCGAGCCGCAGGATGGGCATGGTGATGACGCGCCCCAGCATGAGGATCACCATGGCCATGGTCAGGATCGCGCCGAGGGATGCGATAAAAAGGATGTTGAACTGCCCGAATTCCGCAGCCCGGGGCAGGAGGCTGCGGTCGATGTAGATGACCCCTCCCACGACCTCCGGCTCCTCGTCGGCCCCGCCCCGGAAACTGACCGGCGCATACCCGATGAAGTCCTCGCTGGTGGCCATTTTTGAAGGCCCGAAATCCGGCTCGTTGCGCTCCATGCCGGACTGTCCCTGCTGGATGGCCGTGACCATGCGCCAGTAGGATTCATGGCGCGCGGCCGGCCGGAAGCCGTTGTCGTACCCCGGCTTGCCGTGGTCTCCGGAAAGCCCGGCCTTCACGCCTTCCAGGGAGAGTTGCCGGGTCGGCTCCTCGAAGTTTTCCGACTGGAACAGCATCCAGCCCCGGTTGTCCACGAAAATGCTCTGCCGGTTCTCGGCCGTCCGGTTGAAGCCGACGACAGGCGATTCCGGAGAGTTGTACAGCGAGAGGATGTTGCGGGGCCTGCGGGCGTCGATGGACAGGATCAAATAGCCGGCGATGCCGCCATCGGGATTGGCCACGGGGGTGGTCAGCCGCAGGAGGGTCATATTGTGCTGGCGCGGTCCGCCGCCAAGCCCGGTCGGCGGATAGTAGACGTCGACCACTTCGGAAAGGGCGACCCGGCCTGGCGACAGCGAGACGGCCTTGCGCGGCACGATCAGGGGGCCGTTTTTCGCCTGGCGGGCAATATCGGCCGGGACCTCCTCAACGGTCTGGCCGGCCTTGAGGAATACGAACTGGGTTCCCGGAGTGTCCCCGACATAGGCGGCCTCGGCATACATCTGTCCCCGGGCCACGGCCGAGGATTCCATGAAATGGCGCAAACGTTCGCGGGTGACGGGACGATGGGCCAGGGCGACGATATCCTCGCGGCATCCCTCGAGCAGGTTTTCGAGCTCGTGGGCCTGGGCCAGGGTCAGGGTCACGGAGCTGCGACCAACGGCCAAATCAAGGTAATAATTTGAAAAGACGTTCAGCGTGATGCCCGAGGCGGTCATTATGACCAAAAGGGCGGGGATGAGGAAGACGAGCAGCTTTTTGCGGATGCTCCACTCGTTCACCCCTTCGTAATAGGCGGCGCTGGCGATGACCCGGCTCGACCGTCGGAAAAGGCTCAGCATGCGCCCTCCCTGCGGACACCAAAGATTGGCGGGATTGGCGTAACACCCCTGTCTTGGCGCTATTTATGCGCAAGAAACCCCTGGAGCTGTCAAGCGCTTTTTTTCACGAAAAAAAACAATCCTTTTATTCCAGCAAGATAAACGCGCCGGCACGGGCCTTGCTCAAGTAGGCGCGTTACCGTGACCGGCACGGTGCGGAAAACATCCAAGGAGGTTCGACATGCGGATTCTGGTGGCTCTGGATCAATCCCTTTTCGCGGATACGGTGCTGGAGAAGGCCATCGCCCTCGCCAAACAGCAAGGCGCGACGTTGACCATCATGACCGTAGCCGAAGATTTCCTGGATATAGGCGACTACATGGACACCACCGCGGTGACCGAGAAGCTGTTCGCCGCCGCCAAGACCGCCGCCGAGAAGCAGGCGGCAAAGGCCAAGGCCGCCGGGGTCGCGGCAGACATCGTGGTCGAGCAGGGGGTTTCCCCGGCCGATCTCATCATCAGCCAGGCCGAGTCCAAGGGATTCGACCTCATCGTCATGGGGCACGTGGGGAAAAAAGGCATCGGCCGCTTCCTCATCGGCAGCGTGGCCGGCCGGGTCGTGACCTACGCACCCTGCTCGGTGCTCGTCATCCGCTAACTCTCAAGGGGGGAATCATGCTCACGAAATGCAAGGCGCTTCTGGCGGGAATCACGACGCTCCTGCTCCTGGCCCCGGCCATGGCCTTCGCCGCCGGCGGCGGCGGCGCTCCCATCGTCATGGTGGCCGACACCCGCAAACTTTCGGGCATCATGGCCTGGTGGGCCAACCTCTACAACGAGTCGCACCTCTACTTCACCATCCTGACCGTCATCCTCATCCCGGTTATCGGCATGATCTTCGGCGTGCTGGCCGACATCGTCATGCACTGCGTCGGCATCGACCTCAAGTCCCGCGACCTGGCGGAGCATTAAAAACAACGTCCAAGCGACAAGGAGCACCAAATGGACTGGCTCTATATCCTCATGCCCATCGCGGGCGTTAAAATCTTCTGGCCCGGCCTCATCATCCTCGGCATCGGCGTCGGCGTCATCGGCGGCTTCTTCGGCATGGGCGGCGCCTGGATGGTCACCCCCGGCCTCAACATCCTCGGTTTCCCCATGGCCTTCGCCATCGGCACCGACATCGCCCACATGGCCGGCAAATCCCTGATTTCCACCATGCGGCACGGCAAGTTCGGCAACGTCGACTACAAACTGGGCTTCATCATGCTCTTCGGCACGGTCGTCGGCTTCGAGGTCGGCGCCCAGATGATCATGTGGCTCGAGCGCATCGGCAAGGTCGACATGGTCGTGCGCTGGATCTACCTCCTGCTGCTGGCCTTCATCACCTGGATGGTCTTCACCGACGTGGCCAAGCGCAAGGCCAAGGAACGGGCCGCCATCGCCGCCGGCAAGGAAGTGGACAAGCTGGCCACCGGCCTCGAGTGGCACAAGACCCTGCACAAGATCAAGATCCCGCCCATGGTCAATCTGGACGTGGCCGGCATCCACTGCTCCGCCTGGCTGCCCATCGCGGTCAGCTTCTTCACCGGCTGGATGGCCGGCATCCTGGGCATCGGCGGCGGCCTCATCCGCATGCCCTCCCTGATCTACCTCGTCGGCTGCCCGACCCACGTGGCCGTCGGCACCGACCTCTTCGAGGTCATGATCTCCGGCCTCTACGGCGCCGCCTCCTACACCTTCAAGGGCCGCACGGAACTCGTCGCCGCCATCATCATGCTCATCGGCGCGGCCGTGGGCGCCCAGATCGGCGCCGTGGCCACCAAGTACATCAAGGGCTACGGCATCCGCATCGCCTTCGGCCTGGCCGTCATCGGCTGCGGCCTCTCGGTCTTCCTGAAGCTGCTGCCCGTGTACGTCCCGTCGGTGAGCGTCATTTGCGACATCATCGCCACCTACATGATCCTCGGCCTGGTTTCCGCACTGGCTCTCTACATCACCGTGAAGATGGTCCAGGGCGCCAAGCACGAAATCGCCATGAAGAAGGCCAAGGCCGCCTAGGACAGCTCACACGCCAACGCGAAAGGAGAACGCCATGCGAACCATGCTCAAGAACCTCTTGCTGGCCGCCCTGCCCGTCATGCTGCTGGCCGGCTGCGTGGATTACGGAAAAGTCGACCAGGGCCGCGCCGTGGCCGTGGACAAGGAGAAAAAGACCGTCACCTTCATCAGGGACAAGGCCAACGACTCCCAGAAACCCGATTACACGTATCTGCCGCCCCTGACCTATTCGTTCCCGACCGACCCGGCGGAAATGGGGGCCATGCCCAAGGCCGGCCTGCGCATGAAGATCGATGCCGAAAAGAGCCAGGTCATCCTGTTCGATCCCAAAAAGCAGAGCTTCGAGACCCTGAACATCCAGATCGTGGACAAGCAGGAAGGCATCGACGCCAAGCATCCGCTGGTCTTCGACACGGCCACGGGCGCCGCCAAGCAGTTCCCGACCGTGGACAAGGACAAGAAGATCGTGACGATCTACTCCGGCCGCCAGAAGCTGCTGGTCTCCTTCATCCCGCCGGATGAATACCTGGGGCTGCCGGCCGCGGCCTGGGACGCCGGCGACGAAGTCCGCGTCTACTACAAGGAAGACGGCAAGGCCCTGCGCCTGATGAACGTCAGCAAGACCAACATCTTCAAGAAATAGCCCACGCACCCCCGCCCAAGCCGTCCCGGTCCGTTCGCGCGGGCCGGGGCGGCCCTTGAAAAACAAAGGGAGAACGCCATGCTCTTCGACCGATCCGCCACGCCGGCCCCGAGGCTCAACACCCGCCAGCGTCTGGCCGTCATCTGCCTGGACGTGGCCATGCTTGCCGAAGTGACACTTTCCGTTTACATGGCTTCGAAAAACCCCGACCAATTCACCCCGGTATTCATGAAGGCGTTTTTCTCCATGCTCATCCCCACCGTGGCCGCCGGCATTTTCGCCATCAGACGTTTGCGCGACCGCGCCGACGACGGGGCCGGCGCATGACCGAACGCCGGTTGCAACGCCTGCGCGAAGCGCTCGGGTGGCTGGCCGCGGCGTTCTGTCTGTGCGCCGCCCTGGCCCTGGCCGACAGCTTCGTCGACAGCATGCGCACCGGTCCCACCACCTTCTCCCTCGTCCCCGGCGGCACCGAGAACCTCTCCGGCCCCCTGCCCCCGGACGCGCCCGACGCCGCGTCCATGCTCGTGGCCATCAACCATACCGGTCTCGTCCTGGACATCACCACGCAGACCCAGGGCTTCTGGATGGGCAACCGCATGTGGCAGGGCACCCTCCGCGCGGATCCAGGCATCGCGCCCGGCACGGCCACGGTTTCCCTGCGCGCACCGGGCGAAACCCCCGGCCCGGTCCAGACCTTCACCATCCGCATCTTCCCCGACCAGGACGCCCTGAAGGCCGCGTCCAACTCCACCATCGTCCGCCTGGCCGGCATCTCTCCGCTGCTCATCGCCGCCGGCTGCGCCGTTGCCGCGGCCCTGGTCGGCCTGCTCGTCTTCCTGGCCTCCCGCCGCCTGGAGTCGCTTTGGGCGCGACAGGGCAAGGCCGTGGTCTACATGACCAAAAAGACTCCGGACGGGCTGCTCATTTCCTTCGGCCTCGGAACGGAGCATGGTTTCTCCACCGGCGCCACCATCACCGTCAGTGACGAATCGGGCCTGCCCGTGGCCACGGCCTCGGTGGTGCGCTGCTCGAGCGGCGACGCCGCCGCCCTGGTCCTCGGCGAGGGCAAGGTCACCCTCGGCAACGTCGTCCGGCTGGCCACGTCAGGAGCGCGGACGCCAGCCTCGCCGTCGCCCGCGCCGCATTCCCGGAGTTGACGTTCCGCCGTCCCGGCCGGGGCTCCGGCGCCCGTTGCCGGTTCGGCGTCAGCCGTCAGCCCAGATTGCCGGACACGAAATCCCAGTTCACCAGTTTCTCCAGCACACCCGCCACGTAATCGGCGCGCCTGTTCTGGTAATCCAGGTAGTAGGCGTGTTCCCAGACATCGATGACCCAAAGCGGGGTCAGGCCTTCCTGCGTGGGATTTCCGGCATTGCCGGTCTTGATCACCCGCAGCGTCCCGGTGCCGTCGGCCACGAGCCAGGCCCAGCCGCTGCCGAACTGCGTCACGGCCGCCTCGGCCAGGGCCTTCCGGCAGGCCTCGAACCCGCCGAAGGATTTCTCGATGGCCCGGGCCAGCCGGCCGGTCGGTTCGCCGCCGCCACCGGGCTTGAGTCCCTGCCAGTAAAAGGCGTGATTCCAGGCCTGCGCCGCGTTGTTGAAAAGGCCCGCCAGCTTGGGATCCCTGGCCGCCTCCAGGAAGACCTTCTCCAGGGGCTCTCCGGCCAGCGGCGTTTCGGCCGCAAGTTTGTTGGCATTGTCGAAATACGCCGCCGTGTGCCTGCCGTAGTGAAAGGAAACCGTACGGACCGAAATGACGGGCTCCAGGGCGTTTTCGGCATAGGGCAGCGGCGGGACGGCGAAAGGCCCGCCCGCCCGGGCCGGGTTCGGCCGCGCAAGCCCGCCGGCCAGGAGCATGAGCCCCGCTCCTGCGGTCAGACGCATGACGTCGCGGCGGGAATAGGTCGCGATGCGGATGGTCGGCATGGCGCTCCTCCTTGGCGCGGCCGCTTTGGGGAAGGGGGCGCGCGCCGTTGGGGGTTGCGGCGAACCTGGGGATCGCAAGACCGGTCCGCCGGGAATGCCGCCAGCATAGCCGAATGTCCCGGGCAAGGGGAACGGGAAAGGCAGCGTTCCTTCCCGCGCCGTGAAAGGGGCCCCTCCCGGCCGCCCACGATCTAGCGCGGCGCGGCCGGGGGCTCCCTGTCCGGCGGGGGGGGCCAGCCGGGAGGAGGAGGCGGATCGAGGCCGGGGATGTGGCCGAATTCCGGAGGCGGAGGCGGCGGGAAACCATCCTGGCCCGGAGGCGGGGGGGGCGGCGGGCCGAAGCGGTCAAAGGCCTGGCGCCGTTTCTTGAGCCGCTCCTGGATCTCCTCGAATTTCTTGAACTGCTCTGGCGTCAACACGGATTTGGTGGACTCGATGCTGGCGTCGATGATGGCCTGGATGCGGGGTTCCTGTTCCCGACGCAACGCCGCCAGCTTCCCGGCCGTTTCCGTGACGATCGGCCGCAGCTTCTCCCGTTGCTCGTCGCTCAGGTCCAACTCGCCCGACAAGCGGCGCATGGCCATGTCCACGAAGCGGTGCCCGTCGCCGCGCAGCAGGGCCAGATGGCCCCGGTCGCCCAGATGGCGCGCCCCGAAATAGCCCGCCACCAATCCGGAGACGAAAATGACGAGGCCGGCCAGAATCTTGGTCACCGTGGGGTTCATGCCGTCACCCTACACGCCGAGCAGCGAGACCAGCGCCTGGCCGTTGGGATCGTAGAAGAGAAACCGCCCCAGCTCCTCCTCCAGTCCCGAGCCGAAGGTCAGGGCGAACAACACCGTGGCCGCGGCCAGCACCCCGGCGCCAGCGGCCATCCGCCACAGCACGCCGTTGGCGGAAGCGGCCTTTGGCGCGGCCTTGATCGTGAAAAGCACCGAGCGGACCATGCCGGGAGCCGAGGCCGGCGCGGGACGCGCGGCATGGGCCGCGCGCAGCACAGCCTCCAGGCGTTCGATGCGCCGTGTTTCGTTTCCGTCCATGAAATCCTCCTTACGCGCCGCCGAGGGCATCGCCAAGCAACTCACGAAGCTTTTTCCTGGCCCGAAAGGCCCGCACCTTGACATTGGGGACGCTTATGCCGAGCAGTTCGGCCGCCTCGGCCACCGGACGCTCCTCCAGGTGGGTCAACGTCACGACCATGCGGTCCGTGGCCGAGAGCCTGTCCAGGGCCCAGGCCAAAAGCTCCCGGGCCTCGCGCCGCGACGCGGACTCTTCGGCCGCCTCGCCGGTTTCCCGGGCGGCGACCTCCTCGGCGAAGGCCCGGCATTCGTCGGAAAGATCGCTTTCGGGCCGCTCGCGGCGGCGATATTCGGTCCGCCAGTAATCATGGCAGGTGCGGACCGCCACCTTGGCCAGCCAGTGTCCGAACGGACTCTCCCCCCGGTAGCCGCCCAGGGACCGGTAGGCCCGCACGAACACCTCGTGGGTGAGTTCGTCCACATGGTCCCGGGGGGCGTGCCCGGAGACGATCCCGGACACGCGCCCCTGGTACTTGGCCATGAGCACGGCATAGGCGTCCACGTCGCCAGCCCGGATCGCCCTGAGGACCCGGGCATCCTCCATGTCCACCACGGCCTCGGCCATACCCCTCCGACGCTCAGTTGTCCGCGCCGGCGTGGGAATCGATCCAGTCATTGACCAGCTCGCGGCCGGCATGGAAACGCTCCCTGACATGGGGCGGGGGCAGTGTGTCCCGCTCCGCCCACAGCTTGCGTTGCTCCGGCGTCAGCACGGCCAGGACCTCGGCCTCGACCTTGCCCCGGAGCACCGTCATTTCCTCGATCGCCGCCGAAACCTTCCGGCTGGCCTGCCGCACGAGCTGCTCGTCGCCGGGGGTGGCCCGCATGGTGTCGCGCAGGGCGTCGACGCCCCCGCGCACGGCCGAGGCGCCGGTCTCGAAGGCGGCACGATGCCTTTTGAGGATCACGGCCACGTCGTGCTTCTGCGCGGCGGTCAGATCAAGAGACAGCAGCCTGCGCAGCACACCTTCCGCGCCGGGCCCTCCCGGTCCGCCGGGACCGGGGCCGGCGGCCACGGCAAAGGCGGAGCCGACCAGGATCGCCAGGGTGAGCACTCCGTAAATCACCTTCTTCATAAAATCACGACCTCCCGCTGTGATGGGAACGACGCGCGCCGTCTGTTTCGCGTTCGGTCGCACGGAAAGGGGGGGCGGTTACAGGCAGCCGGCGGTGGGGGCTTCCCGGACCGCCCTCCCCGCCGGCGCCCAGCCACCCGGCACCGGAGGGGAAGCGGCCCGGGGCCGCGTCAGGCAATGGTCACGTCCGGACACAAATAGACATCCTGGATGGCGTTGAGGAGCTTCACGCCTTCGGCCATGGGACGCTGGAAGGCCTTGCGCCCGGAAATGAGCCCCATGCCGCCGGCCCGCTTGTTGATGACCGCGGTCCGCACCGCCTCGGGGAAGTCCGCCGCCCCCGAGGCCCCGCCGGAATTGATCAGCCCGATGCGCCCCATGTAGCAGTTGGCCACCTGGTAGCGGGCGAGGTCGATGGGATGGTCGGTGGTCAGTTCCGAATAGACCCGCTTGTCGGTCTTGCCGAAGCCCACGGCGGTATAGCCGCCGTTGTTGGTCGCCAGCTTCTGCTTGACCACGTCCGCGCCGATGGTCGCGGCCAGATGGTTGGCCTGGCCGGTCAGGTCGGCGGCGGTATGGTAGTCCACGGAGCCTTTCACGTAGGCGGGGTTGCGCAGGTAGGCCCACAGCACGCAGGCCATGCCCAGCTCGTGGGCCCGGGCGAAGGCCTCCGAGATTTCCTGGATCTGGCGGCGGCATTCGGGGGAACCGAAGTAGACCGTGGCCCCGACAGCCACCGCGCCCATGTCGAAGGCCTGCTCCACCGAGGCGAAAAGCGTCTGGTCGTGGACCGGGGGCAGGGACAACAGCTCGTTGTGGTTGATCTTCAGCAGGAACGGAATCTTGTGGGCGTACTTGCGGGCCACGGAGCCGAGAACCCCGAGGGTCGAGGCCACGGCGTTGCAACCGGCCTCGATGGCCAGTCTCACGATGTTTTCCGGATCGAAGTAGGCCGGATTGGGCGCGAAGGACGCCCCGGCCGAGTGCTCGATGCCCTGGTCCACGGGCAGGATCGACATGTAGCCCGTGCCGCCCAGGCGCCCGTGGCCGAGCAGCGTGGCCATGGCCCGGACGACCGGCACCGGCCGGTCGGACAGGGCGAAGACCGCGTCCAGATAATCCGGGCCGGGCAGGGAAAGGGCTTCCTTGGGAATGGTCGCGCACGCGTGGGCGAGAAGCGACTCGGCCTCGGCGCCGAGGTACTCGGTAATCCTGTCGATCATGGTGGCCGCCTCCTTTTTTGGCTGCATGCCGCCGAGGATAGCCCAGGCACGGTCCCCGGGACAACGGAAATCGTCGCCGCGCGGGAAAACATGCCCGGAGGCCGCGGCGGCCCCCTCAGGAACGCCGCCGGACGTAAAAAAAGGCCGGGAGCGGTCCGCCCCCGGCCCTGTCGTCATCTAAACGACGGCCTTGCGGCCCTAGATGACCTTGTTGAGGGCGTACTCGATGATGCCCTCGGCGCCCAGGTCGTGGAGCTTGGGGATGAGGTCGCGCACCGTGCCGGCGGTCACCACGATTTCCACGGACAGCCAGTCCTTGTTGTAGAGGTTGGCCACGGTCGGGGAGGTCAGGCTCGGAAGCAGGGCCATGATGGCGGGCATCTTCTCCTCGGGCACGTTCATCTTGAGGCCGACCAGGCCCTCGGCGCACAGCGCCCCCTGCAGGAGCATGTTGAGCACCTCGATCTTGCGGCGCTTGAACGGATCCTCCCAGGCCTGCCTGTTGGCGATGAGCTGGGTGTTGGTCAGAAGCAGCTCGGAGATGATGCGCAGGCCATGGGCCTTGATGGTGGTGCCCGTCTCGGTCACCTCCACGATGGCGTCGGCCAGGCCCTCGACCACCTTGGCCTCGGTGGCGCCCCAGGAAAATTCGACCTCCACGGGCACGCCCGCGCCGGCGAAATACTTTTTGGTGAAATTGACGAGCTCGGTGGCGATCTTTTTCCCGGCCAGGTCCTCGGGCCGCTTGTAGGGGGAATCGGCGGCCACGGCCAGGACCCAGCGGGCCGGCCGGTTGCTCACCTTGGAATAGACGAGGTCGGAGACGAGGACCACGTCGGATTCGTTCTCGAGGATCCAGTCCTTGCCGGTCAAGCCGCAGTCGAGCGTGCCGGATTCGACGTAGCGGGACATCTCCTGGGCGCGGCACATGGAGCAGCTGATCTCCGGGTCGTTGATCTCCGGGAAATAGTTGCGGTGATGCATCCGGATCTTCCATCCGGATTTCTCGAACAGCGCGATGGTGGCGTCCTGGAGGGAGCCCTTGGGAATGCCGAGTTTGAGCACGTTGTTGCCGGCCATTATTTATAGACCTCCTTGGGATCGAAAACCTTGGGCGAACAGACGCGTTCGCCGCCGCCGGTGATTTCGGTGAAAAAGCAGGACTTGTAGCCCTCGTGGCAGGCCGCGCCGCCGATCTGTTCGACAAGGACGAGGATGGTGTCCGCGTCGCAGTCCAGGCGGACGGACCTGACCTTCTGGACATGGCCGGAGGTGCCGCCCTTGTGCCAGATCTTCTGGCGGCTGCGGCTGAAATAATGGACCTCGCCCGTTTGCAGGGTTTTGTCGTAGGCTTCCTCGTTCATGTAGGCGAGCATGAGCACCTCGCCGGTGCCTGCCTCCTGGGCGATGGCGGGGACGAGACCGCCGCACTTCGCGAAATCGGGTCGTTTCATCGAAAGGTTCCTTTTCCGGAGCGATGGGGGGAACGTTTTTGTATAGAATGCCCGTGCCGGGCACAAGGCCTAACATGGCCCGGCGGCCGGGGCCCGCCGGTCAGTCCGTCCGTTCCCCGCACTCGGCCCGAAGTTGCCCGCAGGCCGCCGCGATGTCCGCGCCCTTGCTCTTGCGCAGCGTCGTCGTCAGCCCCCTGGCCTTGAGCGCCTCCTGGAAGGCGAATATCCGCTCCGGGCTGGACGGCCGATAGGGCAGCCCCGGCGTGGCGTTGAAGGCGATGAGGTTCACCTTGGCCTTCACCCGCGACAACAACCGCACCAGTTCCCGCGCGTCGGCGAGAGAGTCGTTGACCCCGTCCAGCATCAGGTATTCGAAGGTCAGCCGTTCCCGGGGCTTGAGGGGATAGTGCCGCAAGAGCTCCATCAGCTCGGGCAACGGAAGCTTCGCCGCGCCGGGCATGATCTTTTCCCGCATCTCCTGGGTGGGGGCGTGCAGCGACACCGCCAGCGAACACAGCCCCGCCCTTCCGAGGTCGGGCAGGTGCCGGGCCACGCCGGCCGTGGACACCGTGATGCGCCGGCTGGAGAAATCGAACCCCTGGGGATGATGCAGGGCCTCCAGGGCGGCCACGAGATTCTCGTAATTGAGCAGCGGCTCGCCCATGCCCATGAAGACCAGATTCCGCAGCATAAGCGCGATGCCCCGGTCGAGGAGGCTCTGCCGGGCCACCAGCACCTGGCCGAGCATCTCGCCGGCCGTCATGTTGCGGCGGAACCCGAGCATGCCCGTGGCGCAAAACGCGCATCCCATGGCGCAGCCGACCTGGGTGGAAAGACAGGCCGTGTAATGATCCTGTTCAGGGATCAGCACGCACTCCACCGCCTCGCCGTCGGCGAGCTCCAACAGGAACTTCACCGTCCCGTCGGCGCTCTCCCGGACCCGGGCCACCTTCGGCCAGGCGATGGCCGCCACCTCGGCCAGCCGCGCCCGCAACGCCTTGGACACGTCGGTCATGGCGGCGATGTCCCGGCAGCCCTTCTGCCACAGCCACTGCCACACCTGGCGCGCCCGGTACGGCGGTTCGCCAAGGGAAACGACCAGGGACTCGAGTTCGTGGAATGTCAGATCGATCAGATTTATCATATGGTCCGGCGTGAGGATGGCTCCGGCCTGAAGCGGCCGCCGGCGCCCGGAGGGGATCATCCCCCCGGGTCCCCGTGGCCCCGGGCGCGGGAGGCCGGGGGGGCGACGCCCCCCCGGCGGGAACGTCCCCTAGTGCAGCCCCTGCTTGTCCCAGTAGGTCCGCACGAAACCCTCGGCCTCGGGCAGGCTGGTGACGTCGCCGGCGATCTGGGCCTTGAGCAGGGCGTCGCGGATGAGGCCGACGGCCGGGCCGGGCTTGAGGTCGAGCAGCTGCATGATCCGGGCGCCGTTCAAAAGCGGCTCGAGCATTTCCTCGGGCGTGTCGGTGCGCTCGAGCATCTTCATGTTGTGGTTGAATTCCTTGTAGGTGCCGTTGACGGCCTTGATGTCGGCCCGGGCCATCTCGATCAGGCGCGGGTACTGATCCAGGGCCTTGAAGCGGCGGATGCCCTTGTCGGTGAGCATGAAGTGGAAGCGCATGTGGCCGCGCACGAGGTTGCACACGAGGTCGATCTCGTCCGGCGGGAATCCCAGGCGGGACAGGATCTTGCGGGTGACCTTGGCCCCGACCTGGTGATGCTGGAAAAACCGCAGCTCGCCGCCGGCGTACTCGGCGGTATGGAGCTTGCCCACGTCGTGGAAGAGGCAGGCCAGGGTGCCGTACCAGTCGTAGGGCAGTTCCTCGGGATAGTGGCGCATGACGGCCAGGGTCTGCTCGAAGAGCGTGTATTCGACCCCCTCCTCGGTGTGCTGCCGGATGCGGGCGAGGGTGGCCACCTCGGGCAGGAACCAGTGCAGGATCATGGTGTCGTAGAGGAGCTCCACGAAGGTGGCCATGTTTTCGGCCTCGACCTTGCGCCACTCGTCCATGATGTCCTTGACCGAGACGTAATCGAGGATGCGGCGGGAGGCGCGCAGGATGGCCATCAGGGTGTTGGCCTCGACGGGCATGTTGTAGTTCGCGGAGAACCGCAGGGCCCGCACGGCCCGCAGGTAGTTCTGGCGGATGGACTCGTCGGGCATGCCGACCAGCCGCACCTCGCCGCCGGAAAGGTCGGCGAAGCCGTCGTGCTCCTCAGGCTGGTGGGGCAGATAGGGGGAGGCCAGGTGCAGGGGCAGGATGTCGCGGCCGTCCAGCCGGGAGATCAGCCTCGCGGTCAGCCGGGCCACGGACTCCTCGGGGTGGGAGGCGTCGGCGGTGTCGGCCGGATAGAAATAGAACAGCGTGTCGCCGTGCCGGGTGCGGGCATAGGCGCCGTTCTCCTCGAAGGCTTCGGTGTCCGGGAAGAGCTTTTGCAATTCGGCCAGGGGGGCGTCGGTGGCCAGGTCGAGTTCCGGGGATTCCGGCTCGAGGGCCTTCTCCTGGAGCGCGGCGTTGACGACGTAGGCGTCATAGCCGTTGCGCATGATGGTCTTGCAAATGGCGGTGGCGTCCTTGAAGGGTTGCGCCATGGGGTGAAACCTCCGAATACGGCGTTTGGCAGCCGGGTTTTGGCGTTAGTCGGTCCGGGCGGCCCCGGGCTGGCGTTCCAGGCGGTGGACCACGACGCCCCCGACGGCGGTCAGGACGACCCGGCCGGTGAGCGGCTGGCCCAGAAGCGGCGTGTTCTTGCCCCTGGAACGCAGGGCCTCGGCGGTGACGATCCAGGATTCCTCGGGGTCGAACAGCACGAAGTCGGCCGGATCGCCACGGGTCAGGCGGTTGGCGGGAAGCCCGAAAATTTCGGCCGGCCGCCAGGCGAAACGCCTGGCGATGTCCTCGGGCGAGAGCCTGCCCTGGCGCACCAGCTCCCAAAGGCTCGACAGGGCGGTGTCGAGGCCGGAGATGCCGTTTTTGGCGTCCTCGAAGGGGGTTTCCTTCTCGTGGGCGGCGTGGGGGGCGTGGTCCGTGGCCAGGATGTCGATGACGCCCTCGCGCAGGGCCTGGACCAGGGCCAGCCGGTCGTCGTCGGTGCGCAGCGGCGGGTTGACCTTGGCCATGGTGTCGTAGCCCAGAAGCGCCGCGTCGGTCATCAGCAGGTAATGCGGGCAGGTTTCGGCCGTGACGCGGGCCCCGCGCCGTTTCGCCGCGGCGATGAGCTCCACGGCCCGGCGGCAGCTGACGTGGGCCAGATGCACGGGCACGCCCAGGTATTCCGCGAGCAGGATGTCCCGGGCCACCTGGATCGCCTCGGCCGCGTCGGGCTGGCCGCGAAGGCCCAGCCTGGCGCTCATGGCCCCTTCGTTGGCGCCCGAGCCCTTGGCCATGAACGGATCCTCGCAGTGGTCGATGACCGGGGCCAGATCGGCGGCGTACTCCAGGGCCCGGCGGAAAATCTCGGTGTCGGCCACGGGCTCCCCGTCGTTGGAGAAGGCCACGCAGCCGGCCTCGCGCAACTCGCCCATGGGGGCCAGCTCCCGGCCGCGAAGGCCCACGGTGAGGGCGCCCACCGGGAACAGCCGGGGGCCGTCCGGCCAGGACTCGGCGGCCCGGCGCGACATCAGCCGGGTGACGGCGGCGTTGTCGTTGACCGGGTCGGTGTTGGCCATGCACATGATGTTGGCGAATCCGCCCGCCGCGGCGGCGGCCAGGCCCGAGGCGATGTCTTCCTTCCATTCCTGGCCGGGTTCGCGCAGGTGGGTGTGGGCGTCGGTCAGGGCCGGCAGGAGCAGCAGCCCCCGGCCCTCCACGACGCGGGCCTGCGGGTGGGCGGCGGCGGGGTCGTGGGCAACGAGTTCCAGGACCCGGCCCGCGGCGCAAAGGAGGTCCCAGGCGCCGTCGCGCCCTGGGACGCGGACGTTTCGGACCGCGAGATCGGGGGCCGTCACGGTTTTTCCCCTTTTTCCTTGCGGGTGATGTGCAGGTACAAAACGGCCATGCGCACGGCCACGCCCGCGGCCACCTGGTCGAGGACGAGGGAGTTTCCGGCGTCGGCCAGCTCCGAGGCGATCTCCACGCCCCGGTTGATGGGGCCGGGATGGAGCACCTTGACCCCGGGGGCGGCCCGGGACAGCCGCGGGGAGGTCAGACAGAAGCGGCGGGCGTATTCGCGCAGGTCCGGGAGCAGTCCGGCCTCCTGGCGCTCGAGCTGCAGCCGCAGGCACATGACCGCGTCGACGCCTTCCAGGGCCGGTTCCAGCTGATGGAAGACCTCGGAGCCCAGGGCCTCGGCGTCCCGGGGCAGAAGGGTCCTCGGCGCGCAGACGCGCACCCTGGCCCCGAGCATGGGCAGGAGCCGGCAGTTGGAGCGGGCCACCCGGCTGTGGGCCACGTCGCCCAGAATGAGCACGGTCTTGCCGGCCAGGCTGCCCCAGGCATCCTGCAGGGTGAAGAGGTCGAGCAGGGCCTGGGTGGGATGGGCGTGCCAGCCGTCGCCGGCGTTGATGACGGCGCAGGAGACGCGCTCGGCCACGAAGGCCGCCGCGCCCGAGGCCGAGTGCCGGATCACGATGGCGTCGGGGTTCATGGCCTCGAGCGTCAGCACGGTGTCCTTGAGGGTTTCCCCCTTTTGCAGGGAGCTGCCGGTCTTGGTCAGGCCGAAGGTATCGGCGGACAGGCGCTTGCCGGCGATGTCGAAGGATGTCTTGGTGCGGGTGCTCGGCTCGGCGAAAAAAAGGACGACGCTTTTGCCCTTGAGCGTCGGAACCTTCTTGACGGGGCGGCTGTTGATCTCCCGGAAGGACGCCGCGGTGCGCATGACCACGTCCACGTCTTCCCGGGACAGGTGCGACACGTCGAGAAGATCCTTGTGGGGCCAGTTCATGGGGAATCCTCGGGGCGGAAGTTTGGCCGCGCTCCCACGCGCGTTGGCAGGTCGATATTTTCACAAGGCCCAGGCCGCGTCAATGCGGGGATGCCCGGCCGGGGGCGCGCCGCGTCCGGGCCGGTCCCGGCATGGCCTTCCGGGCGGTTCAGAGGTCGCCGGCCAGGAGCAGTTCCTCCTGGTCCATGTCCGGATGGATGTCGCGGGAAAGCTGGAAGAAGGCGTGCAGGTCGCGCAGCCGCAGCTCGTCGGCCACGGCGGGCTGGGGATTGGCCAGGATGAGCCGCCGGCCCTTGGTGGCCAGGGCGGTCTGCAAGCGCACCAGGGCGCCGACGCCGCCGCTGTCCACGGCGGGGACGCGGGACAGGTCCAGCACGGTGACGGGATAGCGCCCGAGATTGGTCGCCTCCAGGACGGCGGCCTCCAGCTCGATGGCCAGCGGCACGCGCAATTCGGCGTCGATCCTGGCCCAAAGGACGCCCTGATTCTTGGTGATGGCTATGCGACTCATGTTCGGCGCTGGTTCGTGTTGTCCGCCCGGGGGGGCGTCCGCCGGCGTACCGCCGGGGGCGGGGGGCGGGAAGCGTCGTTTATCCTAACGAAAACCCGCCGCCCCCGGCAAGGGCAAAAGGCGCCCGCCACGGCTGCGCGGCCTGATCCGTGACAGGCCCCTAGAACTTGTACCAGGCGAGCAGGTTGAACGGCGAGTAGCCGTTGTCGGGGTCCTCGGCGTACCGGCAGCCGAGGCTGTTGTCCTCGTCCTTGTTCGCGATGGTCGTGTTCGATTCCCGAAAAAACGGGCACTCGTTGTTGTTGCACACCAGGATCTCGCCCCAACCGGATTCCGGGGGGCCGATCCAGGTTTCGAGCTTTGCCCCGCAATGGGGGCAGAAACGTTCCTCAAGCATCCATGACTCCTTTGCGCGTCCGGACGAGAATGCGGTGCCGGCGGCTCTCCTCATGATCAGACATGATCCGCCCGGCGTCAACCGCCGGCCGGCGACCGGGACGGCGCCCCCCCCTTCCGCCTGCGGCGGAAAGGCGGGGACGCGCGGGGGGACCGGGCCTAAATGTCGTCCTTGGCCCAGTAGAGCAGGGAGTGGTTGGCCTTGAGGTTCTCGATCACGTCCTTGGCCCGGGCGTCCTCGATGGGCTGGACCCGGATGTAGACCATGCGCTTGTCGGGCTTGTTGATGTCGTCGTAGTTGGTCAGAATGCTCAATATCCGCACTTCGTAAGCCTTGAGGGCATCCAGGATGGTTTTCAGGCTGCCAGGGACGTTTGGCAGCTCGAAGGCGAACTGGATACCGCCGCTCATGACGCCGGTGATGTTGACCAGCACCTTGAAAATGTCGCTGTCGGTGATGACGCCGACGACCTTGTTCGCCGCGTCCACCACGGGCATGCCGCCGACGTTGTGACGCAGCATGAGGACAGCCGCTTTTTCCACGGTATCCTCTGGGCCGACGGTGATGACCTTCTTGGTCATGATGTCGGCCACCTTGATTTCGGAAAGCAGGTAATAGAGTTCGTGCATGTCCAGGGTGGTGGCCTTGGACGGCGAGGCCTCCTTGATGTCCCGGTCGGTGACGATGCCGACCAGGTCGCCGTTGTCGTCCACCACGGGCAACCGGCCGAAACCGTTCTCCTTCATCAGCTTGGCCGCCTTCATGATGGAGGTGGCCGGCCTGGCCGTGACCGGGGACTTGCTCATCCAATCCTTAATCAGCATGTGCGTCTCCTTGACGGTCCCTTGAGGACGGGCCGCTTGTGGTATAAGGCCCAAACGTCGCACGGCGTGCAAGCGCCGGGAACGGTTGTCACCTTATACGTGTTTCCGTCGTCATTTCAACCCATTCCCTCCCGGCCCGCCGAAGGAAAAAGCACATGAAGGCCCTCGTCTACCGTCGCAGCGTCCCGCGTTACCTGGCCTGCGCCGCCGCCTCGCGGCTCGCGCCCCGGCGCTTCTTCCCGTCCCTGGCCCCCCTCGCCCTGGAAGAAATCCCCTTCGACCCGCCCCGGGGCTGGACGCCGCTGGTTCCCCTGCTGTGCGGCATCTGCGGCTCGGACCTCGGACTGCTCAAGGGCCTCGAATCGCCGCTGCTCGAACCCTACGCCAGCCTGCCCTGCGTCCTGGGACACGAAATGGTGGCCGTGGCGGCCGAGGATGTCCCGGGCACCGGCATCAGGGCCGGCGCCAGGGTGGTGGTCGAACCCGGGCTCCCCTGCGAGGTCCGGGGGCTGCCGCCCTGCCGGCCGTGCCGGGAAGGCCGCTTCAACCGCTGCGAGCGCTTCCTCGACGGCAGCCTGCCGCCGGGCTCGTTTCTGGGCTTCACCAGCCGGGCCGGCGGGGCCATGGCCGAACGCACCGCCGCCCATCCCTCGCGCATCCTGGCCGTGCCCGAGGGCCTCTCCGACGAGGACGCCGTGCTGACCGACTCCCTGGCCTCGGCCCTGCAACCCGTCCTCGACCACTTCCCGTCCGGCGAATCCACCGTCCTGGTCATCGGCGCGGGCATTCTCGGACAGCACGTCGTGCGCTGCCTGCGCGCCCTGGGCAGCACCGCCCGCATCCTGGTCGCCGCCCGCCACCCGGCCCAGGCCGCCCTGGCCCAGGCCGGCGGCGCCGACGCCATCGTGCGCGCCCGGGGACGCCGGGAACTGGCCGAGGCCATCGGCGCCCGCTATCTGCCGACCAGCCTCGGCGGCGGCAACATCGAGGGCGGCGTGGACACCGTCTTCGACTGCGTGGGCTCCTCGCGCACCTTCGCCGACGCCATCGTCGCCCTGGCCGCCGGCGGCACCTACGTCATGGTCGGCGCCGGGGCCCGCCTGAAAGACGTGGACATCTCGAGCCTCTGGTTCCGGGAGCTGACCGTCACCGGCTCTTCGGGCTGCGCCACCGGCCCCGATCCGCGCCATGGCGGCCGGCGCGCGCGCACCTACGCCCTGGCCCTTTCCCTGCTCGCCTCGGGCCGCTACCCGACCCGGGGGCTTTTCACCCACGCCTTCCGCCTGGACGACTGGCGCAACGCCTTCGCCACCGCCTTCGACAAACGCGCCACCGGGAGCGTCAAGGTCGCCTTCGACCTGCGCTGAGGCCGTGCCGGAGCCGCCGGGCTCCGCCCGGACCCCGCCGCTATCGGCCTACTTGCACAGCCACAGGGCCGCGCCCTCGATGCCGCGCAGGATCTTGAGGCTGGTGGTGGCGAAGATGTGCTTGAGGGTCGAGGGACGATGGCTGGTGCGGCCGATGGCCACGGCGGCGTAGCGTTGGGCCTGGGCTTCGTGGAGGATGGTCTTGGCCGGGTTGGACGAGGTCAGCACCTTGATGCCGACCCGTTCCTCCGGGATGCCGTTGGCCTTGATCTCCTCCAGGGCCCGGCCGAAGATCTCCTCGGCCCGCACGCAGCGGTCGTCGGAACAGACGTGGAGCAAGGTGATGTCGTGCCCCGGCTCGTTGCGCAGCATGTAGCCCGCGTGGTCGGCCACCCGCATGCATTCTTCCGACCCGTCCACGCACACCAGCACGTTTTTGCGGTCGCGCTCGGGATTGCGGCAGATCCAGATGGGAAAGGATATGGACTCCCAGAGGATGCGGTGCGAAACGCTGTCCGCCACCATCTCCTCGAACCAGGACAGCCCCCGCCGGCCGAGCACGGCCGCGTCGTAAAGCCCTTCCTCGGATTCCTTGACGATCTCCTTGACCGTGCCGAGCTTGCCCTCGGAAAACTTCACCCGCACCTGGCCGGCGGAAAATCCCATGGAAAGGAGCCATTCCCGGGCCTTTTCCATGGCCGGCACGCCATGCACCGCCTTGTCTTGCTCGATATGCACGAGGGCCTCGGGGTTGGCCTCCAGGTTGACGGGGTCGAGCCGCCAATCCGGCCGCCGGGGCACGACGTAGAACAGCGTCAGCTTGAGCTCCTCGCGCCGGGTGAAAAACTGGTGCACGAAACGCAGGCTCTGGGACGTATGGAATTCGTCGCTGACGGTCACGAGAAGGTGTTTTTCCATGAATTTCCCCCGGGGCGGCCCCGTTTCGAGGTCTTCGTTTTTTATGGCAATAAAACATCTTGCGCGAACTTGGAAAGGGATTATTGTCTGATTCGATGATGACACTCATTTTCAAAGAGAGCACGGCATGGAAAATTGCATCGTTTTCATCCTGGTCGCCCTGGCCCTCGGCTACGTGATCCGGCGGTTTTTCTTCCGCAAGGAAACGACGTGCGGCTGCGGCTGCCAGGGCTGCGGCGCCCCCCGCGGCGGCTCCGCCCCCCGGGACGGGGCCTGCCCGAGCCAGGGGGACCGCCCCGGCCCTTCCGACCGCGCCCCGGCCCACGCGGCTACCGACGCCCCCTGCCGATCCACAAGCCAGCCAGGATGAGCCCCAGCCCGGCCATGGTCGAGGGCAGGATGGCCTCGCCGACCAGGAAATGGATCAGGACCAGGGACAGGAAGGGCGAAAGGAAAACCAGGCTGGCCACCCGGGCGGCGCTCGCCGCGTGGCGCAGGGCCGCAAGCCAGGTGACGAAGGCCAGTCCCATCTCGAAGACGCCCACGTAGGCCGCCCCGGCCAGCCCCCGCCAGGACCCCGGCAGCGGATCGGAAAAGCACAGGACCGCCAGGAGCGTCAGGGGCAGGCTGCACAGGAAATTGGCCAGCAGGCCGGCGACCGGCTCGCGGTCGTCCCGGGCGCCCCAGATCCAGTACAGCGACCAGACCACCGTGGACCCCAGGGCCAGGGCCACCCCGGCCGGGCTCTCGAAGCGCAGCCCCGCCACGTCGCCGCGGGTGGCGATGACCACCACCCCGCCGTAGCTGACCAGGATGGCGGCCAGGTCGCGGCCGCGAAGCCTTTGTCCGAGCAGCGGCACGGCGAGCAGGGAAAGGGTCACCGCCCAGGTGTAGTTGAGGGGCTGGGCCTCCTGGGCCGGCAGCAGGTCGTAGGCCGCGAAAAGGATCGTGTAATACAGAAAGGGGTTGAGGGCCCCGAGGAGAAAGGACCGCCGCCATTGCCGGCGGGTGAGGGCCGCCAGACCCGCGAGGCGCCCCTGGAGGAAGAGCACCCCGGCCAGGGCCAGGCACGAGGCCAGGCTGGCGTAAAAAAGCAACTGGAGCGGATCCATCCAGGCCAGGGAAAGCTTGAAGGCCGAGGCCACCGTCGACCACATGGCCACCGTGGCCAGGCCGTAGCGCGTGGCCCGTCGCTGATCCGGCATCGGTCACCGTCCTTTTCCCGGCCGGACTATCCCGGACGGGAGGAAAAACCAAGGGCGTCCGACGACTCGACGCGGCCGCCCCTTGATGCTAGAAGGAAAGCCTATGCTCCTCGGCATCGACGTCGGCGGCACCCACACGGACGCGGTCCTCATCGGGCCGGGCGGCGTCGTGGCCTGCTCCAAGCGGCGCACCAACCATGAGAACCTGCTCGCCTCCATCCGCGAGGTGCTGGCCGGCATCGTGCCCGTGGCCGGCCCCCAGGCCGTCACCCGCCTCAACCTCTCCACCACCCTCTCCACCAACGCCATCATCGAGGGCACGGCCGATCCCGTCGGCGTCTTCGTCTCGGGCGGCCCGGGCATCGACCCCGAGGCCTACCGCATGGGCGACCACTACCACGTCCTGCCCGGAGCCATCGACCACCGGGGCCGCGAAACCTCTCCCCTGGACATCGCCGCCGGCCGGGCCGGGCTGGCCGCCTGCCGCAAGGCCGGCGTGCGGGTCTACGCCGGGGTCACCAAGTTTTCCACCCGGCACCCGGAGCAGGAACTGGCCCTGCGCGGGCTGCTCGCCCCCGGCGCGGACCACGTGTCCCTCGGCCACGAATTCTCCGGCCGGCCGGGCTTCGGGCGGCGCATCGCCACGGCCTGCCTCAACAGCGCCGTGTGGCGCATCTACAACCGCTTTTGCGACGCCGTCGAGCAGTCGGTGGCGGAGATGGGCCTGCCCCCCGGCATCATCAACGTCCTCAAGGCCGACGGCGGCACCATGCCGCTTTCCGTCTCCCGGTCCCAGCCGGTCCAGTCCATCCTCTCCGGCCCGGCCGCCTCGGTCATGGGCATCATCGCCGTGTGCGACATCGCCGAGGATTCGGTCATCCTGGACATCGGCGGCACCACCACCGACATCGCGGTCTTCGCCGCCGGCGCGCCGCTGATCGAAAACGAGGGCATCGCCATCGCCTCCCGGCCGACCCTGGTGCGGGCCCTGCGCACCCGCTCCATCGGCGTGGGCGGCGACTCGGCCATCAGCGTCAGCCGCGAGGCCGTCCAGGTCGGGCCGCGCCGGCTCGGGCCGCCCATGGCCCTCGGCGGCCCGGTCCCCACCCTGGTCGACGCCCTGAACATCCAAAACGTCATCGCCATCGGCGACCCCAGGGCGTCCTACCGGGGCATCCTCGCCGCGGCCGCGCCGGCCGGCTTCGAGCCCGAGGAGGTGGCCGAGGCGGCCATACTGAACGCCGTCAACCAGATCCGCTCGGAAGTGGCGGCCTTCGTCCGGGAGATCAACGACCGCCCCGTCTACACCATTTCCGAACTCCTCGAAGGCCGGCGGGTGCGGCCTTCCCGGGTCTACGTCATGGGCGGGCCGGCCCAGGCCGTGTCCGCCCTGCTCCAGGACGCCTTCTCCGAGGAGGTGGTGGTGCCCGAGAGTTTCGCCGTGGCCAACGCCATCGGCGCGGCCCTGGCCCGGCCGACCTTTTCGGTGGAACTGTTCGCCGACACGGCCGCCGGCCGCCTCACCATCCCGTCCCTGGGCGTGGCCCGGGACGTGGCCGACAACTACAGCCCGGCCGCCGCCGAGGGCGAGGCCGCCACCCGGCTGCGGGACTACCTCCTGTCCATCGGCGCGGACGGGGACGAAACCCATATCGACACCGTGGAACTCTCGTCGTTCGCCATGGTCGAGGGCGGCTCCCTGGTCGGCCACAACATCCGGGTGGCCTGCCAGGTCCGGCCCGGCGTCCTGGAAGCCTACAAGAAGGCGGTGTCCCAGCCATGCTGAAGGCCCGGCATCCCCTTGGCATCGTCTTTTTCCCGGCCTACGACTGGGCCATTTCCCCCACCCACCCCGAGCGCCAGGAACGGCTGCTCTACACCCAGGACCAGCTGCGCGAGGAAGGCGTCTTCGACATCCCCGGCATCACCGAACTCAAGCCCGACCTGGCCACGGCCGAGGATGTCGCCCGCGTCCACTTCTGCTTCCCGGACGTGGCCGCCGTGACCACGCCCTCCCACATGATCTCCGCCGGCGGGGCCATCCGGTCGGCCCGGGCGGTCCTGGAGAAGGAGTCCCACAAGGCCTTCGCCCTGGTCCGCCCCCCCGGGCACCACGCCATGAAGGTGGTCCACGGCTCGCGCGGGTTCTGCAACATCAACATCGAAGCCGTCATGATCGAATGGCTGCGCGAACACTTCGGCCCGCTGCGCGTGGCCGTCGTGGACACCGACTGCCATCACGGCGACGGCACCCAGGACGTCTACTGGCACGACCCGGACACCCTGTTCATCTCGCTGCACCAGGACGGCCGCACCCTCTACCCCGGCACCGGCTACCCCCACGAGATGGGCGGCCCCGGGGCCCTCGGGGCCACGGTCAACGTGCCCCTGCCGCCCGGCACCTCGGACGAGGGCTTCCTCTTCGCCATGCGCGAGGTCGTCCTGCCGCTCATCGAGGACTTCAAGCCCGATCTCGTCGTCAACTCCGCCGGCCAGGACAACCACTTTTCCGACCCCATCACGGACATGGCCTTCTCGGCCCAGGGCTACGCCCGGCTGACCGACATGCTCGGGGCGCGCCTCGCCGTGCTCGAGGGCGGCTACTCCATCCAGGGGGCCCTGCCCTACGTCAACCTCGGCATCGTGCTCGCCATGGCCGGGCTGGACTACGCCCACGTCCGCGAACCGAACTTCGACCCCGCCGCCGTGCGCCAGCCGGCCCGGGTCACGGCCTATATCGAGGAGGTCTGCCGGGACATCGCCAGGCTGGCCCGGAACCCCAAGCCTCCGGCGAAAAGCGAGATCGTCGCCGGATGGCACACCCGGCGCAAGACCTTGTATTACGATACCGACGCCATCACGGAATACCAAATGGAATCGGTACGGGTATGCGACCATTGCCGGGGCGTCCTCAAATTCGAGACCGAATCCACGCGCAACCCGCTGTGTCTGGGCGTGGA
>CAZNUQ010000010.1:51694-64377 GCA_964576235.1 uncultured Desulfovibrio sp.
GCGTCCTCAAATTCGAGACCGAATCCACGCGCAACCCGCTGTGTCTGGGCGTGGAGGCGCCCGTCGGGGCCTGCGAGAAATGCGTGGCCGAGGCCTACCGGATCTACGAGGCCGGCCAGGTCAAGGGCGAATACCGGCACCTGCAGCTTATCGACCGCGTCGGCAAGTACTACGCCACCTACACCGGCTAACGAGGCGCCGCGAGGGGGCGGACGGATTCCCCCGCTGCGGGACGCTCCCGCAAGGCGGCGCCCGCCGGGCGGAACCCTTGAAAAAAGGAACGACCATGGCGACCGGACGGCGCATGAAAATCCTTCTGGCCGAGGCCGAGGCGGTGGCCCGGGACGTGCTGACCGCCACCCTGGGGGACCGCTATGAGCTCCAGGTGGCGGCGGATGCCGGCGAGGCCGCCCGGGCCTTCGACCGGGAACGTCCGGACATGGCCGTGGTGGCCGCCCGGCTGCCCGGAGGCGGGGGCGTCCTGGCCGCGCACATCCGCCGGACCGACCGCCGGCTGCCCCTTTTCCTGACGGGCGGTGCCGAGGACCTCCTGGCCGTGCTGTCGGCGGTGTCCCTGCCGGGGGTCCGGACCTTCGCCCGGCCGGTCGACCCGGCGATCCTGGCCGAGGCCGTGGCGGACGTGGCCGGCGATCTGGCCACCCGCCGTTCGGCCGAGGACGCCTGGGGCCTGGTCAGGTTCTTCATCGACGAGGCCCCCCACCTCTCGGCCATCCTGCACGGCCGGGAGGTGGTCACGGTCAACCGGGCCTTCCTGCGCTTCATGGGGCTGTCCTCCCTGACCGAATTCAAGGCCCGGGGCAGCGACCTGGACCGGTATCTGGCCGAGCCGCCCCCGGGGGGGCTGGCCGCCTGGGCCAGCCGCCTGCCCGACGACCGGCTCGACCGGGAGCACCGGCTGCGGCTGGTCAACCCCGACCGCCCGGACCAGGGACCCCACGTCTACCAGGTCGCGGTCACGCCGCTGCCCGGCCGGGACCGCTGCCTGCTCATCCTCACCGACGTGACCGAGCTCGAACTGGAGCGCCGCGCCCTCCTCGACCAGGCCAACCGCGACCCGCTCACCAAAACCTTCAACCGTCGGAAACTCCAGGATCTCCTGAGCGACGAAACCGCCCGGTCCGACCGTTACCGCACGCCCCTTTCCCTGGTCATGCTGGACATCGACCACTTCAAGGCCATAAACGACGGGTTCGGCCACGACGCCGGGGACGCGGTGCTGGTGGAACTGACCGCGCGCATCGGAAACACCCTGCGCCAGGTGGACCGTCTGGCCCGCTTCGGCGGCGAGGAATTCGTGGTGGTGGCCCCGGGCGTCGGCCTCGAGGCCGCCGTGGAACTGGCCGAACGGCTGCGCCGGACCGTGGCCGACAGGGATTTCGCCGCCGTCGGCCGGGTGACGGCCAGCTTCGGCGTGGCCTCCCACGTTCCCGGCGAACCGGGCGAGGCAACCCTCTCGCGCGCCGACAAGGCCCTGTACCGGGCCAAGGAAGGCGGGCGCAACAAGGTGGAGCGGGAGGCTTCGCCGCAACCCAAGGACTCGCGCTGACCATGGACGCCACGGACAAACGCATCCTCGACATCATCCAGACCGGCTTTCCCATCGCGCCCCGGCCCTACGAGGCCATCGGCCGCGAGGTGGGTCTGACCGAAGCCGAAACCCTGGCCCGGGTGCGGGCGCTGCGGGGCAGGGGCATCATCCGCCGCATCGGCGCCAATTTCCAGTCGGCCAGCATCGGCTTCAAATCCACGCTGTGCGCCGCCTCGGTGCCCCCCGAAAAGCTCGACGCCTTCATCCAGGCCGTCAACGCCCACCCGGGCGTCACCCACAACTACCTGCGCGACCATCAGATCAACGTCTGGTTCACCATGATCGGCCCGTCCCGGGAAGCCATCGGCGAAGCCCTGGCCGCCTTGACCGAAGCCACGGGCGTGTCCATTCTCAATCTGCCCGCGGACCGCCTTTTCAAGATCCGGGTCGATTTCACCATGAGCGAAAACGGCGGCGAGACGCGGGAGGAACCGGCCGGCGCCCCCTGACCCGGGGCTGCCCGCCGTCGCGTTACGGAGGTTGCCATGCCCGATGCCATCCTCGCGGTGTGTCCCAAGTGCCTGGCCGTCAACCGCGTCCGGACCGGAAGGCTGGACAGCGGCCCGGTGTGCGGCAGGTGCCGCGCCCCCGTGCTCCAGCCGCATCCCGTGACGCTCACGGACGCCAACTTCGAAACATTCATCGGCCGAAGCGACCTGCCGGTGCTGGTGGACTTCTGGGCGCCGTGGTGCGCGCCCTGCCGGGCCATGGCCCCGGCCTTCGACCAGGCGGCGGCCATGCTCCACCCCCGGGTGATCCTGGCCAAGTGCGACACCCAGGACGAGCAGCAAACGGCCGACCGCATGCGCATCCAGGGCGTGCCGACCATGGTGCTGTTCCGGGGCGGCCGCGAAACCGCCCGCGTCTCCGGGGCCAAAAGCGCCACCGACATCGTGGCCTGGACGCGGCAGAACCTCTAGGGACGCCGCCCCGCGCGAACGCGCCCGGTTTCATCGGATTTCCGAAGGGCGGCGCCCTTTGGCCGCCTGGGGCGTCCCCCTCCTCCCGAGGCGCGTGTGCGGCGGCCTCAGGCCCGGGCCCTGCCGGGCTGCCGGAACCAGAGCAGACAGCACCCGATGAACAGCAGCCCCCCGACCAGGACGTGCGCGGGATAGAGATACAGCGCCTTGGACGGCAGGATCGTCGGCAAAAGGGCCAGGGCGAAGGCCGGCGGCGACGCGATGCCGAGGGCTCGGACGAGCAGAAAGCACGTGGCCACGGCAAGGCCGGCGGCGAGCCACAGCGGCCCGGAAAAAACCCGCGTCACGACCAGCACCCAGAACACCCCGGCCAGGGCGGCCGCCGTCAGGAGCAGCAGAAACCGCGGCATGGACTTGCGCCGCAAGGCGCCGTCCGGCTCGGCCAGCTCGACAAAGGCCACGATCAGCGGCGGCGCCATGACGAAAAGCCAGTCCGTCCTGACGGAAAAGACGGCCACCAGCAGCACGAAAACCAACAGTTTGCCGTAATGGGCCATTTCCCGGGCCAATGGGGCATGCCCGCCGCCGGCCACCGCCGGGCGGGGGACGGGCGCGCGGCGCGGTCCGCCCTTTTTCCGTTCGCGATACAGGCCGGCGCCGGCGATGACCGCGGCCATGACACAGACGGCCGCCGGATACGTCCAGCTCGTGATGCCGGTGAGAATGGGCAGGATGGCGGCGGAAAAGGACGGCGACATGGCCGAGCGGAAGAGCTTCAGCTGGACCAGGATGCAAAGGAACGCCAGGCCGACCAGGACCGGAAGGGGGTACGGCACGAACCGCAGGATGAGGACGCCGGTTACGGCGCCCAGGGTCGGCGAGAACCAGATGGTCCAGGCCCCCCCGCGCCAGGGGCGCTCCTCCATGACCCAGGCCCCGAAGGCCAGGGCCGCGATTTCAGGGAAGATGATATCACTGACCTTGAAATACTCGGCCACGGCCACCATGCAGACAACGAACAGCATGGTGACGCCTTCGACCTTGCTATACATGGTGTTTCTCCCGCGTTGAGACCATTGCACGATGGGGGGCGGAACGCCTCCGGCGGCCAACGGGCTTCGCCCTTTGGGATCCCGACACGATGCGGCGCCGGCACGACCGGGCCAGGGGGGCCTCGTTTTACCGGCGGGCCGGTCACTTGTCGGGGTTCGCCGTCCCGGGCGGCTCCAGCCCGTATTTTTGCCGGATCGCCTCACGCCGTTCCGGGGAGTCCTCTCCGTCGCGCAACCCGTCGCCGCTCACCCGCCCGTCGTTGAAGGCGCGGTAATAGTCCCCGAGGCGCCGGTCGGCCTCGCCCTCCGGGCGGCCGAGCCGTTGCGCGATGCAGCGGTACAGGGCCAGGGCCGCCACCTTGTTCCCCTCTTCGTTCCAGTGCCCGTCGCTGGCGAACCGGACCGCCCGATGCGTTTGCGCCGTGAACGCGTCGAAAGTCGCGGTCAGATCCAGGGAGTCGAACCCCTTTGCATCGAGCATCGCCTTGACGGTACGGTTGTCTCCGGGCAACAGGACGACAACGAATTTCGCCCCGGACGCCGCGCAGGCGTCTTGCATTTTATGGAGCAGGAGCGAAAAAATGGATTCAGACTTCTTCACATCCTGGGTATACTTTCCTAAAATATAGTCCGTCTCGATATTGTTGAATCTATTTGTGTTAAGATTTTCGAGCAGTTTCTTTTGCATGCCGTGCAGGATCTCGTTATTGACGCCTAGTATCGCGTCAAAATTCTGCATGCCAGCCTTTGCCGCCGCATCAAGAAAGAGGTACGTCAAATAGAAATTTTTTATCAAATCATTGAAAACCGAATTCTTGTACGAACGATAGACCAGCTCACCGGAGGCATTGATGTCAAAAAGCTCGTTCTCGAGCACATTGCGGATATCATTGCTGCAATACATGTAAAATACGACATCCGGCTTCAGAGGCAAAACGTCGTCGACCAGTTGGAGGTATTCCTGATCCGGGCCATACCCATCCACGCCGAAATTGAGGACCTCGGCCGGGATCGCGCCGGAATTGAGCAGGTAGTCGAGCGGTTCCGAGAAGCTGTAGCCCACCGGCATGCGCACGTTGGCGGTATAGCTGTCGCCCAGAAAGCAGAAACGCAGCACCCCTTCCGGCTTTGTCGCGGAGAACTCGCGGTTCTGGCGCATGCCGAGGGAGTTGAAGCGCACCACGTGGTAGCGGTCGGAATCCGGGGCCTTGTAATATTTGCTCGCGTTGGGCTGGTTGGAAAAAATGCGCGTCTTGCTGGGAACATGCCGGGCCATGGCCGCGTATTTATACTGGGGGGCAAGGAAACGGAGGGCGATTTCCAGCACGGCAAGACAAACGAACAGGGAAACCAAGACGATTCCGACGTTCTGGAGCGCCTTGACGATCGTTCGCTTCCCTTTCGGCGCGTTCGCCGGGGACAAGGCCGGATGGTTCATTGCGTCAAATCCCAAGGGGTTTGGCTCCGGCCGGCCGCGGCCGGACCTGAACGCCGGGCAACCGGCCCGGGGAGGCCACAAACCGGGGAAGCCGGCTCCCCCGCGAGGGATGCCGCCGCACACGGAGCCGGCTTCGTTTTTTCCTAAAAAATACCGTCGTATTCCGTACGGCGCGCCACGCTAGTGCGTCCAGTCGACGATAGGTATCGAGGGCCCCAATTTCTTTTCCATGGCATCCCTGATCGTTTGAAAATGGGGGCAGGGAAAGCCTATCGGACTTCCTTTCTTCATGCAGGATGCGAGGGCGATGATTTCCGCTCCACGGTCCGCAAGCATCCGCGCCCTGGTTACGGCCTTTTTCCCCGAGCAGCCGCCGCAGGAAAGGAACCCGACAATCTCGACAGGCCCGGTTGCCGCGAACCCCAGCGTTCCTTCCCGCGCAATATTGAAATCCGTGGTGCCCGGACACATGTCTTCCGTCAATTGACAGCGGATGATGCCACACTTTTTCATATTGACCTCTTTTTGTTGGGACTCCCGCACGGGAACCCGCACGGCAGGCCGATACCCCGAACAGCGCATCGCGACAAGCCCGGACAGGCCGGCTTTTCACAGGCCGCGGGCCTTGGCCGCCGGAAGAGAGTCCCATGGGGCCCTCGTTGCGCGCGGCCGTCTCTACGGCGCGGTTCCGTCTCCCCCGGGCCGGACCAGCCGGCCCAGGGCCTTGTCCAGGTGCTCGCGCCAGACCGCGGCCAGGGCCTCCGTTTCAACGAGGCCGCGAAGACGCGCCCGGCAGCGGATGCCGGCCGCCTCCAGCCGGCCGCGCCAGGACGCGGCGCCTTCCCCGGCCAGATCGGAGCAGGCGTGGGCCCCGGCCACGGTGAGAAAGGGAAGCAGCCAGGCCGCGCGGACTCCGCCGGCGGAAAGCGCTTCGCGAATGCGCCCGATGTCCGGGCACGGCGCGCCGCGCTCCCGGGGCATGGTGCCGAAATGGATCAGGCCGTCGAGCCGGGCCAGACGTTCCCGCAGAATTTCGTAGAAACCGGCGCCCGGGGGCGGCGCGCCGTGCCCCATGAGCACGACGGCCTCGGCCGGATCGCGCGCTTCGGGCAGGCTGTCGATGACCGCCCGGGCTACCCGGTCCACATCGGCGAGGCTCGCCAGAAGCGGCGCCCCGACCGATATCGAGAGGCCCCCTCCCCCGTTTTCCAGGTGCCGCCCCAATCCGGCCAGCATCTCGTGGTATTCCTCGCCCGGCACCACGTGCAGGGACTGCACGGCGACCTGGACCACCCCGGCGGCGGCCATGGCGTCGAGCACGTCCGGCACCCGCCGCGCCCCGCCGAAGGCGGCGGCGCTGCCGTGCTTGCGCCCCACCGTGCGGGCGATGGCCACGGCGACGCCGGGATGCTCCCCGGCCACCCGCTCGCGGAAGGCGTCGAGGGCGGCCATGGCTCCGGGATGCTTGGAGCCGTGGGCCGCCAGGACGATGCCCCGGGACATCAGGCGTCCGACTCCATGGCGGCGGCCAGCCCGGCCAGGGCGGCGACGAGGACCGTGCCGGCGACGAAGGCGGCGACCACCCCGGCCGGCAGGAAGGCCGGGGGCCCGGCCAGGGCGGGGATGGCCAGGGTCCCGGCCAGGGCGGCGTGCAAAAGCTTCAGGAGGCCCATGGCCAGCAGGCTGCCGGCGGCCCCGGCCAGGGCCGCGCCCCGGATCATGGGACGGCGGATGTACCATTCCGTGGCCCCGATCAGGCGCAGGATCTCCATTTCCTCGCGTCGGCGCGACAGGGACAGCCGCACGGTGTTGCCGACGACGAGCCCCACGAGCAGGGCCAGGGCCGCCGCCAGGGGCAGGGCGACGCGTTGGCCGAGGCTCCCCAGGGCCTGGGCCCGGTCCATGGCCAGGGGATCGTAGCGCACCTCGGCCACGCCCTCGACGGCGGCCAGACGGTCGCGCATGTCGCGGGCGAATCCGGGATCCCCGCCGGGAGGGGCGAAGGACAGGAGCATGGTGTGGGGCAGGGGATTGGCCCCGTCGGGGGCGGACGGGACGGCGTCGCCCCCCATCGACGCGTTCATGACGGCCAGGGCCTGGGCCGGGGTGAAGGTCCGGGCCTCGACCAGTCCGGGCAGGGCGCGCATCCAGGCCCATTGCCGCGCCACCAGGCCGGGGTCGGCCCCGGATTGCCAGTAGACCTGGAAGCGCACCCGGCCCTGATCCGTTGCGAGGATGGCGTCCAGGGTCTGGGCGGCCAGGGCGACGAGGCCGCCGAGAAGGACGGTGACGGCCACGGCCAGGACGGTGGCGGCCATGGGCCAGGGCCGGCGCAAGGCGGCCCCGAGGACGGGGAGGCGCGGGCGCGTCCTCACGGAGCGCCCTCCCCGGCGCTCGCGCCTGTCCGCGATGCCGGCGCGCCGCCGAGCCGGATGACCATGGCCTCCGGGGCGGCGGCGAGCAGTTCCTGGTTGTGGGTGGCCATGAGGACGGCCGTGCCGTGGGCGCTGAACTGGCGCAGGATGTCGAGGACGGTCAGGGCCAGCCCGGCGTCCAGGTTGCCGGTCGGCTCGTCGGCCAGCATCAGGCGCGGGCCGGCCACCACGGCCCGGGCGATGGCCACGCGCTGCTGCTCGCCGCCGGCCAGTTCGCCGCATGCCCGGTCGGCGAGGCCCTCCAGGCCCAGGGCGATGAGCACCGAACGCAGCCGGCGCTCCAGCCGGGCCGCGGGCATGCCGCGCACGACCAGCGGCAGGGCCACGTTCTCGGCCACCGTGCGGCCGGGCAGGATCTTGAAATCCTGAAAGACCACCGACACGTCCCGGCGCAGCCGGTAAAGGCGCGACGGCTTGAGCCCGGACAGGTCGTGGCCGGCCACCACGGCCCGCCCTTCCTGAAGCGGCAGGCTGCCGTGCAGCAGGCGCAGGAGCGTGGTCTTGCCCGACCCGGAGGGGCCGGTCAGGAAGGCGAAGCCGCCCTTTTCCAGGGACAAGGCCAGGTCGCGGAAAACCGGGCGCGCGCCGAAGCGGTGGGAAAGTCCGGTCGCCTGGATCATGGGCCGGTCCGCCCAATGCCGTTTTCCGCCGCCATGTCAGGCTCCGGCCGCCAGCAACCGCCGGGCCATCTCGGCCCCGGTCGCGCCGCCTCCGGCCATCCGGGCCAGTTCGGCCGCGATGGCCGGGCCCTCGAGCCGGCCGCAGCGGGTGACGGTCCGGCCGTCCTCCACGCTCTTTTTGACCTGGAAATGGCGGTCGGCCAGACTGGCCAGCTGCGGCCAGTGGCTGATGAGCAGGATCTGGGAGGTGGCGGCCAGTTTCTTGATGTGGGCGCCGACGCTGGCCAGGGTGAGCCCGCCGATGCCGGCGTCGATTTCGTCGAAAATGAGGGTCGGGCCGCCGGGCTCGGCGGAAAGGGACATGAGGGCCAGCAGGAACCGCGACAGCTCGCCGCCCGAGGCGATGCGGTCCAGGGGCTGGGGCGGCTGGCCGGGATTGGGGCGCCAGAGGATGCGGGCCTTCTCCTCGACCAGGGCCGGCGCGTCGGTGCCGGCGGGACGGTAGGCCTCGGCGGGCTCGAACTCGAAAATGACCCGCACGTCCTTGGAAAAGCCCAGGCCGCGCAGGATGTCCTCCAGGGCGGCGGCCAGCCGGACGGCGGCCTCGCGCCGGGCGGCCGCCAGGGTCTCGAGGACGGCGGCGAGTTCGGCCACGCCTTCGGCCTCCTCGCGGGCCAGCCGCTTCCGGTCCAGGCCGCAGGCGTCGAGGAAATCGAGGTTGGCCTGGATCTCGGCGCCGAGGTCCACGATCTCGGCCAGGCTTTTCCTGAGCTTGCGGCGCAACTGGGCCAATTCGAAAAGCCGCTTCTCGATGGCCTCGGCGTCGTCCGCGGCGGCCGGGCCGGGCTTGCGGCGCAGCCGGACGGACAAATCCTTGATCTGGTGGCGGAAGGCGGCCACGGCTTCGGCATCCGGGAGGAATTCCTCGTGTATGCCGCCCGCGTGGAGGAGTTCCCGGTGCAGGTCGGCCAGGGCGTCGAGAAGCCCGGGCTCGCGCTCGATGCAGTCCAGGGACCGGGACAGGGCCTCGGCCGCCTTGCGCGATTCGAGCAGGGCCGCGCGCCGGGCCAGCAGGTCGTCCTCCTCGCCGGGGAGCGGGGCCACCTTGGCGATCTCGGCGTGCTGGAACTCCAGGAACTGGCGTTTTTCCTCGAGGCCGGCCGCCCGGGCGTCGAGGTCGCGGATCCGGCCGGCGATGCCGGCCAGTTCCCGGAGCAGCCGGTTTTTCGCGGCAAGGGGGGCTGGGTCGGCCAGGAAACCGTCCAGGAGTTCCGCCTGGAAGGCGGGATGGAGCAGGCGCTGCTGGCCGTGCTGGGAGGCGTGGAGCAGAAGTTTCGGGCGCAGGGCGGCCAGGGTGTCGCGCGAGGCCAGGGAATCGTCCACGCTGATGCGGCTGCGGCCCGTGCCGGCCGCCAGTTCGCGCCTGAGGATCAGATCCCGGCCGTCGACCACGAACAGGGCCTCGACCACGGCCTTTTCCCGGCCGGCCCGCACGAGGTCGGCGGACATCTTCTCGCCGGCGAGGAAATTCACGGCCGAGACGATGAAGCTCTTGCCCGCGCCGGTCTCGCCGGTCAGGACGTTGAGGCCCGGGCCGAATTCCAGTTCCAGGTCGTCGATGAGCGCCAGATTCTTGATGCGCAGGACTTCGATCATGGTGGTGCCGCCTATTGCCGCAGGCGCGGGTCCAGGATGTCGCGCAGACTTTCGCCGATGAGGTTGTAGCCGAGGACGGTGAGGAGGATGGCGAGGCCCGGGAAGATGGAGAGCCAGGGGGCGACTTCCAGCACTTCCTTGCCCTCCATGAGGATGTTGCCCCAACTCGGCATGGGCGGCTGCACCCCGAGGCCGAGAAAGCTCAGGGACGATTCGGTGAGGATGGCTCCGGCCACGCCCAGGGTGGCCGAGACCAGGACCGGGGCGGCGGCGTTGGGCAGGATGTGGAAAAAAAGGATGCCCGGCGCGCCCATGCCCGACACCCGGGCCGCCAGGACGAATTCGCGGCTGCGCAGGGCCAGGGTTTCGGCCCGCACGAGGCGCGCCACGCCCATCCAGGAGGTCAGCCCGATGACGACCATGATGTTGGTCAGCGACGGGTTGAGGAAGGCGATGACCGCGAGGATGAGGAAAAAAGAGGGGAAGCACAGCATCACGTCCACGCCGCGCATGATGACTTCGTCCACGAGGCCGCCGAAGTAGCCCGCGCAAAGGCCGAGGACGAGACCGATGGCCACCGAGAGGCCGACGGCCACGAAGCCGACCCACAGCGACACCCGGCCGCCGTGAAGCATCCGGGCGAGCACGTCGCGGCCCAGGGCGTCGGTGCCGAGGAGGTGCGCGGCGCTTGGCGGGGAAAGGATGGCGTTCACGTCCAGGGCCGTGGGGTCGTGGGGAGCAAGCGCCGGGGCCAGCAGCGAGGCCAGGGAGATGGAGCCCACCAGGACGAGCCCCGCCCAGAGCATGCCGTGGCGCGGCAAGGCCCGCCGCAGCAGGTCGCCAAGCCGCCTAGCCACGAAAGCGTCCTCCCTGCCGGATGCGCGGATCGGCCAGGGCGTAGCCGGCGTCGGCCAGCAGGTTGCCGGCCAGGGTCAGCACGGCGCCGAGGACGAGGTTGCCCATGATCAGCGGATAGTCCCGGGCCATGACCGACTGGTAGAAGAGCTGGCCCAGGCCGGGCAGGGCGAAGATGGACTCGATGATGACCGAGCCGCCGATGAGGCCCGGCACCGAAAGCCCGAGGATGGTGATGACCGGGAGCAGGGCGTTGCGCAGGGCGTGCTTGTAGATGACCACGTATTCGGGGAGGCCCTTGGCCCGGGCCGTCAGGATGTAGTCCTGGCGGAGCACCTCGAGCATGGAGGCGCGCATGAACCGGGACATGCCCGCCAGGGAGCCGAAGGTATAGATGAAAATGGGCAGGGCCAGGTGGCGGGCGATGTCCGCGGCCTTGCCCAGGGGGGAAAGGGCGTCGAAATCCATGGACGTCAGGCCCGAGATGGGGAGCACCGGCCAGTGGATGCCGAAAAGGAGCATGAGGAGCAGGGCCAGCCAGAAACCGGGCACGGCGAAGCCGATGAAGACGAAGACCGTGGCCGCCCGGTCGAAGAGGCCTCCCTGGCGGCGGGCCGAGGTCACGCCGATGGGCACGGCGATGGCCAGGGTCAGCAGCAGGGAGACGATGTTCATGGAGAAGGTCAGGGGCAGGCGTTCCTTGATCTTGTCCCATACGGGGCGGTGGTCGCCGGAGAGGGACTGGCCGAAATCGAAGCGGACGAGCTTGCCGAGCCAGTCGATGTACTGGACGTGCAGGGGGCGGTCGAGGCCGTAGAGTTTTTCCAGGCGGGCGCGGGTTTCGGCCGTGGCCAGGGGATTGAGGGTGGTCTGCATGTCCGTGGGCGAGCCGGGGGCGAGGTGGATGACGGCGAAGCTCAGGCAGGTGATGCCGAAAAAGATGCCGGCGACCCAGAGGGTTTTGAGCAGCAGTCGTTTGGCCAGGGGGGGCACGGTTCGCGGTCTCCTTGGGCGTGTCGTCGCGCGCCGACGCACGGCCGCGTTGTACGGGAAACGGGGTCCAAAGGAAAGAGTGGTGAAAAAAATGCGGGCGGGCCGAAAAAACCGCTTGACTTTTTTCGGGCCTCGCGTAGGTTCGCTTCTCGCTGCGGGGCTGTAGCTCAGTTGGGAGAGCGCTTGAATGGCATTCAAGAGGTCGTGGGTTCGATTCCCTCCAGCTCCACCAAGAAGAATGCCAAGGGGTTACCGAGAAATCGGTGACCCCTTTTTCTTTGCCTAAGCGCCAACGCCGCCAACACTAGGTTGTGGCGGCCCCGACCGGGGCGGCACGATGTTTCGCACCATCCATCCAGACTGAGCACCCCTCAGGGGGGATCGCTTGAATTTTTTCAAGAGGTCACCACATCCCCCTTTCCTTCCTCCGCCGAAACAGAATTTTCATCAACGTTTCCAAGAAGATGATCTAGCAAAGAGATCAATGCCCCTTGGGGAATTCTCCAGCAATCCCCCCTCCGGTTTGGACATTTGGACATTCCAGATGCATCCACGAAAAAATCGACGGAGGTCCAGACCGGGGAAAATTCTTCCATGGGACCGCGCATAGGTGACGCCGATACTGAGCTTTGGCGCGGGGAAAGGATCAGGAACAGCCCGAGCGAGCTCTACAGGCCCCGGAATTTACCCGACCTCAGTGGTCTCTTGGGGCTCCCCCGGTCAGCCCCCGCCGCCAGCCCCGGACATCCCCCGGATTCGCGCGGTAGGCCCCCTTCCTGGGCCGTTCCCCTGGGACTGGGGGATTGGGCTTCCCGGCTCCGGCCCTACTCCAGGATGGCCCCCCTAGGGCCAAAGCCCGATTTCTCTTGGGCTTGGGCCATCGTCAGGAAATGCGCATAAATAAATCTCATCGAACTTGCTGAGCTTTTTCCCGCCTGCCTGAATTCTCTCCGGTTATTTCAAAACGCCCTCGAAAAAAGCACTAGACAGCGTTGGGCCGCGAGCCTATATGTTAGTTGTGTCCCTAGTGAAGGTTGTGAGCAACCCTAGCGGAGGCGATGCCAATGGGTGAATCAATTGTCGGAGAGTCTTCCTCGCAGTAGAG
>CAZNUQ010000011.1:0-5766 GCA_964576235.1 uncultured Desulfovibrio sp.
TCCGACCGCTACCCCTCGCCCAGGGCCGCGTCGATGTAGGGCGGGATCGGCACGCCGGCTTTGCCCAGGTTTTGCCGGGCGAACCGCACCTTTTCCAGGGGAATGTCGCGTTCCCGCCACCAGGCCGCCGGATCGTCGAGAAAGGCCTCCATGACGGCGAAGCCCTCCTCGTAGCTCCCGACCTCGTGGCAGCAGTCGGCCACCCAGCGCGGCCCCAGGGGGCCGAGGACGTGGCCGCCGCCGGCCAGGTCGCTCGTCAGGGTGCGGAACTGCATGATGGTCTGGCGCCAGAACGGCTCGCCGCCGGGACCGAGCCCCACGGGATCGACGAAGATGTAGGGCGCGGGCAGGCACTGGCCGATCTTCATGAAGGTGAGGGCCATGTTCACCTCGTAGCTCGTGCCGAAGCCGCCGAGGTTGAAGACCTTGAACAGCGAGCGGCGGTCCAGGATGTCCTGGCGCGTGTTCATGGCCAGGTTGGTGAACTGGGCCACGGCCTCGGGCTCGAAGTTGGGCGTCTGGCCGATCTCCTCGGCGTCGATGCCCACGCCCATGCGGTAGATGCCGAGCCCGGCCGCCGCGTCGTCCACCGTGCGCATGACCCCCGGTCCGGAGCCGTGGGCCACGGCGAAGCCGCCGCCCAGGCGCGGATGGTCGCGCAGTTTGCCCAGGAAATCCGTGACGAGGTCCTTGAGCACCGGCCCCAGCACGTCGCAGGACGACCCGAACATGGCCATGGTGGTGTGCACGCCCGGCAGGCGCTCCTTGCCATCCCGGGTCACCCACAGCCCCCGGTAGAACTCCCGCACCTGGGCCTGGCCGTTGAGTTCCAGGAGCAGGTAAAAGCGCATGCCCTCGCCTTCCAGCCGCACCAGTTCCTCGTAAAAGGTCTGGTCCATGCGGAAATGCGGCGCCCGGCAGACCTTGCCCGGCGCGCAGCCCACGCCCCGGGCCGCCACCACGCCGATGCCGTTGCGTTTGAGCACCCGCAGGGTGTCCACGGGCGGCAGCACGTCGGAGACGAAGACCTTGGACAGGTTTTGCTCCCCGCCCACGTACCTGAGGTCTTCCAAAAACGGCCGCAGCCGCTTGGGGATCTCCTCGCCCGTGAGCACCCCCTCGGGGATGTTGCCCCGGGCGTACTCGTAGACCAGCCGCCACTGGAATTCCTCCAGCCAGACGCCCTCCTCCTGCTCCCAGGGGATGGCGATCATCTTGCCCGGCATGAAGATGCGGCCGTAGACCCCGCCCTCGTCTGGAGCGCCCGTGACCTCGTCGAAGAGCACCCGGCTGACCTCGGGGGAAAAGACGTCGGTCAGGTCCGCGAAATCCACCCCGGCCGCCAGCACCTCGCGGGCCCTGCCCGGGGGCAGCACCCGCTCGGCCAGCCTGGCCACCCGGTCGTCCGGCGGATAGAGGCGCAGCCGCACCGCCAGATTCTCGGTGGCCACGGACTCGGACCAGCCGTTGTAGAGTTCCACCTGGCGCGGGATGGCGATGCCGGTGGTGCGGATGCCGTCGAGGAGCCGGGAGGCCAGGTGGAAGACGCCCGGCGCCGTGGTCTGGCGTTCGAGAAAGGCCGTGTACGGCCCGAGGGCGATGTGCACCGCCCCGACCAGGAATTCCTTGGAGGCCATGGTCGGCGGCAGGCCGGCGGGCGACAGGCTCTGGAAGATGCCCAGACCATGCTTGCCCTTGACCACCATCTCGGCGAAATTGCGCCCCACTCCGAGCAGCCGGGCGGACAGCACGTAGCGCACGTTCTCCAGGGGGATCTCCACCAGGCCGTCCTCGGTGATCCGGTGGCGTTCCGGAAGCAGGAGCCAGCCCCGGTCCCTGGCGCGCTCGATGTCTGCCGCGGCGAGCGACGGGACGCTGGCCACGAAAAGCCTGCCGAAATCCACGCCACCGGCGCCGCACAGGTCTCGCAGGTCGGCCAGGGACTCCGCCAGCACGGCGTTGAGGGCCGCGACCACGACCGGGATTTCCACGGTCCTGGCGGCGTCCGACACCACCGGCGCCTCGCCGGCCAGGCGCACGTCGAGGCCGATGCGGGAATGGCCGCTCCTGCCGCTGATGTCCATGAAATCGGTCAGCCGCCGGGGCTCCCGGGCGGCCCGGTCGCACAGGTCGCGCACGAGCCCCCGCAGGGCGTCGCTCGTGCGGGAAAAACGCATGATGCCGAAGGCCTGGGGAGCGGCCAGTTCCTCGTTGAAGTGCACGTCGCCGACTTCGACCAACTGGCCGTCGCCGGTGATAAGGGGGGATGCGAGCATGAGACCTCCGCGGGATTGCCGGCCGGCGGACGGAGCCGATCCGGACCGCCCTTATAGGCCAACCACTGCCGGGGGCCAACCCCCGCCCGGAGGCCGGCCGCGCCGCGCCATTCCCTTGCCGGCCGCGCGGGGCGTTGATAGTGTGCGGAAAAACTCGATTTCCGGGACGGGCCCGGAATTCCAAGCGACGGCCGGGCACGCGGCCGGGGAGGCGACGGGAATGGCCAGGATCCTTCTTGGCGAGTTGCGGCCGGGCATGATCCTCGCCGCGGAAGCCAAAAGTCCCGACGGAAAATACCGCCTCCCCGCGGGGCTGGAACTGACCGCCGCCCACGCGCGGCTCCTGCGCGGCTGGCACGTCCGCGACATCGAGGTCAGGCCCGCCGGCGCCGACGCCCCCGGCGGCGTTCCGGACGAGCCGGCGCCGATGCCGGCCGGGGATCAGGACGAGGGGATCGCGGCGGCCTTCCGGGACCTGCCGGCCGACGAGCCGGTCGTCGCCGCCCTGGCCGCCCTGGCCGACGCCCGGGCCGAGGCCCTGACGGCCAGCCGGCCCGCCCGCCGTCCTTCCGGGCGCGGCAAGGCGCCCCCGGCCGTCCCCTCCCCGGAACGCATCCTGGCCAGCGACCCGGTCCTGGTGTCGCTGCCGGAAGTCTTCATGCGCATCCGCGAGGTGCTCGGCGACCCGTCCTCCACGGTCGAGGAGGCGGCCGCGGTCATCGGCAAGGATCCGAGCCTGACGGCCAAGCTGCTCAAGCTGGTCAACAGCGCCTTCTACGCCCGCACCCTGCGGGTTTCCGGCGGGCTGCCGCCGGGCCCGGTGGACAGCCTGTCCCGGGCGGTCATGCTCCTTGGCCTCAACCAGTTGTCCACCCTGGCCATGGGCGTGTCGGTGCTGCCGCTTTTCAAGGACATCCCGGCCCAGTGCATCGACATGGGACAGTTCTGGCGGCATTCGGTGGGCGTGGGGCTGGTCGCCAAACTCATGGCCATACGCCTTGGCGACCCGAGCCCGGAGCGCTTTTTCGTGGCCGGGCTCCTGCACGACATCGGCCGGCTGGTGCTCTACAAGCAGGCGCCCGCCGCAGCCAGCGAGGCCCTGGCCCTGGCCGGCGAGACGGGCCGGCGCCTGCTCGACGCGGAACGGGAGCTTTTCGGCTTCGACCACGCCGTCCTCGGCGGCATGCTGCTGCGCAAGTGGCGTTTTCCCGAAAGCCTGGAACAGGCCGTGTGGCGGCACCACGACCCGGCGGCCGGCGACGAGCCCCTGGAGCCGTCCATCATCAACGTGGCCGACATGGTGGCCGGGGCGGTCCTGCCGGGCGGAAGCGGCGAGCGGCTCGTGCCGCGCCTTTTGCCCGAAGCCTGGAAAAGCGTGAAGCTCGAGGCCGGCGACCTGCCGGAGCTGGTCGAAACGGCCGAGGCCCACTTCGAGGTCATCTGCGCCATGTTTTTCTGAACGCGGCCGCGGGGAGCCGCCCGGACCACCGCCGGGAGGCTCCCCGGCGCGGATCAACTGGCGCCGGTCAGGGCGTCTCCGGCTTTCTGGAAAAGGCCGAGCACCGACAGGCCGAAGGTGGCGGTGGCGGCGAAGATCACGCCGGCGACGAGGCTGGCCAGCAGGGCGTACTCGGCACTGCTCGCTCCACGGTCATCTCTCAGGAAATCCAGGACAAGGCGGTTCATGGCGCACCTCTCGGTGTGGTTTTCTCGCAAGCGGCCAAGAGAGACCCGGAGTTGAAACGGCAAAGACCCGGCGACGGAACGTCACTCGGGCGAAGGGGGTAAAAATACAGTATCCGGATCGTCCCGCCCTGTAAAGAGCCGGGCGCAAAAAAAAACCGGGCGGAGCGACAGAAGACGACGCTAGTTGGCCTTCCCGCGGCCGCGCCTGTAGGCCTCGGCCTGGCGTCTGGCGTTTTGCCGGCGTTTTTCCTCGGCCACGGCCAACTGGCGGCACACGGCCGCGGCCACGTCCGAGCCGTCCTCGCCGGGCGGCAGGTCGCAGGCGGCCAGATCCTCGGCCATCTGCTTCTCCATGCGCTCGGATTCGAGGAACATCACGTAGGCCAGGGCCAGGGCCGCCTCGTTCTCCTCGCCGCCGTCGCACAGGATTTCCAGCTGGGCCAGGGGCACGGTCTCGAAGAGCCGGTCCACGAACATGCCGACCCATTTTTCGGTCAGCGCCGGCAAAAGGCGCGGGGCCTTCCCGGCGATGACGCCGGCCGCCTCGGGGCCGAGGTCGGGCCGGGCCAGGGACACGAAGGCGGCCAGGGCCTCGGCCCGGCCGGCGTCGTCGGTCCGGGACACCCGGGCCAGCAGGGCCTTCCGGGCCTTCTCGCGAAGCGCCGCCGCATCCGGGGCGGCGCCGTGTTGCCTCGTGGTCATGAAGCGTCCTTGTCCGTGCCGGACTCCCCGGGCGGCAGCACGTCGATGACGCGGCCGGGCAGGGCCTTTTGCTCGTCGATGGTCCGGCCGTCGGCGGTGATGTGCTTGCGGCCGTCGACGATCACGATGCCCGTGCGTTCGAGCACCTCGCGCCGGAAGGCGTACTCCTCCTGCATGCGCCGGGTCTTGTAGAGGAACCACATGCGCACCAGATAGGAGAGGCACCAGGCCGCCACGAGCCCGAGCATCACCCACGGGGCGATGACCTCGACATGATCGCCGATGCGCAGGATCGCCTGGATGACCGCGTCGAGGTAGTAAAGCGCCGCGCCGAGCAGGATCATGCCCCCGAGCAGGATGACCGACGGCAGCCCCCGGAACAGGGCGACGAGCCGCCGCAGCCGCTCGGGCATGTAGCGCATGTGCTCCTCGTCCATGGCCGGGTCGCCCCGGAAGAACCGGCCGAACCCCATGCCGATGATGTTGACCACGAGCATGATGGCCACCGGCGCCAGGATCAGGGCCACGCTGTAGGGGATCCAGGGGAAGCGGAACTGGACGGTCCCGTCGGGGAGCTTCTGGGAATTGATGATGCCGTAGCACACGGCCGCGATGGTCACGGCAAATTCCACCAGGATGATCCCGATGGAAAGAAAGGTCAGCAGATTCTTTTTTTCCTTGTCGGAAAGCGACAGGCCGAAGCCGCCGAGAGTGGCGCCGCCGCCCTCGGCCTTCGTGGTTTCGTTGTCTTGCGGGTTGTCCATAAGGGGCTCTTCTACCTTGCCGGGCACGTGATTCGCCATGGCGCGCCGGAACCTGCGCGGCCGGCTGGCGGCGCGGGAACGGCGGGACACGACGGGGACGAGGTTTCGGGGAATACCGGGATGGGGACTGTCCCTGATCGGAACCGACGGACGCCGTCCCCCGGAAGAGACGGGCCAAAACGAAGCGACGCCCCGGGGCGCGCCGCCAGCCGGGACGCCACGTCGGACGCCGGATTGAAACACGTGATCACGTCCTGTCCGCCCACTCGCTTCTCGACACCCCGGCCACACCATCAGGTAAGGGTAATCCGCCCTTATGGCAAGCCCCATCTCCAACG
>CAZNUQ010000011.1:5866-11054 GCA_964576235.1 uncultured Desulfovibrio sp.
CCGGTGGGCGGGCACGAAGTCGAGCAGGGCGAAGTCCCGACGCACGGCGGCCACGGGTTCGCCGCGCTGCTCGATGCGCTCCTCGCGGATGGTCCCGAGCCGTCCGGCGGCTTCCTTGAGGTAGCCCACCCTGGCCGGGTCGATGCCCATGATCCGGCAACAGGTGGCGTCCACGGCCGCGGGCTGGCGTCCCATGACCAGCACGCCCGAGGACACGGGGGTGCCCATGATCGGGCCGTCGCCCTCCATGCCCACGATGCCGTCCACGATGGCGAAGGCCGGGCGCACGGTGGCGTTGATGTCCAGGATCGAGGGTCCGATGCCGGCGAAGTGGAGGACGTTTTTCGGCCAGCCGTAGACCGCGCCCGGCATGACGCCGAAAAGGTTCTTCATGGACAGGGTGGCCCCGGCCCAGTGGTGGGTCTTCATCTTGGCCACGGACACCACCATGTCCGCCCGGGAAAGGGCGTCGGGGAGCCACAGGTCGCCGAGCTTGCTGAACCCGCCCAGGTTTCCGGCGGCATGGACGGGGCCGGTGTTGAGGTCGACGAAGGGCAGCCGTTCCCGGGCCAGCACGTCGGCCAGTCCGGATTCCTCCAGAACGAGGTAGCTGTCGCGGCGGTGCCCCGCCCCCTCGGCCACCACCACCGAGGCCGCGCCGAGGGCCAGAAAGGCCTCGGCCGCCGCCCGCACCACCAGCGGATGGGTGTTGATGTGTCCGGCCCCGGCGTGGGGTTCGACGAGGTTGGGCTTCAAAAGCACCCGCTTGCCGGCCATCTCCCGATCGGTCACGCCCAGCTCCGCCAGCCCCTGGCGCACGACGGCGCCGAGGTCGGCGTCGTAGCCGGCGGCCTTGGCCACGAAAACGGCCGGCCGGGGGCCGGTGTCGCGGGAGCAGCCCAGACCGCCGGCGACGGCCGCGACTCCGGCCGCGGCCAGGAGCTTGACCGTCTGGCGACGGGTCAGCAGTCCGCAACGATGCGGCGCGTCAGGAGTGTTCATGTCGCCTCCCGCCCGTCAGGGCCTTGAAGGATCCTCCGCTGGCCGCGGCGGCCAGCAGCTGGCCCAAAAGCGGCGTGTCGTAGGGGCCGTAGCGGTCCTGGCGGCCCAGGGTCGCGACGAGGTTGCCCAGGACTTCGGGCGCGGCCCCGTCCCAGGCGCCGAGCCCGAAGGCCCTCCAGGCGGCGGTGAGCGGGGTTTTGGCGGCGCATTCGGGTCCGGCCAGATAGGCGAGGCTTCCGGCCACGGCCGTCCGGGGGACGCGGCCGGCCAGGGCGGCCAGGGCCTGGCCGGTCGATTCGGGGATGGGCGGCAGGATGTTGCGGAAAACCCGGGTGTTGCCGTAGTTCCAGCCGCCCTGCGGCAACTGGCGGTCAAGGAGCATCCGGGCGGCCTCGCCGAGTTGGGATTCCGGCGGCCGGGACAGGGCCGACAGGACCAGCATGGCCTGGGAGGTGGGCTCCACCCAGGAATGGGTGCCGTCGATCCAGGGCCAGCCCCGCAGGGACGTGTCGTGGCCGAAGGTCTCGTCCCGGCGGGACCAGTGGGCGCCGGGATGGCCGGTCAGCCAGGCCGCCCCGGCCCGGACCGGGCCCTCGTAGGACGGGTCGGGCAGCCAGGCCAGCAGGGCCAGGGTCGTGGTCCAGGCGGCCTCGGGCCGCTCGGGCAAAACCGGCACCCGTCCGTCCGCCGCCTGGCGGGCGGCCAGGGCGTTCCTGGCGGCGGACACGGTTTCCGGGGAACGGCCGGCGGCGAAAAGCGCTACGGCAGCCCAGGCCGTGGCGTCCGGGCGCGACGGCGCCCCCGGGGCCAGGGCGAAGGAGCCGTCGGGCAGGACCCGGGCCAGCAGGGCCTCGAAATGCGCCTCCAAAACCTCTCGTTCCATCACGCCTCCTCGGGAAGTGGCCCGGATAGCTTTGCACGATCCATGCCGGACATGCCCGCCGCCCGGGCCCCGCGGCGGCCCCCGGGGCCGCGCGTCCACCGTCCCTGGACAAGCCGCCACGACCGGTCCACGATTCCGGGATTCCCGGCCAGTCCGGGGCTCCCGGCCAGGGGGCGGCGGCGCCGGTTTCGCCCCGCCGGTTTTCGTGCTAGGAGGGCACTTCCGCGGGACGGGCGGCGCCGGACAAACCGCCGCGCCCTTCCCGCCCACGTGAGGCAAGCCGATGGACACGCGCGGTCCGGTCACGAGATTTCCGGCCCTGACCGTTCTCCTGGTCGAGGACAACGACCTCGGCAGGATCTACCTGGAACACCTGCTCCACGGGAAGGGGCACGTCACCGTCCCGGCGGCCACCGGACGCGAGGCCCTCGACGCCGTGGCCCGCCAGCCCTTCGACCTGATCCTCATGGACCTCCAGCTGCCGGACATGGACGGCCTGGCCGTCGCCAAGGCGATCCGCTCCGGCGCCGGCGGGCCGGCCACCCCCCCGGACATCCCCATCCTGGCCCTGACGGCCGACGCCGCGCCGGCCGACCGGGAACGCTGTCTCGCGGCGGGCATGACCGGCCATGTCGCCAAGCCCTTCCGCGGCCCGGAACTCTTCGCGGCCATATCCCGCGCCCTGGCCGCCCCGGAAGGGACCGACGCCCCGGCCTGCCTGGACCTCGACGCCCTGGCCGGCGGCTGCCGGCAGGAAGTGACCGCCAGGATGCTCGGCCTGTTCCTGCAACTGGCCGAGCCCAGGGGCCGCAACCTGGCGGCGGCCATCGAGCGGGGGGATCTCCCGGCCGCCCAGGCCCTGGCCCACGACCTGGCCGGCATGGCCGGACCGATCCGGGCTCCCCGCCTGGGCGAAACCATGCGGTCCCTCCAGCAGGCCTGCGCCGCCGGCGACATGGCCGGGTGCCGCGAGGGCCTCGCCCGGGCCGGCCGGGAACTGGCGCGGGTCGTCGCGGCCGTGCGCGCCCACCCCTGGCTGGCCGGGACGCCCCGGCCGCACCAGTGAAACACGCGCGCGCCCTTTCAAGAAGATAACGCATCCCCGCCGTTTGTCCTGGCATGCGCCCCGCCTGGAGGCCTCCGGACGGCCCGCCGCATTGCCTTTGACCGCTTCCGGCTTATTAGAAGAGGAAACGCCCGCGTCTCCATCGCGGAGGCCGGAGCGTCGCCAACAAGGGGAGGCCCCATGCTTCCGCGACGTTTCCCCCGCCGGTTCCGGCCCTGGATCCTCGCCGTCCTGGCCGCCGTCGCCCTCGCCGCCGCGCATGGAACGCGCGGTGGCCGTGTCACCCAAAACGCGAAGGAGAACGCCATGCCGGACCCTGACGCCGTCACCCAGACCGCGACCCTCGCCGGCGGCTGTTTCTGGTGCGTGGAGGCGGATCTGCAAAAACTGCCCGGCGTCATCGAGGTGGTTTCGGGCTATACCGGCGGCACCGAGCCGAACCCGACCTACGCGCGGGTCTCTTCCGGCGCGACCGGCCACTACGAGGCGGTCCAGGTCGTCTTCGACCCGGCCAGGATCACCTATCGCCAGGTGCTCGACGCCTTCCTGCGCCGCATCGACCCGACGGACTCCGGCGGCCAGTTCGCCGACCGCGGCCCGCAGTACCGCCCGGCCATCTTCCATCACGACGAAACCCAGAAACGGCAGGCCGAGGAAGCCCTGCGCGACCTCGCCGCCTCGGGCCGCTTCGAGAGGCCCCTGGCCACGGCCGTGCTTCCCTTCACGGGATTCACCAGGGCCGAGGACCATCACCAGGACTACTTCCAGACCCATGCGGCGCAATACCGGACCTACCGGAGCATGTCCGGCCGGGACCGTTTCCTGGACCGCGTCTGGTGCGAACCCTGCGGACAGGCCGCCCCGGACGGCCAGGCGGGCGGCTGGCGCGACTTCCGCAAGCCGGACGAGCAGGCCCTTCGCCGGCTCCTGACGCCCCGCCAGTTCGAGGTCACCCAGCGCGACGGCACCGAGCCGCCCTTCGACAACGCCTACTGGGACAACAAGGAGCCCGGCATCTACGTGGACGTGGTGTCCGGGGAGCCCCTTTTCAGTTCCAGGGACAAGTACGATTCGGGCACGGGCTGGCCGAGCTTCACCCGCCCCCTCGTCCCGGAAAACGTCGTGGAACGCGAGGACACGAGCCTGTTTTCCCGGCGCGTGGAGGTCAGAAGCCGCCACGGTGACTCCCACCTGGGACACGTCTTCCCGGACGGCCCCGCGCCGACCGGGCTTCGCTACTGCCTCAACTCCGCCGCCCTGCGCTTCGTGCCGGAACGCGAACTGGACTCGGCCGGCTACGGCGACTACCGCGAGACGATTCGCTAGGCAGGCGTCCCGCTCCGGCGTCCGCCCGGCAACGCCCGGTCGGACGCCGCCCGCGCGCGCTGCGAACAATGGGCTGGATAATCGCCACGATATCGGTTAAGCGTTTCAGCCTGTCATGGATTCGGAGCCGGCGCGCCGGGGAACGCGACCCCCCGGTCAACGCTCGGAGCGGCCCAGTGCGAAACGCTTGGACGACCCCATGAACATGAGTGTCAAACACAAGCTGTGGACGCTTTTCGGCTGCATTCTGGCCGGGTTCTCCCTGATCTTCGCCATCGATTATCTGGAGGGGCGCCGGGCCGAGAACATGCTCGAACTGGAACGGCTGGCCGTCACCGCCGAATTCGAGACCCTGGGCATGCGGCGCCAGGAAAAAAACTACCTCATGCGGCGCGATCCGGCGTCCATGACGGCCGTACGCCGGCACCACAAGGCGGCGGTCGGCGCCATCGAGGCCATCCGGGACCGGAGCAACGACCACGACCCGCTGTGCGAGGAGGCCCTGGCCGCGCTGCGCCTCTACATGGCCAGCTTCGAGGCCATGATCGGGGACGCCCAAGCCCCTGACGCCGAAAAACCCGGAGCCGTCTTCCTGCACCATTCGGGAGAACTCGGGGCCCTGCTCGCCCGGAGCCCCGCCCTCGCCCGCGACCTGGCCGCCCTGCCCGCGCTGGAAAAGCGCTGGCTGGCCGAGGAAACGCCCGAAGCCCTGGCGGCTCTCGAAGCACTCGTCACAAAATCCCGGCAGGGCCCCGGACCTTCGCTCCCGGCGGGAACGGCCGGGATCCTGGACGATTATCTCGCGGCCCTGGACGCCTACGCAGCCCGGAAGGACGGCATGTTTTCCGGCAGTGCCGCCTTCGTGGCCGCGGCAAGATCCCTGGAGCCCCTGACAGGGGAACTGCGGCGCC
>CAZNUQ010000011.1:11154-48087 GCA_964576235.1 uncultured Desulfovibrio sp.
GCCTTCGTGGCCGCGGCAAGATCCCTGGAGCCCCTGACAGGGGAACTGCGGCGCCACTACGAAACCAAGCGCCGTCTGATCGCCATCCGGGCCTCCCGAATCGAAACAGGTCTCCAGGCCGCCGTCGTCGGCATCGTGGCCCTGCTCTGCTGGATCGTCTTCCGATCCGTGGCCGTCCCCCTCGCCTCCCTTGGCCGCCATGCCCGGAAAGTGGCCCGCGGCGAGCAGACCAACCTCGATCCGGCCGCGTTTTCCGGAGAATTCCGCGAACTGGCCGAGGACATCCTGCGCATGGAGCAGCACCTGGTGGCCACCATCCTCGACCTGACCCGCAAGGAGCAGGAGGCCGCCCAGGAGGCCGCCCAGGCCCGGGAAGCCCGCAGGCGGGCCGAGGATCTGGGCCGGGTCAAGTCCAACTTCCTCAGCCTCGTCTCCCACGAACTGAAAACCCCCCTCACCTCCCTGGTGGGCTTCGCCCAGGTCATGCTCAAACGCCTGGACAAGGGCCTTTTCGCCGAACTGGCCGCCAAACGGCCGGAACTGTCCGCCGAGTGCGCCCGCTTCCACGACAATCTGACCATCATGCTCCAGGAAGGCCGCAGGCTGGGCGCCCTGATCGACAACGTCCTGGAACTGGCCTCTTTGGAATCCGGCGGGACGGCCCTGGCCAAGGAAACCGTGGCCGTCGCCGAGTTGGTCGACAGGGCCCTGGAGCCGTTTTTGAAAACGATGCGGGAGAAAGGCTTGACGTTCCTGCGGGACCTCCCCGCGGACCTGCCGCGGCTTTGCTGCGACCGGGACCGCATCGTCTACGTCCTGCGCCATCTCTTCTCCAACGCCGTCAAGTTCACCGACGCCGGCCACATCGCCTGCCGGGCCCGGGTGGACGGGAACATGGCCGTCATCAGCGTGGAAGACACGGGCCGGGGCATCCCGCCGAACATGCGCGAGGCCGTTTTCGAAAAATTCCTGCAACTTGGCGACAGCACCACGGGCAAGATGCCGGGGCTCGGCATCGGGCTGGCCGCGTCCCGGGCGGTGATCGAATTCCACGGCGGGCGCATCCGCATCGCCGGGGAACCCGGCCGGGGCAGTACCGTCTCCTTCTCCATTCCCCTGGACACCGCGGCCTGACCAACCGCTTTGCCTTGTGGCCCCTCCTGGGCTATGCTCGCCCAACGCGGCTCCAACACGAGGCGACCCCATGATGATCCAGGACGAACTGAACAAACTGCGCCTGAAACTCATCGGCATCACCCTGGCTTTCTCCTTCGTCCCCCTCTTCAGCCTGGGCATCGGCCTCTACGGCCGATTCTACGACACCTACACCGACAAGATCCACGGCAACCTGCGCAACCTCGTGGAGAACAAAAAGGTCACCATCGACCTGTTCCTGTCCGAGCGCATCGCCCAGCTTTCCAACCTGGCCCTGACGGAATCCTACGGGGATCTGTCCGACGGCGCCTACCTGGAACGCATCTTCGGCGTGCTGCAACTGCACAGCAAATCCTTCCTCGATCTCCAGGTCATCGACCAGAACGGCATCTGCGTCTCCTATGTCGGCCCCTACCAGCTGCGGGGAATCGACTACGGCAAGGAGGAATGGTTCCACAAGGTCATGGCCAAGGGCATCCACGTCAGCGACGTGTTCCTGGGATTTCGCAAGTATCCCCACTTCAACATCGCCGTCAGCCGCCGCGAGGGCGACCGCACCTGGGTGCTGCGGGCCGCCATCGACTCGGACATCTTCGACTCCCTGGTGCGCGCGGTCCATCTCGGCAAGTCCGGCGACGCCTTTCTCCTCTCCTCGGACCACGTGCTCCAGACCAAGCCGCGCTTCGACCACGCCACCTTCGACACCCTGAACTTCCCGGACACCCCGCGTTTCTCGGGCACACGGGTCGAAGAGCTGACCATCGACGGCCAGAAGTCGCTTTATGCGATGACCTGGCTCAATCTCAAGGACTGGCTGCTGATCATCAAGGACGACCCGCGCGAGGAGCTCCTGCCGCTGTACCGAGCGCGGGGACTGCTCATCCTGCTTCTGGCCGGCGGTTCGATCCTCGTCATCGGCGGGGCGGTCTTCATCGCCAACAGGATGGTGCGCGAGCTCATCCGGGCCGAACGCGAAAAGGCCACCCTGGACGCCTCCCTCACCCAGTCGAGCAAGATGGCGGCCCTCGGCAAGCTCGCCGCCGGCGTGGCCCACGAGGTCAACAATCCCCTGGCCATCATCATGGAAAAGGCCGGCTGGATGCGCGACCTGCTCGGCGAGGAGGACATCAAGGCCAGCCCCAACTTCCAGGAATTCGAGGACGCCGTGGCAAAAATCGAGTTCCACGTGCGCCGGGCCAAGGATGTCACCCACCGGCTCCTCGGGTTCGCCCGGCGCATGGAACCGACCCAGGAGGACATCGACGTCAACCTCCTCCTCGACCAGACCCGCTCGTTCTTGGAAAACGAGGCCAGCTTCCGGGGCATCACCTTCGTCAGCGACTACCAGCAGGACCTGCCGCGCATCGAATCCGACACCTCCCAACTCCAGCAGGTGTTCCTCAACATCATGGACAACGCCATCGACGCCATCGACAAAAACGGCTCCATCACCGTGACCACCCGCCATCTTCCCGAATCCGGCGAGGTGGACATCGCCATCGCCGACACCGGCAAGGGCATCCCGAGGGAAGCATTGGAAAAAATTTTCGACCCCTTCTTCACCACGAAAAAAGTCGGCGAGGGGACGGGCCTGGGGCTGACCATCAGCTTCAGCATCGTCGAAAAACTCGGCGGCCACATCAACGTGCACAGCGAGGAAGGCCAGGGCACCACCTTTCACATCACGCTGCCGATCGCGGCGTGACAAACCATGCCGGGGGCACGGATGGGATTGCGCGTACTGGCCGTCGACGACGAGGCCGACTTCATCGAAACCCTGGTCAAGCGGTTCACGTTCCGCCAGATCCCGGTCACGGCCGCGGGAAGCGGGCCCCAGGCCCTCGAAATCCTCGAGCGCGAAGACTTCGACGTGGTCATCCTCGACATGCGCATGCCGGGCATGGACGGTCTGGCGGTCCTCAAGGAGATCAAGAAACGCCATCCCCTGGTCGAGGTCATCATCCTGACCGGCCACGCCTCGGTGGAGGCCGGCATGCAGGGGATGACACTCGGAGCCTACGACTACGTGCTCAAGCCCGTGGATTTCGGTGAACTCCTGGAGAAGGCCAAGAAGGCCTTCGAGCGCAAGAAACTCAATGAAGCCCGCGCCCGGTCCTGAAGGCCACGCCCCGCCCCTGTGGCCCCACACCCTGCTGGCCCCGGCCCTGGCCGGGGCGGCTGTGCTGTCGGCCCTGGCCGCGCCGCTTTCCATGGGCTTTTTTCTGGCGCTTTTCGCCGGCGCGGTCTGCATCGGCTCGGCCCTGATCCTGGCCCGGCGGGTCCGCCGGGGGGAACGCGCCATCCACGAACTGGACCTGCGCCTCGTCCAATCCCAGAAACTCGCCGCCATCGGCGAGCTCTCCTCGGGCATCGCCCACGAAATCAACAACCCCCTGGCCATCATCACCCAGGAAATCGACCTCGTGCGCGAGATCGCCGGGACCGGCCAGGAACTCTCCGCCGCCGACCTGGCCGACGCCCGGGACTCCCTGGCCGAGATCGGCAAACAGGTCGAACGCTGCCGGCAGATCACCCACAAACTCCTCAACTTCGCCCGCAAGATGGAACCCGTGCTCCAGGAGGAGACCCTGGACCGTGTCATCGAGGACATGGCGCTATTGGTCGAGCGCGAAGCCCGGGGGCGGGGCGTGGCCATCGTGCGCGACTACGCGCCCGACCTGCCGCCGGTGCGCACCGACGTGCCGCTGCTGCGCCAGGTGATCCTGAATCTGCTCACCAACGCCCTGCACGCCACCCCGGAGGGCGGCTCCGTCACCCTGGTCACCCGGCGGGCGGACGGCACCGCCCGCATCGAGGTCCGCGACACCGGCTGCGGCATCCCCCCGGAAAACATGTCCAAGATATTCAACCCGTTTTTCACCACAAAGGAACCCGGCAAGGGCACGGGGCTCGGGCTGTCGCTGTCCCACGGCATCGTGGCGCGCCTGGGCGGCACCCTTTCCGCCGAAAGCAGCCCCGGAAAGGGCGCAACCTTCACCGTGACCCTGCCCCTGTAACCACAACGCCACCAACGGAGACGCCATGGCCGACCCCATTCGCGTGTTGCTCGTGGACGACGAGGAACGCTTCCGCGACACCCTGTCCAAGCTGCTCACCCGTCACGGATTCGCCGTGCGCGCCGCCGGCGGCGGCGAAGAGGCCGTCACCCTGCTCCAGGAGGCGCCCTGCGATGTCATCGTGCTCGATGTGAAGATGCCCGGACTTTCAGGCCAGGGCGCCCTGCCGCTTTTGCGCGAGGCCTGCCCCGAAGCCGAGGTTCTCGTGCTGACCGGGCACGCCTCGGTGGACATCGCCTCGGCCATGATCGCCGGCGGCGCGGCCGACTACCTGCTCAAACCCTGCCCGACCGACGAGCTTGAGGGAGCCATCCGGGCCGTTTTCGACCGCCGCCAGGCCACCAGGCCGCGGTGAGAAACGATCCGTGCCCCGCGCCGCGCGCGGCGCGGACTCGTGACGGAGGGCCGCGTCACGGCCGACGCGCCACAAACAGAGGCGGTGCCGCCCGACCGCGCAAGCGCGGAGGGAGGCATCGCCCCTGGAAACGAAGGCTCCGGGAGGAGCGTTGCCCCTCCCGGCCGTCGGAGCCGTCCCGGCTGCTTCAGATATTCGGCCGCGCGCGCACGGTGCGGACGGCCTCGCGGATGACGGTACGGATCTGCTCGTCGCTCACGGGCTCGACGATGACCAGGGACACGGACTGGACGTACCGCGCCGGAAGCCTGTTGAGCGAAAGCGCGTAGATGTCCTCGACATCCGTCCTGGAGGGGGAAAAGCCCGGGAAGTCTTCCAACACCTCGGGCAGGAGCCGGATGACCCGGTCCTCGTTCCTGTTGCGGATCGAATGGAAGTCCATACCGAGCGCGACATAGTCCATGGCGCCACCATCCAGACTTTTTTATTTCAATCTAGCCGGGATCGCGGCGATTGCAACTAGATTTTGCCGGAGACATGGCCGGCGTGCCAGCGCCAGGCCGTCTCCACGATGGCGGCGATATCCATGAAACGGGGCTTCCAACCGAGTTCCCGGATGATCGCCCCGGAATCGGCGTAGAGCCCGGGGGAGTCGCCGGCCCGGCGCGGCCCCTCGACCACGGGCACGGGCTTGCCCGAAACCTTTTCCACGGCGCGGATGACCTCGCGCACGGAATTGCCCGTGCCGGTCCCCAGATTGTAGACCGTGCTCGACCCGCCGTCGAGGAGGCGCTTGACGGCCAGGATGTGGGCGTCGGCCAGGTCGCTCACATGGATGTAGTCACGCACGGCCGTGCCGTCGGGGGTGGGGTAATCCGTGCCGAAGATCGATATATGGGGAAGGCGGCCGAGGCCGGCGGCCACGACCAGGGGAATGAGATGGGTTTCCGGATCGTGGTCCTCGCCGATCTGGCCGTCGGGATCGGCGCCGGCGGCGTTGAAATACCGCAGGGCCGTGTATTTGAGCCCGTAGGCCGCGTCGAAATCCTTGAGCATCCGCTCGATCATGAGCTTGCTCGTGCCGTAGGGGCTCATGGGGCGGGTGGGATGGTCCTCGGTCAGGGGCACCCGCTCCGGCGCGCCGTAGGTGGCGCAGGTGCTGGAGAACACGATGCGGCCGCAACCGGCGCGGCGCATGGCGGACAAAAGCGACAGGGAGCCGGCCACGTTGTTGCGGTAGTATTTCTCGGGGTCGGCCACGGATTCGCCCACGTAGGCGAAGGCGGCGAAATGGAGCACCGCGGCCGGCTTGTACGCGGCGAACACCGCGTCGAGCGCGTCGCCGTCCAGGATGTCGCCGCGCACGAGCGGCCCCCATTTGACGGCCCATTCGTGGCCGTAGACCATGTTGTCGAAGGTCACGGGGGAAAAACCGGCCGCGGCCAGGGCCTTGCACGTGTGCGAGCCGATGTAGCCGGCGCCGCCGGTCACCAGGATGTTTGTCGCCATCGTCTGCTCTTCCTTGGTTATTTTTCCGAAAGGACCGCCTTGACGGGAGGCCCCGCCGGCGCGTCCCCGCGTCCCTCCGGGACGGTCCCGAGGGTCATGGTCATTTCCCGGTAAAACGTGGTGACGGAAATGCGCAACGCAAGCGGCATCCCCGCCTCCAGCCGTTCCACGCCGAGAAGCCGGGCCGGCAGGGCCAGCTCCACGGCGATATGGGGCAGGGGCTTGTCCAGGGCCCGCAGCACGCCCTGCTCCTCGACCGGCACAAGGCCGCCGTCGTCCGCGACCCGGAAAAGCCGCGGCGTGATCTCGAAGCGGCCCGGATACATGGAATGGGGACGCGGCACCAGGCAGGCGACGAAACGGCGCGGACCGGCCCCGGCATCGACCTCCAGGCGCAGCTGGTAGGTTTCCGACACCGGGAATTCCCCGTCATGGGCCAGCAGGAAAAGGTCGGCGTAGTTCTGGGCCAGATTGAAGAGGTTGAGGCTTTCCGGGCTCCAGGACAGATGCACGTCGCCAAAGGGCACGTAGGGGGCCGGCACCGTGAACCAGGGAAGCCGGGTCCCGGCCTTGTCCGGCCAGTCGGCCAGGGAACCGTCGCCCGCGAAGACCGGCGTCCGGGCCGGACGGACGGGCACGACGTCCGGCATGGGAGGGGCCTGCTTGCCGCCGCTGGCGGCATGGATGGCCGGCGCGGCGGCGTTGGCGGCGCTCATGGAGGCCAACAGCCCCTCGTAGGGCCGGTTGTGGATATCGACCAGCCCCATGTTGAAATTCTCGCCGTCGCCGCGCCCGCCCGACGGTTCGTCGTAGTACTGGAACCAGTGGATGCCGACGACGTTCGGGAAGGCCGCGAAGTTGCCGACCGCCGCCGCCGCGCCCCGGGCCCGCTCGGCCTGGGTGGGCACGTGCATGAGATGGCCGTTGTTGACGTTGCCCGAACGGTTCTCGTCGGCGGCGAAAAAAAACTCCGAAATGACCACCGGCGCGGCAGTCAGTCTGGCCAGCCCCTCGAAATAATACGGCGCCACCCAGCCGTCCGGGGTATCCACGTTGTAGTTGGTGGACAGGACATCGAGGAACCCGCGCGAGGCGAGCACCGCGTCCTGGTTGTAATACAGCGGCAGCCGGTCGCCCATGACCAGCCGGCCGGGATCGACGGCGCGCAGCGCCTTGTGGACCAGTTCGTAATAGCGGCGGGCGCAGGCGGCGGCGAAGCGCTGGATGAGGTGGATGCCCTGGCCGCCCGGACGCAGCTTCAGTTCCGCCCGTCCCCGCTTGAGATCCTCGAAGGAGCCGATACCCTCGCCGGGCACGAAATCCGCGAGCAGCCGGTCCCACCGGCCCTGGTAGTGGTCGTGGAGCATGCGCCACAGGAACCGCTTGGCGTGGATGGCCCATTCGTTGGACAGATACCAGCGGAAAAGGGGCGCGTTCCACCAGCCGACCTCGTTGTCGGTGAAGTAGCCGATGACCGCCGGATTGTCCCTGTAGGGCGCGGTCAGTTCCCGGGCCTTGGCGATGGTCAGCTCCAGGGCATCCGGGGCGAAGGGGTCGAACCAGTGGAGCCGGGCATTGCGGCCCAGGTCGATTTCCGGAACGAGGGGCAGGGTCATGTCCGTGCCGGGATCGGACCAGCCGCCGCGCGTGTTGAATCCCCAGGCGTAGAGGCGCGCCTGGGTGTCGGCCGCCCAGGCTGCCCGGTCGGGGTAGTACTTGTCGAAGTAATAGCCGTTCTCCCGGTACTTGCGATCCCCGCCATTGACGGTGTCGGCGCCGATGGACAGAAAGCGCGGCCCGCCGGGCAGGGTGAGCCAGGAGACGCCGTCCTCGCGAACGACGCCGAAACCCGAAGCCAGGGCGGAAACGGCCATGACGGCGCACAGGGCGCAGGCCGCCGGCAGGCGGACGAGGAACTTCATGGGCATGGGAAACGGCCTGATGGTTGGCGCCCGCTAGCGCAGGGCATCCTCGAGGAGTCTGGTCAGCACCATGTCCGAATCGAAATAGCGCGCCGCGAAGGCCCGGGCCGCCCGGCTGTGGCGCTCCCAGTCGCCGCGCACGGCCTCGATGCCGGCCAGGGCGCCGGCCTCGTCCGTAAAGGACAAGACCCCCTCGCCCACGTCCATGAAGCGCGAATAGCCCGTGTCCTGGACCACGGCCGGCCGGCCCGAGGCCAGGTAGCAGGCCGTGCGGCAGGAGAACCAGCCGCTTTCGGTGGCCACGTAGGCGTTCTTGGCGGTCGAGAACTCGGCCAGGCTGTCCCAGATGTAGTCGCGGTAGACCCAGGGCGTCCGGGACATGGAAAAACCATCCCGAAGCCGCCAGCCCTTCTCCTCCAGGAGTTCCCGGGGGGGCCGGCCGCCGCCGAGGGCCAGTTCCAGCACGGCCGGGGTCTTGCCGGGCAGATCGAGGAGCTTCTCGAACTCGAGGTTCTTGCCGCCGTACTGCACGCCGCCGACCTTGGGGCCTTCCTGGGTCGGCTGCCAGGACAGCACCGTGGTGAACACGTCCCGGGAGGGCCGGGCCGGCGCGCCGGCCCAGCTCGACAGCACGATGGGCTGGCGGGTGGGCAGCCAGTCCACGACGCCCTGCGGCACGGCGCAGAAATCCCGGCCCACGTTCTCGCCGAACGAGAAAAACACGTCGTGGCGCAACATGTTCTCGATGTTGTGCTTGTCCTTGTCGCTGGCCGTGCCGGCCAGATAGTCGGGAAAGCTCGACTGGGTGTAGAGCGGGTCGGAGTCGATGAGCACCTTGACCGGAATCCTGGCGTAGGCCTCGCGCAGCTGGCAGGTGGTCGAGATGTTGAAAAAAACGTCCGCCCGCCTGACCACCCCCTCCAGCTCCCCGGCGCTCATGCCCCAGTGCCGGTCGTCCGGGCCGATCACGCAGAAACGCCGCTCCAGCCCTGGTTCGAGGCGCCTGAGGAAATCCCCCAGATAGCCGACATGATAGCTCAGGTCGTCGACGAAGGTGACATTGACCGGATCGTAGGCCCAGCCGCCGGTGTCTTCGAGATAGTAGACATCGTGCCCGAGCAGATGGAAGCCGTGGAGGTACTGGATGTAGTCCCAGGCCACGCCGCCGAGCGGATAGGTGGCGGCCAGCCCCGAAACGATGATGGTGCGCTTTTTCATGCGATGTTCCGCGTCAGGCGGCGGTCCGCCCGTTTTCCTTCGTGGCCGTGCCCCGGGGCACGCCGTGTTCATTCTCCCGGCGAGGGGCCCGGGGACATCATGCCCTCCGGCAGCCGGTGGCGCCGCATCGCCGCCCCGACCGATTACCCCATGCCTTCCCGCCGGTAAACAGTCCCGGCCTCAGGCGACAAGCGGCTTGGTCTCTCCGCCCCCCGGCCTGGCCTTGCCCATCTGGATGGCATGGAGCCGGGCGAATTCGCCGTTTCTGGCCATGAGCTCGTCGAAGGAGCCCATCTCGTGGATGCGCTGGTTCTTGATGACCAGGATCATGTCCGCCCGGCGCATCATGGAGAGGCGGTGGGCGATGACGAAAGTGGTGCGGTTGCGCATGAGCCGCTCCATGCCCTCCATGATGAGCGCCTCGGTTTCGGCGTCCAGGGCCGAGGTCGGCTCGTCGAGAATGAGCAGCGGGGCGTCCTTCAAAAGCGCCCGGGCAATGGCCAGGCGCTGGCGCTGGCCGCCGGAGAGGTTGGCGCCCTTCTCGCCGAGAATGGTGTCGTAGCCATCGGGCAGGCTCATGATGAAGTCGTGGGCGTTGGCCAGGTTGGCCGCGGCGACGACCTCCTCGCGGCCGGCCTGCTTTTTCCCGTAGGCGATGTTGTCATGCACGGACATCGGGAAAAGCTGGGTTTCCTGGAGCACGATGGCGATATTGCGGCGCAGGCTCTTGAGGGTCACGTCGCGCAGATCCTGGCCGTCGATGCTGATGGCGCCCCGCTGCGGATCGTAGAACCGCAAAAGCAGGCTGATCAGCGAGGTCTTGCCGGCCCCGGTCTGGCCCACCACGGCCACGGTCGCGCCGCCCGGACAGGTGAAATCCACGTCGTTGAGCACCATCTTATCGGAAGAATAGCCGAAGGAGACATCCCTGAAGCGCACCTCGCCCCCGGTCACGGCCAGTTCCGGGGCGTCGGGCTTCTCGGGCACGGCCTCGTCCACGGAAAGCACGTCCATGACCCGGCGGGCCTGGGCCAGGGAGCCCCGGATGCCGCCCACGGTGACGCTCAGGTTGTTCAGCGGCGTGTAGAGCGAGGCCAGATAGGCGATGAAGACGAGAAGTTCGCCGGTGGACAGGGAGCCGTCCAGGACGTGGCGCACGCCGATGTAGAGCACCAGGGCCGACCCGGCGGCGGTGATGCCGGAGACGAGCCAGCCGTAGATGGTCTGCAGGGCGTAAAGCGAGAGCTTGCGGTCGAAGGAATGCTGGGACTCGGCAACGAACTTCCGCCGTTCCTCGTCCTCCCGGCCGAAGGCCTGGACGAGGGTGATGGAGGAGAAGATGCGCTCCACCATGGTGTAGACATGCGATTCCTGCATGTAGGTCTCGGTGGTGAGATCGCCGATCTTGCGGGAAACGCGGGAGATGGCCACGAAAAGGAAGGGGATGACGCAAAGCGACCACAGCGTGAGTTCCACGTCCATGCGCAGGCAGACGACCAGCATGCCGACGAGCAGGGCGGAACTGGTCAGGGTCGTGAACACGCCGTTCATGAGCAGGGCCTGCACGGCGTAGGTGTCGCCCATGATGCGGTAGATGAGGTCCCCGGTGGGCCATTTCTGATGGAAAAGGAGCGATTGGCGCTGCAAATGGTCGAAGAGGTCGCAGCGCAGATCCTGGACCATGTCCTGCCCCATGCGGATGGTCAGGTAGTTGTTGCAAAGCTGCACGAAGCCGGTCAGGAAGTGCACCCCCACGAGCAGACCGACCACGCAGGCCAGCTTCACGGCAAGGGAGATGGCCTCCAGGTCCGGAGTCCAGCCGAAAATGACCAGGGGCTTGCCGCCGATGATCTGGTCCACGGCGAGCTTGAGCGGCCAGGGCTTGAGCAGCTCCATGGCGCTGGCCAGGCCGACCAGGGCGAGCCCCAGGACGAACAGGAACTTGTAGGGCTTGAGATACCCGAGAAGCGTGCGGAAGATGGTCATGGCGTCAATCCTTGGGGCGGGGCGTCTCCGACGATCCGGGCGGGCGTGATCGTTTTGCCGCCCGGGAAGTCCGATACGCGCAAAGCGGACAAAAATCACGCCGCCCCCGGCCGCGCCATGGCTCGCGGAATCCGGGGGCGGCGATGCGCGGGTGCTACGCGGCCACCGATTCGACGGACTTTTCGGCCTCGTCGCGGACGGACGCCGGCGCGGCCTCCTCGTCGGACTCGGCCGCGGCGGACCGCGGCTTGACGGCCCGGGCCACACGGGTGTCCACCGGCTCGGTCAGGGAGCAGCCCGGACGGGTGATCATCACGTACTGGGTGATGGTGGTCACGAGGGAGGCGGCCCGGTAGAGCCCGTAGGCCATCCAGCAGGCCAGGCCCGCAGCCGCGCCGGCGGCGGCCAGGGCGGCCAGGGGCTGTTTGACCAGGAACAGGCCGGCGCCGGCCCCGATCACAAGCAGGAACGCCAGGACGGACAGCCCCGAGGGCAAGACCGATCCGGCCATGCGCACGAAGCGCTTGTCGCCGCCGTGGTTCTCGACGGTCACGCGCAGGCGGGCCGTGGTCACCTTGCCGGCCTTGGCCGACATGTCCCAGGGCGGGGTCGAGGAACTGGAGGCGAAACCGCTGTCCAGGGCGTAGCGGACGCCGAGGGTGCGCAGCAGGCCGATGATGGAGGCGAGCAAATCCTCGCGCTCGAGCCCCTTGTTGTTCCAGAAGAAGCGATGGAAGGACAGGCGGTGGGCCAGGATGCCGCCGGTCGCGGCCAGGCGGCGCAGCAGGCCGACCTTGGGCAGGCTTGCCTCGTCGCAGGCGGCGGTGTCGGCCAGGGGCAGCGGGCAGGCGTTGACGCCGGCGCCGCGCTTGAGGCCCCACAGGGTCTTGTAGCGGGTCCAGCCGCGCAGCACCGGCTGGGCCAGGGTCAGGCCGGCGATGGTCAGGCGCGAGGCCAGGGTGTCGTGATGCTCGGGCAGCCGGGCCTTGCTCACCCGGTAGCCGACGAAGGCGACGGTGGTGGCGGCCATGACCAGGCCAACGGCCCCGGCCACGAAGGACAGCGGGGTGGACAGCAGGCAGGCCACGGCCAGCAGCATCCATTCCATGGACAGCGGCAGGTAGGCGGCGAGGCTGCCCTTGGGCTCGTAGAGGGTCTGGAAAAGGCCCATGCCGAAGGCGCCGTGGTAGACGATGGGACGGGCGGCCAGGAGCGCGCCCGAGATGTCGCCGTAGATGCGGCCGGCCCAGCGCGAGTTGCCGAGCATGTTGAAACGGTCCTTGTGCTTGGGCAGCAGCAGGGCCTCGGCCCGGCCGTAGCCCTTCTGCTGCTTCAGGTAGGCCGACACGGTGTTGCGGCGGTGGTGCCACACGGTCATGGCGGCGGAGAAGCCGATGACGTGGCCCTGGTCCTGGAGGCGCCAGCACACGTCCACGTCGTCGCCGGCCGCCCGGTAGGTGGCGTCGAAGCCGCCGATGCCGGCCAGGTATTCCTTGCGGTAGGCCATGTTGCAGCCCGGGACGTGCTCGGCGATCTCGTCGGTCAAAAGGACGTGGGTGGGGGCGCCGGGCGAGACGGCCACGCAGGCGGCCGTGCGGTTGTCCTCGGGCGGGGCCAGGTTGGGGCCGCCGACGGCCACGAAGCGCTCGTCGGTGAAGGCCCAGGCCATGTAGTGGAGCCAGTGCGGATCCACGTAGCAGTCGGAGTCGGTGTAGGCCACGATGGTGCCCCGGGCGGCGTTCATGCCGACGTTGCGCGCGGCGGAAAGCCCGAGGTTCGGCTGGTGGATGACATGGATGTAGGGCGCGGCGGCGGCGTGGCGGTCGGCGATCTCGCCGGTTGCGTCCGTGGAGCCGTCATCGACCACGATGACCTCGAAGTTCGGGTAGGCCACCTTGGAAAACGAGGCCAGACAGCCGTCCATGGTGGAATCGGCGTTGTAGGCGCACACGACCACCGAGATGAACGGGGGATTTTCCGGCAGCATGGGGAGCTTCTGGCGGTAGACATCGGCCACGGCCTTGAAGGCGGGCTTTTGCTTGCGCACGTCGGTGACGATGCCGAAGGCCCAGTCCTCGATCAGATGGCCGCCGGTGAACCATTCGTCGGTCCAGGCGAAGACCATGGTGCCGGAAACCCCGAGCTCGAAGGCGGCGTTGAGCTGCCAGGACAGGGTTTCGGCCACGTGCTCCTCGGCGTTGCGGATGGAGTCCATGCCGAATTCGGAGAGCACCAGGGGCAGTTCGCCGGCCACGTTCTGCAGGCGCTTGACGTAGGAGCGGAAGGCCTTCTCGTCGTGCAGGTAGACGTTGAACGACAGGAAGTCGAGGAACGGCAGGCGCAGGTATTCCGTGGACGGATAGTTGGCGTAGGTGACCAGGGCCTCGGGATCGGCCTCGCGCACGATGGCCGCGAGCCTGGCCAGGAATTTCTCCACCTTGGCCGCGCCGTGCCAGCGCACGATGTGGCTCGGGATCTCGTTGCCGATCAGCCAGGCCAGGACCGCCGGATGGCCGGCCAGGGAGGAAACCGCGTCGCGCACGGTCTTCTTGATGTCTTCCTTGACCTCCCACTGATCCAGGAAGCACAGATGCTCCGGCCAGGGGATGCCGATCATGACCCGGATGCCGTGACGGGCGGCGATGTCCAGGAAACGGCGCGGCGGCACGTAGTAGACGCGGATGGAGTTGACGCCGGCCCGGCGCATGAGTTCGAAATCGCGGGCGACGGTGTCGTCCTCGGGCAGGGGTTCCCCCCGCGAATTCTCCGGAAACGGGCCGTAGGTGACGCCCTTGACGAAGAACTTGTCTTCCCCGGCGAAAAGATAGCGGCCCCTGGCCACGACGCGCGGCAGGCTGGTCACGCCGGCAAGCCCTTCCTCGATCTGGAACATGGCACCTTTTCTCCTTGCCTTTGGGCGGTCGCCCGCCCTTTTTCGTTTCCGCCGGGCCGGTGGACGGCCGGGGCGGCGTATGTCGCATGCTTCGGGGAGCCGTCCGGCAACATCCTGTGGCGATTCTTTTTTTTCATGAATCGCCAGCCGGGGACGGCCTCCACGACTGGGCCGAATAGCAACATCCGTACCAACATCGACACAGCTGAAAAGAAGCGGTTTCCGCCGAAAAACCGGCCGCGTCCGCCGGCGGCGGTTACGAAATTTGCCCACCCGATTACGTTATCGTAACCAACCGGCGGTCACCGGTACGCACGCGCAACACGCCGCAATCGCTTTTTTTTCGAGCGACCATGACCCGAAACGCGGCAGCCCTTCCCCGCGGACCGGACGAGACGCAGCGGTGGCCGGGCGGCCTTGACAATCGGGCGCGAAGTAAAGGATAGACCTGCCGAAGCTCTCTCGTTATTTTTTATCGGCGCGCCATGTCCGACAAGGCCGCTTCCGGAAACGCGAATCCGTGGCGAAGTCCCTCGCGGGGGCCCGTCGCGCCAACGGAACATGACCTTGTTGCCGCTCAGGCAAGGGCCGCCTCGCGGCGAACCCGGCGCTGAGGGCAAATAAGGATAACCGCGCCGACGCAACCCAAGTGAAGGAGAACGTCATGGACAAATTCGAGTGCAGCATCTGTGGCTACGTGTACGACCCCGCCGCCGGCGACCCGGACAACGGCGTGGCCCCCGGCACCACGTTCGACGCCATCCCCGAGGACTGGGTCTGCCCCGTGTGCGGCGCCCCCAAAAGCGAATTCAACAAGGCCTAACCTGTGTTTTTCGCCGCGCCCGCGCGCGGCCGTTCGAGGAATGCAATGCGACCCGTGGAAATCTGCAAGGATGTCCATTGGGTGGGTGCCGTCGACTGGGAGTGCCGCAACTTCCACGGCTACATGACCGCGCCCACCGGGACGACCTACAACGCCTTTCTGATCAGGGACGACAAGACCGCCCTGTTCGATTCGGTCAAGGCCTCCCACGGCGAGGAGATGCTCTGCCGGGTGGCCCACGTCGTGCCCCTGGACAAGATCGACTACCTCGTCGTCAACCATGTGGAAATGGACCATTCCGGAGCCCTGCCCGACCTCGTGGCCCGCGTCAGGCCGGAAAAGATCCTGACCTCGCCCATGGGCGAACGGGCCATGCGCGCCCATTTCGACTGCGCGGACTGGCCCATCGAGGTGGTCAAGACGGGCTCGTCGGTCTCGCTCGGCACAAAGACCCTCCAGTTTCTGGAAACCCGCATGCTCCACTGGCCCGACAACATGGCCACCTTCGTGCCCGAGGACGGTCTGCTCATCTCCTCGGACGCCTTCGGCCAGAACTGGGCCACGAGCGAGCGTTTCGCCGACGAGGTGGACCGGGGGATGCTCTCCAGGCAGCTCGACCGCTACTTCGCCAACATCGTCCTGCCGTTTAGCCCCATCGCCCAGAAGACCATCGAGACCATCGAGTCCATGGGTCTGGACATCCGCGTCATCGCCCCCGACCATGGGCTCATGTTCCGGACACCCGAGGACGTGGCCTGGGTCGTCTCGCGCTACAAGGAGCTTTCCGCCCAGAAGCAGAAGAAAAAAGCGGTGATCGTCTTCGACACCATGTGGCACTCGACCGAGCGCATGGCCCACGCCGTCGCCGACGGCCTCATGGAGCACGGCCTTTCGGTCAAGCTCATGAACCTGCACGTCTTCGACCACTCCGATGTCATGGAGGAAGTCTGGGACGCCGCCGCCGTGCTGGTGGGGTCGCCCACGCACAACAACGGCATGCTGCCCAAGGTGGCCGATCTGCTCACCTACATGAAGGGTCTCAAGCCCAGGGACAAGATCGGCGGGGCCTTCGGCTCCTATGGCTGGAGCGGCGAGGCCGCCAAGGACGTGGCCTCCTGGCTCGCCGCCATGGGCATGGAACTGCCCGTCGACCCGGTGCGCACCCTCTATGTGCCCACCCACGAGCAGCTCAAGGCCTGCCTGGAGATGGGACGGACCATCGGCAAGGCCGTGGCCGACAAGCTCGGCTGAGCCGTCCCCGTCGCCGCCGTCGCTTCCATCGGGGGCCGGCCCTTGCGGGCCGGCCCCTTTTTACGAAAAACGCCCGCCCCGGAGAACCCGCCCGTCCCCGGCCCGTCCGGGCGAACTCCCGCCTCCGCGCGGGGCGGAAACCGAAAGGAGCCGTCATGATCGTATCCGAAGGCCGCCTTGGCCGCGTGTTCGTGCTGCGCCTGGAAGACGGCGACCGCATCCCCGACGCCATCGAGAAATTCGCCAGGACAAGCGGCGTGTCCTCGGCCCTGGTCGCCGCCCTGGGAGGCCTGGAGAACGGCCGCCTGGTGACCGGACCGAAAGACGGGACCGTCCTGCCGCCGGACCCCATGCTCACGGCCGTCGCCGCGGTGCACGAGGCCGCCGCCGTGGGAACGCTCTTTCCGGGGCCGGACGGAACGCCCCGGCTGCACATGCACGCGGCTCTCGGGCGCGGCGGGACGGCCCTGGCCGGCTGCGTCAGGCCGGGCCTCGACGTGTGGAAGATCTTCGAGGTGGTGGTGATCGAGATCACCGGCACGGACCTGGCCCGGGCCCGCGATCCGGAAACGGGGTTCGAACTGCTCGGCCGCCGCGGCGCCTGAAGGCGGCCCGGGAAAAAGGAAAGGCCGCGTCGCCGCGGCCTTTTCCCTGCGCCATCCGGCGAGAAATACTACTTCACGGCATCCTTGAGGGTCTTGCCCGGGGTGAACCGGACCGCCTTGGAGGCGGGGATGTCGATGGCTTTGCCCGTGCGGGGATCGCGGCCTGTGCGGGCGGCGCGCTCGGACACCTTGAAGGTGCCGAATCCGGTCAGCGTCAGGGCCTCGCCCGCGGCCAGGGAATCCTGAATAGCCCCCAGCACGGCATCGAGAACCTTTCCAGCTTCGGTTTTGGTGGCGATGCCGGCGTTGGCCTGGATTTTGGCGATAATGTCTGTTTTAGCCATGTGCGTGCGATCTCCTTATCGTATGATTGCCGCGCGCCGCCTCGGACCGGAGACACCGGAGGCAAGGGCGAAACGGCGCGGCCCGTCCGAATCCGTTGTCGGATATAACGAAAAGCCCCGCCTTAGGCCACCCCTTTTCCCTTCTTCTCCCAAAGCCGCATATCCTTCATCTTTTTGCGCCGTTCCCGCTGGAGGGACTTGCAGACCAGGGGCATGGACTTCTTGTAGCCGTGCTTGGCCTTGTATTCCTCGGGGGTCAGCCCGTGGGAGGCGAGATGCTTCTTGGTGATGACCTTGAACGACTTGCCGCACTCCAGGCAGGTGACGGACTTCTCCTTGATCGCCTTCTTGGGGTCCATATCCACGGCCTGCTCGGGCTCGGCCGATTCCGCCGCGAGGCTGATGTCACGTATGCCGACGGCCAGACGCCGGACCATGGAGGTGATCTCCTCGTCGGTCATGTTGCGCACCGAGGCCTGCGCCTTGACGATTTCCAGCGCGCTCTTGAGATAATCTTCCATAAGGGCTCCTTCGATTCATAGCGGAAGAAATGCGAGCGGGGAGTGTTGCCGCATCAGAATATTTTGTCAATACCATTGATGTATTCCGGTGGCATTACACCGCAAATTCCTTTCCGAGTCGACCGCAGCAGCATTTCAATTTTGTTCATTACAACTTTGAAATGTTGCATCCCATTCCCGTTCCATCCACCCGGCGATCCATCTTTCCATAAAAAAAGGCCGGGATGCCCGTTGCGCATCCCGGCCACCGAAAGGCCTCCCCCGGCCGGAGTCGCACCGGCCGGGTCCGCTATCCGGCCTGGATCTCGATCTTGCGCGGCTGCACCTTTTCCTGGCGCGGCAGAAACAGTTCCAGAACCCCGTCCTTGAGCGAGGCCCTGATGCGCTCCTTGTCCACGATGTGCGACACGGTGAAGCTGCGGAAGTACTCGCCGCCCCCGAACTCCACGTGCCCGAGCTTCTGGCCCTCGGGCAGATCGTAGACCGCCTTGCCCGTCACCTTGAGCTCGTCCTCGTTGAGGTCGATGATGAGGTTTTCCTTGCCCACGCCCGGCATGTCGATGAATATGTAGAAACCGTCTTCCTTTTCGATGATGTCCGTCGCCGGCTTGACCCGGGGCAAGCGGCGATCCTCGGACCTGGTCCCGTTTTCCGTCATGGTCGTCCTCCTTGGGCGCTGCGCCTGCGTCCGGGGCGACGCGGCTCCCGGACGCTTTCCCCGCCGCGCGGGCCGGACAACCCGGCCTGCGCGCGCGGCCCCTTTCCCACGGGCCGTCAGACGGCCTCGATGCTGATCTTTTTCGGCTTGCTCTCGTCGGACTTGGGCAGCACGATTTCCAGCAGGCCGTCGCGCATGGTGGCGGTCACCCTGTCCCGGGCGATGGCGGCCTGAATGTTGACGACGCGCTGGAAAACGCCCGTCGGCCGCTCCTGCCGGTAATACTTGCCTTTGACGGCCTTGCGCTCCCCCTTGATGACCAGACTCGAATCGGTCAGCGTCAGATCCAGGTCGGCGATGTCCATGCCCGGAATCTCGCAACGGACATAGAGATTGTCGTCGTCCTCGCCGATGTTCACCGGGGGATAGGCGACGCTGCGCTGGCTTATGGCCATGGAAGGCCACAGGGACTCGAACAGCCGGTCGAATGGCGTTGTCGCGCCGTAAAACGGGCTCAAATCGATGACCATACATGCTCCTCCTGGCTGAGATGCGCTTCTTAGCCGAACATAAACAAGGCCCCAGGCCTGTCAATGCCTCCAAGCCCTTTTCCCCGAGAGGAAACCTCCTGGCGTCCCGGCATCTTGACAGGTCGCGCGGGCAACTTATTACCTTAACGATCTTTCTTCAGGGGCCGCTGCGCCCCCCGGCCCACCGCCTAGGCGGACGGGCACTTTTTTTTCGGCCACACGGCCGGAACGCGAACCCATCGACAAAGGAGAGACGCATGACCGCCGCCACGCAAGGCGAAACCCACGAATTTCGCGCCGAAATCCGCAAGCTTTTGGATATCATCACCAATTCCATCTACACCAACCACGAGATATTTTTGCGGGAACTGGTGTCCAACGCCTCCGACGCCCTGGACAAGCTGCGTTTCGAGACGAGCCGGGGCACGGCCGTGGCCGATCCCGAGGCGCCGCTCGAGATCCGCATCGCCACGGACAAGGAGGGCGGCCGCCTGACCGTCACCGACACCGGTTGCGGCATGAGCCGCGACGAACTGGTGGACAACCTCGGCACCATCGCCAAGTCCGGCACCGAGGCCTTCATGCGCTCGGTCGCCGACGACAAGGAGGCGGCCGGCAGCCTCATCGGCCGGTTTGGGGTGGGATTCTATTCGGTTTTCATGGTGGCCGACAGGGTCACCGTCACCTCGCGCGCCCTGGCCCCGGACGCCGTTGCGAGCCGCTGGGTCTCCGACGGATCGGGCAGCTTCGCCATCGAGACGGTGGAAGGCGAGGTTCCGCGCGGCACCACCATCGAAATCAGCCTCAAGGAGACCGCCAAGGAATACGCCGACCCGGAGCGGGTCAAGGCGGTCCTGCGCAAGCACTCCAACTTCATCTCCTTCCCCATCCTGGTCGACGGCGAAAAGACCAACACCATCCCCGCCCTGTGGCGCGAATCCAAGTTCTCCGTCACGCCGGAACAATACAAAGAATTCTATCAGTTCCTCACCTACGACCACGAGGAACCCCTGGCCACCATCCACGTGAGCGTGGACGCGCCGGTGCAGTTCACCGCCCTGCTGTTCATCCCCAGGCGCGGGCCCGGCCCCACGGCCTTCCGCGACGCCATGCACCACGGTCTCGACCTCTACGCCCGCCGGGTGCTCATCTCCAAGGACGTCAAGGAGCTCATCCCCGAGTATCTGGGATTCGTGCGCGGCGTCGTGGACACCGAGGACCTGCCGCTCAACATCTCGCGCGAAACGCTCCAGGAAAACGTGGTGCTGCGCAAGATCCAGTCCGTGCTGGTCAAGCAGGTTCTCGACAAGCTCAAGAACCTGGCCAGGGAAAACCCGGAAAGCTACGGCGAGTTCTTCAAGGCCCACGGCGTGCCCTTCAAGCTCGGTTACGGCGATTTCGCCAACCGCGAGGCCTTCGCGGAACTGGTGCGCTTCGAATCCTCGGCCACCGGGGCCGACGGTCCCGGGACCTCCCTCGCCGATTACGTCACCCGCGCCCGCGACGGCCAGAAGTCCATCTACTACCTGTCCGGACCGTCCCGGGCCGCCCTGGACCTGAACCCCCACCTGGAAATCTTCCGGTCCAAGGGGCTCGAGGTCCTTTACCTCTACGACCCGGTGGACGAGTTCATCATGGACTCGGTGCGCGCCTACAAGGATCTGCCGCTCAAGTCGGCGGAACTGGCCGAGGCGTCGGAACTCGAGGCCTTCGAAGACACCGCCGCCAAGCCGGAGACGCCGGAACTGACCAAGGACGAGGAAGGCTCCTTCGACGATTTTCTCAAAAAGATGAAGGAAATCCTGGGCGACCGGGTGACGGACGTGCGCCTGTCCACCCGGCTCACCCAAAGCCCCTCGTGCCTCGTCTCGCCCGACGACCACCTCACGTCCGGCATGCAGAAGATCATGCGCCTGGTCGCCAAGGACACCTCGATTCCCAAGAAGACCCTGGAAATCAACCGCGACCACGGCCTGATCCGCAACCTCCTCGCCATCTACCGCCGCGACGCCGCCGACCCGTTCATCGGCAAGGCCGTGGAGCAGCTCTACGACTCGGCCCTGCTCCTCGACGGCTACCTGGCCGACCCGCACCAGATGGTCGCCCGCATCAACGACCTGCTCGCCGACGCCAGCGCCCTGCACGCCAAATAACCGCCGGAAAGCGCGAGTCCCCCGGGGCTCCGCCCCGTACCCCGCCGGGAGGGGATCATCCCCTCCCGGCCCCTCCCGCTTGCCCCGGACGGGGGGCCCGGGGGGCGTGACGCCCCTCTGGACGGCGGGAGCGTCCGGCGGTAACAAAGCGAGCATGGAACTGCTGTGGGACGCATGGGACATCATGGCGCACCTGGACGTTCGCCTCGCCGGCCTGGCCGCGGCGGACGGATGGTGGGTGTACGCCGTGATCCTGTTCGTCATTTTCGCCGAGACGGGTTTCGTGGTCACGGCCATCCTGCCGAGCGACACGGTGCTTTTCGCGGCCGCGGCCCTGGCGGCCAAGGGGACGCTGTCGTTTTGGCCGATCCTTCTCGGCGGCATGTTCGCGGCCTTTTGCGGCGACCAGTGCAATTACGCCATCGGCCGCTGGCTGGGTCGGACGGTCTTTGCCCGGCGGGGCGTACCGTTCGTGCGCCCCGAGCATCTCGCGGAGGCGCATCGGTATTACGAACGCCACGGCGCCCTGACCGTGGTGGCCGCCCGTTTCGTGCCGGTGTTGCGCAGCGTCGCCCCGCTGGCCGGCGGCATTTCGGCCATGCCGTGGCGGACGTTCACGCTGTGCAACGCCCTGGGCAAGCTGCCGTGGGCCGGCATCTACGTGGGCGGCGGATATTTTCTCGGAAGCATCCCCTGGTTCGCCGCCAATTTCCCGGTCGTGATCATGCTGGCGGCGTGCCTGCCGTTCGCGGTGGCCGGGGCGCGTCTGGGTTTCAAGGCCGTGTCCTCCAGGAAAACACCCGACTGACCACGGCCGCGCGCCCGCGGCGACGCCATGGAGACAGCGCATGAACCGCGCCACGCTTTTCGAAAGCCCCCTCGGCCCCATGCTGCTCGTGGCCGACGGCGAAATCCTGTGCGGCGTCTACTTCCTCGGCCAGAAACATTTCCCGTCGACCCTGCCGGAGTCCGCTTGTTCCCGAAGGGGCGACGTGCTCGACGAGACGGCCGACCAGCTCTCCGCCTATTTCCGGGGCCGGCTGACCGTTTTCGCGTTGCCGCTCGCCGTCCGCGCCACCGACTTCCAGCACGCCGTGTGGGACGCCCTCCTCGACATCCCCTACGGCGAAACCGTCACCTACGGGGAACTGGCGCGACGTATCGGCCGCCCCCGGAGCGCCCGGGCGGTCGGCGCGACGGTGGGACGCAACCCCCTTTCCGTCATCGTCCCCTGCCACCGCGTTCTCGGCGCCGGCGGCAGCCTGACCGGCTATGCCGGCGGACTCGGCCGCAAGCAGGCGCTCCTCGCACTGGAGCGTCAGGGCTTCGTCCCGCGACCCGCCGACAAAGGATAACCCATCCCTGGCGGGAGCGCCGGCCTTGCCCACGCCCGCCGGCTGGCCTACACTGAAGCCATGACGCCGCGACGCAACGAGGCCGCGGCCCCGACCGCCATCGCCTGGGACGGCATGGTTCTCGGTGTGCCCGGGGACTGGCACCCCGCCCGCCTGGGACCGGGGTATCTGCTCCTGGAGGACGCGGACGGCCCGGCCTTCGAGCTGAAGTGGCGGCGCGGGGCGGGACGCCGGGGGATGCAGGCCGCCTTCAAGGCCCTGGCGCCCCGGGGCCAGGCCCCGGTCGTGGACGGCCTGCCTGACGCCTGGACCGAGGCCCTGGCCGGCTTCGAAATCATGCCGCTGTCCTGGCGGCGCGACGGCGCGGCCGGTCTCGGAGCGTCCCTGTATTGTCCCGAGTGCGGTCTGGCCGCCGTTTTCCAGGGTCTCGGCGGCCCGGAGGGGCCCGACGCCCGGCGCAGGGCCGAACTGGCCGGGGTTCTGGCGAGCCTGTCGCATCACGAGCCCGGGCCGCCGCGCTGCCGGGTCTTCGGATTGTCCTTCTCGCCGCCGGACGGCTTCGTCCTGGACCGCTTCTCCTTCGTTCCCGGCCGCTTCTCCCTGTCCTACGCCAACGGCCGGCGCCGTCTGGACATCGTGCGTCTGGCCCCGGCCGACGTGCTCCTGGCCCGCCAGGACCTGGGCGCCGTCGCGGCCGCGGCTTTCGGTTTCGAGGGTGGCGCGGCCCGGCTGCCGGGCGGCGTGGCCGGGGCCCCGGCGGTCTGGCTGGCGAGCCGGCAGGGCGCGGGCGGACTGGACGCGTTGATGCGGGTTCTCGGCAGGCCGGGGCGGATGGCGGTCCTGCGCCACGAGGCCGGGGTCAACAAGCTGCTCGGCGCGGCATGTTCCGGGCCGGGGCCCGTGGACCGGGACTGGCTGGCCGGGGTGGCGGCGAACTGTGTTTCCCTTTGATTCCGGAAAAAAACGGGAACCGGCGATGACCCGGCGCCAGGCCATGGCCCTGGCGCCGGTCCGCAACCGGGATGTCGTCGAAACCGAGACCCCCTCGGGGTGCGTGCGGCTGTCGCTGCCCGTGGCCGTGCGCCCGCCCCTGGCCGGACTGGTCCGGCGCCTGGGCCTGTGGGACGGCCGGATCTTGCGCCGGACCGTGGAACTCGACGAGATGGGAACGGCCGTGTGGCGCCTGATCGACGGGACGCGCCCGGCCGGGGAGATCGCCGCCGCGCTGGCGGCCCGCTACCGCCTCGACCCGCGCGAGGCGGAACTGGCCGTGGCCGCCTTCCTGCGCCAGCTCGGCCGGCGCGGGGCCGTCGCCGTGACCGCTCCCGCCGGGGACCACGCCTGAGCGCGCCCCGGGCGGATGGCGGCGTCAGAAAAGATAGCCGTAGGTCGAGGCCAGCTTGTCGGTCTTGCCGAGGATGGCCTCGGCGGCCTGGTCGATGCCCGAGGCGTCCACGACGCCCGCCTCGGATGTCAGGAAATACTTAAGCGCCCCCTCTTTCGACGAAAAAAGCCAGCTGACCGAATAGATCGATCCCGCGTTCGGCCGGCCGGGGAACTCCTCCTTCGTCTTCAGCACGAGAACGAGCTTCTTCTCGTCCTTGGCTGTCGGCTGCATCAGCGACGAGCGGCCGAGAAGCTCCTTGATGTGGTAGGCGAGCCGGGCGCCGACGGGGTCGGTGTCCTCGTGCTCGATGGCCACGGGCGTCTTCCTGGCCGGCGCGTCGGTTTTTTTCTGGGGCGTGTCGGCCGGGGCCGGCGCGGCCTGGGGGGCGGCCTTGTCCTGGGCCAGGGCCGTGCCGCAGGCCGCCAGCGTCAGCGCCAGGACGAACAGGGATGCGCGGAAAAGTGGCTTCATGGGCGAACTCCTTGGGCTGCGATACCGCCTTCTCGGTAATCCGATAATCCAGGCGGAATGATTCTGGCAAGCCGGGAGGCGCCGGGGGGGCTGCCCCCCGCCGGGAAAAAACCGATGGATATCCGGGCACCTCCGGGAGTTCCATTTTTCATTCCAAGGGCGAAATGGCCTTGACGAAACCGCCCGTGTCATGGTCACCATCAGCGGCGGCCCTCTCCGGCTCCAGGACGACCGGGCGACAAGGAACGCCGGTTTGCCCCCCAAAGCAGCCTTCGGGCCCGATCCGGGTTTTCTTCCCCCCCGTTCTCCTCTACAAGGACGGGACACGTGACGATACCGACGCCTTCGCGGGAAGGGGCCTGCCCCGTCGCGCCAAAGCGTCTCGAAGGAGCCTGCCATGTCTGTGAAAGCGATCCTGCTTGCCGTTTGCGCCGTGCTGGCCACGGCGACCGGGGCATACGCCGCCGACCCCGTCCGCCTGGGCGCGGTCCTGTCCGTCAGCGGACCGGCCTCCTTTCTCGGAGAACCCGAGAAGGACACCATCCAGATGGAACTCGAAAAGATCAACGCCGCCGGCGGCGTGCTCGGCCGGCCCGTGGAGGTGATCATCCTCGACGACGAGACCGACGTGAACAAGGCCGTCCTGGCCACGGACCGGCTGCTCAAGAAGGAGCGGGTCTCCGCCATCATCGGCCCCACCACCGCCGGGACCTCCCTGGCCGTGATCGGCAAGGCCGCCGCGGCCAAGGTGCCGTTCGTCTCCTGCTCGGCAGCCGAAAAGATCACCAAGCCGGTCACCCCCTTCGTCTTCAAGGTGGCCCCCTCGGACCGGCTGGCCGCCGCCCGCATCCTCATCCACGCCAAAAAGCAGGGGTACAAGAAGCTCGCCATCCTGACCGTCTCCGACGGCTTCGGCCAGGCCGGCCGCGAGATCCTCAAGGAAATCGTCCCGGCCGAGGGCTTCGAACTCGTGGCCGACGAGGTCTTCGGGCCCAAGGACACGGACATGACCGCGCATCTGACCAAGATCCAGGGCACCGCCCCGGACGCCATCATCTGCTGGGGCACCAACCCCGGCCCGGCCGTGGTGGCGAAAAACCGCATCCAGCTCGGCATCAAGACGCCGCTTTACATGAGCCACGGCGTGGCCAGCAAAAAATTCATCGAACTGGCCGGCGGCGCGGCCGAGGGGCTGCTGTTCCCGGCCGGCAAGATCACCGCCGCCGAGAAGCTTCCCGATTCCGACCCGGAGAAGCCCCTGCTCGTGTCCTACGCCAGGGAGTACGAGGGACGCTTCAAGAACCCGGTTTCGACCTTCGGCGGCCACGGCTTCGACGCCCTGCACATGATCGTCAAGGCCATCGCCGCGGCCGGCACGGACAAGCCCGAGGCCATCCGCGACGCCCTGGAAAAAACCGCGGCCTTCCCCGGCATCGGCGGCATCTTCACCTTCACCCCCGAGGACCACGCGGGTCTGACCCCGGACGCCTTCATCATGCTCGGCATCGAGAAGGGCGACTGGATCATCGTCAACGACTGATGTTCGCCGGCGCGCCGCAATACCTCGTTTCGGGGCTGACCCAGGGAGCCGCCTACGGGCTGATCGGGCTCGGGTACACGATGATCTTCAACACCACCGGCATCATCAACTTCGCCCAGGGCGAGTTCGTGATGCTCGGGGGGATGCTTTCCGTGTGGCTGCTCGGCCACGGACTGCCGCTTCCCGTGGCCGTCCTGGCCGCCTGTCTGGCCACGGCCGCCGTCGGCGGCCTCATGGAGCGCCTGGCCATGCGGCCCCTGGCCGGCGCGCCGGCCATCAACGCCGTCATCATCACCATCGGCGTCTCGATCCTCCTGCGCGGCGGGGCCATGCTGGCCTTCGGCAAGGACACCGCCGCCCTGCCGGCCTTCTCGGGCATGACCCCCATCCGGGTCCTGGGCGCGGCCGTCCAGCCCCAGAGCCTCTGGGTTCTGGCGGTGACCCTGGCCCTGATCGCCGGACTGAAGCTGTTTTTCGCGACCTCCATCCAGGGCAAGGCCATGCTGGCCTGTTCCTGCCAGAAAAAGGCGGCGAGCCTGGTCGGCATCTCCGTGTCCACCATGGCCCTGCTCTCCTTCGCCCTAAGCGGCCTCATCGGCGCCGTGGCCGGGGCCATCCTCGCCCCCATCACCATGACCGCCTTCGACGTGGGCATGATGCTCGGGGTCAAGGGGTTCGCCGCCTGCATCCTGGGCGGCCTCGGCAACCCCTTCGGCGCCGCCGCCGGCGGGCTGTTCCTCGGCGTGATCGAATCCTTCGGCGCCGGCTTCGTGGCCTCGGGCTACAAGGACGCCTTCGCCTTCATCGTCCTTTTGCTGTTCCTGTTCGTCAAACCATCCGGCATGTTCGGCAAGGCCGGCGTGGAACGCGTATGACCCGGCGGATTCCCGGCCGAAACGCCGTCCAGGCCGCGCTGTTTTTGCTCGCCCTTGTCGGCGCGCCGTACGCGCTGCCAAACGAGTACTACCTGAGCGTCTGCATCCTCGGCTGCCTCAACGCCGTCATCGCCGTGGGCCTCAACCTGCTCATGGGCTACGCCGGCCAGGTGTCCCTGGGGCATGCGGCCTTCTACGGCCTCGGCGCCTACGCCACGGCCATCTGCACCACCCGCCTGGGGCTGCCCATCCCCGCCGGCATGGCCGCCGGCGTGATCCTGGCCACCGTCGTGGCCTGGATCGTGGCCGCGCCGACGCTCAAGCTCAAGGGCCACTACCTGGCCATGGCCACCCTCGGGTTCGGCATCATCGTCTCCATCGTCTTCAACGAGGCCGTGGACTGGACCGGCGGTCCCTCGGGCTACGTCGGCATCCCCCGTCTGGCGCTTTTCGGCCATGCCTTCGACACCGACCACGACTACTACAACCTCATGGCCGCGGTGCTGGCGCTGGTCGTGCTCGGGGCCCTCAACCTGATGCAATCCCGCACCGGCCGGGCGCTCAGGGCCCTGCACGTGAGCGAAAAGGCCGCCGCGAGCCTCGGCGTGGACATCGCCGCCCACAAGCGCTTCGTCTTCGTGCTCTCGGCCGCGCTGGCGGGCCTCGCCGGCGTGCTCTACGCCCACTATCTGGGCTTCATCGCCCCGGCCTCCTTCGGCTTCAACTTTTCCGTCCAGCTCATGGTGATGGTCGTGCTCGGCGGCATGGCCAGCGTCTGGGGCTCGGTGGCCGGCGCGTTCTTCCTGACGGCCCTTCCCGAGGCGCTGCGCGAATTCGAGGACATCGACATCCTCGTCTACGGGGCCATCCTCGTGGGCACCATCATGTTCCTGCCGGACGGCCTGGCCGGAGGCGTCCGGCGCCTCGCCCGCATGCTTCGCCGGGAGGAGGTCCGCCATGACGGCTGAGCGCGCGGCGCCCCTGCTCGACGTTTCGGGCGCCACCGTCACGTTCGGCGGCATCCACGCCCTGACCGAGGCCGATTTCGCCATCGCCGCCGGTTCGGTCACGGCGCTGATCGGCCCCAACGGCGCGGGCAAGACCACGATGCTCAACGCCATCACCGGCATGGTGCCCCTGTCCGGCGGCGCCATCCGCCTCGGCGGGGAGGACATCGCCGGCCTGCCCCCCCACAAGCGGGCCGCCGCCGGCGTGGTGCGCACCTTCCAGAACCTGGAGGTGTTCACCTCCATGACGGTGCTCGAAAACGTCATGACCGGCCGCCACGCCCTGACCCGCTACCCCGTTTTCTCGAGCCTGCTGCGCACCCCGGCCTTTGGCCGGACCGAACGGGCCTGCCGCGAATACGCCTTGTACTGCCTGGAATTCGTGGGGCTGACCGACGCCCGGGACACCCCGGCCGGGGATCTGCCCTACGGTCGCCAGCGCCTGCTCGAAATGGCCCGGGCCCTGGCCGCCGAACCCAGACTGCTGTTGCTCGACGAGCCGGCCGCCGGCCTCAACTCCCGGGAAACGGCCCGGCTCGGCGAACTGATACACGCCATCCGCGACACGCTTGGCGTCACGGTCGGCCTCGTCGAACACGACATGGACCTCGTCATGAACGTCAGCGACGCCATCACCGTGCTCCACTTCGGGCACCCCCTGGCCTCGGGCACGCCCGAGGCGATCCAGGGGAACGCCGAGGTGGTCAGGGCGTACCTGGGCGAAGAGCAATGACGGCCCGGGCGCCGGAGACTTCAGGATGCTGACCCTTCGCAACGTCGATATCCATTACGGCCGGGTGCAGGCGGTGCGCCGGGTGTCGCTGCACGTGGCGCCGGGCGAGATCGTGGCGCTCATCGGCGCCAACGGCGCCGGCAAGACCACGCTCCTTTCGGCCGTTTCCGGCGTCCTGCGGATTTCCGGCGGAGCCATCGATTTCGACGGCGCCCCCATCGCCAACGCCAGGCCCGAACGCATCGTGCGCCTCGGGCTGTCCCACGTGCCGGAGCGGCGGCTGGTCTTCGGGCCGATGTCCGTCGAGGACAACCTGCTGCTCGGGGCCTACACGCGTTTCAGGCGCCGGGAGGTCGCGGCCGACCTGGGCGAGGTCTACGCCATGTTCCCGGTGCTGCTGGAGCGGCGGGGGCAGCAGGCGGCGGCCCTCTCCGGCGGCGAGCAGCAGATGCTGGCCATCGGCCGGGCGCTCATGGCCAGGCCCCGGTGCCTGCTTCTGGACGAGCCGGGCATGGGGCTCGCGCCCCAGGTCTGCCGGGAGATTTTCCGCCACGTGGAGACGCTGCGCCGCGAAAAGGGGCTGACCGTGCTCCTGGTCGAGCAGAACGCCAAGAGCGCCCTGGCCGTGGCCGACCGGGGCTACGTCCTGGAGACGGGTCGGGTGCTGTTGTCCGGCACGGCCGAGGAGCTTTTGGCCAACCGCGACGTGCGCCGGGCCTATCTGGGCCGCGAGAAGGATTCCTAGTTTCTTCCGAGTGGAGGGGGACCGACGATGCGCGAATGCTTCGAGCCGCGATACGAGACCATGGACCGGCGGGAACTCGCCCAGTTGCAACTGGAACGGCTCCAGGCGACGCTCAACCGCGTGGCGAAAAACGTGCCGCTGTACCGCAAGCGGTTCGCCGAACTGGGCATCGATCCCGAGACGTTCTCCGATCTGGCCGACGTGCGCCGGCTGCCCTTCACCACCAAGGCCGACCTGCGCGACGCCTATCCCTACGGGCTGTTCGCCGTGCCGCTTCGCGACGTGGTGCGGCTGCACGCCTCGTCGGGGACCTCGGGCAAGCCCGTGGTGGCCGGCTACACCCGAAACGACGTGAAAACCTGGTCGCGGCTGGTGGCCCGGGTGCTCGTGGCGGCCGGGGCCGGCAGGGACGACGTGGTGCAGGTCGCCTTGGGCTACGGGCTGTTCACCGGCGGCATCGGCTTCCACTACGGAGCCGAGGCCGTGGGCGCGGCGGTCATCCCGGCATCGAGCGGCGGCACCCGGCGTCAGGTGGCCATCATGCAGGACTACCGCACCACGGTCTTCGTGGCCACGCCGAGCTACGCCCTGCATCTGGCCGAGACCCTCGACACCATGGATGTCAACGTCAACGCCCTGTCCCTGCGCTACGGGCTCTTCGGCGCCGAGACCTGGACCGAGGGCATGCGCGCGGCCATCGAGGACCGGCTCAAGCTCACGGCCACGGACAACTACGGCCTCAGCGAGATCATGGGGCCCGGCATCGCCGGCGAATGCCTGGAAAAGGCCGGCATGCACGTCGGCGAGGACCATTTCCTCATCGAGATCGTGGACCCGGCCACGGGCGAGCCCCTGCCCGACGGCGAGGAAGGGGAACTCGTCATCACGACCCTGACCAAGGAAGCCTTCCCCATGATCCGCTTCCGCACCGGCGACGTGACCCGCATCATTCCCGAGCCGTGCCCCTGCGGCCGCACCCTGCGCCGCATCGCCCGCATCGTCGGGCGTTGCGACGACATGCTCATCATCCGGGGCATCAACGTCTTCCCTTCGCGCATCGAGTCGCTGCTGCTCGAAATCGAGGGCACCACGCCCCATTACCGCATCGTGCTGACGCGCAAGGGCGCCCTCGACGAGGCCCTGCTCGAGGTGGAGCCGACCGAGGAACTGCTCTTCGACCGGGTGGCCGAGCACCAGGCCCTGGTGGATAAGCTGGAACGCCGTTTCTCCTCCGACCTCGGGGTGGGCCTGACCGTGCGTCTGGTCGAGCCGGGGAGCCTCAAGCGCGGCGAGGGAGGCAAGACCATCCGGGTCGAGGACCGCCGGGGCCTCAGGTAAGCCCTCTTTTCCCTCCGAATCCTGCCGGAATGCCACAGGGCGGCGCCATCGCGCGGTGCCGCCGACGCCTTGCCCGACGCCTCCGGCGATGCTACAGCCTCGTTTCATGGGCATCGCGTCCGGCGCCTTCGCGGACCACGCCACGCCATCCACCCCGGACCGGAGGCGAAGCCGCCATGAAAAAAATCGAAGCCATCATCAAACCGTTCAAACTCGACGAAGTGCAAAACGCCCTGGACCGGATCGGCGTCCACGGCCTGACCGTGACCGATGTGCGCGGCTACGGCCGCCAGAAGGGACACGTGGAGGCCTACCGGGGCATCGAGTACCAGGTGCGGTTCAACGCCAAGGTCAAGCTGGAAGTGGTCGTGCCGGACGCGCTGGCCGCGCAGGCCGTGGAAACCATCCGCGCCACGGCCTGCACCGGGCACATCGGCGACGGCAAGATCTTCGTCCACCCCCTGGAGGACGTGGTGCGCATCCGCACCGGCGAAACCGGGGACGCGGCCCTCTGAGGGCGGCCGGCCCGGCATCCCGGGAAGGAGGCGACGGAGGGCCGGGGCCCCTGGCCGGCGGCGGCCTCCTCCGCTACACTGCCGCCATGCCATGCACGACACCGCGCGGCCTGGTGGTGGCCGGCACGAGAAGCGGCTGCGGCAAGACGTCCGTGGCCCTTGGGCTCATGCGGGCCCTGACCCGCCGGGGGCTGCGCGTCCAGGCCTTCAAGGCCGGGCCGGACTTCATCGACCCGGGACACCACGCCCTGGCCACGGGCCGGACCAGCCACAACCTGGACGACTGGATGTGCGGCGAGGACGGGATGCGGGCCATCTTCGCCCGGCACGCCGCCGGGGCGGACGTGGTCGTGGTCGAGGGCGCCATGGGCCTTTTCGACGGCTTCTCGGCCACGGACGACGCCGGCAGCACGGCCCGGCTGGCCAGGCTGCTCGGGCTTCCGGTGCTCCTGGTCGCGGACGCGGCGGCCATGGCCCGGTCGGTCGCGGCCATGGTCGGAGGCTACCTCGCCTTCGACCCGGCCCTGGAGTGTTGCGGCGTGGCCCTCAACAACGCCGGCAGCCCCTCCCACGCCGCGCTGCTCGCCGAGGCCATGGCCGCCGCGCTGCCGCATGTCCCGCTCCGGGGCGTGCTCCCGCGCCGGGCGGAACTGGCCGTCCCCTCGCGCCATCTGGGGCTGGTCACGGCCGGGGACGACGGCGCGGCAACGGACCGTCTCGACGCCCTGGCCGACTGGCTCGAAGCCGCCGTGTCCCTGCCCGCCCTGCTCGAGGCCCTGCCCGCCGTCCCGCTGCCCACGGCAGCCGCCCCCCCGGCGCGGGAGCGGCGCCCCGCGCGCCCTCCCCGGATCGGCGTGGCCAGGGACCGGGCCTTCTGCTTTTATTACGAGGAGAACCTGCGGCTTCTCAAGGAGGCCGGGGCGCGGCTGGTGTCCTTCTCTCCCCTGGCCGACGCGGCCCCGCCCGAAGGGCTGGACGGGCTGTACCTGGGCGGCGGCTACCCGGAGCTGCACGCGGCGCCCCTGGCCGAAAACGCGGCCATGCGCCGGGCGGTGCGGGCGTTTTGCGCCTCGGGACGGCCGGTCCTGGCCGAGTGCGGCGGCTTCATGTACCTCATGGCGTCGCTCACGGACCGGGACGGCCGCGAGCATCCCATGGCCGGATTCTTCCCCTTCCGGGCGGTCATGGGCGAGCGGTTCGCGGCGCTCGGCTACCGGACCGTGGCCACCCTGGCGGATTCGCCCCTCGGTCCGGCCGGGACGGCGATCCGGGGACACGAATTCCACTATTCCCGCCTGGAGGGGCACCCGGCCGCCACTCCGGCGATCTACGCCATGGCCGGCCGCAAGGGGCCCCTCGACGCGCCGGAGGGGTATCTCCTTTGCCGCACCCTCGGCAGCTACGTGCATCTCCATTTCGGCGGCAACCCCGCGGTCGCGGCCCATTTCGCGGCCGCGTGCGCGGAGGCCTCGTGAAGCCCGGCCGGCCCCTGCGCGAGGGCTTCACCACGGGCACGGCCGCCTCGGGAGCGGCCAAGGCGGCGGCGCTGCTCCTGCTGACGGGCCGGGCGCCGGGGACCGTGTCCGTGCCGCTTCCCGGCGGCGGCTGCATGGAACTCCCCGTGGCCGGGGCCTGGCGCGAGGACGGCGCGGCCCGGGCCGTCGTGGTCAAGGACGGCGGCGACGACCCGGACGCGACCCACGGGGCGCGTATCGGCTGCCGGGTGTCCTTCGCGCCGGACGCGGGGCCGGGCGGGGTGCTCGTGGACGGCGGCGAGGGGGTCGGCCGGGTGACGCTGCCGGGGCTGCCCGTGCCCGTCGGGCAGGCGGCCATCAATCCCGCGCCGCGCGCGCAGATCGCCGCGGCCGTGGCCGAGGCGGCCAGGGAAGCGGGCCACGCCGGAGGGCTTTCGGCCGTGGTCTCGGTGGCCGGGGGCGAGGCCATCGCCCGGGGAACCCTCAATCCGCGCCTGGGCATCGTCGGCGGCATCTCGATTCTCGGCGTCTCGGGCATCGTGCGCCCCTTCAGCCACGAGGCCTGGAAGGCCTCCGTGGCCGAGGCCCTGGACGTGGCCCGGGCCCTTGGCCACGAAACCGTCGGCTTCTCCACCGGCCGGCGCAGCGAAAGGCTTTTGCGCGCGGCCCGGCCCGGACTGCCAGAGACGGCCTGCGTCCAGGCGGCGGATTTCTTCGCCTTCGCCCTGGCCCAGGCCGGCGCCCGGCGTTTCCGGCGCATCGTCTGGGCCGCCTTCGGCGGCAAGCTGGTCAAGATGGCCCAGGGACTGGAAAACACCCATGCCCGCAAGGGCGACACCGACTTTTCCGCCCTGTCCGGCTGGTGCGCCGCCGCCGGCTGGCCCGAAAAAACGGCCCGGCGGGCGGCCACGGCCAACACGGCCCGTCATGCCTTCGAAATGGCGCCGTCTGCCGAAGCCAAGGCCGCCCTGGCCCGGCTTCTGGCCGACGCGGCCCTGGCCCACATGCGGCGCTTCGCCGGCGACGGGCCGGAACTGGAGATCCTGGTGTTCGATTTCGACGGCGCGCCCCTATGCCGGAGCGCCTCCCGGAATCTGCCGGACAAGCACGAGGTTGCCCGCCCCCCAGGCGTACACGGAGCGCAGAACCCACGGGATGGGCAGCAGGAGCACGATGCCGGCCGTCCAGACGGCGCAGCGCCACAAAAGCCCCCAGCCCGTGCCGGAAAATTCGACGCGATAGCCGTCGCCCCGGATGTTGCGGCAAAACCAGCGCAGCATGGCCACGGCCGCCCAGGGCCAGCCGATGACGGTGAAAAATGAGGCGAGCAGGAGAAACTCCCAGCCCAGCAGGGCGGCATAGGTTCCGGTGAAGGCGGGAGCCCCGCCCGGCTCCAGGCGGATGTGCCCGATCACCCAGCGGCAGATGGGGAGCTTGAGGGCCGCCTCGAACGGAACCAGGGCCAGGGCCATGACGAGACGCAGCACGAGGGTGCGCGCCTCGGGCGCCATGCCGGCCGTGGCCGCGGACGGCAGAATCCCCAGAACCACAAGCGCCGCGAAGAGCGCCCAGACGCGGCCGGCCCGCCCCTCGAAGGACGCCTGGGTGCCGTCGGCGAATACAAGCCTCCCGCACCACCACCCCAAAAACGCCGCCGCGCCCCAGGCCGCCGGCACCACGCACGCCGAAAGCGCCGTCGCGAGGAACGAGAATCCCAGGGACGCAAACGCGCCGCCGGAAAAGGAAATGCCGACCCGCCGCTCCCCCATGTCCGAACCTCCTCGCGCATGATGCCATTTTCTGGCCCAGCGGCGGGAAAAGGGCAAGGCCCCTTTTGACCCCGGCGCGCGTCGCGGGTACAGAAAGGGCATGACGTTTGACGAGGACCGCTCGTGACGCCCCCGCCCATCGCCGTCATCGGTCTGGGAATGGGCCGGCCGTGCCTGTGCCCACAGGCCGCCGCGGCCCTGGACGGGGCGGATCTGCTTGTCGGCGGCGCGCGCCAGTTGGCGTTTTTCCCGGACCACCCCGGCCGGCGGCTCCCCGTCGCCGGACCGCTCGACGCCGTGTGCGAGGCCATCGCGACAGCCTGGGACCAGGGTTTGGCCGTGGCCGTGCTGGCCGACGGCGACCCCCTCTTTTTCGGCATCGGCCGCGTCCTGCTCGCCCGCTTCGGTCCGGACAGGCTGGCCTTTTTCCCGAACGTCACGGCCGTGGCCGCGGCCGCCGCCAGGTGCGCCCGCCCCTGGCAGGACCTCCCGGCCGTCTCCCTGCACGGCCGCGACGACCCGACCCCCCTTTTCGCGACGCTTGTCCGCCACGGCGCGGCGGCCGTCTACACCGACGCCCGCAACACGCCGGCGGCCGTCGCCGCCCTGCTCCTCGACCGAGGCGGCGACGCCTTCGCCATGACCGTGCTCGAGGACCTGGGGCTCCCCGGCGAGCGCGTCCGGCGGTTCTCCCTTCCCGAGGCCGCCGGGCTGGAGTGCTCCGATCTGAACGTGGCCGTGATCGAACGCACGCGTCCCCCGGAAGTCCCTCTCGGCCTGGGACTGGCCGACGAGGCCCTCCTGCGCCGCGACGCCGTGTTCACCAAGGGGCCGGCCCGGGCCGCCTCCCTGGCCGCCCTCTCCCCGCGTCCGGGCGACGTGGTCTGGGACGTGGGGGCCGGCGTCGGCACCGTGGCCCTGGAAGCCTCGCTCCTGTGCCCGGGCGGCCCGGTTTTCGCCGTGGAACGCGACCCGGACCGCCACGCCCTTCTCGCGCGAAACATCCGCCGCACCGGGGCGCTCACCGTGACCCCGGTGCTCGGCGAGGCCCCCGAGGCCCTGGCCGGCCTGCCCGACCCGGACAGGATATTTGTCGGCGGCGGCCTTTCCTCCCGTCCCGACCTGCTTCCCGGGCTCATCGGACGCCTGCGGCCAGGCGGGCGCGTCGTGATCAACGCCGTGCTGCTCGGCTCCCTGCACCGGGCCATGGAAACCCTCTCCCGCATGGGCCTGCCCTTCACCCTGACCCAGCTCCAGGCGGCCACCGCCGCGCCGCTGGCCGGCGACCTGCGCCTCGCCGCCGACAACCCGGTCTGCATCCTGACCGCCGCCAAGGAACCATGCCCGTGAGCAAGGATTTGTCAGTAAACGACGGCCGGGACGCCTCACCCCGCGTCTATTTCATCGGCGCCGGCCCGGGCGATCCCGAACTGCTGACGGTCAAGGCCGCCCGGATCATCGGCCAGGCCGATCTGGTCCTTTTCGCCGGCTCCCTCGTGCCGCCGGGCATCGTGGCCCTGGCCCGAAAGGACGCCAGAGTGGTCGATTCATCGCCCCTGACTCTGGCGGAAACCCACGCCCTGCTCCTGGAAACCGTCCGCCAGGGGGGGCTCGCCGCCCGCGTGCACACCGGCGACCCATCCCTTTACGGCGCCGTCGCCGAACAGGCCCGCCTCCTCGACGCCGCGGGCATCCCCCACGCCGTCATCCCCGGCGTGACCGCGGCGGCGGCCGCGGCGGCCGCCTTCGGCGTCTCTTTCACCGAGCCCGAGGCCACCCAGACCCTCATCCTCACCCGGCAGGCCGGACGCACCCCCATGCCCCCCGGCGAAACCCTGGCCGACCTGGCCCGACATCAGGCCGCCATGGCCGTCTACCTCTCGGCCGGCGACCCCGAGGGCGTGGCCGCGTCCCTCGCCGCCGGCGGCTATCCGCCCGACACGCCCGTGGCCGTGGGGCACCGCCTGGGCTGGCCCGGCGAGGTCCGCCTGTGGGCCACCGTCGCCACCCTCGCCGCCGCCACGCGCCGGGCCGGACTCGGCCGGCAAACGATTTTCCTGGTGCTCCCCGGACTCGGCCGGGGAAACGACTCCAAACTCTACGACCCTTCCTTCGGGCACGGATTCCGGCCGGCCCGGGACGACGGGTGAAAGGAGGCCCAATGGAAACCCTCGAGCTGCACACCGCCCGCAGGGAAGAACTCGTCAGGCTCACCGGAGCCCTCCAGGAACTCGTGGACGCCAGGAACTGGCGGGACGGCGCGCTGGTCGTCTATTGTCCGCACACCACCGCGGGACTCACCGTCAACGAGGACGCCGACCCCGACGTGGCCGGCGACCTGATCGCGGCCATGGCGCGCCTGGTGCCCAAGGACGCCGGCTACCGCCACGCCGAGGGCAACAGCGACGCCCACGTCAAGACCACCCTCGTCGGCCCGTCGCTGACCCTCGTGGTTTCCGGCGGCCGCATCCAGCTCGGCACATGGCAGGGCGTGTTCCTGTGCGAATGGGACGGTCCCCGGAACAGGAAGATCTGGGCGCAGTGGCTCGGACAATAAAAAAACCGGGGCTCCGCCCCGCGCCCCGCCGGAGGGCGTCACGCCCCCCGGTCCCCCGCGCGGGTGGATCCGGGAGGGGATGCTCCCTTCCCGGCGGTTCCAGGGCGGAGCCCGGAAGAGAGGAAAAAAGGGTTATTCTTCCTTGAGGGAGCGGGTCATGAGATCC
>CAZNUQ010000011.1:48187-54214 GCA_964576235.1 uncultured Desulfovibrio sp.
CCGGAAGAGAGGAAAAAAGGGTTATTCTTCCTTGAGGGAGCGGGTCATGAGATCCATGACGGCCAGGGAGGGGTCCTTGTCCTTGTAGAGGATGGCATAGACCTGTTCGGTGATGGGCATTTCGACGCCCAGTTTCTCGCGCAGGACGTGGACGGCCTCGGTGGTTTTGACGCCCTCGGCCACCATTTTCATCTCGGCCAGGATATCGAGCAGTTTCTGTCCCTTGGCCAGGCGCAGGCCGACCTGCCGGTTGCGCGAGAGGTCGCCGGTGCAGGTCAGCACCAGGTCGCCCATGCCGGAAAGCCCCATGAAGGTCTGGCGTTCGCCGCCCATGGCCTTGCCGAGCCGGCTCATCTCGTGGAGTCCGCGGGTGATGAGCGCCGCCCGGGCGTTGCCGCCGAATCCCAGGCCGTCGGCCACGCCGGCGGCGATGGCGATGATGTTCTTGATGGCCCCGCCGAGTTCCACGCCGCTCACGTCGGTCGCGGTATAGACCCGGAAATAGGGCGTGGACAGGGCCTCCTGCATCTCCTTGCCGGTTTTCTTGTCCTTGCAGGCCAGGGTCACGGCCGTCGGCAGCTCGCGGATGACCTCGTAGGCGAACGAAGGGCCGGAGAGCATGGCGAAGCGGGGCTTGACGGCGGCCAGGGCGTCCTCGCAAACCTGGGACATGGTCATCAGGGTGTCGAGTTCGATGCCCTTGCTGGCGCAGATGACCACCGGCTTCTGGGGCAGGTATTTGAGGAAGCGCTGGTAGGCGTTCCGGATGAACTGGCAGGGGACGGCGAAGACGAAATGCCGGACGCCCTCGGCCACGGCGGCCGCGTCGGTGCTCACCTCGAGGTTTTCCGCAAGCTTGCGGCCGGGCAGATACCAGGAATTTTCCCGGGTGGTCCGGATCTCGGACATGACCGTCTGTTCACGCACCCAAAGCCGGGCCTCGTGGCCCTTCTTGGCCAGCAGGTCGGCCAGGGTCGTGCCCCAGCTGCCGCCGCCGATCACCGCGATTTTCATCACACTCCTCCGGAGACATGGAAACCGCGCAGGATGCCCGCGCGCCGCGGCGGGGCCCCGCGCCCACGGCAGGATGCCGGGCGAAAACCCGCCGAGGTTGCCTCTAGCACACAAAACCGGTAGAGACAAAGGCTTTCCGGACGATTCACGCGGGAGGCGCCATGGAGACGCAGGCGGCGGAAAACGGGCTGTCCGCCCTGGACAGGGAGATACTCAAACGCGTGCAGGGCAACCTGCCGGATTCGGCCACGCCCTACGCCGACATCGCCGCGGCCGTGGGCACGGACGAGGCCCACGTCATCGGGCTCCTCGAACGCATGGTGGCCAGCGGGGCGATCCGCCGCTTCGGGGCCACCCTCAAGCACCAGAAGGCCGGTTACGCCGCCAACGTCATGGTGGCGTGGTACGTGCCCGAGGAGGACGTGGACAGCATCGGCGCCGTCATGGCCGAACGTCCGGAGATCAGCCACTGCTACCACCGCATCAACTGCCTGGAATGGCCCTACAACCTCTACACCATGGTGCACGGCCGCACCCCGGACGATTGCCGTTCCGTGGTGGAGGCCCTGTCGGCGGCCACGGGGCTCGACGACTACGCCCTGCTTTTCAGCCTCCGGGAGCTCAAAAAAGTCAGCATGCGCTATTTCTGAGGGGCGCGGCGCCAAGCCGCTCCCCGGGACGCCCCCGGCGCGTTTTTCCCAGCCGGCCTTTCCGACCGCAACGGCCGGACGGGAGACGGGTTACCGCCCCGCCCCGCGGGCGGCCACCCGGGCCGCCATGGCGGCCTTGAAGGCCGGTGAATTGACGCGGTTCATGATCAGCAGATCCTCGATCTCCAGGGACCGCCGCAACTCGTTGACGTCGCTTTTGAGGAGCTTGCGGATGGCCAGCAGGGTCGAAACCTGCCGCTCCTCGTAGAAATCCGCGATCTTGAGCGCCTCCTCCTCCAGCCGCGCCTCGGGCACGAGCCTGTCCACGATGCCAAGCGTCAGCGCCTCTTCGGCGGTGAAGCGGGGCCATTGGAGCACTTCCCCGGCCTTGGCCGGACCGAGCATCCGCGACAGGAAATAGCCGCTGCCGCCCTTGGGCACGGTGCCGAGCTCGGCGAAGGCGTTTTCGAACACCGTCGTGTCCGCGACGATGCGGTAGTCGCAGGCCAGGCCGATGTTGAGATGGAAGATGCCGACCCGGCCGGTGTCGGCGTGGATGGTCACCTTGTCCAGGCCGGCCATGGCCACGGTGTAGTTGTTGACCAGGTTCATCAGCCGCTGGAGCAGGTAGTCCTCGCGCCTGGAGCCGAGAAACCTGTCGAAAAACTCCAGGGTGTCGGTGGAGCCGGCCTTTTCCGAGCTCCCGAGAAAGATCACGACGTTGACCTTGTCGGTGCGGGAAATGATTTCCAGGTGGTCGAAAAACGTGTCGATTTTTTTCAGATCCGAGACATGGCGGGTGAAATGGGGCTTCGCCCGCACGATGAGGACGCGGTCCCGCCGCTCGGCCGCGAAGAATTCGTTGTCCGTGACAAGGCTCGTGGCGATTTGCATGGTCACTCCTTGGCGGCCGGGACCGTGGCCGGGGGGGGGTAGCGGGACGGCGGCCGGTCCCCGGGTGCAAACCGCCGGCTTTATTGACGGTGCCACCTGGATACGATCCTGTCAACTCGACGCCCGCCGCGCGCCGGTCCGAGCGCGGCATGTGGCGCAAAGCCGACTTTTGTCGTACCAGGGAGGGAAACCCGAACCGCGAGGGCATCCATGCGCCGCATCGTCATTTCCATCTTCTTCCTGTCCTGCCTTGCCGCCGCCCCGGCGGGGGCCGAGGAACTCGACTGCATCACCACCGAATGGAAGCTCCTTGGGGCCAACCACAAGGTCTGCGTCAACGCCTTCGAAGACCCGGACGTGCCCTGCGTCACCTGCTACATGAGCCAGGCCCGCACCGGCGGCATCTCCGGCGCCGTGGGGCTGGCCGAGGACCCGTCCGAGTTCTCCCTGGATTGCCGGCAGACCTGCCCCGTCACCCTCCCGGAAAAATTCCCCAAGAAAAAGAAGGTATTTTCCGAGGGGACCTCCGTCCTGTTCAAGGACACCCAGGTCACCCGGTTTTTCGACGAAAAGCGCAAGGCCCTGGTCTACCTTGCCGTCAGCCGCAAGATCGTCTCCGGCTCGCCGAAAAACTCCATCTCCACCGTCGTCATCCGGTGATCCGCCAAGGAGCCGGCCGCGCCATGCAGTCCTACGACCCCATAGCCGTCGGTGTGGTCCTGGTCGGCGACGACGGCGCCGTGGTCGAAGCCGACGCCGTGGCCCGCCGGCTGCTCGGCCTCGAACTGACCGGCGTGACCTTTCCCCTCTGGCGCGCCCTGGGGCTTTCCGACTCGGTCCATGACCCTCCGGCCGGCCGGGGCATTTTCGTGCGCCACGCGGCCGCGGACGGGAAGCCGAAATGGTTCCTGCTGTCCAAGCGCCCCCTGCGCCTGGGCGGCGAACCGCTCTACGTCTTCTCCCTGGCCGATATCTCGGCATTCAAAAACGACCTGGACAGGTACCAGGGATTTTTCGAAAACGCCGTCGAAGGCATATTCCAGTCCACCCCCGAGGGCCGGTTCCTGGAGGTCAACCCGGCTCTGGCCGCCATCCTCGGCTACGGCAGCCCCGACCAGATGATCGGGACCATCACGGACCTGCGCACCCAGCTTTACGTGGACCCGGCCGACCGCGACAGGCTGCTCGAGCGCCTCGCCCGGGACGGGTTCGTGACCGGCCTCGAAACGCGTTTTTTCCGCAAGGACGGCGGCATCAAGTGGATTTCCCAGGCCGCCAGGCTGGTGCGCGACGAAACCGGCGCCGTCAGCTACATCGAAGGCCTCAACGTCGACATCACGGCCCGCAAGCGGGCCGAGGAGGCCTACAACGACATCCTGGAGCGCTACCGCTCCATCGTCACCGGCAGCATCGACGGGGTCATCCTGTGCGGCGCGGCCGGCGAGATCCTGACCGCGAATCCGGAGACCGAACGCATCTTCGGCCTGTCCGAGGCGCAGTTGATCCAGGTCGGCCTGGCGGGGATCATCGACGACGGCGTCGGCGGCCTGGCCGGGGCCCTGGGGATGCTCGCCGAAAGCGGCCGGTTCCGGGGCGAAATCACGGGCCGCCGCGCCGACGGCGTCCCGGTCCCCCTGGAGGTCTCGGCCAGCGGGTTCCCGCACAAGGGCGGCCCGGATCACAGCGTGTGGATCGTGCGGGACGTCACCGACCGCAAGCAGGCCGAATCCGTGCTCCGGGAAAACGAGGAGAAGTTCCGCCGCACCTTCGACCAGTCGCCCATCGGGGCGAGCATCCTTTCCCTGGACTACCGGTTCCTGCGCGTCAACGACGCCCTGTGCCGCATCACCGGCTTTGCCGCCTCCGAGCTCCTCGAAAAGTCCATGCTCGAAATCACCCACCCCGACGACGTGCCCGAAACCATCTCCTGGGCCGAGCGGCTTCTCGCCGGGGAATTCGACCGCTACGAGATCGACAAGCGTTACGTGCGCGGCAACGGCGAGACGGTCTGGGTCCATCTGTCGGTGCGGCTGATCCGCGACGTGGCCGGGCGGCCGCTCTATCTGATGCCCATGGTCCAGGACGTGACCGAGCGGCTGCGGGCCGAACGCGAAATGCGCGAGCTGCTCGCCGAGAAGGAAAGCCTGCGGCTCAATCTCGAAGCCATTTTCCGGGCCATTCCCGACGCCATCGTGGTGGTGGACACCAAAATGCGCGTGGTGAAGACCAACCGCCCGCTCACGGACGTCTGCTTCGTGGACGACATCCGGACCGGTCCCGGCGGCCAGCAGGTGGTGGCCGGCGCCTGCCGCCGGGGCTGTTTCGCCGCCCTCCGGGAAACCCTGGCCACCCAGAAGCCGATCATCGAGTACCGGGTGGAGTGCAAGGGACAAAACCCCGGGCGGGTGGTGGTCATCAACTCCATGCCGCTTTCCGGGGAATCCGGGAGCTTCATCGGCGCGGTGCTGATCATCCGGGACATCACCCGGCTGGCCGACCTGGAACGGCGGCTGACCGACTTCCACAGCCACCGGGGCATCCTCGGCAAGTCCAAGGTCATGCGCGACCTCTACCCGGTGCTCGACCAGCTGGCCGAGGTGGACACGACCGTGCTTTTGACCGGCGAATCCGGCACCGGCAAGGAGCTCGTGGCCGAGGCCATCCATCATGGCGGGCCGCGGACGAAAAACCCGCTGGTCAAGGTCAACTGCTCGGCCCTTTCCGACGAGCTGCTCGGCAGCGAACTTTTCGGCCACGTGCGCGGGGCCTTCACCGGGGCCATCCGGGACAAGGTCGGCCGGTTCGAGGCGGCCCAGGGCGGAACCATCTTCCTGGACGAGATCGGGGACGTGTCGCCGCGCCTGCAACTGGGGCTCCTTCGGGTGCTCGAGACCAAGGAGTTCGAGCGCGTGGGCGAAACCAAGCCGCGCAAGGCCGACGTGCGGGTGATCGCGGCCACCAACGTGGACCTGCCGGCGCGCATCCGGGCGGGCCTTTTCCGGGCCGACCTCTATTACCGGCTCAAAGTGGTGGAGGTGCGGCTGCCGCCGCTGCGCGAACGGGCCGAGGACATTCCGCTGCTCTCCGACCACTTCATGCGCCAGTTCGCCGCCAACTTCGGCAAGATCATCACACGGCTGTCCGAGGAGGTCATGGGCATCCTCATGGCCCACCTCTGGCCGGGCAACGTACGCGAGCTCAAGTATGCCATGGAGCACGCCTGCGTGCTGTGCCCCGGCGGGGAAATCCTGCCCTCCCACCTGCCGCGCGAACTGCTGTCGCCGGAACCCAGGCCGGTCGCACCGCCCCCGCCCCCGGCCGTCCGCGGCGGCCTCACCCGGGAAGCCGTGCTGGCGGCCCTGGCCGACGCGGGCAACAACCGGTCCCTGGCCGCCCGGCGGCTCGGCGTGGACCGGCGCACGCTGTACCGCAACATGGCCCGGCTCGGGCTGCCCTGACGCCAGCGCCC
>CAZNUQ010000011.1:54314-64257 GCA_964576235.1 uncultured Desulfovibrio sp.
CGTGGTCTTGCACAACAACGACCATGCACCGGCAGGAACGGCCTTTCGGGGCGAAACACGGGCGCGTGAACACCTTTCGGGCGCCAGCCAAGGAGCACCTGCATGAGCGGCCACAAAGCGATTTACAAGTCACTCTACTTCTGGGTCATATTCGGCATCGTCGCTGGCATCGTGCTTGGCATGATCCCGGCGACAAAGGGTTTCGCCACGCAGATGCAGCCCTTCGGCACGGCCTTCATCCGCATGGTGAAAATGATCATCGCGCCCATCATCTTCTGCACCGTGGTCACCGGCATCGCCAAGATGGGCGACATGAGCAAGGTCGGCCGCGTCGGCATCAAGTGCATGCTCTACTTCTGGACCATGACGCTTTTCGCCCTGGCCATCGGACTGGTCGTGGTCAACCTCTACCAGCCGGGCGCGGGCATGGACGACTATGCCGCCAAGATGCAGGCCAACCAGGCCGAAATCGCCAAGGTCGAGGAATTCGCCGGCAAGGCCAAGAAGATGTCCACCTCGGACTTCCTCATGAACATCATCCCCACCTCGGTGGTGGACGCCTTCGCCAAGGGCGAGATCCTGCAGGTGCTGTTCTTTTCCATCCTCTTCGGCGTCGCCCTGGCCAATCTCGGCGAAAAGGCGCGCAATTTCGTCAGGATCATCGACGAATTCTCCAGGGGCCTGTTCAAGGTCGTGCACTACATCATGTATTTCGCCCCGCTCGGCGCCTTCGGGGCCATGGCCTACGTGGTGGCCTCCCAGGGGGCCGAGGCGCTCCTGAAGCTCCTCTACCTCATGCTCGGCGTCTACTCGACCTGCATCATCTTCATCTTCGGCGTGCTCTACGTGGTCTGCCGGCTGGCCGGGTTCTCCCTGTGGCGCTACCTGTGCTACATCAAGGAGGAAATCCTCCTCGTCCTCGGCACCTCCTCCTCCGAGGCGGCCCTGCCCCGGATGATGGCCAAGCTCGAAAACGCCGGCGCCGACAAGTCCGTGGTCGGCCTGTGCCTGCCCATGGGCTATTCCTTCAACCTGGACGGCACCTGCATCTACCTGACCATGGCCGCCGTGTTCCTGGCCCAGGCCACCAACACGCCCCTCGACCTTTCCCACCAGCTCTACCTGCTGTTCGTCCTGCTTTTGACCTCCAAGGGCGCCGCGGCGGTCACCGGCGGCGGCTTCATCACCCTCGCCGCCACCCTGCAGACCCTCGGCACCATTCCCGTGGCCTCGCTGACCCTGCTTCTGGGCGTCGACCGCTTCATGTCCGAGGCCCGGGCCATCACCAACCTGATCGGCAACGGCATCGCCACCATCGTCGTGGCCAAGTGGGAGAAGGCCCTGGACGAGCGCAAGCTGGCCAATGTGCTCTCCGGCGCCGACGACGAATACGCCGACGACCCCGAGGACATGCTGATCCTCGAGGAATCGGCCGAGGCATCCACCGTCACGACCAAATCCTAAACACGCACGGAGGGAAACGATGACCGTCCCAACCACGGCCACCCACGAAGGCCTGCCCGTCGGCAGGCTCTCGGCCTACCTCGACTGGGTGCAGATGCTCACCGGCGCCGCGCTCATCCTCTTCATGTGGTGTCACCTCATCCTGGTGTCGAGCATCCTGCTCGGCCCGGGAGTCATGAACGCCCTGGCCTGGTTTTTCGAGGCCACCTACATGGCCCAGGTCGGCGGCCCGCTGATTTTCCTGGCCTTCCTGGTGCATTTCGTCCTGGCCGCCCGCAAGATCCCCTTCAAGACCCAGGAGCAGCGCGTGATGCTGGCCAACGCCCGGCGCATGCGCCACGCCGACACCTGGCTGTGGGTGGTCCAGGCGGTCACGGCCATGGGCATCCTCATCATGGGCGGCATCCACATCTGGGTGGTGCTGACCAACCTGCCGATCACGGCCGAGAAGTCCGCCGCCCGCATCCAGACCGGGTTCTGGTTCGTCTTCTACCTCTTCCTGCTCCCCATGGTGGAACTGCACGTGGGCATCGGGTTCTACCGCATCCTGGTCAAGTGGGGCTTCCTCGACCGCCCCGGAAGATGGGTCATCAAGAAGCGGGAGAACCTGCTGACCCTCATCTTCATCGCCATCGGCCTGCTGTCGCTTCTGCGCTACTACTTCCTGCCCCTCAAATAAGGATGCCGCCATGAGGATCATACAAACCGACTTGCTGTGTGTTGGCGCGGGGCTGGCCGGCGAACGCGTGGCCATCGAGGCCGCCGACGCGGGCTTCTCCGTGATCTGCCTGTCCATCGTGCCGGCCCGCCGTTCCCATTCCTCGGCCGCCCAGGGCGGCATGCAGGCGGCCCTGGGCAACTCGGCCATGGGCGAGGGCGACAGCCCGGACGTCCATTTCGCCGACACGGTCAAGGGCTCCGACTGGGGCTGCGACCAGGAAGTGGCCCGGCTTTTCTGCGACAACGCGCCCATCGCCATGCGCCAGATGGCCTTCTGGGGCGTGCCCTGGAACCGGGTGGTGGCCGGCGAGCAGACCTACTACAAGGGCGGCAAGCCCTTCACGGCCTACGAAAAGCCCGAGAACGAGGGGCTGATCCACTCGCGCAACTTCGGCGGCACCGCCAAGTGGCGCACCTGCTTCACCTCCGACGGCACCGGCCATTGCGTCCTCTACACCCTGGACAACCGGGCCGCCCAGATGGGCGTGAACGTCGTGGACAAGGTCGAGGCCATCGCGCTCGTCCACGACGGCTCCACCTGCATGGGCGCCATCGCCCGCTGCCTCAAGACCGGCGAACTGACGGCCTACCTCGCCCGGGCCACCCTCATCGCCACGGGCGGCTTCGGCCGCATCTACCGCGAGTCCACCAACGCGGTGATCTGCGACGGCGGCGGGCTCATCACCGCCCTGGACACCGGGGTGGTGCCCCTCGGCAACATGGAGGCCGTGCAGTTCCATCCGACCGGCATCGTGCCGACGGACATCCTGGTCACCGAGGGCTGTCGCGGCGACGGCGGCACCCTGCTCGACAAAAACGAGTACCGCTTCATGCCGGACTACGAGCCGGAAAAGGCCGAGCTGGCCTCCCGCGACGTGGTCTCGCGCCGCATGACCGAGCACATGCGCAAGGGCCTGGGCGTGCCCTCGCCCTACGGCGACCACCTCTGGCTCGACATCCGCCACCTCGGCGAGCAGCACATCCGCACGAAACTGCGCGAGGTCGACGAGATCTGCCAGTCCTTCCTCGGCGTGGACCCCGTGCACCAGCTCATCCCCGTGCGCCCCACCCAGCACTATTCCATGGGCGGCGTGCGGACCGACAAGGACGGCGCGGCCTACGGCCTCAAGGGGCTTTTCGCCGCCGGCGAGGCCTCGTGCTGGGACATGCACGGCTTCAACCGCCTGGGCGGCAATTCCCTGGCCGAAACGGTGGTCGCCGGCATGATCGTGGGCGGCAAGATCGTGGAGTTCCTCAAGGGCACCGAGACCACCTTCTCCACCGCCGCCGTGCGCGACGCCATGAACCGGCAGCAGTCCCGGATCAGCGACCTCGTTTCCCGCGCCAGGGGCAGCGAGAACCCCTACGCCGTACGCAACGCCATGTTCGACTCCATCATGAAGGGCGCCGGCATCTTCCGCAACGGCAAGGACCTGCAAACCTGCGTGGACGAACTCCAGGAGGTCCTCGGCCGGGCCCGCAAGGTCGGACTGCGCAGCAACGGCAAGGGCGCCAACCCCGAGCTCACCATGGCCCTCAAGATCGAGGGCATGGTCAAGCTGGCCCTGTGCGTGGCCTACGGGGCGCTCACCCGCACCGAATCGCGCGGCGCCCACACCCGCGAGGACTACCCCGAACGCAACGACCGCGACTGGCTCAAGCGCACCCTGGCGACCTGGAAGGAAGGGGACACCCTGCCGACCCTGGCCTACGAGCCGGCCACCCGGGCCTTCGAGATACCGCCCGGCGACCGGGGCTACGGCGGCGGCAAGATCATCCCCATGGAAGGCGCGGGGACCTAACGGGAAAGAGCCCCCTCTCCCGGCCCCCTCGCCGGGATGATCCCCCGCCCCCCCGCCAGGGGGGATGACGGGCGGCCTGGCGGGGGGAAGGACAACGAGTGACCCAAGCCTTCGGGCGGGACTGCAAGGAGACACGCATGGCCAGAACACTGACCTTTAACATCTTCCGCTACAATCCGGCTGATCCGGCCTCGACGCCGCACATGGACACGTTCACCCTGGACGAGACCGAGCGCATGACGCTTTTCATCGCCCTCAACCGGATCCGCGAGGAACTCGACCCGACCCTGATGTTCGACTTCTGCTGCCGGGCCGGCATCTGCGGCGCCTGCGCCATGGTCATCAACGGCCGGCCGGGGCTCGCCTGCCACACCAAGACCAAGGATCTGCCCGACGCGATCACCCTGATGCCGCTGCCGGTCTTCAAGCTCGTCGGCGACCTCTCGGTGGACACCGGCATCTGGTTCCGGGGCATGTACCAGAAGGTGGAATCCTGGGTGCACACGAAAAAGGTCTTCGACCCCGCGGCCCGGGAGGAACGCATGGACAACGCCCTGGCCGAACAGATCTACGAGCTCGACCGGTGCATCGAATGCGGCTGCTGCGTGGCGGCCTGCGGCACGGCGCTGATGCGCGAGGATTTCCTCGGCGCCGTGGCGCTGAACCGTCTGGCCCGGTTCGTCCTCGACCCGCGCGACGAACGCACGGAAAAGGAGTACTTCGAGATCGTCGGCACGGACGAGGGCATCTTCGGCTGCATGGGGCTCCTCGCCTGCGAGGATGTCTGCCCCAAGGAGATCCCCCTCCAGGAACAGCTCGGCAAGCTGCGCCGCAAGATGGCCCTGGCCGCCGTCAAGAACCTCCTGCCCCGATTCCTCAAAAAGGACTTCTAGCATGAAAACGATTCCGGCAAACGACATCGTGGACGCCGTGGCGCGGATGTGCGTCGCGGCCAACCATGAGCTTCCCGCCGACGTCCAGGCCGCCTTCGAGGCCGGTCTGGCCGCGGAGGAGAGTCCGGCGGCCCGGGAGATATTCCGTCAGCTGCTCGAAAACTCCGAGCTGGCCCGGGAAACCAACCTGCCCCTTTGCCAGGACTGCGGCCTGGGCGTCTTTTTCGTCGAGGTCGGCGAGGACGTGCAGGTCACGGGCGGCGGCCTGCGCGAGGCCATAAACGACGGCATGGTCAAAGGATACAAGGAGGGCTACCTGCGCAAGTCCTCCTGCGACCCCTTCTCCCGCAAGAACACCGGCGACAACGGCCCGGCCGTCATCCACTTCGACATCGTCCCGGGCGACGCCCTGAAAATCGTCATGATGGCCAAGGGCGGCGGTTCGGAGAACATGTCCCGGGTCACCATGCTGGCTCCGGCCCAGGGCTGGAAGGGCATCAGGGAGTTCGTCGTCAACCGCGTGGCCGAGGCCGGCCCCAACCCCTGCCCGCCGGTCGTGGTCGGCGTCGGCATCGGCGGCAACTTCGAACTGGCGGCCATCAATTCCAAAAAGGCGCTCATGCGCCCCCTGGACGACCGCCACCCCGACCCCGCCATCGCCAAACTCGAGGACGAACTTCTCGAAGCCGTGAACGCCCTCGGCATCGGCCCCATGGGACTTGGCGGCAAGACAACGGCGCTGGCCGTCAAGATCGCCACGGCCCCCTGCCATCTGGCCAGCCTGCCCCTGGCCGTGAACATCCAGTGCCACAGCGCCCGCCACAAGGAGGTCGTGTTCTAATGGCCGAGTACCATCTCACCACGCCGCTTTCCGACGCCGACGTGGAACAGCTCAAATCCGGGGACGTGGTTTTCGTGTCCGGCCACATCTACACCGCCCGCGATGCCGCGCACAAACGGCTCGTCGAGGCACTAGACGCCGGAGAGGCGCCGCCCTTTGACCTCACCGGTTCGCTGATCTACTATGTCGGCCCTTCCCCCGCGCCCCCGGGACGTCCCATCGGCGCGGCCGGACCCACCACCAGCTACCGCATGGACAGCTACGCCCCCAGACTGCACTCCCTGGGGCTCAAGGGCACCATCGGCAAGGGGAAACGCGATGACGCCGTCAAGGCGGCCTTGCGGGACCACAAGGCGGTGTATCTGGGGGCCACCGGAGGAGCCGGGGCGCTTTTGGCCCAGCGCATCACCGACGCCAAGGTCATCGCCTACGAGGATCTGGGCCCGGAGGCCATACGGGAACTGACGGTCGTGGACTTCCCGCTCCTGGTCATCAACGATTGCCATGGAGGGGAATTGTACGTGAAGCCAAACCTCGGCTAAGCCGCGCCCGAAAGGCGCGCATGGAGCACCGATGCCAAGCCGAATCCTGCGCAAGCGAAGGCTCATCCCGGGGCAGACCAGCGAACTGGTCATCGAGGCCCCGCAGATCGCCGCCAAGGCCAAACCCGGAAATTTCGTGATTCTCCGGGTCTGGGAGGAAGGGGAACGCATTCCCCTGACCATTGCCGACACGGACCCGTCGGCCGGCACCATCACCCTGGTCTATCTGGTCATGGGCAAGACCACCGCCCACCTGGAGACCCTGGACGCCGGCGACGCGATCCTGGATCTGTGCGGTCCGCTCGGACGGCCGACCGAAATCCACAAGCACTCCGGGCCGGTCATCTGCGTCGGCGGCGGCACGGGGATCGCGGCCATGCACCATATCGCCAAGGGCCATCACCTGGCCGGCAACCACGTGGTCGCGATCATCGGCGCGCGTTGCGAGGAATTGCTGCTTTTCCGCGAGGAACTGTGCTCCTTCTGCCCCGAGGTGCTCATATCCACCAACGACGGCAGCTGCGGCCGGCAGGGGCTGGTCACGGACCTGCTCGTCGAACGGCTGACCCAGGACAAGACCGTGGCCGAGGTCGTGGGCATCGGCCCGGTCCCCATGATGCGGGCCGTGGCCGAGGCCACCCGGCCCTTCGGCGTCAAGACCACGGTCAGCCTCAATTCGATCATGGTCGACGGCATCGGCATGTGCGGCGCGTGTCGCGTGAGCGTGGGCGGCGAAACCCGTTTCGCCTGCGTGGACGGTCCGGAGTTCGACGGGCATCTCGTGGACTTCGACGGCCTCGCGGCCCGGCTCACCGCCTTCAAGGATCAAGAACGCCTTTCATACGAGGAGTTTAAGAAAAGCCATGTCTGCCAATGCTCCAAGTAAAAAGGTCAAGGTCCCCCGCACGCCCATGCCCGAACAGCCGCCGCTCCAGCGCGCCGGCAACTTCCAGGAAGTGGCGCTCGGCTACACCCCGGAAATGGCCGCGACCGAGGCCGGCCGCTGTCTGCAATGCAAGAAGCCGTCCTGCCGCAAGGGCTGTCCGGTGGAGATCGACATCCCCGGCTTCATCCGGAAGATCGTGGAAGGCGATCTCGACGGCGCCTACGCGGTGCTGCGCGACACCAACTCCCTGCCGGCCGTGTGCGGCCGGGTCTGCCCCCAGGAAACCCAGTGCGAAGGGGCGTGCATCCTGGGCAAGAAGGCCGCCCCGGTGGCCATCGGCCGCCTGGAGCGGTTCGTGGCCGACACGCATCTGGCCAAGTCCGCCTGCGACGCCGTCACCGGAAGCCCGGCCTGCGCCCTGCGCCGCGACGACCTGAAGGTGGCCTGCATCGGGTCCGGGCCGTCGAGCCTGACCTGCGCCGGCTATCTGGCGGCCAAGGGCATCCCGGTGACGGTCTTCGAGGCCCTGCACGAGGTGGGCGGCGTGCTCGTCTACGGCATTCCGGAATTCCGGCTGCCGAAGGCCGTGGTGCGCCAGGAGGTCGACGCGCTCAAGACCCTGGGGGTGGAATTCCGCACCAACTGGGTCGGCGGCAAGACCATCACCGTGCCGGAACTCCTGGAAAACGGCTACAACGCCGTGTTCATCGGCGTCGGGGCCGGACTGCCGCGCTTTCTCGGCATCCCCGGCGAGAACCTGATCGGCGTGTTCTCGGCCAACGAATACCTGACCCGGGTCAACCTGGGACGGGCCTACAAGTTCCCGGCCGCCGACACCCCCATCTTCCAGGCCAGGCGGGCGGTGGTCTTCGGCGGCGGCAACGTGGCCATGGACGCGGCCCGGACGGCCATGCGCCTGGGAGCCGAAAAGGTGCTGCTGGCCTATCGCCGCACGGAAAACGAAATGCCGTGCCGGCGGGAGGAACTGCACCACGCCAAGGAGGAAGGCCTGGAGATCCTGTGCCTCAACGCCCCGATCGAGTTCGTCGGCAACGACTCCGGCCGGCTCGCCCGCGTCGTGCTCCAGAAAATGGTGCTCGGCGAACCCGACGCCTCGGGCCGCTGCGCCCCGGTCGCCTGCGAGGGCGAAACCTGCTCCGTTGAGGCCGACATGGCCATCGTGGCCGTCGGCACCGGGGCCAACCCGCTTATCAGTCAAACCACGCCGGGACTCGAAACCTACCGCCGGGGCTACATCGTGGCCGATCCGGCGACCGGCGAGACATCGATACCCAACGTCTTCGCCGGCGGCGACATCGTCACCGGCGCGGCCACGGTCATTTCGGCCATGGGTGCCGGCCGCCGGGCGGCCAAGGCCATCGCCGAACGGCTCCTCGGGCCGGCCGGGGCCGACACGGCAGGAACGCGCGCGGCGAAAGACGCCGCCGACACATAAGCACCCCCAACCAAGCGAGGACCCCCGTATGGCGCTTTTCACCAAGGAAGAAGCTCTTGGGTACCACTCCGCGTGGCGCACCGGCAAACTGGAAACCGTGCCCATCAAGCCCTGCCGCAACCAGAAGGACCTCTCGCTCGCCTATTCGCCGGGCGTGGCCCAGGCCTGTCTGGAAATCGCCGCGGACCCGGAAAACGTGTGGAAGTACACCAACCGGGGGAACCTCGTGGCCGTGGTCTCCAACGGCACCGCCGTCCTCGGCCTGGGCAACATCGGCCCCAAGGCGGGGAAACCGGTCATGGAAGGCAAGGGGGTGCTTTTCAAGATCTTCGCCGACATCGATGTCTATGACATCAACCTCGACACCAAGGATCCCGAAAAGATCATCGAGACGGTCAAACTCCTGGAGCCGACCTTCGGCGCCATCAACCTCGAGGACATCAAAGCCCCTGAATGCTTCGAGATCGAGCAGCGTCTGATCGAAATCATGGACATCCCGGTGTTCCATGACGACCAGCACGGCACGGCCATCATCTCCGGGGCGGGCATATTGAACGCCCTGGAGATCACGGGGAAAAAGGCCGAGGATCTGAAGATCGTGGTGTCCGGAGCCGGGGCGGCGGCCATCGCCTGCTCCAAGTTCTACATCGCCCTCGGCGTCGATCCGGCCAATATCGCCATGTTCGACTCCAAGGGGCACATCCACGCCGGCCGCAAGGATCTCCATCCGACCAAGGCCCAGTTCGCCCAGAAAAAGGCCTTCGACGGCCTCGGCGAGGCCCTGCGGGGCGCCGACGTGTTCCTCGGCCTGTCGACCAAGGGCCTGGTCTCCAAGGACATGGTCAAATCCATGGCCAAGGCCCCCATCATCTTCGCCATGGCCAACCCCGACCCGGAGATTCCCTACAACGACGCCAAGGAAGCCCGCCCCGACGCCATCATGGGCACCGGCCGCTCGGACTTCCCCAACCAGATCAACAACGTCTCGGGCTTCCCCTTCATCTTCCGGGGCGCCCTGGACGTTGGCTCCAGCAAGATCAACGAGGCGATGAAGATGGCCGCGGCCAGATCGCTCGCCGCCCTGGCCAAGGAACCGGTGCCGTCGGAGGTCCTCGCCATGTACGGCGTCAAGGAACTCTCCTTCGGCATCGATTACATCATCCCCAAGGCCCTGGACTTCCGCATGCTCGAATGGGAGGCCCCGGCCGTGGCCAAGGCGGCCATGGACACCGGCGTGGCCACCAAGACGATCGACCTCGAACAGTACAAAAAGGACCTGCGCGAGCGCATCGACGCGTCCCACAAGCGCATCGAGGCCTACGTCGCCACCTACAACCAC
>CAZNUQ010000012.1:0-12059 GCA_964576235.1 uncultured Desulfovibrio sp.
TCGTCGGCGGCGAGCAGCAGCCACAGGGCGGCGGACCACCCCCAGACGGCGTTGACGGCGAGGACGACCACCGGGGTGAGGCGCCCGAGGCCGAGGCCCCACATTCCCGCCTCCGGCTGGCCGGGGAAGACGAGGAGCAGTTGGACGAGGGAGGGGCCGAGGCTCGCGAGCAGGCCCCGCCAGAAGAGCGAGCCGGGCATCAGGCGCGGCAAAAAGAGCAGTCCCCACAGCGCCCCCCAGACGAGCCGGGGACACAGCCAGTCCAGGGTCCAGAGGGGCGCCAGGCTGACGCCCAGGGCGGCGGTCCAGCCGTAGGAACCGGCGATCCAGAAAAAGGCGCTGCCGACCAGGGCCCCGACGAGGCCGGCGGTGACGCACTCGCTGGTCCACCCGAAACTGTTGCGCATTGCATCCTCCCTTGTCGCGCCCGGCCGGCGGCGCGGCGCAGCTAGTACGGCCTGGAAAGGATCGAGAGGGTCCGCACGCGGTTGAGCAGGATGTGGCTCGGTCCCACGGAGGGCTCCTCCTCCCCCGCCCGCAGGGAGGTCACCACGGCCCGTCCGATCACCAGCCGGCCGTCGCGTCCGGTGTCGCTGAAGGTCCGCAGCCCCCACATGTTGTGGAAGACGACGGGACGGCCCTTGTATTCGCCGACATAGACGAGGATGTGGCCCTGCATCCAGACGAGGGTGGCGAACGGCACGCCCTGACTCAGGAGAACCGATTCCTTCTGCCCGTTTTCCATGTCGCCGAGGGGGACGGATCCGCCGTAGGCCGCCTGGCTGGCGGAATTGCGGGGCAGATAGATGCCGAAGGGCACGAAGAGGTCGTGGGTGAGGGCCGAGCAGTCGCGTTTTCCGTCGAGGCCGCCCCATCCGTAGGGCTGCCCCATCATCTGGTTGCCCACGGAGGCGACGTTGCGCGGGGTCATGGCCAGGGGCATGGGCACGGCCGCGCCGGCCTGGATGCGGACGCGCCGCAGTTCGGCCATGCCCGAGGCGCCGCGCGCGGGCACGAGGACGGTGACGCCGGAGCCGTCCGGGGGCGCGGCCATGGGGAAGACGGCGCCGATGTCCGCGGAGATGCCGGCCTCCGGCAAGGCTGTTTTTTCCCGGATGACGGCGGCCAGCCGGCCGGAGGCGAACTCCCCGGCCACGTTGTCGTCGACGAAGGCCAGGTCCGAGGCCGGCAGCCAGCCGAAGGTCAGGGAGGACTCGGCGAGCAGCCAGGAACCGTCGCGGCTGGCGTGGGTGACGAGGATGGGGGTTCCCGGCGGCAGGGCCGTATGCTGGAGATAGTCGAAGGGATAGCCTTCGCCGGGCAGACTCGGGTCGGAAAAGCGGGCCTCGGCGGTCGGCATGCCGCGAAGGCTGGTGTTCCTGACGGTCACGGCCTTGCGCACGGTGTTGGGGTAGGCGCGCAGGTCGGCGGCGGCCAGCAGCCCGGAGGCGAAGCCGGGGGCGTTGCGGGTGTTTTGCCGATTGAACCCCGGCGACTTCTCGAAACGCCGGAAGATGCCCTCCACGTCCTTGCGGTGGTAGGCGGGATGCCCCTGCCGCCAGGGTTTGAGCCACTCCTGGAGGAATCCCTCCAGGCGCAGGGAAAGCTGTTCCCTGGGCACAAGCGGCCTGTCCGCCGTGTCGGGACGCACGTAGGCGTTCAAATCCTGGGGCAGGACGCGCAGGTCCTCGACCTCGCCCTTGGCCGTGGGCCTGGGCGGGGTGGGGGGAATCTGGGGAGGCGGCGGCTTGGCGCACCCCCAGGCCAGGAAAAGGACGAGAAACCAGGCGGCAAAACGCAGACGGGAAGCGAAAGGATTCATGCGGGGAAAGCTCCTTGGGCCGGCTTGACGGCCGGCGCGGGCACCGACTATCCGGTCCGTGGAGGGTAGACGTTGACGCCAGCGAACACAAGTCCCCGCCTGGGGCCAACCCGTTCCGACTCCTTGGGAAAAACCGGCGGGAGGGGCCGCACGCCGGCCATCGATCCGATGGAGGCGGCACGGCTTCTGGGTGGGCGGCTGCCCCGCGACGTGCCCGTGTCCATCCGGTTGAGCGCCCGGGCCAGGGGCATCGTGTTGCGGCTCGTGCCGGAACGGGGCCTGGAGGTGGTGGTGCCGCCGGGGATCGCGACGGAATGGCTTTTCCGGGCCGTCGAGGCCCGGCGCGACTGGATCGCGGCCATGTGCGACAGGCTGGCCGCCGAGGGCGGGCTCCCCGGAAGGCGGCCGGAGGCGCCGCGTCCCGAACGGCTGGTGCTGACGGCCTCCGGCCGGCAGTGGCGGCTCGCCTATCTGGCCAAGGCCGGCGCCGGATGCGCGGTGACGACGCGGGGGCCGGGGGAACTGATCGTGACCGGGGCCGTTTCGGACGCCGCCGCCGTGGCCTCGGCCCTGGCCGGATTCTGCCGGGACCGGGCCGGGGAGATCCTGCGGCCGGCGCTTGCACGCGTCAGCCGGGAGGCGGGATTGCCCTACGCCGGGGTGGCGATCCGGGCCCAGCGCACGCGCTGGGGCAGTTGCACGGCCAAGGGGTCCATCAGCCTCAACTACACGCTGGTGTTTTTGCCGTGGGAACTGTGCCGGCTGGTGCTTTTGCACGAACTTTGCCACACGGTGGAACTCAACCATTCGCCCCGGTTCTGGGCGCTCCTGGAACGGTTCGTCCCGGATTGCCGGGTCCTGGATGCCCGGCTCGACGCGGCCCGGCACTACCTGCCGCTGTGGCTGACCCGGCCGGTCACGGCCGCTCGACCGTGACTTCGTCGATGTTTTCGCCGCCGAAGTAGAGGACCGTGATCGGCTCCTCGGCGCCGCGCACGATCACAAGCCGCCCCAACGGCCCGTCGTCCATGATGGCGAGCAGCGCCTCGCACACGGCCTGCCCCTCCTCGGGAGAGCAGGCGTCGCAGACGACCTCGAAGCCGATCGCTTCCGGGCCGGGCGTCACTTCCAGGCGCCCCACGGCCAGTCCCGCCAAGACGTCCTCCAGGACCCGGCCGGCCTCGGTCTCGATCTCCCCCACGCGCTCGAAGGAGTATTCGTCGGGGTAGCGTATCTCGCCGAGCAGGCGGCAGGCAAACGGCTCCATGCGGGCTCCCTCCGATGACGTTTTCCGCCGATACCACCGCCGGAGCCCCCTGGCAACGCACGGCCGGGCTTGTGCAGCGCCCTCCGTGGGGATAGAGGGATGGTTGCGCCAACAGGAGGATTCATGACCGCCAGGAAGAAACGGAGTCACGCCAAAAAGAAGGGCTACGTCCAGGGACCGGACGCCGCCGCCGTCCTGCGGGTTTTCCGCGAAAGCGGCAAACCCTTGTCCGAAAAGGAGGTGTCACGACTCCTCGGGCTCCCCCACGCCGGATTGACCGAACTGCACCGCGTCCTCGAAGACCTGCGGGAGGCGGGCAAACTCATCCGGGTGAAACAGGGGTTCGGTCTGGTCGAAAGCATGCGTCTGGTCACCGGCGTGCTCGAAATCAGCCGCTCGGGCGTGGGCTACGTGATCCCCGAGGACAAGCGCCGCAAGGACATCTTCATCCATCCCAAGGATATCGGCGACGCCTGGCACGGCGACCGGGTCGTGGCCGCCGTCACCCGCGAACGCAAGGACAAGAACCACGAGGGCCGCGTGGCCCGCGTCATCGAGCGCGGCGTCACCGCCCTGCCCTGCCACGTGGTCAAGCGCATGAGCGCGGACCTCTACCTGTGCCGGCCCACGGACCCCCGCCACGGCATGAGCTTCATGGTGGACTACCTCCCGCCCACGCCGGAGGCCCCCGAACCCAGGCCCGACGACATCCTGAACGTGGGCATCGGCGAGAAGCTCGAATACAAGCTCTACTCCGGCAAAGGCCTGGAACTGCTCGGCGCCCAGGGCGACGTGTCCGTGCAGGAACGGCTGGTCAAGCTCAACCACGCCATTCCGGGGCCGTTTCCCACCCCGGCCCTGCGCGAGGCCGACGCCCTCCCGGAGGTGCCGGGCGAGGCCGACTTCGCCGACCGCCGGGATCTGCGCAAACTCACCTTCGTCACCATCGACGGGGCCAAGGCCAGGGACTTCGACGACGCCATCTTCGTGAAAAAAAAGGGCCGGGGCTACACCCTCTGGGTGGCCATCGCCGATGTCTCCCATTATGTGGCCGAGGGCAGCGCCCTGGACAAGGAAGCCCTGGAGCGGGGCAATTCCTACTATTTCCCCCAGTCGGTGGAGCCGATGCTCCCCGAGCGGCTTTCCAACGGCCTGTGCAGCCTGAACCCCGGCGTGCCGCGCCTGGCCATGGTGGCGGAAATCGATTTCTCGGCCAAGGGCATCCCCGGACGCACGGACTTCTATCCCGCCGTCATCGAAAGCAAGGCCCGCCTCACCTACTCCCAGGTCAACCGGGCCCTGCTTTTGGGCGACGAGGCGGAACGGGCGGCCATCGCCAAGGTCCTGCCCATGCTGACCACGGCCGAGACCCTGGCCCGGGCCATCAACGCCGTGCGCGCGTCCCGGGGAAGCCTCGACTTCGACCTGCCGGAGCCTGAAATCCTTTTCAATTTCCAGGGCGAGACCCAGGACATCCGGCCCAAGGTCCGGCATTTCGGCCACCAGATCGTGGAGGAGTTCATGGTCGCGGCCAACGAGGCCGTGGCCCGTTTTTTGACGGAAAAGGGCGCCCCGGTCCTCTACCGCATCCACCCCGAGCCGGACCCGGCCAAACTGGAGGCGTTTTTCGCCCTGCTCGGGCGCACGGACATGGCCCCCAAGCTGCCGCCCAAACCCGAACCCGGCGACCTGGCCGAAATCCTGCGCGCGGCATCGGGTTCGGACATGGATTTCCTGGTCAGCCGCCTGGCCCTGCGCACCATGATGCAGGCGTCCTACTCCCCGAAAAACGACGGCCATTTCGGCCTGGCCTCCACCTGCTACTGCCACTTCACCTCGCCCATCCGCCGCTACGCCGACCTGGTGGTGCACCGGTCGCTCAAAAACGCCTTCGCCGGCAGACAGGCCTCGGAAAAAAGCGCGGGCCGGCTGGCCAAGGTGGCCGAACACATCAGCCGCCGCGAACGGGTGGCCATGGAGGCCGAGCGGGAGATCCTCAAGCGGGTGACCGTGCTTTTCCTCTCCGACAAGGTGGGGCGCCAGTTCACCGGGGTCATCGGCTCCATCGCCGATTTCGGCTTCTGGGTGGAACTCAAGGAGGTCATGGCCGAGGGAATGGTGCGCCTGTCGTCGCTTTCCGACGACTACTACACCTTCTTCCCGGAACGCCACGAACTGATCGGCGAACGCACGGGGCGCCGGTTCCGCCTGGGACAGCCGGTGAGCGTGGAGCTCGTGGGCGTGGACATGGGGCGGCTTTCCGTGGACCTGGGCCTTGTCGAGGGCGGCGAGTCCCCCCTGGCCGTGCCCTCCCCCAAACGCAAGAGATCCAGGCGGCGCAGGAAGTGACCAGTCGTTCCCGCCGCGACCGCTGGGTCGCCGCCCTGGCCCTGGGCTGGCTCCTCGTGGCCGGGGCCACGGCGGCACGCGACTGGCCCACCGAGAAGCGTCTGACCCTCCAGCGCCTCCAGTTCGCGTTGCTCATGGCCAACGCCCTGGACAAGACCGTGTCTCCGACCCCGGAAGAGAGATGGCAGGCCGATCCGGAGGCCGGATACCGGGCCCTTGCGGCCGATTTCAAGGCGCGCTTCGGCGACCGGTTCGACACGGCGGCCATCGAACGCCAACATGCCGCAGCCCAGGCCACCATGCGCGGCAAGCGTCTGAAGATCCTGGCGTTCTCCGCAGGCTCCACAGTCGTTGTCTGGTGGCTTCTGTGGACGATCCGCAATCTGCTTCCGGCGACACCCCGCCCGCGCTGAATCCGGCCGGGGCGCCGCCGCAGCCACGCCCCGGCGAGGATTGCGGCTACTGCCCGGCCTTGCCCGGAGCGCCGTCCTGGCCCATGGGCACGTCCAGGGACATGGACTTGGTCTTGGACCCGGAATTGCGGATCATGCTGCCGGGCTGGTCGGCCAGGTCGTCCACGGGCGAGCCGCGTCCGATGACCTCGATGATGTTCGGGCCCTTGTAGACGAGCAGGTTGCCGAGGATGTCGCGGACCTTGCGGGCGTCGATCTCGAGCTTGACGAAGGCGTTGCCGCTGGCGTCCCAGCCCCAGCCCCGGTTGGGGCTGGCCAGGTCGATGTTGGGAATGTAGGCCCCGAAGATGGCGGCGCAGACCTTGGAGCGGTTGACGTCCTTGGTCAGGACGAAATTCTCGGCCTTGCTGGAGCTCAGGATCTTCTCGCCGATCATGACCTGGGCCAGTTCGTCGTGGGCATTGATCACGGCGGCCCGCAGGGCCATGAGCGACGGCCGCACGGCCTCGGTGGTGGTGCCGAAACCGAAGCCCTCGACCCGCACCCCCTTGAAATGGTGCACTTCCCCGAGCACGTTGACGATGGTGCCGAGTTCCAGGTGCCCGAAGGCCAGGGCGAGGTCCTTTTCCTTGTCGTAGATCATCTTGTCCACGACGATGCCCTTGATCACGGCCGCCGAAACGGTTTCCTCGCGCAGGTTGGGGTCCTCGGTCAGGCCGAAGCGGCCCTCGCTGCGGACCTTGTAGCCGATGACGGACTCGACGATGTTACGCTTGAGATCCTGGGTGGCCATCTTCTCGGACATGAGCTGGCGGTTGCCGGCGGCCAGGGCGGCGGAGGCCAGGGCCAGGACCAGGACGGGCACGACGCAAAATAGACGACGCATGGTTTGCTCCTTTCGAGCGGCATCTGCGGCCGCTTCGTGACGAAGCGGCTACAATCCCAAGGCGTTACGCAGTTGCTCCCACAGGGACGGCGGCTCTTGGGGCGCCGGCGGGGCATGGGCCGGGGCCAGGGGTTCCTCGACGGGCTGCCCGTCCTTGATGGTCAGGGCGCCGGACACCTCGGTGCCCACCGGAACGTCCACCTTTCCGAGCTGGACGGCCAGGCCGGGATCGCGGGGCTTGAGCGCCATGTCCATGGCCTCCGTGGCCGCCGGCCCCTCCACCCGGACCCCGGCGCCCGGCCCGGCCGGCGTGACGGTCAGGCTGTCGACACGCAGTTCCAGCCCGCCCGGCGCGGCGGCGTCGGGCTTGACCCGGGCCGTGTAGGTCACGGTTCCGTCCCGGGGAATGTTGCCGCTCTCGAACAGATGGCGGGCGATCTTGCGCGAAAGCTCCTGCTGGCGTTCCTTCCAGGCGTCCATGAGCACGGCGTTGCCGCCCCTGGCCGCCTGTCCGGCCAGGACCGGCGAGGGGCAGCAGGTCACAAGCAGCATGCAAAGGCCTAACCACAACCGCATGGGGACTCCTGGCCTTCCGGCCTCGGGCAAGGGCCGCGCCCGCCGCCTCTCCGGGAGGTTTCGGGCGCGGCGTTTCATTTTTTTGCGCGCCGGGGACGGTTCCGTGCCGTTTCCCCGGCACACGGCGTTTCTCCGGGGCGGGCTAGAAGTCCGCCGGATCGATGGCCCCGCCGCCGCCGGTGAAGCTCTTTTCCACCTTCGGCTTGGCGGCCCTGGGCGCCTTGGCCCGGCAGCGAGCCTGGGCGTCGGCCAGTCCCTGCCGGGCCGGCACATAGGCCGGGTCGAGGGCCAGGGCCCGGCGGTAGTGGGCCACGGCGGCCGGGCAGTCGCCGTCGGCCAGGGCCAGGTGCCCGAGATAGGCGAACACCTGGGGGCTGGCCGAACCGAGGGCCGCGGCCTGGGCCAGTTCGCGGCGGGCCTGGGCGAAGTCGCCCGTGTCGTAGCTCAGGACGCCCAGGGCCTCGTGCAGGCGCATGTGGCCCGGGGCCACGGCCAGACCGGCCTTGAAGGTCTCGTCGGCCCGCCGGGCCATGCCCATTTTCGCATAGCAGGTGCCAAGGTACCAATAGGCGTCGGCCATGCCCGGCGCGAGGCGGATGGCGGCGTCGAACTGGGTCGCCGCCTGGTTGTAGTCCTCGGCGCCGAAGGCGCGCACGCCGGCGGCGTAATAGTCCTGGGCCGAGGCCGCCGGGGCGGCCGGCTCGGCCGTGACCCGCGGCTGACAGGCGGCCAGTCCCATGACGAGCAGACAGACGGCCACGAGGGGGGCGAGGTTCCTGGACATGGTGGGTTCTCCTCGGGTTGCGGTCTCGCGCCTACTTCATCTTGTCCATGTCGGCCACGGCCTTTTGCACCAGCCGCTGGGCCATGGTGTCGAGGGTCACGATCCTGGTTTCGGACTGGGAGACGCCGAGGGCGCCGCCGCCCTTGGCGTTGATCTCCATCTTGTCCTCGATGTAGCCGGTGGCCTTCTGTTCGCCGGTGTTGGCGTCGAGGATCTTGTAGCGCAGGCCGACGATCCACACCGCCGCGGCGTCGCTGGCATGCACCGAGCTCACGCCGGCATCGGCCGCGTAGCCGCCGGGGCCGCCGATGGCCGAACCGGCGATGGCGCCGAGGAAACGGCCGTCGAAGCTCTTTTTCACCTCGGAAACGGGCTCGGCCTTCAGGATGTCGAAACGCACGAGCCAGTTGGTGGCCTTGAACTTGCCCTTCTTGAACTTCTTAAGCTGGGTCGCGTCGCCGAGGTTGGCCGCGACCTCGATCTCCTTGAGCATGGGGCCGAGGTCCGAGCGTTCCAGGACGGTGTAATGGGCCTTGCCCAGTTCCAGCTCGGCGTAGTCCGCGATGTTGTTGCTCGTCACCTTCTGGGTGAACGTGGCGTTGGCGCTCTTGATCTCGCCGGGGATGACGACGACCATCGGCCCCGGCTTTTCGCTGTAGGTGATGGGCTGGTACATTTGCTGGTCGGCCACTTGGTTGGCCTGTTTCGAGGCCGAGGACTGCACGCAGCCCTGCTGGGTGAACGCCACGCCCGCCAAAAGAACCATGATCCATAAAACCTTCGCCCGCATTGCTCTCCTCCGCTTCGGTTGAATGTTGGGGGGAACCTTCCTGTGGGGAAGCCGGAGCCGGGCGCGCCGGCTCAGAAATTCTTCACGCTTTCGAGGGTGGAGCCCGGCTTGGGGCCTTCGGAGAGGGACTTGGCCGCGTCCGGGGCCACCTCGGCCACCTTCCTTAGGGCCTCCTCGGACTTGACCAGCTCCCTGAGGCGCTCGGGCGGGGCCTGGACCAGGGCGGCCGGCGCCGCCTGCCCCAGCCGCTCCATGACGGCCGGAGCCGAAAGCGTCGTGGCGAAGGCCAGCCTGACCACGTCGCCGTGGGCGGATTCCAGGGAAAAAGCCCCCTGCTGGCCCATCTTCTGGTTGAGCGGCGCCAGCACGGCCTTTTGCAGGAACTCGCCGAAATTGCCCCGGGTGCCGACGAACTCCACCTCGTAAAGCGAGGCCCCGGCCTTGTCGAACTCCCGGAAGTCCACGTTGAGCACCGGCCGCAGGCCGATGAACTCCTTTTTCACGAGCTGGCCGGCGTCGTAGCTCGGCAGCCCCGTCACCTGGAGCTGGTAGGTCTTGGCCGGCGCCTGGAGATGTTCGGCGAAGAACTCCTTGGAGAATTCCGCGCCGATGATGCGTCCCACCTCTTCCAGGGCCTGGTCCTCGTCGGCCCAGCTCTGCTTCTGGGGCACCTTGCTGTTGTAGTAGATTTCCTCGCCCGTGTGGTTGTCCACGCACTTGATGGTGAGCGATGTCAGCACGTACTTGGTGACGGTGAGCCCCGAGGCCGGGAGCTTGGCGCTCACGGTCTTGAACTTGGCCTCGCCCACGATGGCGAAATCCGCGGCCCGGGCGCCCTGGCCGGTGCCGCCGCCCCGGCCGTCGTCGGACCAGATGCGGTAGCCGAAACTCTTGATGCGCTCCTTGATGATGTTCTCGGCCACCTCCGAACGCTCGGCCACCACCTCCGGGCCCCGGGCCGCGTCGCGCACGGTGACCGTGGCCGAGATGCGCGGATTGCCCACCTCCTTGAGGGCGGCCACCCGCTCGTCCCGGGACATCTCCTTGAGGGCGTCCTCCAGGCCGCCCACGTAGACCTCGGCCTTCATGAGCAGATGGGCGAAACCGTCGTCCGCCACCCAGGGGTCGGATTCCTTGATGACTTTCTTGATGATGCCCTGGGAGCGGGAGAACACCCGGTCCTTGATGACGGCGTAGTTCTCGACCAGGGTGGAGGACTCCACGTAGGCCCCCACGGCCTTTTCCAGTATCTGGTTCTTGGCGTCGGCGCGCAGGGCGTCGAGGAGCAGCCCCTTGTCCCGGGCGTAGGCCTCGCCGTTGGGGTCGGCCAGTCCTTCGGCCGTGACGATCATGGTCCGCTCCGGGGCGGGGGCGGCGTCGGCCTTGGCCGCGACCGGCGCCTTCTCGGCCTTGGGCTGGGCGGCCTGGATCGTGGCGGCCAGAGCCGGCCACAGGAGCAGGGACAGGGACAGGAGAATGCGCAACGCGTTCATGGTGCTTTCCGGGGTTGGGGGTTAACGGCCGCCCTGGGCGCAGAAATCGCCGTAGAGACGGGCCACGGCCACGGCGCCCTCGTCCTCGACGAGGGACAGGGCCGCGCCGACCACGTCCTGGCCGGCCCAGGACTCGGCCGAAAGCCGCTGGCTGGAGATCACCCGGCCCCGGCCGTCGGTCAGGGTCATCATGATGGTGACGGCCACCTCGTTGGCGTTGACCATGAGATTTTTCCCGGCGCGGCCGCTGACGACCCCCCGGATGAAGAAGTCGGCGCCGACGCGGCTCGATGCGGCCAGGGCCGCGTCGGGATCGTTGTTGAGGATGGCCATGCGCTCGGCGGCCGCGATCTGGGCGTTGATCTGGCCCTGGGTGATGGTGTTGAGGCCGAGGGCCTGCAACTGGTGGTTGATGGCGTCGAACAGGACCCCCGTTCCGCCAAGCGACAGCTTGCCGCCGTGGCGCTCGGCCAGCAGCAGCGCGATGCGTTTTCCCTTGAGGCTGGCCCGGCACGGCGCGGAAAGGGCCGCGCCGACGGTCGCCGCCTTGGCCGAGGCGGCCCGGGAACCCTTGGCTTCCTCCTCGGAAAAGGAAAAGGCCTGGCACAACGTGGACGAGAGAAGAATTGAAGCCAGGACAACGAGAGTGGAAAGCGCGCGCATACCGTATCCTCCCCATGGCCGCGTCGCCGTTCGGGCGTCGCCGGGGAACGCCGCCGCGTCCCGGCGACACCGCCGCATGCTCAGCCGATAGCACAACCCGTGCCGTGAAAGCCAGCACTTGACACCGCGCCGGGCGCAACAATGCCCGGCGTCCGCAGGCCGCGCCGGGCGCGGCGCCTTCGTTGCGACGCGGCGCCGTCCGGACTCCATGCGCCGGGGTGCCGCGTCGCGCCGCACTCCAAAGTTTTCACGGCATTTCCGCAGTTTGTCGTCCCCTCGCGGAAGGGACGGAACGGACCGGCGTCCCCGGAGCGCCCGGCGATCCGGAACGCCCCGGCGCCGGGAGCCCGGCATCAGCTGCCGCCCCCCATCAATCCGCCGCCGGCGCGGGGGTCGAAGGGCGCCGGAGACAACGGAATCTTGGCGAAATCACGCTTTTCCTGATCGGAAAGCGGGCGCACCGATCCCGGGAGCTTCGGCCGCAGAAACGCCGCCTGGTCCGGCCGGGTCAGCAGGGACTTGAGCCCCTGCTGGTCCACCACCACCTGGCTGTGGGCCGTGGCCCGCAGGGCGTGCAGCTCCTCCTTGACCACCTCGGTGGGCACGCCCTTGATCGTCCGGGTCTCCAGCACGATCTTGTGGTCCATGGTGGTGCCCCGGATGCCGATGACGGCCAGCGGGGACTCCAGGCGCAGCCGGGCCGGGTCCTGTTCCACCACCTTGCCGGAAACGTAGCGGAAAAGGCCCTTGGCCATGCTGATGGCCTGGCGCGACCCGTTGGCGTCTGCGGCGTCGTAGGCGAAATCGGCCAGGAGCACCCGGCTCGACGGCCCGATTTCCAGGGAGGAGCCGTCGGCGAAGATCACCTTGCCCTTGTCCTCGGCGCCCGTGCTCAGGGCGTCCTCGACAAAGACCGGGTTGCCGGCGGCCAGGGTCCGTTCGGGGTCCTGGCCGCGCCTGGCCCGGACCTGCCCCTGGGCTTCGGCCAGTTCGCCGATCCTCGGAGGCGGCGCGGC
>CAZNUQ010000012.1:12159-20786 GCA_964576235.1 uncultured Desulfovibrio sp.
TCCAGGAGGCGATCTTCCACCGCCCGTCCTCCTTCACCATGGCCAGGGATTCATCCTTGGCGTACGTCAGCACCTTGCCGGGCGTGGCCACGGTGTAGGTGCCGCCGACCTTGAGGGTACAGGCCTCGGGCCGGTACTCCGCCACGTCGCAGGTGACTCCCGACATGTCGATCCGAAGCCGCTGGCGCCAGTCCGGCGTGGTCTGGGCCAGCTTGAACATCGCATCGTATTTCTTGTGGAACTTCGGGTGGTTGTCTTTGGCGAGAGTGGCCAGGACCGCCTCCTGGTCGAGGTTGGCGAACCCATCCCCGTTGACGCGCACTGCGGCGACGGCCGCCTCCTTGTCCTTCTGCGCCCGGTGCTCCTCGATCTTTTTCCTGTAGCCGGCCAGAATGGCCTTTTCCTTTTTCGCATCCGGCGCGGCCTTCCTGGCGCGCCCGCCCTTGCCCGCGGGCTCGTCTTCCCGGGCCGCCGCCCCCGTTCCCTTGTATTTCTTGTCGATCTCCGCCACGGCCTTCTGGATCAGCCGCTGGGCCATGGTGTCGAGGGTGATGGCGGTGCGTTGCTGGTTGGTGGCGCCGAGAAAGGAATTCATGGAGGTGGTGGCCTCCATCTTGTCCTCGATGTAGCCGCTGGCCACCTGTTCTCCGGTCGTGGCGTCGACGATCTTGTATTGCAGGCCGACCAGCCAGATGGCCGAGGTGTCCGCCGACTTGGCCGAGGCCACGGTCTGGCCGAGCATCTTGCCGGCGGAGTTGCGCTCGCCGTTGTTGGCGAGGGTGAAGGCGAGGTCGATCAAGGCCCCGGCCGTGGCGCCGTCGAAGCTCTTGGACACGGCGACGGTCGGCTCGGCCTTGAGGATGTTGAAGGTCAGAAACCAGTTGGTGGTCTTGAACCGGCCCTTGCGGAAGACCTTCAGGGCCTCGGCGTCGCCGAGGTTGGCGGCCAGGGCGATTTCCTCGAAAAGGGGCTGGACATCGGCCCGGTCCAGGACCTTGAAGTTGTCTTTGGACAGTTCGATCTCGGCGAAATCCCGCAGGTTGTTGGTGGTGACCTTCTGCAGGAACGCATAGTTGCTGCTTTTGATCTCCCCGGGCAGGACGACGATCTCCGGTCCGGGCACCGCGGCGTTCTCGTACGCGACCGGCTGATAGACGCCCTGGTCCGCCAACTGGGCGGCCTTCTTGTTGGCGGTGACGCACCCCGCGGGGAGCATGACGACAAGGAACAAAACGAGAACGAGTCTTGCATTCATATTGGCTCCAATCCGATGATTTCAGGCCATGACTTGCAACCTTGCGCCTCGAATGCGTCCACATCCCCAGCCATGCATGAAACGGCATGACTTATTGGAAAACACAATTCCGTGACCATGACATGAAAACGGCGAGAATCACGCCATGACCGCATTGCCTCTCATGACGCCGATGCTTTGCCAGGAATCTGCAACAGGCCTCGCCTCTTGCGGAAACCGCGCCGATCGACGATGCATGATGAATTGTAATATCTTTATGTTCTTCAATGACGCAGTGTCAAGAACAAAGGCACTGGCGCAACGCCGGCAACACGGCGCAGCCAGCGAAGACCGGCCCGGCCGCCGCGCGAAACAAGACCGCAAGAGTCGGCAATGCGTCGCCCCAAGGAGGCGCAACGCCCGTCGGAGAGTCCGGGCCGGTTACTTTTCCGCGTGGTCGAAAACGCCGTCCCAGTCCTCGGGCGGCGTCTCCCGGAGCAGCACGGCCGCGCGCTTGGCGAAGACCTCGTGGAGACGGCCGGGATGGCGTCGGGCCAATTCGGCGTAGAGCCGTCCGGCCTCGGCGAAACGGCGGGCCTTGTAGAGTTCCCGGGCCTCGCCGGCCAGGGAGAACTCCCCGGCCCGGGCCTGCCGGTCGGCTTCCGAGAGCACCGCGAAAATGGTGATGGGTTCCTTCTTGCCCTTGACCCGGACCAGATCGACTTCGTGGAAGAAGTAGTCTCCCCGGACGCGTTCCCGGACGGCCCCGGACACCAAGAGCCGCACCCCGTAGAACTTGGTCAGTCCCTCCAGCCGGGAACACAGGTTCACGGCGTCGCCGATGACCGTGTAGTTGAAGAGGTCGCGCGAACCGAAATTGCCCACCCGGACCGTGCCGCAGTGCAGGCCGATGCCGGCCTTGATGGCGAAGCCGTACTCCGCCCGGAAGGCCACGTTGAGCCGGTCGAGTTCCTCCCGCATGGCCAGGGCCGAACGCAGGGCCATGTCCGGATGGTCGGCCACGTCGAGGGGCGCGTTCCAGAAGGCCATGATGGCGTCGCCGATGAACTTGTCCAGGGTGCCGAGGTTGCCCGTGATGATGCCGGTCATGGGCGTGAAATAGTGCTGCAGCAGCGCGGCCACCTGGGAGGGGGTCAGGCTTTCGGAGATGGAGGTGAAGCCGCGCACGTCGGAAAAGAGCATGGTCACCTCGCGCTCCTCCCCGGTCAGGGTGAGGGCGGCGGGGTTGGCGGCGATGCGGGCCACCACCGCCGGGGCCAGGTAGTGGCTGAAGGCCCCGTGCAGGAAACGCTTCTGCCGCTCCTCGCGCCAGAACTTGAGGAAGGTGAGCACGGCGAAGTTGGCGGCCAGGACCATAAGCGGCGGCAGGGGCGAGACGTAAAGGCCCTTGTGGGCCAGCAGCCAGGCCGAGCCGTGCCAGACCCCGCCGGCCAGGGCCAGGAAGGGGACGATCAGGGCGAGGGCCCCGGCCAGGGCGAGCAGGGCCGAGACGCCGAGTCCCACGACCAGGGTGGCGGTCAGCTCCGCCCCCAGGGCCCAGTCCGGGCGGTCCAGGAAATCGCCGGCCGCGATCATGTCCGCGATGGTGGCGTGGACCTCGACCCCGGGCATGGCCCGGTCCAGGGGCGTGGCCCGCAGGTCGCGCAGGGCCGCCGCCGAGGTGCCGACGAAGACGATCCGGCCGGCCAGATCGCCGGCATCGGCCCGGCCGGCCAGCACGTCGCCGGCGCTGACGTGGGGGAAGGTGCCGCCGGCGCCCCGGAAATTGAGCATGATCCGCCCCGAGGCGTCCAGGGGGATGACCCGCCGGCCGAGCCCCTCGCCGGACAGGACCAGGGATTCCAGGCCGGAGCGGTTCAGGCGCACGGTGGCGCTTTCGATCCCGAAGGCCCGCATGACCGTGGCCAGGGCGAGGCTGGGATGCATCTTGCCCCGGTAGGCCAGAAAAAGGGGCGTTCGGCGCAGGATGTTGTCCCGGTCGGCGACGGTGTTGAAGAACCCCGCCGCCGGGGCGGCGTCGAGCAGGACGGGCAGCGGGAGCACGGGATGGTCGGGCCGGGGCAGGAAACGTTCCGGGACCGCGCTCTCCGGAGTCCCCGGCGCCCGCAGGACGGCCAGGGGCAGGATCGGTGGCGATGCCGGCCCGGCGGTCCGCTGACGCTTTTCGGTGAAGTCGAAATAGTAGCCGAGGACGAAGGGCCCCTGGCCGAGCACGCCGGCCAGCACCTGGTCGTAGTCGCCGAGGGCCCCGGGCAGGCCGCCCAGGGAGACCTCGATGCCGAGATCGCGCCGCATCTGGCCGACGAACACGCTCGGCGAGGTGCGGTCCGGTTCGGCGAAAAGGATGTCCAGGCCGACGGCCCGGGCCCCGGCGTTGCGCAGCCGCCCCAGGAGCAGGGCCACCCGGTAGCGCGGCCAGGGCCACTGGCCGAATTCCGCCAGGCTCCTGTCGTCGATGTCGACGATCACCGGCAGACCGCTTCGCGTCTGGGGGCGTTCCCGGGCAAGCAGGATGTCGTAGGTCTTGAGCGCCTGGAAATCGAGCCAGGCCGGTCTGAAGAGATAGGCGGCGCACACGGCCAGGGTGACCGCCGCCCCGACCGCGAAAACCCCGAGCCCGCCGGCCAGCGGACGCAGGCAGCCGCACAGGCGGCGCATGTCGGCGATGCCCCGGACCATGATCCTTCCCCTCCGGCCGGGAGGCCGGCACGCCCCGGATGCTATCCGGGACCGCCCCCCATGGATAGCCGGGCCCTGGCCGGGCTGTAAAGCCGGCCGGGAGAAGGATGGCGCAACCCGCCTAGAACCACTTGGTCTTGTCGAAGACGCCGCGCACGTTGATTTCCCGGGACTTGTAGGCGTCGAAATCGAACGACCGGGGCATCTGTCGCGACAGGCTCTGACGCAGGGTCCGGACGGACCGGAACAGCATCACCGCCACCGCGACGATGCCGAGCAGCACCCATCCGAGGACGCTGAGGGACGAGAAGAATTCCTCCAACATGGCTACACGGTTCTCCTGGATGTCGGCCGCGCCATTCCGCGGTCCCAGGCCCTGGCGAGGCTCCGGGCCGACGGGCCGCGGCCCCGTATGGTGACGCTCTGGGAGGCGTTGCGGGCCAGACAGCGGGCGAAGCTCTCCACCACGCCTTCCCCTTCGGTCGAGGCGGCGTCCTCCGGGCGCGTCCGCAGAACGATTTTGCGCGCGCCGAGGCAGACCGCCCGCAGCAGACAGTCCCCGAGATTGACGGCGGCCTCCCCGGTCAGATCCCCTTCGATCCAGGCCACCCAGAAGCCCCGGCACGCCCGGACGGTCAGCACGGTGTCGCACCCGGCCGAAACATAACATTCCACCCTGTCGGCCCCCCCGTCCGCGACGCCCTCGATGCGCCAGCGCCCGGAGCCGAGCCGCTCGACGCGGGGCATCCCGTGCCCCCGCGCGGGCAGCCATCGCGCGAACCGCTCCGCCACCAGCTCCCGAAACCGCTCGGGAAGCGCCGTCTCGGCGCCGGGCGGGCACGCCATGGTTTCCTCCACCACCTGCCGCATGACATCCTCCATCCCCGCCAACAGGGACTTTGGCGGCAGCATAGTGGAAGGCACTCAAATTGGAATGGTGGCTTCCCCTCTTTCTATTCGGGAAAATATCCCGGTTTTTCGGGTCAAATTCCCGACAAAATCCTCCATTCCCCTATCGACGATCGGGACGATTCTCGTGGTAGAGTCCGCCGCCGCGCCCGGCGAGCCCCTGCGCACGCATCCCGCCCAGCGCGCCCAATCGCCACAAGACAAGGAGACCGCATGAACACCTACTCCAAGACCAACGACGTGCTCGGCGCCACCAACCGGGGCACGGCCGTCGCCTCTGGTCTGTGCAGCCTGTGCCGGGCCGACTGCGCCGGCAAGTGCGAAACCTGGCTCTCGAGCCTGGCCGGCCGGGCCATGCTCTACCCCCGCGATTTCGGGACCATCACCGCCGGCAGCGGCGCCACCTGCCACGTCGGCGTGTCCTACGACGCCCTGCGCATCCAGGGCCGTCTCCACGGCAGCCATGCCCTGCGCCAGGGTCTGAGCACCGATCCGGACGACTGCCTGTTCACCAACGTGGACCTGCACACCGCCTTCGGGGCCAAGCGCCAGACCAAGACCCGCCTGCCGCTGCTGACCGGCGCCCTGGGTTCCACCTTCATCGCGGCCAAGTACTGGGATTCCTTCGCCATCGGCTGCGCCCTGGCCGGCATCCCCATCGTCATCGGCGAAAACGTGGTGGGCGTCGACCGCCGGGCGGTCATCGAGAACGGCCGCATCGCCTCGGCGCCGGAACTCGACCGCCGCATCGAGACCTACAAGCGCCACTCCGACGGGCACGGCGCGGTCATCGTCCAGCTCAACGTCGAGGACGCCCGCAACGGCGTGGCCGAATACGTCGTCGACCGCTACGGCTCGGATGTCATCATCGAGCTCAAATGGGGCCAGGGCGCCAAGAACATCGGCGGCGAGATCAAGGTCAAAAGCCTCGACTACGCCCTGTTCCTGAAAAAGCGCGGCTACCTCGTGGACCCCGACCCCGAGGATCCGGCCGTGGCCGAGGCCTTCAAGAGCGGCGCCGTGACCGCCTTCGCCCGCCACAGCCGCCTCGGCTTCACCGACGCCGCCAGCGAGCCCGAAGTCCGCGCCCGGTTCATGGCCGCTGTGGAATCCCTGCGCGGGCTGGGCTACGAGCGCATCACCCTCAAGACCGGCTCCTACGGCATGCCGGCCCTGGCCATGGCCATCCGCTACGCCAGCGAGGCCGGCCTCGACCTGCTCACCATCGACGGCTCCGGCGGCGGCACCGGCATGAGCCCCTGGAACATGATGGAAACCTGGGGCGTGCCCTCCGTGCTGCTGCACGCCAAGGCCCACGAATACGCCTCCCTGCTGGCCGCCTCGGGCATGCGCCCGGTGGACATGGCCTTCGCCGGCGGTTTCGCCCGCGAGGACCACATCTTCAAGGCGCTGGCCCTCGGCGCGCCCTACGTCAAGATGGTCTGCATGGGCCGGGCCCTCATGATCCCGGGCTTCCTCGGGGCCAACATCGAGGGCGCGCTCCATCCCGAACGCCGCGAGGCGGTCCACGGCAACTGGGATTCCCTGCCCAAGACCGTGTCGGCCTTCGGCACCGAGCCGCAGCAGATCTTCGCGGCCTGGCACGCCGTGCGCGACAAGGTGGGCAGCGAGGCCATCAAGAGCATCCCCTACGGGGCCATCGCCGCCTGCACCCTGTTCGACAAGCTCGGCGCCGGCCTGCAACAGCTCCTGGCCGGAGCCCGGCGTTTCTCGGTCACGGCCATCCGCCGCGAGGACATCGTCTCGGCCAACCGCGAGACCGCCCGCGAGACCGGCATCCCGTTCATCACCGAGGCCGGGGACGAGGCCGCCCGGGAGATTCTGCTCGGCTAAGGAGCCGCCGGCCCGCCGGCCATGTCCCGCCCGCCGGGACTGACAAGGCGGGCCGAAAAGGCTAGTATCCGGGGGAGGCGCCGGCTTCCCCCGGCTGCTTTCCGCCGGAGAATCCGTGTCCATGAAACGCCATCCCACGCCCCCCCCGGCCGCCGACGCCGCGGCGGACCACGCCCAAGCCCTGGCCGCCCTGCGCGAGCGGGTCAAGGAACTCGACTGCCTCTACGCCATCACCCGGCTCTCCCAGCGCCAGGACCTGGCCCTGGCCGACATCCTTTCCGGCGCCGTGGAAATCGTGGCCAAGGCCTGGCAGTATCCGGAGATCACCCGGGTCCGGGTGACGGTCGGCGGACGGGCCACGTCCTCGCCGCGCGCCGGCAGGCCCCGGCACCGGCAGGCCAGCCCCATCCGCGTCGGCGGCGAGGAGGTCGGCCGCATCGAGGTGGGCTACATGGAGGACCGGCCGATCTGCGACGAGGGGCCTTTTTTGCGGGAGGAGCGCCACCTCCTCGACGCCGTGGCCGACCACCTCGGCCGCATCCTGGAAGCCCGCCAGAGCGAGGATCGCCTGCGCGCCCTCTCCCGGGAGCTCATCAAGGCCCAGGAGACCGAACGCCAGCGCATCGCCCGGGAACTCCACGACAACGCGGCCCAGGAACTCTCCCTGCTGCGCCTGTGCCTGGAGGGGATGCCCGGCCGCATCACGGCCTGCGCCGGCGAGGCCGGTCGGGAGGTCGCGGCCAACGCCCAGGAACTGTGCGCCCGCCTCGGGGCGGTCATCGGCTCCCTGCGCGACCTTTCCTACGACCTGCTGCCGCCGGCCCTCGACCAGCTCGGCCTGGCCGAGGCGGCCTTCCGGCTGTGCGAGGACTTCACCTCCCGCCACGGCATCGCCGTGGACTGTTTCGCCGACGGCCTGGAGGCCGTGCGGCCCGATTTCGCCACCAGCGTCAACCTCTTCCGGGTGCTCCAGGAAGCCCTGGCCAACGTCCGCCGCCACGCCCGGGCCTCCCGGGTCACGGTGCGGCTTTTGGCCTCCCATCCCAACCTGCTGCTCGGCATCGCCGACGACGGGGCCGGCTTCGACCCCGGAACCCGCCTGCCCGAAGCCCTGGCCGAAAAGCACATGGGGCTTTGGAGCATGCGCGAACGCGTCCGCCTGCTCGGCGGACGCTTCACCCTGCGGTCCAGGCCGGGCAAGGGCACCTCCATCAAGGTCGAGGTTCCCCTGACGGAGCGGACGTGAGCGCGCCGCGCACCATCGCCCTGGTGGACGACCATCCGCTGTTCCGGGAGGGGCTCAAGGCGCTCGTGGCCGCCAACCCGGACTACGAGGTGGTGGGCGAGGCCGGCGACGCCGACGGGGCCGTGCGCCTGGCCCGGGATCTGCGCCCGGACATCATGCTCGTGGACATCTCCCTGCCCGGCAAAAGCGGCATCGAGGCCCTCAAGCAGATCGTCCGGGACCACCCGGACATCCGCGTGCTGATGGTCAGCATGCACGCGCGCATCGACCTCATCGCCGCCTGCTTCCGGGCCGGCGCGGCCGGCTACATCGTCAAGGAATCCACCGCCACCCAGCTCTGGCAGGGGCTCGCCGCCATCGGCCGGGGAGAACGCTACCTCGACAGCGCCGTGGCCCCGGCCGTGCTGCTCTCCCTCGGCGACTACGCCGCCCGGCGCTCCCGGCCCCAGGACCCGGCCTACGGGGCCCTCACCCGCCGGGAACAGCAGGTCCTGCGCCTGCTGGCCGAGGGGCACGACACCGCCGCCATCGCCCGCCGGCTCTTCATCTCCCGCAAGACCGTGGAAAACCACCGCGCCCACATCTTCGGCAAGCTCGGCCTCAGGAACCTGGCCGAGCTCGTGCACTACGCCGCCCGCCTCGGGCTTGTGGACCTCGACCCCGACGCGGGGGACGGCGCGGACG
>CAZNUQ010000012.1:20886-39137 GCA_964576235.1 uncultured Desulfovibrio sp.
TTCGCCCACAAGGGATTCCAGGAGACCACCATCCAGGACATCTGCAAGGTGACCGGGACCGCCGAAGGGACGATCTTCTACCACTTCAAGAACAAGGAAGGCCTGCTCCTCGACATTCTGGAACAGGCCAAGACGCGCATCCTCACGGAGTACGAGGCGGCCTTCACCGGCCGCGAATTCGCCTCCGGACTGGACATGATGGAGGAGGCCGTCACCTTCTATTTCCATCTCGCCGGCCTCATGGAACACGAGTTCACGTTGCTGCAGCGCCAGTTCCCCCACAAGCTGGCCGAGGACAACCCCGAATGCCGGGCCCACCTGGCGGCCATCTACAACTGCCTGACCGACATCTTCGAGCGCGTGGTGCGCGCCGGCCAGCAGGACGGTTCCATGGGCGAATTCCCCCCGAGGGAAACCGCCATGATCCTTTTCGCCATGGTGGACGGCCTGATGCGCCTGAAGACCTGCAACCTCTACGACGCCGGGGCGCTTTTCGACGAGCTCATCGCATCCTGCCGCAGGATGCTTTGCAAACCAAGTGACGGGAGTTGCTGATGCTGGTGCGAATCCTTCCCTTTCTCGGCTGGTTCCGGGGCTACGGCATGGCCGCGCTGCGCGCCGACGCCATCGCCGGCCTGACCGTGGCCCTTGTCCTGATCCCCCAATCCATGGCCTATGCCCAGTTGGCCGGCATGCCGCCCTACTACGGCCTCTACGCCTCCTTCCTGCCGCCCCTCGTGGCCGCGCTGTTCGGCTCCAGCCGCCAGCTGGCCACCGGCCCCGTGGCCGTGGTCTCGCTGATGACCTCGGCCTCCCTGGCCCCGCTGGCCACGGCCGGGTCGGAAGGCTACATCGCCTACGCCATCCTGCTGGCCCTGCTCGTCGGCGTCTTCCAGTTCCTGCTCGGCGTGCTGCGCCTGGGACTCGTGGTCAACTTCCTCTCCCATCCGGTGGTCGGCGGCTTCACCAACGCCGGCGCCCTGATCATCGCCAGCTCCCAGCTCTCCAAGATGTTCGGCGTCTCCGTGGACGACGCCGAGCACTACTACGAGACCATCTCGCGCGTGGTGGCCGCCGCGTGGCATTTCACCCACTGGCCGACGCTGCTGATGGGCGCGGCGGCCTTCGCCATCATGTTCGGGCTCAAAAAGCTCAATCCCCGGATCCCCAACGTCCTGGTGGCGGTGGTCGTCACCACCGCCGTGTCCTGGGCCCTCGGCTACGAGCACAACGCCGCGGTGGACGTGTCCGCCATCCGTTCCCCCCAGGTGACGGCCGACATCGAGGCCTTCAACAAGGCCGCCGCGGCCCTGCCCGACATCGCCGCCAGGCGGGCCGCCATCACCCCGCGCGAGGACGCGGCCAAGGCCTCGGGCGACAAGACGGCCATGCTGGACGTGGAGCACGAGATCGCCCTGCTCGACCTGGACAAGGAAAAGGCCAAGCACGAGGCCGCCACCTGCCGGGCCAGGCTGCGCGGCTACCTGCTCCGCGCCGTTCCCGGCGAGGGCGGCAGGCTGGCCTTCCACCTCCAGGGGGAGGTGCCGGCCGGAGCCCGGGACGACGGCCGCACCTGGATCCTGCGCGTCGGCAACAGCCCGCTTCGGACCGACAAACTGCTCATGATCGGCGGCGGCCAGGTGGTCGGCAACGTGCCTTCCGGCCTGCCGGCCTTCACCGTCCCGAACCTGGACCTCAAGGCCGTCGGGCGCCTGCTGCCCTTCGCCTGCATCATCTCGCTGCTGGGCTTCATGGAGGCCATCTCCATCGCCAAGGCCATGGCCGCCAAGACCGGCCAACGCCTGGACCCCAACCAGGAGCTCATCGGCCAGGGCCTGGCCAACATCCTCGGCGCCATCGGCAAGAGCTACCCGGCCTCGGGCTCGTTCTCGCGGTCGGCCGTCAACCTGCAGGCCGGGGCGGTCACCGGGTTCTCCTCGGTCTTCACCAGCACCACGGTGGTCGTCGCCCTGTTCTTCCTCACCCCCCTGCTCTACCATCTGCCCCAAAGCGTGCTGGCCGCCGTCATCATGATGGCCGTCATCGGGCTGCTCAACGCCTCGGGCTTCCTCCACGCCTGGAAGGCCCAGTGGTACGACGGCGCCATCTCGGTCATCACCTTCGTGTGCACCCTGGCCTTCGCCCCGCATCTCGACAAGGGCATCATGATCGGCGTCTCCCTCTCGCTTATGGTCTTCCTCTACAAAAGCATGCGGCCCAAGGTCGCCTCCCTTGCCCTCACCGAGGACAGCGCCTACCGTGACGCCTCGGTCTACAAGCTGGCCGAGTGTCCGTTCGTCACCGTGGTGCGTTTCGACGGAACGCTGTTTTTCGCCAACGCGAGCTTCCTCGAGGACCAGATCACCGAGCGCATGCAGGCCGGCAAACGCCTCAAGCACATCATCCTGGCCGCCGACGGCATCAACGACATGGACGCCTCGGGGGAGGAAGCCCTGTCCCTTCTGGTCGACCGCGTGCGCAGCGCCGGCCTTGACATCTCCCTTTGCGGCGTGAAGGAACCGGTCATGGATGTCATGAAACGAACGCACCTGCTGGAACATATCGGCGAGGACCATCTCTACCCGAACCTGGACCAGGCCCTTTGTGCCGTGCACAAGGATTCCTGGCACGCTCCGGGCGAGAGCTGCCCGCTTACCTCCGTGTGCCGCCTTCCCGGCGCCTAAGCGAGAACGAAAGGAGTCTCCATGTCCGTCATTTCCTTCTTCAGCGGCGTATTCTGCCAGGAGCAGCCGGTGGTCGCGGCCGTGCACGAGGCCACGGGGCTGCCCATCGTCCGCGACGCCGACCTCGTGGCCGTGGCCGCCGAACTGTCGGGGCTCGGCGCCGACAAGATCGAAAAGGCCTTTTCGGCCAAGACCTCGGTCTTCAACAAGTTCACCCACGAAAAACAGCGCGCCGCCGCCTGGCTGCGTCTGGCCCTGGCCCGGCGCCTGGCCGAGGACAACCGGTTCATCGTGGCCGGATTCTGCGCCCTGCTCGCCCCCCGCGACATCGCCCACGTGCTGCGGGTGTGCCTGATCGGCGACGCGGCCTCCCGTCGGACCGTGGCCGCCGCCGAGGCGGGCCTGCCCGAGCGCGAGGCCCACAAGGCCCTCGAACGCGGCGACGAGGACCGGACCGTGTGGGCCGAACTCGCCACCGGCGCCAAGGATCCCTGGGACCCGGCCCTCTACGACATCGTCGTGCCCATGGACAAAACCGGCGTGGAGGCGGCCTGCGACCTCGTGGTCAAGCATCTGGCCGATCCGGCCGTGCGCGTCACCGACGCCTCCGTCCGCTGCGCCCGGGATTTCCTCCTGGCCGCCAGGGTCGAGACGGTGATCACGGGCAAGGGCCACGACGTGGCCGTTGCCGCCAAGGATGGCGTGGTCATCCTCACCATCAACAAGAAGGTCCTCCTCCTCGACCGCCTGGAAAACGAACTGCGGTCCATCGCCTCCAGGGTCGAGGGCGTCTCCGACGTGGTGACCAAGGTGGGCAAGGGTTTCTACCAGACCGACATCTACCGCCGGGCCGATTTCGAGATGCCGACCAAGGTGCTTTTGGTCGACGACGAGCGGGAGTTCGTCCAGACCCTCTCCGAGCGCCTGTCCATGCGCGAGGTGGGCTCCCACGTGGTCTACGACGGCGAGTCCGCCCTGGAGATGGTGGCCGAGGACGAGCCGGAAGTGATGGTGCTCGACCTCAAGATGCCGGGCATCGACGGCATCGAGGTTCTCAAACGCACCAAGGCCGAGCGGCCCGATGTCGAGATCATCATCCTGACCGGCCACGGTTCCGAGGCCGACCGGGACGAATGCATGCGCCTGGGCGCCTTCGCCTACCTGCAAAAACCCGTGGACATCGAACTGTTGAGCGACACGTTGAAAATGGCCAACGAAAAGGCGCGCGCCAAGAAAACCCGCGTCTAGCGCCGGCCCCTTGGAAAACATGCCCGTGTTTTTCGAGGGATAACATGCCTGAGCCCAGCGCGCCGGGAAACGCGGCCGCGGGGTTCGCAGGCTTCGCGCGAGGGCCAGCGCGGCCGCGTGACAGAGATTTCTTCCGCGGCCGCGCGCCTCCCGGCAGACAAGGAAGGGCCGCCATGGGCTTTCTCGACCGTATTCGCCCGGAATTCTGGAGAGGCGCGGTTTCGGCGGGACCGTACCGGAGCCTGTTCAACTACCGCCGGCTGTGGTGGCTTTCCGTGGCCCTGCTGGCCGCCGTCTCCCTGACGCCGCTTTGCATCATGACGGCGATCGATTTCGGCGTCACCAAGCGGGCCGTCACCCAGGACAACCTGCACCGCACGGCCATCACCACCTCCAACACCCGACGCGCCCTGGCCTTTTTCCTGGAAGAACGCCTGGCCGCCCTGACCTTCGCCGCCAGGGAGGAGTCCTACCACGCCCTGGCCACCCCCGCCCGCCTGGGCGAGGTTCTCAAGAACCTGAAGGCCGGTTTCGGCGGCTTCATCGACCTCGGCCTCATCGACGCCACGGGACGGCAGATCGCCTACTCCGGGCCCTACGACCTCCTCGGCATCGACTATTCCGGCCAGGAATGGTTCAAGCGGACCGTCGCGGCCGGCCATTTCGTCAGCGACGTGTTCCTGGGCTTCAGGGGCGTGCCCCACCTCGTCATTTCCGTGCGCGCCGACAGGCCCGAAGGCGGCTATTTCGTGTTGCGGGCCGCCGTCGACACCCAGCGCATGAACGACATCCTGGCCAACCTCGACCTCTCGGGCAGCGGCGACGCCTTTCTCGTCAACCACCAGGGCGTGCTCCAGACCGTCTCCCGGTCCCACGGCTCGGTCCTCGACACCCTGGCCCTGCCCGTGCCGCCCGAGGCGCCGCGCACCGAGGTTTTCGAGGCCCCCGACGAGGCCGGCGGCCTCATCGTCGGCTACGCCTACATCGAGGGCACCCCCCTGATCCTCATGGTGGTCAAGCGGCAGGCCGAGCTCATGAAGCCCTGGTACGCCGTGCGCCTCGACCTGGTATGGTTTCTCGGGGCGAGCATCATGGCCGTCCTTCTGGTCATCGTCGGCGTCGCCACCTACATCGTGGAAAAGGCCTACCTGGCCGACCAGACCAGGGCCAAGACCCTCCAGCAGATGGAGCACACCAACCGCATGGCCTCCATCGGCCGCCTGGCCGCCGGCGTCGCCCACGAGATCAACAACCCCCTGGCCATCATCAACGAGAAGGCCGGCCTGATAAAGGACCTCGCCCTCTACGCCAAGGAGCCGCCCAGCCCCGAACGCCTCTCGGGCCTCGTCGACTCCATCCTGGGCTCGGTGGAGCGGGCGGGCGCCATCACCAAGCGCCTGCTCTCCTTCGCCCGCCACCAGGACATGCGCATCGAGCCGGTGAGCCTGCACCGGGTGGCCGAGGACGTGTTGAGCTTTCTGGCCAAGGAAGCGGAATACCGGCGCATCCGCGTGGACGTGGACGCCCCCGAGGGGCTCCCGGACATCGAGACCGACCGGGGCAAACTCCAGCAGATCCTGCTCAACCTGATCAGCAACGCCTTCCAGGCCATGGACGACGGCGGACATCTCGTCCTGCGCGTCTTCAGCCCCTCCCCGGAAACCGTGGCCGCCAGCGTCGCCGACAACGGCTGCGGCATCCCGGCCGCCGATGTCAAACGCATTTTCGAACCCTTCTTTTCCACCAAGAAGAAAAAAGGGGGGACGGGACTCGGGCTCTCCATCACCTACGGGCTGGTGCAGGAGCTTGGCGGGGTCCTCGCCGTGGAAAGCGAGCTGGGACGCGGATCCACCTTCACCGTGACCTTCCCCCTGGTCAAAGGAGACGCGGGTGAACATTCTGCTCGTGGATGACGAATCGGAACTGGTTTCAGCCCTGGCCGAACGCCTGGTCCTTCGCGGCATCGGGGCCGACTTCGCCACGGACGGCGAAACCGCGGCGGAACTGGTCCGGGCCAATCCCTACGACCTGGCCGTGCTGGACATGAAGATGCCGGGCCTAAACGGCCTCGACCTCAAGAAGAAACTCCAGCGCCTGCGCCCCGGCATGCGCTTTATTTTCATGACCGGCCACGGCTCGGAAGAGGACTTCCGGGCCGGCTCGGCCGAGGCGGCCGGCTATCTGGTCAAGCCCGTGCGCATCGAGGACCTGATCGACGCCGTGGAGAAGGCCCTGGCCGGCGGCCGGGCATGAGGAACACGCCGATGCCCGACAACGAGGATCTGCTTTTTTGCGGCCGGATCAACGCCTCGGCCGCCCACGAGCTCAAAAACGTCCTGGCCGTCATCAACGAACAGGTCGGGCTTTTGGCCGACCTGGCCTGCCTGGCCGGACGGGGGCATCCCCTGGATCCCGAACGGCTGGCCGCGACCGCCGCCCGGCTCCAGGGACAGGTGCGGCGCGGGGACGCCATCATCGGCAACCTGGGCCGCTTCGCCCATCTGGCCGACGTTCCCGGCCGGGAGGTTTCCCTGGCCGAAGCCGCCGCCCTGGCCGTGGCCCTCTGGGAGCGTCAGGCCGCCATGCGCCGCGTGCCCGTGGAATTCGTCCCCGGCGACGACGCCAGGGTCGCCACCGACCCCTTCACCCTGTGCCGGCTGCTGACCGCCTGCCTGGACCGGGCCACGGCCGCCCCGGCCGGCGGCGCCCCCGTCCGGGTGGCGGTGGAATGTGGTCCGCAAGGGCCGGCCCTCGTCGTGACCGGACTCGCGCCCGGCGCCGAGGCGGGGGAGAACCCGGCCGAGGACGCCCTCGCCGCCCGGATCGGCGCCAGCCTCTCCCGCGCGCCCGGCCGCATCGCCGTGCGCCTGCCCGCGGCTCCCTGAGCGGCCGGGGGACGGCCCGGAAGGGGACTTGGCGAAACGCCATCATTACTGTACTGTAATATTTCGTCCGAGCCGCCCGCCGCCCCTCCGTTCCCGCGCGGCGGGCATTCCCCGTCCCCCGCTTTCAAGGAGCCTTCATGCCCAAGACCCTGTCCCAGGCCTTTTGCGCCAATCTGCTCGGCGATGCGCCGGGCTGGTACAAGCTGACCATCGCCGCCTTCCTGGTGGCCAATCCGATCGTGCTCGTCGCCTTCGGGCCCTTCGCGGCGGGCTGGCTGCTCATCGCCGAATTCATCTTCACCCTGGCCATGGCCCTGGCCTGCCATCCCCTGCCGGCCGGCGGCCTGCTGGCCCTGGAGGCCGTGCTGCTCGGCATGACCTCGCCCGAGGCCCTCTACGCCGAAGCGGCCCACAACTTCCCGGTCATCCTGCTGCTCATCTTCATGGTGGCCGGCATTTACTTCATGAAGGACATGCTGTCCTACGTCTTCACCAAGATCCTGCTGGCCGTGCGCTCGAAGGTCCTCCTGTCGCTGCTGTTCTGTCTGGCCGGAGCCTTTCTCTCGGCCTTTCTCGACGCCCTGACCGTGACCGCCGTGATCATCGCCGTGGCCTACGGATTCTACGAGGTCCACCACCGCCACGTCTCCTCCGCCTCCTGCCGGCTCGGCGAGGAGACGGGACTCGACGACGCCTCCCGCAAGGACCTCAAGGAATTCCGGGGATTTCTGCGCAATCTCATGATGCACGGCGCCGTGGGCACGGCCCTGGGCGGGGTGTGCACCCTGGTCGGCGAGCCCCAGAACCTGCTGATCGCCCAGGAAATGGGCTGGCATTTCATGGATTTTTTCATCCGGGTGGCGCCGGTGTCCCTGCCGGTGCTCGGCGTGGGCCTCGCCACCACGGTGGCGGTCGAGCGTCTGGGCATCTGCGGATACGGCTTCCGGCTGCCGCCGGCGGTGCGCCGCGTCCTGGCCGAGGAGGACGCCCGGCGCGAGGCGGCCATGCCCCGGAGGACCAGGGCGGCGATCCTGGTCCAGGCGGTCGCCGCCGTCTATCTGGTCGTGGCCCTGGCCCTGCATCTGGCCGAGGTCGGCATCATCGGGCTGTCGCTGCTGATCCTGCTCACGGCCTTTTGCGGCAAGACCCAGGAGCACCAGATCGGCCACGCCTTCGTCGAGGCCCTGCCGTTCACCGCCCTGCTCGTGGTCTTTTTCGCCATCGTGGCCGTGATCCACGACCAGCACCTGTTCGCCCCGGTCACCGGCTACGTGCTGTCGCTTTCCGGCAAGACCCAGACCGCGGCCTACTACCTGGCCAACGGGCTGTTATCCATGATCAGCGACAACGTGTTCGTGGCCACGGTCTACATCACCGAGACCAAGGCCCATTTCGCCGGGCTCTTCGCCGCCATGCCCGACCTCGGGCAGGACGGGGCGGGGCTTTTCGCCAGCCTCACCGACGCCAGGCTCCGGCGCGAGGAGATCCTGGCGGCCCTGCCCCCGGCGGCCCTCCCCCGGGTGACCGAGGTGCTGGCCCAGTTCGACCGCCTGGCCGTGGCCATCAACACCGGCACCAACATTCCCAGCGTGGCCACGCCCAACGGCCAGGCGGCCTTCCTGTTCCTTTTGACCTCGGCCCTGGCGCCGCTGATCCGGCTCTCCTACGGCGCCATGGTCAGGCTGGCCCTGCCCTACACCGTGACCATGACCGCCACGGGCCTCGTCGCGGTCTGGTTTTTCCTCTAGCCCGCCGGCTCCGCCGCGTCGGGCTTGCGGATCACGGCCATGATGCCCTGGTTGTAGAGGTTGCGGGCGAAGCACTCGCAGGCGATGTCGCAGCCGGTGGCCACGTGCATGAACATGCTGCGGTTGCCCACGGCGATGCTGCGGCCCGGGTAGTCGTCGCCGATGGTGCCGGACGGCAGCTTCGTGAAGTACCCGGAAAAAGGATATTCCTTGTGCTCGCCGTCGTCCCGGAAGTAGCGGTAGCCGCCGTTGTGCTCGAAAACCGGATGCCGGCCCGTGGTCAGGGCGAGGTAGTGGCCGTCGCCCGGCTCGTAGCGGTACCAGTCCTCCCCGTTGCGGCAGGAAAGAAAGGGCACCCGGAAATCGTCGCAGCCCACGCCCTCCAGGTAGATGACGGCCACCTTGCGGTCCGCGAGCAGGGAAAGCAGGCGGCCCTTGATGTCCGTGACGCCGCCCACCGGCCCGAGGTTGGCGGACACGGGCATGACCGGCGCGGCGTCGGGAATCATGATCAGGCGGCGCAGCGAGGTGGTGTTGAAATACCGCCCCGTTTTGGCCACGGCCATGTAGTCCGGGAGCCGGCCGCCGTCGTCCGGGCCGCCGCCGAAAAGCTCCAGGATATCCTCGCGGGTGGCCAGCCGCTCCAGAGCCTCGTGACCGGCCAGGATATCGAGATCGCGCCGCGAGGCGCCGTAGATCCCGGCGTAGCGGGCCGACCAGTTGGCGGCCACGGCCAGGCCGTCGAGGCCTGTCAGGTCGATGGGGGCCGTGGCCCGGGTCATGCCGCAGGTGCCGACGAGCACGGTGTGGTAGCCCGAGGCGGAGGCGAAGCGCTCGGCCTCGGCGAAGGCCTCGTCGATCATGGCCTCCCGCTCGCCGGGTCCGAGCTTCGTGTAGCGGGACGAATAGAACTGCCGGGCGAAGGTCAGGAAGACGAAGCCCGGGTCGTAGGCCCCGACGAGGTCGAGGGCGGTATCCACGACCCAGGCGTTGCCGCGCGGGTCCCGGTCGCCGGGGAAGGGATGGCGCCCGATCGTCTCCCGGACCATGTCGATGCGCGGCCCCTGCCCCGACACCGGGCGCCCCGTGCGCAAATCCACGATCCGTTGCCACTCGCGCGCGTCCAGGATGGCCAGGCTCATGCCGCCACCTCCTTGGAGTTCCAGGCCACCCGGCCGCCGAGCAGGCGCACCCGCTGACCGCATCCGGGGCAGCGGTCGCCGGCCAGGGCGAAGATGTCGAGCTTGTCGCCGCCGCAGCCCAGGCTGTGCCGGGTGATGACCGTCCGGCCGCACCCGGGACAGGTGGTGTTGACCCAGCGCGAGCCGATGAAGTTGTGGAAGTAGATGTAGGGCAGTTTCTTGCGATGCCCGATGAGCTTGGCGTTTATGGCCTCGATGCCCGGATATTCGTAGGCGCTCATCTGGTGGACGGGCAGCAGCCGGAAGACGTGCCAGGGGATCTCCGGATCGATCCCGGCCAGGATGGCGGCCATCCGGTCCAGTTCGTGGTCGTTTTCCGACTCGATGACGGGCGTGGTCACCTCGACGTGGCACAGGCGCGAAAGTTCCAGGATGTTGCGGATCACCGGCGCGCTGTCGGAGATGCCGAGGTATTTCTGGCAAAACGGTTCGGAAAGCCCCTTGAGGCTCACGTTCACGAACGAGAAGATGTCGCCCAGCATGGCCGTGGCCGGCGGGGTGGCGTAGCCGTTGGTCAGGCAGCCCATGGGCAATCCGGCGGCTTTGGCCGCCTGGGAGACCCGGGACAGGGTCGGCAGGGACACGGTGGGCTCGTTGATGCAAAAGACGATGGCGTGGCAGCCCTGCTTTTCGGCCAGACCGACCAGGGCCTCCGGGGACAGGGTCAGCAGGATGTCCGCGAGTTCGGCCGGATCCTCCTTGGCCGCGTAGGCGTTGGAACAGTAGCGGCAGTCCAGGTTGCAGCCGGCCGTTCCCACCACCAGGCAGCGGGCGCCCGGGTAGGCGTGGTAGAAGGGGATGGACTCCACCCTGGACACGGAATAGGCGCACCAGCGGTCGGGGAAGCGTTCCCGCACCGCCCCGTCCACCGCCTCGTACATGCGGCAAAACCCGGGGGTCCCGCCGTCGAGCCGGCATCTCCTCTCGCAATACGGACACAGCATGTCGTTCGCTCCTTGGCGTTTCGGGCGGGGCTCCGCCGCCGCGCGTCCCCCGTCCAGGCCGCGGGACAACACCCCGGGCGGCCATGATATCGCGTCACGAAATTTTTCCCCGTCCTCAGCCCCTGGCCAGCGCCCACAGCGGCCCGGCCCAGACCAGGACCGCCGCCGCGAAAAAGAGGGCGTCCCCGGCGCCCGGCGCCACCCCCCGGCCGGCGGCGGCCGCGCCCGAGGCGATGCCGCGCAGTTCCAGGGACAGGGCCAGATCGGTCGCCCGGCGCATCTGGATCAGAAAGACCGGCACGAAAAGCGCCAACAGATTGCGCGGCCGGGCCAGGCGCCGCGTCTCCAGCCCCCGGCAGCCCTGCACCGCGACGACGTGCAGGGCCAGACGGAACACCCGCGGCAGGACGCCGACCAGGGTGGACACGAAAAGCACCGCCTTGCCCGGCAGCCCCAGGCCGCGCAGCGAGAGCAGCATGTTGGAAAAGGTGGTCCACTTGACCACGAGCAGGTCGGCGAAGACCAGCACGAAAAGCCGCAGGGCGAAAATCCCCAGCCATTCGAACCCGAGTTGCACGCCCTCGCGCCAGGTGGCGGCCTTTTCCACGCCGCCGAGGAGGAAAAGAACCAGCAGGGTCGGCAGGCCGAGCAGGAAAATGCCGAAGACCACGGTGACGCTGCGGTCCCATTCGCCGGAAACCACGAGCAGCCCGGCCAGGACCAGGATGATAGCGGCCAGGGCGCGCCAGTCCGGGCAGGTGAAGGCATAGGCGCAAAGGGAAATGGCGAAGGCGAACTTGCTGACGGCGCTCGCCCGGCGCAACACGCCCATCCTGACCGTCATCGCCGTCCTCCTTCGGGGTTGGGGCCGTCGGCCACGATGCGGCCGCCTTCCAGGCGCACCACGCGGCTGGCCGTGGCGGCCGCGAAATCCGGGTCGTGGGTGGCCAGGAGCACGGCCCGGCCCTCGGCCGCCTGGCGCCGCACGATGTCGGCCATGACGGCCATGTTGCCGTCGTCGAGGCCGGTGGTGGGCTCGTCCAGACACAACACGGCCGGTGCGGCGACCAGGACCGAGGCCAGGCACAGCCGGCGTTTCTCGCCGAAACTCAGGGAAAAGGGCGAACGCGCCAGCGTGTCGCCAAGCCCCAGACCGGCCAGGGTGTCGCGGACCCGGTCCTCGGTCTCGCGGGCCGGCAGGCCCAGGTTGGCCGGCCAGTAGCCGCATTCCGCGGCCACGGTGTGGGCGAAAAGCTGCTCGTCGGGATTCTGGAACATGATGCCCACGTCCCGCCTGACGGCAAGCCCCGGGGCCAGCTCCACCAGCCCGGCGGCAGGCTTGCAAAGCCCCTTGGCGAGGCGCAGCAGGGTGGATTTGCCGGCGCCGTTGGGCCCGGTCAGGGCCACCACCTCGCCCGGGCGCACATCCAGGTCGATTCCCTCGAGGGCCGGGGGCCCTCCCTTGTCATAGCCGAAGCCGACCCCGCGAAAGCGCAGATACGGCGTTTCGGAAGCTCCCGGGACGCCCCCCGGACGGCCCAGTTCCCGCCGGCCCGCCCCCGGGGGGGGAGGCCCGTCGTGACACAGACGGCCGTCCTCCAGGCGCAGGAAACGGTCGGCGAAACCGGCCAGCCGCCGCAGGTCGTGCTCGATGACCAGCACCACCCAGCCGTCGGTCCGGCACAGGCCGTCGAGATGCTCGAAAAGCCGGTCGGCCGTGGCCGCGTCGAGGTAGCTCGTGGGCTCGTCGAGAAGCAGCACCTTGGGCACGATGGCCAGCATGGACAGGATGGCCGTGAGTTGCTTCTGCCCCAGGGACAGGGCGCTTACGGCCGCGCCGCCCCTGCCGGACAGACCGTAGCGGGCAAGGAGTCCCTCGGCGACGGCCTCGCAACCGGCCGGCCCGCCCCCCCTGGCCCGCAGTCCCAGCCCCACCTCCTCGGCCACGGTATCGCAAAAAAGCTGGGCTTCGGGGTTCTGCCCCACCAGCCCGGCGAATCCCGGAGGGCCGCCGCCGAGACTGTCGCCGCCGTCCAGGCGAAGCTCCCCCGTGGTCACCCCGGACAGGGCCAGCCGGTGCGCGCCGCACAGATGATAGCCGAGGGTGGTCTTGCCGGAACCCGAGGGGCCGACGATGCCCACCCGCTCCCCGGGACCGATGGCCAGCGACACGTCCCGGAAGATGGGGGCGCCCGCTCCGGCCGGCGTGAAGGAAAGCGCCTTGGCGACGATCATGACAGTCGCAGCATGGTCACGACCTCCAGGCTCTCGATGCGCTTCCAGACGAGCAGACCGAGGTAGACGCCGCAGCCGTTTATGGCCAGCGAGGTGAGGAGCGAAACACCGAAAAGGGCCTGGGTGGCGGTGGCCCAGGGCACGCCCATGGCCACCCGCACGGCCATGGCCGCGCTGGGCCCGAGGATGCCGCCGACCAGGATGGCCACGTAGGCCCGCCCCCGGGGCATGGACCGGGCCAGGAAGGAAAACAGCGCGTCGAAGACGATGCCCTGGGTGATCGCCGGCACCAGTTTGACGAAGCCGGGTTGCCCCCCGGCCGCCGGCATGAGCACGGCGGCCAGGAGCCCCCAGGCGAGCTCGAAGACGATGAGCGTGCCGAAGCGGTCCAGCATGAGCCGGACCAGAACCATCAGCATGACCGACACCACCATCTCGAGCCGGGCCACTTCGTGGATGAACGTCAGCTGGAGGGCCGTCTTGAAGACCAGCCCCCAGCCGAAGTCCAGGGCCACGACCGAGGCGAAGAACACCACCTGGGCCGTGGAGAGGTCCTTGGGTCTTAGAACTTGCACGTCATCTCCAGGAAGAACATGCGTCCCGGGTTCATCCCGTTGGCGTTGCGGGAATCGATGTACCGGTGGTCGAAGAGGTTATCGACGCTCAACGACATTTCCACGTTCTTGCCGTAGGGCGAGATGAAGTCGAAATTGCGCCAGACCTTGGCGTTGACCAGGGCATGGGGCGAGATGGTGGTATTGCTGGTGTTGATGTCGTCGGAATACATCTCGCCGACATATTGCACGGCGACGCGGTTGTTGAGGTACTTGTTGAGCCAATTAAATCCCGTGTTGAAGGAGTTCTGCGGCGTGTACGACAGGAGCTTGCCGACCAGGTCCGGCCGCCCCGGAAAATCGGTGATGCGGGAATCGTTGAAGGTGTAGTTGGCGAACAGGCCGAATTTCTCGAACAATTCGTTTCCCAGGTGCTTGAACGGGTCGTACTCGGCGTCGAGCTCCATGCCCCAGATCTGCACCTCGCCGATGTTCTGTTTCTGGCTGATGGCGCTGGTGATGTTGACGTAATACTGGAAGTCGTGTCCCACCGAGAAGTATCCGGAACCGGCCAGCTTCAGGTTGTCGAAGGGCTGGTAGTCGAGGCCGGCCTCGAAGGAATCCATCTTTTCCGGCCCGAGGTTGGGGTTGGATATCTTGGTGCCGCCGCGCATCCTGCCGGTGCGGTACATGTCGTCGAGCAGCGGCGCCCGGAAGGAATGGCCGTAGGACAGGTAGCCGGACAGGTTGTCCAGGAAGAAGTACTTCACCGAGGCCCTCGGGCTCCACTGGTCCCAGGTCTTGTCGGAGTAGTACTTGGTGTATTGCGACAGCGAACTGATGTTCGTGTCGTACCGGCCGTCGTAGGTGGTGGCGTTGTCGTAGCGAAGGCCGAGCAGGAAGATCAGCGTGTCGTCGAGAAACCGCAACTGGTCCTGGGCGAAGGCCCCGAGGTTGCGGATCTTGCCGTAGTTGGTGGCGAAGGTGATGGTGCCGGTGCGGGAGTAGTCGTTGCCGTCCATCTTGCCGTCGCGGTAGTCGAAGCCGACGGTGAAGGTGTTGGGACCCCAGACCCGGGACACGTTGGTCATCACGCCGAGTTCCTGGCGGTTCACCTGGGAATCGGTCCGGCTGTAGGAATTGAGGTAGGTCCGGATGTTGGACGAGGACGTGATGCTTTCCTGGGTCCTGTCGTAGTTGGTGTCCGAGAAATAGACGTTGGCCGTTCCGGACCAGCCCTCGTAGGCCAGGTTCATGCGGGCCTGCCACACGCCGGTGTCGTAGCCGCGATGCACGCCGTCGTAGGCGAATATCTGCTTGCCCTCGCCGATGGTCTGGGTGTCCTTGGTGTACTGGAACTCGATGTTGTTGGTCTCGGTCAGGTCCCAGCCGATCTTGCCGTTGACGGTATCCTCGCGGATGAAATTCTTGACGGTGTAGACGGTCTGCTCGTCGCTGGGGATGCTCTTGTAGCCGGGCGAGTTGTGGTGGAAGGCCGAGACGCGGCCGTAGAGGCCCTCCTTGTCCTCCTTGGCCCGGAAACCGGCCACGCCGCGCAATTGCAAGTCGTCATAGGTGCCGTACTGGGTGGACACCCGGCCCTCGACGACCTTGGTGGGCTTCTGGGTGATGATGTTGATGACGCCGCCCATGGCGTTGTTGCCATAGATGGAGGCGGCCGGCCCCTTGAGGATCTCGATGCGCTTGACATCCTCCAGGTTGATCCGGTTCCAGTTGACATCGCCCATGTCCGAAGAGTTCATGGGCATGCCGTCCAGCAGGACCAGGGTGCGCCCCTGTTCGTTGCCGAGTCCGCGCAGGGTGAGCGTGGACTTGAAGGTGACCGGGCCGTTCGGCCGTTCCAGATGGGCGCCCGAAATGTAGGAAATCGCCTGGTCCACGGTCTGGACCGGCATCTGCTTGAGTTCCTCGCTGGTGATGACCTCCACGCGTCCGGGAATGCTCTTGAGCGGCTCCTCGGTCCGGGTGGCCGTCACCACCATGTCTTCCATGGCGGCCTGCCCCTCTCCGGCTGCGTCGTTTTTTTCCCGGGCCCATAGCGACACGGGCCAGGACAGCAAGACGGCCATCGCCACAACGACCAAACGTTTCATAGTTCCTCCCTTCGCCGATTTTGGATTGTTGCCTCGAAACGCGGCCTCCCTCGGGCCGCTCTCACCCGGTTCCGGACGCCCCCTCAACGACCTTCTTTCGCGAAGACTGTCACGAATAATAAAACTTCTATGACAGTAATAAACAACCCCCAAAAATCGTTCATGTCAAGAAACACACCTGAATCAATACACAGGATATGCAGAACAGTTTTCAAATACATCCTTGACAATGCGTGGGGTGATAGAAGAGAATTTAAATTATTGCAACATGTCACGCCTAAAACAAAATACGTGACTGTCGAATGTGTCATTTTTTACTGTTACATCTTTCAAACAATACGTGACAGCGAGTGGGCCGCCATGAACGCTTCACCGGAAATGCATCTCCACCAATTCCCTGGCCTGCCGTTCCCGCCCTCCCGGCCGACGGAACCCGTGGCCTCGGCACATTTCGTCCAACCGCTCCCCGCGACTGCCGCGCGAAAGCCGGGGCTGGCCGAACGCCGCTGGCCCTGGACGCTCCTGTCCGTCCTCCTGCACGGTCTGGCGCTCGCGGCCGCGCTGCTCTGGAGCGCCTCCGAGAGTCCGCGCCCCGACGAACCGCTTCTGGTCATCGGCACCGTGGATCTCGCCGGTCTGGGCGGCGGAGGCGGCGCGGGCGACGGCCGGGAGGCCGGGGACAGCGGCGGCGGCCCCCGGCCGGCGGCGGCCGAGGCCGGAACGCCGTCTCCGCCCCCCCCGCAGCCCCAGGCCCCGGAGACCCCGGCCCCGCCCGCGCCGCCGGCGCCCTCCCCCCTGGCCTCCAGCGAAACACCCGCGCCGCCCAAACCCGTCGCGCGTCCGAAACCGAAACGGGCCGCCCGCCCAGCCGGGACCGCGACCGCCGCCCGGGAGGTGGCCGGGGTGTCGCCGTCGCCGGTCGCGGCGCCGGCGCCGGCCGGGGCCGCCGGCGAAGGGAATGGAACGGGAACGGGGATTTCCGGACACGGACCGGGCCGGGGACAGGGCGAGGGACCGGGTCAGGGAGGAACCGGCAAGGGGACCGGCGGGGGCGCCGGAGACGGCGACTACGAGGGCCGGTTCGGACAGGGCGACGGCCCCCGCTTCCGCCACCGCTGCCTGCCGCGCTATCCCGACGAGGCCAAAAACGCAGGGAAGGAGGGCGCGGTGTCCCTGCGGCTTCGCATCGACGCGGAGGGTGTCCTGCGCGACGTGTCCGTCACGGGCCATTCCGGGCTCGATTTCGTGGAGGAGGCGCTGCGGGCCATCAAGGCGTCCACGTTCCACCCGGCCGTGCGCCACGGCCGGCCCATCCCCTGCTCGGCCGTGCTGACCATCCGGTTCAAGCTCGGCTGAGGCCGGCCCGTCCCGGGCATGGCCCGCATGGGCCGAGGACAGGCCGGCGGGGCTTTCCTATGGTGCGGGGATGGCGCCCCCCGGCGGAATCCCCGGCAAGGCCGGGAGGGCGGGGGCGCGGGAGAGGACCGTCATGAACGACCGGTATGTCTGTCTGCGTTGCGGCTACACCTACGGCCCGGTCCGGCCTGCGGCCGCGGGCGGTCTGGCGTCCTCGCCCGGTCCGATCCGCTCGGGGACGCCGCCGGGACGCAGCATCCATATCTCGAACGGATCCGCCGCCCCGGCCCGGGCGTCCGTGTAGCCGGTGAACACCACGGCCTCGCCGTCCGGGGTCCAGGCCGGGGCGAAGGCGGTCAGGTTCTCCGGGGTCAGCCGGCTCGTCTTGCCCGTCGCCGGATCGAACAGGAACAGGGCGGAGCTGCTGTCCGGGACCTTCTTGCGGAAAAGCGGCGTTCCGGGCACGCCCATGGAAAAGACGATCCGGGCCGCGAAGGGATGGACCGCGAAGCGGTCCGCGCTGGAAAACATGTCGTCGCGACCGCCGGCGAAGGCGGCCAGGGGCGTTTCGCGCAGCACCCGGCCGTCCGGGGCGATCAGGAACAGGCGTTTCATGTCGTGGCAGGCCACGGCCCCCTCGGCCGCCGACCAGGCGGGTTCGAAGCAGTCGTCCCCGACCCGGGCCAGCCGCACCGCCCTCCCGCCCGGCCGGACCGTCCAGAGCTCCCGGCGCCCGTCCTCCCCGGCGCGGGTGAAGGCCACGGACCGGCCGTCCGGCGAAAAGCCGGGGCTGCCCAGAAAGCCCCCCGGGCTGGCCAGGACGGATGCCGCGCCGCCGTCCAGGTCGCGCAGCACCAGCCGGGACCGGGCCGGGTCCCCTCCCGCCTCCACCCACACGGCGCGCCTGCCGTCGGGTGACAGGGCCGGCTGGCGGCCGGTCCCGATCCGGCGGGGCCTGCCCGCGCCGGGTTCGAGGCAATACACCGCGTCGCCCCGGGTGAAGACGAGCGGCACGGCCGGCCCGGCCGCCCAGGCCGCGGCATCCGGGATCAGGGCGAGCAGAAGCAGCACAAGTGTGGCCGGGAAACGGCGCATGGGAAGGCCTCCTCCGGGCGTTTTCCGTCATCCGGCATCCCCGCGACACCCGGCGCAGGGGAAAAGCCTGAACCGCACAGGCCCTTGTGCGACAGTCCGTCAGGGCTGGCAATCCGTCAACGTGAGCGTGCCCGCGAACCGTCCCGCCGCGTCACGGGCGATGTCGTAGCGTTCCGGACAGCCGCG
>CAZNUQ010000012.1:39237-63168 GCA_964576235.1 uncultured Desulfovibrio sp.
CCGCGAACCGTCCCGCCGCGTCACGGGCGATGTCGTAGCGTTCCGGACAGCCGCGCCCGGCCTTTCCCGTTTCCTCCCCCATATCCCAAATGCCTCCGCCGCCCAAGCCCCGCCGTCGCGGTCGCGCCGATCTCCGCGAAATACCGAAACGACTCCGGCCGGGCGGCCCGCTTTCCCCCTTTGACACAGGCCCATCGAGAGGATATCAGGCGGCCATCCGGACCGGCCGTTCCTCTTGCGGGAACGCGTGGTTCGCAATTCCATGAAACGGGGCGTATTCGTGGGAGCACGGGGCAACATATCCGAGACGCTGGCCAAGGGTCTGGTCATCCTGGACCTCTTCGGCGGCGAGGACAGCGGGTTCACCCTGAGCGAAATCGCCGTCCGGGTCGGCATCAGCAAGACCTCGGCCCACCGCTACGTCACCACCTTCTGCGAACGGGGCTACATCGTCCGGGACTCCCGCTCCGGGCTCTACCGCCTGGGCGTGCGCACCCTGGCCCTGGCCCAGTCCGTCCTCGAGAAAAGCGAACTCGTACGCCTGCTCAAGCCCCTCGTGGACGAGGCGGCCGGATGCCACGGGCTGCACGTGGATGTCGGCATCCTGGAGAGCGACTCCATCTATCTGATCTATCGCCGGGACTCCCGGGACACCCAGGCCTTCCGCTCCTTCAGCTACGCCTCGGCCCTGCACTACCTGGCCACCGGCAAGGCGGCCATGGCCTTCCTGGAGCCCGCGGCCCTGGACGCCCTCGTCGACCGGCTGGACCTCACGCCCAAGACCGAACGGACCATCACCGACCGCGAGGCGTTGCGCGCCGAATTGCGGCAGGTTCGCGAACTCGGCTATTCGCGCAACAACGAGGAATCCCTGCCGGGGCTGATCGCCATCGGCGCCCCGCTTTTCTCCCTGCGCACGAACGCCGTCATCGGCGCGGTCAGCTTCGATTCCGCGACGGCGACCTATTCCATGCGGGAGTTCGAACGCCTTTTCGCCGGCTACCTGGTGGAGCTGGCGAAAAAGATATCGGCAGTGGTGTCGCTTTGACAGCCGGGCCGGGACACCGGTCGGGCGGCAACATGCAACGTGGAGGGAGAACGATGCGAAAACTGGTGCTTCTGTGCCTGGCCCTGGTCCTCGGCTTCGCCAACGCGGCCTTTTGCGCCGAGGACACGGTCAAAATCGGCGTGTTCCTGCCCCTGACCGGCCAGAACGCCTTCGGCGGCCAGCTCGAACTCGAAGGCGTCCAGATGGCCCACAAGGAAACCGCGACCGTGCTCGGCAAGAAGATCGAGCTGTTCGTCGTGGACAACAAGTCCGACAAGGTCGAGGCCGCCAACGCGGTGCAGCGCCTGATCGAGAAGGAAAAGGTCCAGGCCATCATCGGCACCTACGGTTCCTCCCTGGCCATGGCCGGCGGCGAGGTTTCCGAAAAGGCCGGCATTCCCCAGGTCGGCACCAGCTGCACCAACCCGCTGGTGACCCAGGGCAAGAAGTTCATCTTCCGCGTGTGCTTCATCGACCCCTACCAGGGCGCCGGCGCGGCCACCTACGCCTTCAAGACCCTGGGCCTCAAGAAGGCCGCCATGCTGGTCGACGTGGCCAACGACTACTCCGTCGGCCTGGCCAAGTTCTTCAACAAGTCCTTCACCAAGCTCGGCGGCCAGATCGTGGCCACCCTGAACTACCAGTCCGGCGACCAGGACTTCACCGCCCAGCTCACCAAGATCATCGCCGAGAAGCCCGACGTTCTCTTCATCCCCTCCTATTTCGCCGAGGGCGCCATCATCATGAAGCAGGCCGCCGAACTGGGCGCCACCTTCAAGATCATGGGCGGCGACGCCATGGACAACCCCAAGATCACCGACATCGGCGGCAAGGCCGTGGAAGGCTTCATCCACACCACCTTCCCCTACGACCCGTCGATGAAGAACATGGGCCCCATGGCCAAGAAGTTCACCGAGGAGTGGCGCAAGCTCTACCCGAGCAAGGAGCCCAACGTGAACGCGGCCCTGGGCTATGACGCCTACATGCTCATCCTCGACGCCATCACCCGCGCCGGCAAGGCCGAACCCGCCGCCATCGCCAAGGCCCTGGGCGAGACCAAGGGCTTCCAGGGCGTCACCGGCGCCACCACGATCAACGAGACCCACGACGCCGAGAAGCCCGTGGGCCTGGTCGTGATCAAGGACGGCAAGAAGGTTTACGAAGGCGAGATCACGCCGGAACTCTAGGACGCCGACCACGGCGCGCGCCAGGGGCGGGAGGTCCTTCACGGACGGCCCGCCCGCGCAAGGCCCCGGTGACGCGGGGGGAGGGAAGCCTTCCCCCCGCCCGCCGGGCCTCCGGCCAGAACACGCGACAAGGATCCTCCATGAACCTGGCGACGTTCATCCAGCATACTTTAAACAGCCTGACGCTCGGCAGCCTCTACGCCCTGGTCGCCATCGGCTACACGATGGTCTACGGCATCCTGCGCCTGATCAACTTCGCCCACAGCGAAATCTTCATGCTCGGCGCCTATTTCGTGTTCTGGGGGATCACCCTGGCGCACCTGCCCTGGCCCGTGGCCATGGTGCTGGCCATCCTGGTGACCGCCAGCCTCGGCGTGCTGGTGGACCAGGTGGCCTACCGGCCCCTGCGGGACGCCCCGCGCATCTCGGCGCTCATCAGCTCCATCGGCGTGTCGTTTTTCCTGCAAAACGTGGCCATCGTCTTCTTCCAGGCCATCCCCCGCGAGGTGTACCGGCCGGCCTGGCTGGAAAACCCCCTGATCATGGGGGGGGTGCGGGTGCTGCCGCTGACCCTTTTCGTCCCGCTGCTGTCCCTGGCGCTGATGCTCGGCCTGGTCTACGTGGTCTACAGGACCAAGACGGGCCTCGGCATGCGGGCCATCAGCAAGGACATCGAGACGAGCTACCTGATGGGCGTGCCGGTCAACCGGATCATCGCCATCACCTTCGGCATCGGCTCGGCCCTGGCCGCCGCCAGCGGCATCATGTGGGCCCTGCGCTACCCGCAGCTCCAGCCGATCATGGGGACCATCCCCGGCTTCAAGGCCTTCATCGCCGCGGTCTTCGGGGGCATCGGCTCCATCCAGGGCGCGGTCATCGGCGGCATGGCCCTGGGCTTCATCGAGATCATGACCGTGGCCTTCTTCCCGGATCTGGCGGGCTATCGCGATGCCTTCGCCTTCGTGCTGCTGATCCTCATCCTGATGGTCAAACCGACGGGCCTTCTGGGGGAACGACCGGAGGACAAAGTCTGATGCAACGCGCCAGAAACATCTCCTTGAATTTCCTGCTCATCGCCGCCGTCGGCCTCTTCCTGTGGTGGGCCGGGGGCAGCTTCGACGGCTACAAGATCCAGATCCTGAATCTTATCGCCATCAACATCATCCTGGCCCTCTCCCTCAACCTGATCTACGGCTTCACGGGCCTTTTCAGCCTCGGCCACGCCGGGTTCATGGCCATCGGCGCCTATGTCTGCGCCATCCTCATCATGACCCCGGACCAGAAGGACATGCTGTTCCTCCTGGAGCCGGCCTACGACTGGGTGGCCTCCGCCCACGCGCCCTTCCTGGTGGCCGTGGTGGCCGGCGGGGCCGCCGCCGCCCTGTTCGGGGTGCTGGTGGGCTTTCCCCTGCTGCGCCTCGGCGACGACTACCTGGGGATAGCCACCCTCGGCTTCGCGGAAATCATCCGGGTGGTGGCCAACAACATCCCCCGCGTGACCAACGGGGCCCTCGGCTTCAAGGGCATCCCGGCCCACGCCAACCTCTGGTGGAACTACGCCTGGTGCCTGATCACCCTCTACGTCATCGTGCGGCTGCTCCAGAGCAACACCGGCAACGTCCTCAAGGCCATCCGCGACGACGAGACCGCGGCCCGGGCCATGGGGATCAATGTCTTCCGCTACAAGCTGCTCTCCTTCTCCGTGGGGGCGTTCTTCGCCGGGGTCGGCGGGGCGCTCCTGGCCAGCCTGCTGACCACCATCGATCCCAAGATGTTCCTGTTCACCCTGACCTTCAACGTGCTGATGATCGTGGTCGCCGGGGGCCTCGGGTCGCTTTCCGGCTCGGTCCTGGCCGGCGTGGGCATCACCGTGCTCCTGGAATGGCTGCGGTTCGTCGAGAACCCGGTGGACATCCTGGGCTTCGCGCTGCCGGGCATTCCGGGCATGCGCATGGTGGTCTTCTCCCTGGCCCTGATCATCATCATCCTCTTTCGGCGCGAAGGCCTCATGGGCATGCGCGAACTCACCTGGCGCTCCATCGCCGGCGTCTTTACCCGGGGGAAGGCGTGATGCAACAAGACGTGATCCTCGAAACCCGCGACCTGACCATGCGCTTCGGCGGCCTGCTCGCGGTCTGCGATTTTTCCGCCGCCATCCCCCGGGGGAGCATCACCGGGCTCATCGGCCCCAACGGCGCCGGCAAGACCACCTGCTTCAACATGATCACCGGCTTCTACCGGCCCACCTCGGGCCGGGTGCTCTTCGAGGGCCAGGACATCGGGGGGCTGCCGGCCCACCGGGTCTGCAAGGCGGGCATCGCCCGGACCTTCCAGAACATCCGGCTTTTCGGCAACGAGACCGTGCTCGAAAACGTCATGATCGGCCGGCACCTGCGCCAGAAGACCGGCTGGCTCCAGGCCCTGGTGTTCACCCCCGGGCACATCCGGGAGGACCGGGCCATGCGCGCCCACTGCCTGGATTTGCTCGCCGCCGTCGGGCTGGCGGACGCGGCCGGGGAGAAGGCCGCCAGCCTCGCCTACGGCGCCCAGCGCCGCCTGGAGATCGCCCGGGCCCTGGCCACGGAACCGCGTTTCCTGCTCCTCGACGAGCCCGCCGCCGGCATGAACCCCCAGGAGTCCGAGGATCTGATGGGCTTCGTGCGGGCCATCCGGGACGACTTCCGCCTGACCGTCCTTTTGATCGAGCACGACATGAAGGTGGTCATGGGCATCTGCGAACACATCTGGGTTCTGGACTACGGCGTGACCATCGCCGAGGGCGATCCGGAAGCCATCCGGTCCGACCCCAAGGTCATCATGGCCTATCTCGGCGAGGAGGGCGCCACCGATGCTTGAGATCCGCGACCTGCACGTCTTTTACGGCGGCATCCACGCCCTCAAGGGCGTCTCCCTGGACGTGCCCCTGGGCTCCATCGTCACCCTGATCGGGGCCAACGGCGCGGGCAAGAGCAGCACGCTGCGGGCCATCGCCGGGCTCATCAAGCAAAAACGCGGCACCATAGCCTGGAACGGCGCGGACATCTCGAACAAAAGCCCGGTGGATATCGTCAAGTCCGGGGTGGTCATGTCGCCCGAGGGGAGACGCATCTTCCCCCACCTGACGGTGATCGAGAACCTCCATCTCGGGGCCTACAGCCGCGAGGACAAGGAGGGCATCGCCCGGGACCTCGACTGGGTGCTGGAGCTTTTCCCGAGGCTGCGCGAACGCAGGAACCAGAAGGGCGGCACCCTCTCCGGCGGCGAGCAGCAGATGCTGGCCGTGGGGCGGGCGCTGATGAGCGCGCCAAAACTCGTCATGCTCGACGAGCCGAGCCTCGGCCTGGCCCCGCTGCTGGTCCGGGAGGTCTTCGACATCATCCGGACCATCAACGCCCGGGGCATGACCGTGCTTCTGGTCGAGCAGAACGCCTACGCCGCCCTCAAGGTGGCCCACCACGCCTACGTGCTGGAAACCGGGGCCATCTCCCTTTCCGGCACCGGCGAGGAACTGATCGCCGACGAACGGGTGCGCCGGGCCTACCTCGGCGGCTGAGGCCGCGGCCCGTCCCCCATTTCCCACAACCCCGCGAGGATTCCCGTGAAACTTGCCGTCTTTTCCATGGGCGGAACCATCGACAAGGTCTACTTCGACGACCTCTCCGACTATACCGTCGGCGAGCCCCAGGCCGCGCCCATCCTGGCCACGGCCAACGTGGACCTCGACTACGAGGTGATCGAGGTCGCGCGCAAGGACAGCATCTACGTGACCGACGAGGAGCGCCGGGAGCTTCGCGACCGCATCCTGGCCGACCCCAGGCGGCTCGTCCTGGTCACCCACGGCACCGACACCATGACCGAGACGGCCCGGGTCCTGGCCGACATCCCGGACAAGGTCATCGTCCTGACCGGGGCCATGAGCCCCGCCCGGTTCAACGCCTCGGACGCGGCCTTCAACCTGGGCTGCGCCGTGGGCGCGGTCCAATCCCTGCCGCCCGGGGTCTACATCGCCATGAACGGCCGGGTGTTCGCGGCCGGAACCGTGCGCAAGAACCGCCAGCGGGGGCGTTTCGAGCCCCTGGACTGAGGGGGGCGCGCCCCCCCGAGGGAAAAGCCATGATCGAACTCGACGATGTCCGGGCGGCCGAGAGGCGGCTGTCCCCCAGGCTGCGGCCCACGCCCTTCCTCCCTTCCCGGGTGCTCTCCGAACTGACCGGGGCCCAGATCATGGTCAAGTTCGAGAACCACCAGTTCACGGCCTCCTTCAAGGAACGGGGCGCCCTCAACAAGCTTCTGACCCTCGACCCGAGCCAGACCCGGCGCGGCGTCTCGGCCATGTCCGCCGGCAACCACGCCCAGGGCGTGGCCTACCACGCGCGCCAGCTCGGCATCCCGGCCACCATCATCATGCCGGCCTCGACGCCCACGGTGAAGGTGGAACACACCCGGGCCCACGGCGCCACCGTGATCCTGGCCGGGGAGACCCTGGCCGAGGCCAGCGAGGAGGCGGCCCGCATCACCGAGGAAAAGGGCCTCACCTTCATCCACCCCTACGACGATCCCGAGGTCATGGCCGGACAGGGCACCGTCGCCCTGGAAATGCTCGATGTCTGCCCGGACCTCGACGTGATCGTCTCGCCCATCGGCGGCGGCGGGCTCGTCTCCGGCGTGGCCACGGCGGCCAAGGGCATCCGGCCGGACATCGAGGTTCTCGGCGTCCAGGCGGCCTGCTATCCCTCCATGCTGTGCGAGCTGCGCGGCGAGCCGCTCCAGGGCGGCGGCAACACCATCGCCGAGGGCATCGCCGTCAAGTATCCGGGCAGGCTCACCAGCGAGGTGGTCCGGGCCAGGGTCGACGCCGTGCTCCTGGTCGAGGAGGCCCAGCTCGAGGAGGCCGTGGCGCTTTACCTGTTCATCGAGAAGACCGTGGCCGAGGGGGCCGGGGCCGCCGCCCTGGCCGCCGTCCTGTCCCGGCCGGAACGCTTCCGGGGACGCAAGGTGGGCCTGATCCTCAGCGGCGGCAACATCGACCCCCGGCTTCTGGCCTCGGTCATCACCCGCCAGCTCATCCGCGAAGGCCGCATCGTCACCCTGCGCATCCCCCTGAGCGACCGCCCCGGGGGGCTGGCCAAGGTGACCGCCGTGCTGCGCGACTTCGGGGCCAACATCATGGAGATCCAGCACCACCGCACCCTGCTGGCCCTGCCGGCCAAGGAGGCCAGCATCGAGATCACCTTCGAATCCCGGGACAGGGAGCACGCCCGGGCCGTGGTCGACGCCCTGCGCGCCGCCGGATTCGCCCCGGCCATCGTCTGACCCGGCCGCCCCCGGGCCGCCGCGACACGCCCGGGGCGCGGCAACCGCGTTGCCAACGCGACGGAAACCGGCTAGATTCGGCAGGCTGGCGGTTTCCCCTTTGCCCGCCGCCGGCGGCTCCGGACACGCCCGTTTTCCACGGCGTTCTCGCGGGAGGAACGATGCGGCGACACGGCGCATGGCCTCCGGACGGGGCGGCGGTTCGCGGCCCGCTTCTCGCCCTGCTCCTGGACGGGCCGCTTCGGCCCGACGCCCTCGAATCGGCCCTGGCCGAGGTTCTGCCACGGCCGCGCGCCGCCCCCGGCCCCGTCCTCGAGACCCTCGACCTCGCCGCCGCCCCCGATCCCGAGGCCGCTTTCCGGAAAACGGCCGCCTCCCGCCCGCGAAACGCCTTCCCGTCCGCCCTGCTGTGCCGGCTGGCCCCCCGGCGCCACGGCCTGCTGCTCGCCCTGCCCCCCTCGCCGGAACACCGCTGCCCGGCCCGGCTTCCCGGCGACGTCCTGGCCGCCCACGACCGCCGCGCCGGCCATTGCGGCCGGGATCCGCTGCGTTGCGCGGACTGGGCCCTCCCCGCCGCCCGGCGCCAAAACGCCACCGGCCGTCCGGCCAGGGAACAGGCCCTCGCCTCGGTCCTGCAAGGCGCCCCGCCGATGCTCGCCCTGCCCTGGGACCGGCCCCGCCCCGCCACCCGTTCCGGCCAGGGCGGCAGCGTCGGTTTTCGCGTCCCGCCCGCCCTGGCGGCCCGGGTCGCCGCCCTGGCCCGGGTCAATGATGCGGCTCCGGCCCTGGCCTGGCTGGCGCTGTGGGGCCTTTTCCTGGCCAGGCTCTCCGGGCAGGGGGACGTGGTGGTGGGGTGGCCGGCGCGGCGACGGCCGGGAAGGACGGCCGCCGGCCCGGGATGCTTCCCCGTCACGGCGGCCGTGCGCCTGGACTGCCGCGACAACCCCTCCCTGGGGGCCTATCTCGGACGGGTCCGGGCCATGGCCCGCCGGGTCCTGGCCGGCCGGGACATCCGCCTGGAGGATCTGGCCCGGCGCCTGGGATCCAAAAACGATCCCGGCCACGCGCCCCTTTTCCAGGCCCTCTTCGCCTTCCGCGAGGCCACGCGCCCCCGGTCCCGCCGGACGGCCCCGCCCGCCGGCCCGCTGTTCCTCGACAGCGGCGCCGCCTCCCGCGACATCGGCCTTTCCCTGGAGCCGGCCCCGGACGGTTCCCTGGCGGGCAGGCTGGACTACAGCGCCGACCTTCTCGAAGCGGCGACCATGCGGCGCTGGGCGGGCCATTTCCTCGTCCTGGCCGAGGCCGCCTCCCGCGCTCCCAAGGCCCCCGTCCTCGACCTGCCCCTGCTCACCCCGGACGAGGCGGCCCTGGCCACCCGGATCTGGTCCGGCGCCGCCGTGCCCCCCCTCCCGGACGGATCGCTCCTGCCGGCGGGGCTCCTGGCGGCCTGCCGCCAATGGCCCGACAGGATCGCCGTGGCCGACGCGGACGGAGAGCTGAGCTACGCCGGTCTGGAAGGCTGGTCGCGCCACGTCGCCGCGGGGTTGCGGGATCTCGGCGTGGGCCCCGGGGACCGGGTCGCGGTCCTGCTCCCCCGGGGCAGGGCCTGGATCGCCACCCTGTGGGGCGTCTGGCGCGCCGGGGCGGCCTTCCTGTCCCTGGACCCCTCCGCCCCGCCCAAACGCCTGATCACCCTGACGCGGCAGTGCGCCCCCGGGGTTCTGGCCACCTCCCTGGACGGGGCCAGACGCCTGGGCGACGTGCGCCGGCCGGTCCTTCTGGCCGACAGGCGGGGCCTGTCCCGGCCGGAAGCCGCCGACACCCCTCCGGACCGGACACCCTCGCCGGACCGCACCGCCTGCCTGGTCTTCACCTCCGGTTCCTCGGGCGCGCCGAAGGGCATCCGCATCTCCCACGCCTCCCTGGCCTTCCACGCCTGGGCCGTGGCCGACCTGTTCGGGCTTGCCCCCGGCGAAACGGTCCTCCAGTTCGCCTCCCCCGGGTTCGACGTGGCCATGGAGGAACTCTGGCCGACGCTGATCCGGGGCGGCCGGATCGCCGTGTGCCCCGCCCCGGTGCGCGAATCCATGGAGGCGTTCACGGCCCTGGTCCGCGAACACCGCGTGGCCGTGGCCAACCTGCCGGCCCGTTTCTTCGAGGCCTGGACCCACTACCTCACCGGAAACGGCCTGGCGGTGCCGCCGGACCTGCGCCTGCTCGTCACGGGCAGCGAGGCCGTCAGCTCCCGCGCCCTGGCCGACTGGCGGCGGCTCCCCGGCGGGAACCGTCGGTTCCTGTGCGGCTACGGCCCGTCCGAGACCACCGTCTCGGCCACCTTCTACGACCCCGACCGGGACGGGCTTCCCCCGAACCCGGGCCCCCTGCCCCTGGGCAAGCCCCTGCCCGGGGTGCGGGCCTACGTCCTCGACGAACGCCGGCATCCCGTGCCTCCGGGCTGCGTCGGCCTGCTGCATCTGGGCGGCCCCAACCTGGCCCGGGGATACCTGCGCCCGGAAGACGACACGGCCGGCGCCTTCGTTCCCGATCCGTTCCTGCCAGGCGAGCGCCTCTACCGGCCCGGCGACCGGGCGCGCTGCCTGCCCGGGGCCGGGAACGGCCCGGCGCTGCTGCTTTTCGAGGGACGGGGGGACCTGCAACTCAAGCGGCGGGGATTCCGCATCGAGCCCCAGGAAATCGAGGCCGCCCTGGCCACCGCCCAGGGCGTGGGCCGCTGCGCGGTCGTGGGGCTGGAGGACGGCCGGCTGGCCGCCCTGGTCGAGCCGGCCTCGGCCGTACGGCCCGACCCCGCGGCCGTCGCCGCCGTCCTGGCCGACATCCTTCCGGCCTACATGCTCCCGGACCTGATCCTGGTCATCGACCGCCTGCCCCTGCTCCCAAGCGGCAAGCCCGACCGGCTGACGGCGCGCGTCCTGGCCTCGGGCGAGGTCGGAACGTCGGGAGCCAACCGGGCGGGAAAGGGCTTGCCTGGGCCGCCGCTTCGGGAGTAAGGTTCCGGCATGGGCCGGATATCGCGTCGGCCGATTCCGTCTGGTTTCGGCGCCGCGCCCGTAATTCTTACCCCTGCGCGCCGCCCGCCGGCCCGGAGCGGCAGGGAGAAGAGACATGGAAGACATGGAAAACGCATTCGAGGAAATGGACGAGACGGAGGCCCCCCTGCAACGGCTCATGGCCGCTTCCCTGATCAAACTGCATCATGTCCACCGCAATCCGCCGGCGGGCGAAGAGGACACGTCGCGCCACGGGCACATGAAGCCCTCGGTATCCGGCGCGCTGCTGATCAAGCGGCTGCTCTAGGCGCCGGCGATTCCATCCCGGCCCCACACGGCTCGAACGATCCGTTCCCGGGCGCGTCCTTTCCGGCGCGCCCGTTTTTTTTGCGCCGGGCCGGAAACGAGCGGTCCGATCCCGGACGTCAGGGCCGGGGGCCGACGAAAAGCACGAAGTCGTCGAAAAGGTGGCGCGGCGGGTGGGAGCCCAGGTCCTGGCGCTTCTGGGCCCGGGATTCGATCAGGTCGAGAAGTTCCCGCTCCTGCTCCCGGTCGGCGATGAGCCGGATGTTCTCGGAATACAGGACGCACCAGGGCGCCCCGCTGTCGAGCAGGGCCCGCACGTCGTCCTTGTAGATGCCGAAGTTCTGCGACATGTAGCTCAGGCGCGGCGGGGCCTTGCGGTCCAGCACGTAGTAGAGCAGGGAGGTGTTGCGAAACGTGAGCAGCACCCTGTCGCCGCACCCGTTCTCGTCGTAGGCCCGCCGCAAGGCCGCCAGGAGTTCCGCCCGCTCCGGGGATTCCAGGATTCCCTCCAGGCGCGGGCCGGCCAGGGCGACCTTGGGTCCGGCCAGACGCGTCTCCCCGGACCAGCCCCCCGCGAACCAGTAGGCCAGGCAGCCCCCTGTGAAGACGAGCGCCGCCGCCCAGCGCATGCGCCGCCCGCCCCGGCCGGCGCCCGGCCGGCGCCCGTCGGTCGCGGCCAGGAGCCCCAGGCCCAGGGCGAGCATCAAGCCCGCCGCGAAGACCATGGAAAAGGGAACCCCCACGTCGCTGTAAAACGTCTGCTGTCCCCAGTACAGGAGCAGGGCCAGGGCGCAGGCCGCGCCCCGGCGGTGGAGGGCCTCGGAGAAATCCCCCCCGAGGACGGCCAGGCACAGCACGGCGTAGGCGAACTGGGGCAGGATGATCACCGGGTTGTATTCGGGGAGGCGGCCAAGGGGAAAGGGCGGCGCGACGCCCGAGGCCACGCACAGGGATGCCGCCAGGAAGGCCGCCGCGGTCAGGGTCGCCAGGCCGAGGCCCCACAGGGAGGGCTCGCGGCCGGGCGCGCCAAGGACCAGGGCCACCGGGGCCGGCGCCCGGCGGGCCAGCCGGCCGAGGACGAAAAGCGCCCCCCAGGCCGCCGGCCAGACGACGGCGGTCCGCAGTATTTCGAGGATGCGGCCGTAGTGGAAGCCGTGCCCCTTGGGCACGCGGAACAATTCCCCGAGTCCCAGCCGGGAAAGATACCAGCCGAGCATGGCGGCCAGGAAGACGCCCGCGGCCACGGGCGTGACGGCGGCCGCCGGATCCCGGCGCCGCCAGGCCGAGAGGACGATCGCCAGGCACACGAGAACCAGCCCCGGAGCCACGGTCAGGTTGACCATGGCCGACAGGGCCAGGGCCAGCCCCGCGCCGAGGCGCAGGCAGATGCCGGCGCCCTTGCCGTCCGTTTCGCCGGCCAGAAAGTGGAGGCCGAGGCCCATGGCCAGAAACAGGCTCGGCCCGTTCTGGTAATTGATCAGGGACGAGAGTCCGGAAACGAGCACGCAGCCCAGTCCCGGGGCCAGGGTCCGCCGGAACGCCCCGTCGCGTCCGCCCACCCCGGCCAGGAGCAGGGCCGCCGCCGCGACGAGGCACAGGCTGCAGGCAACGCGCAGGCCCAGGTAGCCCTCCCCCAAAAGGGCCATGAGCGCGGCGTTGACCAGATAGGACGGGGCCTGGGGCAAAAAGAGGTCGAGTTCCCCGAAGCGCAGGGCCCGCACGGCGTTGTAGAGGTACCAGCCCTCGTCGCTGAACATGACCCCCTTGCGCGGGGTGACGTGGAACAGGAAAAAGAGCGCCAGGGCGGCGAAATACCCCCAGGCCGGCCACGAAAGCCGGAGCCAGGCGCGCGCGGTCCTCACGGCTTTGCCCGCGTCAGGCTTTGGAAGACCTCGAACTCGCGGATGTATTCCTCGCTGTCGTAGTCCTCGGAAGCGTAGACGCCAAGCACCGTGTCCGGGGAAAAATTGTACTGGATGCCCCAGATCATGGGCGGCATGTGGACCCCGTAGTCGGGGCGGGCCAGCCGGATCTCGGCGGAACGGACGCCGTCGGAGAGCACCAGGTTGAGGCTCCCGTGCAGGGCCACCAGGAACTGGTGGCAACGCCGGTGGGCGTGCTCGCCGCGCACCTTGTCGTCCGGAACCCCGAACACGAGGAAATGGCGCCTGGGCACGAACGGCAGATCCTTGTGGAACTCCACGGGCACGATGGAGCCGCGCAGATCCCGGAAGCGCGGCAGGGGCCACAGGCTCGCCCCGCCCACACCCAGGTCGCGGGGGGAGCCGGGCGTTTCGGGCGCCTCCCGGCTCGGATCCCATACCGCCGCGGCCTGCTTGACCCCCGGGGCCAGGGCGTAGCGGATGATCCGGGCCGGATTGCCGGCCACGACGGCATGGGCGGGCACATCCCGGGTGACCACGGCCCCGGCGCCGACCATGGCCGCCCGGCCCACCCGCAATCCCGGCAGGATGGTGGCGTTGGCCCCGATGCTGGCCCCGGGCTCGACCACGGTTTCGAGCACCTTGTCCTGGTACTGGCGCGACCGGGGGAAACGGTCGTTGGTGAAGGTGGCGTTGGGGCCGACGAAGACATCGTCGCCGAGACGCACGCCGTCCCACAGCTGCACCCCGCACTTGACCGTGACCCGGTCGCCGAGGCGCACGTCGTTTTCGATGAAGACGCCGTCGCAGATGTTGCAGTCGCGGCCGATGACGGCTCCGGGCAGGATGTGGGCGAAAGCCCAGACGCGGGTGCCCGCCCCGATGCGGGAGCTCTCGCACAGGGCCTTCTCGTGGGCGAAATACTCAGCCGTCATGTTCCTCCCGCCGGCTCCCCGGGTCGAACAGCCGGGACGAGGCCACGAAGGTGGCCGGCCGCCGCTTGGTGTTTTCGAAGATGCGCCAGAGGTAGAACCCCATGATGGCGGTGGACAGGAGCTGGAGCGAGCCGAAAAAGAAGATGGCCAGCATGACCGGCGTGTAGCCCTTGGCCGGCACGGCGCCCAGGGCCCAGGCCGTGAACACCACCACCCCCAGCAGGGCGCTTGCGCCGACGCCTATGCAGCCGATCCAGAAAAGGACCAGGATGGGGAGGTTGGTGAAGGAGAGCACGCTGTCGAGCATGTAGGTCAGGCGCTTGCGCAGGGTCCAGGCCGAGACGCCGTGCTCGCGCCGCAGCCGCCGGTACGGCAGGAAGGCGCGGCGGAAGCCCACCCAGAAAAGCTGGGCCACCAGCGAACTGTTGGCCTCGTCCAGACGCAGCACCGCGTCGCGCACCATGCGGTTGCAGCCGAACACGTCCACGCCGCCCTCGGGGATGTCGCGGATGACGAACCGCCGGTAGAAATTCCAGAAAAGCGTCGAGGCCAGTCTGGAAAGCGGGGGATCGTCGCGATCCTCCCGCCGGCCGAAAACCACGTCGGCCTCGTCCCGGGCCAAAAGCCGGAACATGCCGAGCACCAGTTCCGGCGGCTCCTGCATGTCGGCGGCCATGACCGCCAGATAGGCGCCCCGGGCCGCCTCCATGCCGGTGCGGATGGCCGCGAAGGAGCCGAAATTGCGGCTGTGTTCCAGCAACTGGGCCGGATAGGGCGCCTCCGGCAGGGCGTTTCGCAAAAGCGCGGCGCTGTCGTCCGGGGAACCGTCCACGACGAAGACCACTTCCATTTCCCGGCCGGAATCCTCCCACAGCCGGGCCAGGGCCGGGAGCAGGTGCGGCAGGTTCTCCGCGTTGCGGTAGACCGGGATCACCAGGGAGAAGCGGGGCGTCGTGTCGCTCATCGGTCGCTTTTGGCCAGGGCGTCGGCCACGGTGCGGATTTCGTCCGGGGTCATTTCCGGAAAACAGGGCAGGCTCACGACCTGGGCCACCCGGCGCCGGGAATGCGGCAGGGGGCCGCCCCGCCACGGCAGGTCCCGCCAGCCGGCCTGGTCGCAGTCGAGCACCGGATAGTGGATGTCCGTGGCGACGCCGTGCCGGGCCATGTGGGCCCGGAAGGCCTCGCGGTCCCGGACCATGGCCACGGCCAGATGCCCGGCCGGCGTCTGGCCGGGACGGGCGGGAAAGGCGATTCCGGCCGGCGCGGCCTGGGCGTAGGCGTCGATGATGGCCCGGCGGGCCGCGTTGGCGGCGTCGAGCCCGGGCAGGCGCGCGGAAAGGACGGCCGCCTGGATCTCGTCCATGCGGCTGTTGCGGCCATGGGGCACGGACACGGCGTATTTGGCGCCCCAGCCGTACTGGTGCAGGGCCTCGAGCCGGGCCATCACCCCGGCGTCCCGGCACAGCACCGCCCCGGCGTCGCCGAAGGCCCCCAGGTTCTTGGTGGGGTAGAAGCTGAAGGTGGCGATGTCGCCCAGGGAACCGGCCCTGCGGTCGCCGAGCAGGGCGCCGTGGGCCTGGGCGCAGTCCTCGACCAGGACCGGCCGGGGCTTGCCGGCGGCGGCCAGCCTGGCCTCGAGGGCCGGCACGTCCACCACCGCGCCGTAGAGATGGGTGGCGACGACGGCCCGCACCCGGGGCGTCACCAGGGACACGGCGTCGTCCAGGTCGAGGAGCAGGGTTTCGGGGTCGATGTCCGCGTACACGGGCACCGCGCCGATGCACCGGCAGGCCGTGGTGGTGTAGCCGCCGGCGTTGGCCACGGTGACCACCTCGTCCCCCGGACCGACGCCGGCGGCGCGCAGGGCCAGTTCCAGGGCGTCGGTGCCGTTGGCCACGGGCAGGCAGTGGGGCACGTCCACGTAGGCCGCGAAGGCCGCGGCAAAGGCCCTGCCGCGCGGACCGTTCAGGTAATGGCCGCTGGCGCCGGCCTCCACGAGGATGCGGGCGAACCCGGCCGCGTTGTCCCGGTAGGCGCGGGACAGGTCGTTCATGGGAATGGGCATGGGGACGACGTGTTCTCTCTCGGAAAAACGTACGAAGCAGGCCGCCCCGCGCGGGCGGCTCCACGGCCAACGGACGGCAGGCGCGCAGGGCGCGTCGCACGGTTTTTTATACGGCACAAGACGGGGGAGCGCAATCGGGAGGCGCGCGCCGTGACGGCGTCCGCCCCCATGCCGCTATGGACCGATCCAGGACAGGGTCTCGCGGACCACCATGAATCCGCCGAGCAAAAGGCACACCCCGGCCACGCCGGCCTTCATGCGCCCCGCCCCCATCCCCCGGGACAGGCGCGTGCCGATGACGACGCCGGCGACCTCCACCGCGGTCACCCAGGCGGCCAGGCCGTAATCCACCCGTCCGCCGGCCATGTTGCCCAGGATTCCCGAGGCCGCGGCGGCGATCTGGAGCACCTGCCCCGCGGCCACGGTGGCCAGGGGATCGAAGCCCAGGGCCACCATGGCCGGGATGGAGAGGATCGGACCGCCAACGCCGGTCAGCCCCGACCCGAAGCCCACCACCGATCCGAGGCATAGCAGCAGCGGCCGGCTGCCCGGGGTGGCGGCATCGCGCCCCGGGGCGCCGCCCCGTCCCACGGGCCGCAGGATATGCAGGCCGGCGTAGAGGATGATCCCGCCAAGCAGCAGGGAAAGCCACCTGGTGTCGGCCCTGGCGTTGACCAGGGCCCCGACCCAGGCGAAAAGCACGGCCCCCAGGCACACCGGCGCGGCCAGACGCCAGTCCAGGTCGCCGCGCCGGTGGTAGAGGACGGTTCCGGCCAGGCCGGTGAACAGGAAGGTGAACAGGGCCGTGGCCATGGCCTCGTGCATGTCGAGGCCGGCCAGGGCGGCCATGGCCGGAATGAGCAGGATGCCCCCCACGCCAAGGCCGCCGATGAGCACCCCCACCACCAGGGCGATCACTCCCAGGAGCACGAGCATGCGGCACCCTCCGGGAAACTGCCGGCGCGACGGCCGCTCATGCCGCCCCGGGCCGGGACAGCCCGAGGAGCCGGGCCGCGTTGTCGTGCAGGACGGCCCGCCGGACCTCCGGGGCGAACGGCAGTTCCTCGTAAAGGGCCAAGGCCTGCCGGAAATCCACGAACGGATGGGCGCTGGCGAACAGCACCTTGCCGGGAATCATGGTGTTGGCCGCCTGGACGTAGGCCTCGGCCATGGGCGCGCGCTCGTATTCGGACAGGTCGAGGTACACGTTGGCGTTGCGCTGGGCCACCATGATGGCCTGGTTGACGTAGGGGTAGCCGCCGTGGCTGATGACGACGGACAGTTCCGGGAAATCCCTGGCCACGGCGTCGATATGGCTCGGCGCGGCATGGTCCATGACCGCGCCGGGAACCAGGGTCGCCGGGCCGGTGGTGACCACCAGGGGCACGTTCAGTTCGCAGCAGGCGGCGTAGAGCGGATAATACCGGGCGTGGTCGGCGGGGATCCGCGCCAGGTACGGGTCGATGCTGGCCCCGCGGAAGCCATGGTCGACGACAGCGCGGCGCAGCGCGGCCACGGCCGCCATGCCCTTGTGCGGATCGAGGCCGATAAACCCGAGGAACATTTCGGGGAAACGGCCCACGAACGCGGCCACGGAGTCGTTGTTGGACGGGGAGCCGTAGGTGGTTTCGCAGTCCCGGCCGGTGACCACCGCCCGGACCACGCCGTGCGCGCGCAGGCTGGCCACCACGTCCTCCAGGGACTGGGGGGCCATGGTGTCGAAGTTGATGCTGCCGCACAGCCCCTTGAACATGGTGCTGTTGCGGATGCCGTCGAGGGTCTCCGGGGTGTTGGGCCTGAAGCGGAAATCGATGACTGCCATGCGCCTTGCTCCTTTGCAGCCCGGTTGCGGCCCGTGACCACAGCCGGCATGTCGTTTCCGCCCCCCTGTGCAAAATCCGTGCGCTTCCCGATCGGCGCCGGACGGCCTTCCGGCGCCCCCGGAAGGGACCGCGAAACCGCGCCGGGACGCCGCCCTCCCCGCCACGGATCACCCGGCCTCCCTCCTTCCGCCCGCTCCGTCGTCGCAACGATAAATACAAATAAATTCAATATGCTAAAAATACGCATGTTGCCTGAATGCAACAATGTTTCCAGGCTGCGACGTTGGAGATAAAATTTTTTATAATTAAAATTCAAATGGTTGACATGGAAAATGCCTGAAAATGATGCCCGCGTGCAACACCCGGGCAGCCCGACGCCCCCTCCGGCGCCGTGGCAACGCCTCCGAAAGATTCCCTCTTCTCTCCCGGAAGGCCGCAGGCCGGGCCGCGCCGCACGACGACGCCGGTTGGTACCGCTTTTGCTTTTCATGCCCCATTCGCGATCGAGGGCCCGATGCCCGCCGCCAATCCACGCACAAGGAGAAATGCCATGAAGTGTTGCGAAGAGCTGTCGCCCCAGGAAGTCCGCATTCAGGAAGAACTCGAGGGCGTGGAAAATCCGCATCGTCGCGGCAGGGAACGCGTCTTCGCCATCCTGGACAGCGTCCAGGGGCTGCGGCCCGTCATCGACGTGGAGCGGGCCAGATACTTCACCGAATCCTTCCGCGAAACCGAGGGGCAGCCGCTCATCCTGCGCTGGGCCAAGGCCCTGGCCCACGTGGCCGCGCACATCACCGTCTACATCGACGACAGACAGCTCCTGGTCGGCCGGGCGGGCAGCCAGGGACGCTACGGCATCCTGTTTCCGGAACTCGACGGCGATTTCCTGGGCACAGCCATCGAGCAGCTCCCCCAGCGCACCGAGTCGCCCTTCGACATCAAGCCCGAGGACGCCCGCATCGTCATCGAGGAGATCGCCCCCTACTGGAAGGGCAAGACCTTCCACGAGGATCTGGCCCTCCACCTGCCGGAGGAGACCAGCAAGCTGACCTACGACCCGGCGGATTCCCAGATTTCGCGCTTCATCGTCAACGAGACCGCCTCCTTCCGCTCCTCCCTGCAATGGGTGCTCGACTACGAGAAGGTTCTCAGGCGGGGGTTCAAGGGCATCAAGGCCGAGGCGCAGGAGAAGCTCGACGCCCTCGATCCCCTGAGCCCCCTCGACAACATGGAGCGCAAGCCCTTCCTCGAAGCCGTGGTCATCCTGTGCGACGCCATCGTCCTTTGGGCCAAGCGCCACGCCTGGCTGGCCAAGAGCATGGCCTCCAAGGAGAAAGATCCCGCGCGCAAAAAGGAGCTCCAGCGCATCGCCGAACATTGCGAATGGGTGCCCGAGAACCCGGCCCGCACCTTCCACGAGGCCATGCAGTCCCAGTGGTTCACCCAGATGTTTTCCCGTCTGGAGCAGAAAACCGGGACCATCATCTCCAACGGCCGCATGGACCAGTACCTCTATCCCTACTACCGCAAGGACATCGACGAGGGCCGGCTGACGGAAGAAGGGGCCATGGAGCTTTTGGAATGCATGTGGGTGGCCATGGCCCAGTTCATCGACCTGTACATCTCGGCCACCGGCGGGGCCTTCAACGAGGGCTACGCCCACTGGGAGGCGGTCACCGTGGGCGGCCAGACCAGGGACGGCCGGGACGCCACCAACGACCTGACCTACCTGTTTTTGCGCTCCAAGCGCGAATTTCCCCTCAACTACCCGGATCTGGCCGCCCGCATCCACGCCCGGGCACCCATGCGCTTCCTCTACGAGGTGGCCGAGACCATCAAGGACGGCTCGGGCTTCCCCAAGCTCATCAACGACGAGGAGGTCATTCCCCTGCACCTGTCCAAGGGCGCGACCTTCGAGGAAATCTACGACTACGCCGTGTCGGGCTGCGCCGAGATCCGCATGCCCAACCGCGACACCTACACGAGCTGCTGCGCCTACATCAATTTCGCGGCGGCCCTGGAAATGACCCTCTATAACGGACGCATGCGGCGCTACGGCGACGAGGACCTGGGACTGGCCACCGGCGACCCCCGCTCCTTCGCCACCTGGGAGGCCTTCCTCGACGCCTACCTGGCCCAGCAGACCAACTTCATCAAGCACGCCTTCATCCAGCAATACAACGTCATCCGGCTGCGTCCCCTCCACTTCGCCTCGCCCCTGGGATCGGCCCTGCACGACCTGTGCATGAAAAACTGCCTCGACCTGCACACGCCGGTCATTCCCGGCGGCATCGACCTCGGCTACTTCGAGTTCATCGGCTACGGCACGGTGGTGGATTCCCTGTCGGCCATCAAAAAGCTCGTCTACGAGGAAAAGCGCATCAGCATGGAGGAACTGCTCGACGCCCTGGAACACAACTTCGAGGGGCGCGAGGCCGTGCGCCAGATGCTCATGCACGTCCCCTGCTACGGCAACAACGACCCCTACGCCGATTCCATCGCCAAGGCCGTGGACCGCGCCGCCGTGGAATTCACCCACGCCTATTCCAAGGAACTCGGCGTCAACCTCGATCTGCGCTACGTGCCCTTCACCTCCCACGTGCCCTTCGGCCGGGTGGTCAGCGCCACGCCCAACGGCCGCAAGGCCTGGACCCCCCTGGCCGACGGCTCGTCGGCCTCCCACGGGGCGGATGTCAACGGCCCCACGGCGGTCCTGCTCTCCAACTACGCCTCGAAGAACTACGACTTCCGGGAACGGGCCGCCCGGCTGCTCAACATCAAGCTGACGCCCAAGTGCGTGGCCGGCGAGGAAGGCACGAAAAAGCTCGTGGATTTCATCCGCACCTTCTGCGACCTGCGCCTGTGGCACCTGCAGTTCAACATCGTGCGCAAGGAGACGCTCCTCGCCGCCCAGAAGGACCCCGAGAAATACCGCGGCCTGCTCGTGCGCGTGGCCGGCTACAGCGCCTATTTCGTGGACCTCTCCCCGGACCTCCAGGACGACATCATCCGGCGCACGGAGCACGAAACCATGTAGGCACCCGGCCGGGGCGAAGGGGCCAGCCCCCTTCGCCCCCCTTCGGGCAACCGGAATCGCGAGAGGAGACGCCATGAACCACGGCCGCGCCACCCGCCAGGGCCTCGTGTTCAACATCCAGAAGTATTCCGTGCACGACGGGCCCGGCATCCGCACCCTGGTCTTCCTCAAGGGCTGCACCCTGGCCTGCCGCTGGTGCAGCAATCCCGAGTCGATCACCCCCGACCCGACCCTGGCCTACAATCCGGCCAAGTGCATCGGCGTGCGCGAATGCGGCCGGTGCCTTCTAAGCTGCACGGCCGGGGCCATCACCCAGACCGGGGACGGCAAAATCGCCATCAACCGTTCGGTGTGCACGGACTGCATGTTCTGCGCCCGGGCCTGTCCGTCCACGGCCCTGACCATCTACGGGGAAACCATGACCGTGGACGGGGTTCTCGCCACGGTGGAGGCCGACGCCATGTTCTACTCCCGTTCCGGGGGCGGCATGACGCTTTCCGGCGGCGAGCCGCTCAAGCAGGCCGAATTCGCCGCGGCCCTCCTGGCCGAGGCCAGAAAACGCCGGATCGACACGGCCATGGAAACCGCCGGCAACGTGCCCTTCGACCGGCTGGAAGCGGCCTGCGGGCGCCTCGACCACCTGCTTTTCGACCTCAAGTCCATGGACACGGACAAGCACCGGGCCGGGACCGGCGCCGGCAACGAAACGATCCTGGAAAACCTGCGACGGGTGCGGGAACGCTTCCCCAAACTGGACATCATCGTCCGCACGCCCGTCATCCCCGGATTCAACGACACCGAGGAGGACATCCGGGCCATTGCCGCCTTCGTCCGCTCCCTGCCGGGAACGCGCCACGAACTCCTGCCCTACCACCGCTTCGCCAAGCCCAAGTACGGCTACATCGACCGTGCGTTCGCCATGGGCGAGGCCACCCTCGACGACGACCGCTTCCGGCGCCTGCGGGACGCGGCCCGGGAAACGGCCGGCCAGCCCTGACGCCCCCGGACCGGGGCCCGCAAACATCGAGTCCGCGCGGCGCCTGCGGGACGCGGCCCGGGGGACGGGGGAGAGCCCATCCCCCGGCCCCCGGCCGGCCGCGTCAGGCCTTGCGCCGCCCCCGGCGGACGGGCGGGGCGTCCTTGCGGGCCGCCCGGCGGGCGTTGGCCAGGATTTCCGCCGCCCCGCCCTCGTCCTGGAGCTTGCGGAAAATGGTGGTGCGGTTGACGCCGAAGAGACTGGCCACCTTGGTCACGGAGCCGTGGTAGATTAGGGCGTCGCGGATGAGGCCCCGCTCGATCTCGGCCATGATGTCCCACAACGGGCGCTGCTCCACGTTGATGGCGTGGCAGGACAGGGAGGCCGCCAGCACGCCCGGCTTCTGCTTGTCGAGCAACGGCCCCGGCAGGTCGCGCAATTCGATGACCTCCCGGTCGGTGGTGATGGCCAGGCTCTGGACCATGTTTTCCAGCTCCCGGACGTTGCCCGGCCAGTCGTAGGCCAAAAGCGCCTCCTCGGCCTGCTCGGAAAAGGCCATCTTCTTGCGGTAGCGCCCGGCGAACCGCGACAGGAAATGCCGGGCCAGGGGGACGATGTCCCTGGGGCGCTCCCGCAGGGCCGGGATGGGCACCACCGCCACCCGCAGCCGGTAGTAGAGGTCCGCCCGGAACGTGCCCTGCTGCACCCCTTTTTCCAGGTCGCGGTTGGTGGCGGCGATGATGCGCACGTCCACCGGCCTGGCCTGGGTCGACCCCACCCGGACGATCTCCTGGTCCTGGAGCACCCGCAGCAGCTTGGCCTGCATGGGCAGGGGCAGTTCCCCGATCTCGTCGAGGAACAGGGTGCCCTTGTCGGCCATCTCGAAAAACCCGATCTTGCCCTTGGCCGAGGCGCCGGAAAAGGCCCCGCCCACGTAGCCGAAGAGTTCCGACTCGATCAGGTTCTCCGGGATGGAGGCGCAGTCCACCTTGAAAAAGGGGCGGGACCGGCGCGGACTTTCCTCGTGGACCTTGTGGGCGAACACGTCCTTGCCGACCCCGGTCTCGCCGAGCAGCAGCACCGTGGCGTCGGTGGGGGCGAACCGGGAGATCTGCTCCTGGACGCGCCGGATGGACTTGTCCCGGGAGATGAGCGGGAACCGCTGGAGGCCCTCCTGGGAAAGATACTCGAAATTGTGCTCGTATTTCTCGATGAGGTCGCTTTGGGCGCTGATCTGGTCCTTCATCTGGGCCATCAGGGTGATGTCCCGGACGAAGGTGACCACCAGGACCACCGCGCCCTGCTCGTCCAGGATGGGGAAGCCGTTGAGCACCACGCGCCGGCCGTTGCGGGTCACCTGCACCGAGGTGGCCGGCTTGCCCGTGGCCACGATCTCCGGGTTGAGGGCCACGTCGTAGACCCCTTCGCGCCGCAGATCCTTGACATCGCGCCCGAGCAGCTCCGTCCGGGGCAGCCCGGTGAGCTTCTCGTGCATCCGGTTGATCTTGAGCGTCCTGCCGTTCCGGTCGGAAATGTAGATACCGTCCGGCAGGACATCGAGGATGGCATCGAAGTGGCGCTCGATGACCGGGGGGATGGTGGTCGTGGACGACTTCATGGGGTTGCCCTCCCCTCGCTGGGATTTTCCGCTGGCGCCCATGCAAGGGCCGTACTGGGGCCGAAAAGGGGGCGCTCCCGGTCCGTCTCCGGGCTGCCCGGCCGTGGGCGGCCTCGGCCCCGGGCGATTTTCGTTGCTCCAGCGCATCGAGGTTGCGCTAGTGCAACAAGACGGGCACTTGCTTAATATGGACAAAAAAAACAGTAAAGTAGTCAAGATTCCGATGCAAGGATGATGCACGAACGCATCCTGCGCCTCCGCGGGAACGGGACGTTTTTTTTCAAGAATCGTCGCATGTTCCAGGAAAAACATGCAGGTCGTCCAGATGACATTTTGGTATCGGTCTTGCTTGAACAAGGGCGTTGCTTCGGCCACCCTGCCCATGCCGGCGGGGGCCGAACCGCGCGGCGACCAGCCGCCGCGCCAAAGTGGCACAAAGGGAGCGAAACCATGTTCGATCCGCTACGCCGCAACGTGAAACCGCAACAGCCGCCCCTCCGGGCCGGCTTTCCTGGCCCCCGCCCCCGCCGCGGCAATCCCCTCGTTTTCTCCTCCGGTTCGCCGACCACGTCCCTTCGAGTCCGCCCTGCGGACTCGCGCCATACCGGCCCCCGTCGCCGCGCCGCCGGATCGACCGGCGGAGGCGATGACGCAAGCTCTCCACCGTCTTCCCCAAGGAGGTTCCAGTGAGACGCGTACGCAAGGTGCTTTGTTGGATGGGATGTCTGGC
>CAZNUQ010000013.1:0-38177 GCA_964576235.1 uncultured Desulfovibrio sp.
GGACGGGACGGGGCACGCGGAGGAGGCATGGCCGGGGAACAGATCTGCATCATCGGGCTTGGCAAGTTCGGATTCCATCTGGGCCGGTGCCTGGTGGAACTCGGCCGGGAGGTGCTCGGCGTGGACGGCGACGCGGACAAGGTGAAAAACGCCCAGGATCATTTCACCCAGGTCTACCAGCTCGACGCCCGGGACAAGCGCGCCCTGGAACAGATCCACGTGGAGGAAATGTCCCACGTGGTGGTGTCCGTGGGCCACTCCATGGAGGCCAGCATCCTCATCTCGCTGTATCTCAAGGAGCTTGGCGTCCCCCAGGTGTGGGTCAAGGCCGTGTCCACGGACCACGGGAAGCTGCTCGACAAGATCGGCGTGGACAACGTGTTCATTCCCGAGCGCTTCGCCGCCAAGAACATGGCTCACCAGATCGCCAGCCCCGGGCTCATCGAATACCTGCCCATGGACCGGGACGTGGCCCTCAAGGAAATCGGCATCGACGACTGGGCGGGCCGGACCCTGCGGCAGCTCGACCTCACCAACAAGCACCAGGTCCAGGTCATTGCCTGGAAACGGGCGGACACGGATCATTATTCCTTCATTCCCAAGGCCGACGAGGCCCTGGGCCGGGGCGACAAGCTCGTGCTGGTGGGTCGCGAGGACCGGCTGGCCAGGCTGCGCCCCTGAACCGGTAGCCGGAGGCTGCATGCGTTTTGTCGACGAAGCGTGGATTGTGGTCCGCTCAGGCAAGGGCGGACGGGGGGCCGTGTCGTTTCGCCGCGAGAAGTTCATTCCCCGGGGCGGCCCGGACGGCGGCGATGGCGGCAAGGGCGGGGATATCGTCTTCCTGGCCGATCCCGATCTGCTCACCCTCTACGACCTGCGCCTCAAGCGCATCTACGAGGCCAGAAACGGCGAGGGCGGCATGGGCCGCCAGAAAAACGGCAAGGCCGCCGAGGATCTGGTCATCCCCGTGCCGGTAGGCACCGAACTCTACGAATTGCCTCCCCTGGAGGCGGCCGCGGACGCCGAGGACGGCCGCGCCGGAGCCGTGGAGCCCGCCCGGGAGGCGGAGCCCCCGCGGCTGCTGGTGGACCTGGTGTCGCCGGGACAGGCCTACGTGGCCTGCAAGGGCGGCCGGGGCGGCAAGGGCAACCTGCATTTCGCCTCGGCCACCATGCGCACCCCGCGCTTCGCCCAGCCCGGGGAAGCCGGGGAGGAGCGGCGCATACGGCTGGTGCTCAAGGTTTTGGCCGACGTGGGCATCATCGGGCTGCCCAATGCCGGCAAATCCACCTTCATCGCCGCCGTCTCGCGGGCCCGGCCCAAGATCGCGCCCTATCCCTTCACCACCCTGACCCCCAACCTCGGCGTCGTCGAAGACGATTACGGCGAACGCCTGACCCTGGCCGACATCCCCGGCCTCATCGAGGGCGCCCATCTGGGGCAGGGCCTGGGACACCGTTTTCTGCGCCACGTCGAGCGCACCCGGGTGTTGCTCCACCTGGTGTCGGCCGAGGACGCCTCGGCCGAGGGGCTCTTCGACGCCTTCGGCGTGGTGGACGAGGAACTGCGCCGGTTCGATCCGGCCCTGGCCCGGCGGCCGCAGATCCGGGTGGTCAACAAGATCGACCTGCTTTCGCCCGAGGAGCTGGCCGCGCGCAAGGCCGCGGTGGCCGCGGCCGGGACGCCGGTGCTGTTCATGTCCGCCCTGACCGGCCAAGGCCTCGAGGAGGTGCTCGAGGCCATCTGGGCGGCCGTGCGGCGGGCGGCGACCGATCCCGACGAGGCTAGTCCCGGACCAGACGCAGGAGAAACGACTTGAGATAGTCGGTTTCGACCATGGCCGGGTGGGCCGGATGGTCGGGGCCCTGCCGGCCCTGTTCCAGGATCTGGGCCCGCCGGCCCCTGGCCGTGGCGGCGCGCAGGGCCACCCGGCGCAGGTCGTGGGCGTCCACGTGCTGGGAGCACGAACAGGTCATGAGGATGCCGTCGTCGGCCAGGACATCCATGGCCAGGCGGTTGAGGCGTTCGTAGGCCCGAAGCCCGGCCTCCAGATCCTTCTTGCGCTTGACCAGGGCCGGCGGGTCGAGGCTCACCACGTCGAAGGTCCGCCCCGAGGCGGCGCAGTCCTCCAGAAACGCGGCCGCGTCGGCCCGCACCGTCTCCACCGCGTCGGCCACGCCGTTTCGGGCGGCGTTGGCCGCGGCCATGGCGCAGGCCGCCTCGGAGGAGTCCAGGCAGGTGACCGAGGCCGCCCCGGAAAGCGCCGCGCGCACGGAAAACGCCCCCGCGTAGGCAAAGAGGTCGAGCACGGTCCGCCCGCGCGTCAGGCGGCAAAGCCGGGTGCGGTTCTCGCGCATGTCGTAGAACCAGCCGGTTTTCTGGCCGGCCAGGGCCGGCACCGCGAAGGACGCCCCTTCCTCGACCACGCAAAGCGTGTCCGGGGCCGTGCCATGGACCGTCTCCACGGTCCGGGGCAGCCCCTCCAGGTCGCGGGCCGGGCTGTCGTTTCTCCAGATGACGGCCTCGGGCGCGAGTTCGGCCACCACCGCCTCCAGCACGGCGTCGCGCAGCCGATCCATGCCGGCGGTGTTGAGCTGGCCCACCACCACGTCGCCGTAGCGGTCGAGGACGAGTCCCGGGACATGGTCGCCCTCGGAAAAAAGGAGCCGGTAATGGGGCGTGGGGTAGAGGCGGGAGCGGATGTCCAGGGCCTCGCGCAGGCGGCGCCGGAAGAATGCCGCGTCGAGCGGGGTTTCCGGATCCCGGTCGAGGAGCCGGGCGCTGATGAGGGAGCCGGGGTTCACCGTGGCCACGCCGAGGGGCCGGCCGCGCGAGGAGGCGAGGACGGCCGCCTCGCCGGGGGCGAAGGCGGTCAGGGGCGTTTTTTTCGTGTCCACCTCGTTGCTGAACACCCACAGGTGTCCGGCCCGCAGGCGGCGGTCCTCGTTGTTTTTGAGCGTCAGGGTCGGTCGTTCCATGTCCGCCACGGTACGGGAGGGCGGCGGCGGATGCAAGGCGCGCGGTCCGGCCTGGACAGGGCCGGGGCGGGGACCTATCCTGGACGGACCGGCCCGACGCGGCCGGCAGGAGGAAAGCGGACATGAAAAAAACGCGTTCCGGGCTCGACCGCCGGCCCCTCCGTCCACACGGACCGAAGGATTTCGCGTGCATGCGCCGGGCCGGGCGTCTGGCGGCCGAGGTCCTCGACCACATCACGCCCTTCGTGACCCCGGGCGTCAGCACGGACACCCTCGACCGACTCTGCGACGCCTACACCCGGGAGCACGGGGGCGTCTCGGCCCCCCTGGGCTACATGGGCTATCCCAAGGCCACCTGCATCTCCATCAACGAGGTCGTCTGCCACGGCATTCCGGACGAAAGGCTCCTGGTAGAGGGCGACTGCGTCAATATCGATGTCACGGTCATTCGCGACGGCTGGTACGGGGATGCCAGCCGCATGTTCCACCTGGGGCGCGTCAGCGGGGAGGCCCGGCGCCTGACCGAGGTCACCCATGCCTGCCTGATGCGGGCCATCGAGGTGGTCCGGCCGGGGGCGACCTTCGGCGACATCGGCCATGTCATCCAGGAATTCGCCGAGGGAGCGGGCTTTTCCGTGGTCCGCAACTTCGCCGGCCACGGCCTGGGCCGGGAGTTCCACTGCGAGCCGGTGGTGCTGCACTACGGCCGGGCGGGGGAGGGCGAGGTCATCCGCAAGGGGATGTTCTTTACCATCGAGCCCATGATCAACGCCGGCCGGCACGGTGTCAGGGTTCTTGGCGACGGCTGGACGGCGGTCACGGCGGACGGCTCGCTTTCGGCCCAGTTCGAGCACACCCTGGGCGTCACGGAAAACGGCTGCGAGATCTTCACCCTTTCGCCCAAAGGCTACGCCCTGCCGCCGTATTGAGCGGCCGGGAGCCTTCAGGGTACCGCCGGACCGGCCCAACCGGCCGATCCGGTCCGTCAGCCCAAAACCGGCCGCAGCACCCGCGCCAGCACCCCCTGCACCTTGGAAATGGCCACGCCGTAGTTGGTCACGGGCACGCCCCGGCGGGTGCATTCCTTGATGCGCCGCAGCATCTCCATGCGGCCCAGCATGCACGCGCCGCAATGGACCACCAGGGCGAACCGCTCCAGGTCGTCGGGGAAATCGTGTCCGGCGTGCACCTCGAAGGACAGGTCCTTGCCCGTGTACTGCGAAATCCAGCGGGGGATCTTGACCCGGCCGATGTCGTCGGCCTGGACGTGGTGCGAACAGGCCTCGGCCATGAGCACCGTGTCGCCGTCGCGCAGCCGGTCGATGGCCTCGGCCCCGGCGGCCAGGGTCGGCAGGTCGCCCTTGTAGCGGGCGAAAAGCGTGGAGAAGGTGGTGAGCGGAATCGCGTCGGGCACGTCGCCCGCCACCTTGAGAATGACCTGGGAATCGGTGACGACCAGGGCCGGCGGCCGGCGGAGGTTTTCCAGGGCCGCCTCCAGTTCGCGTTCCTTGACGGTCACGGCCACGGCGTCGCCGTCGAGGATCTCGCGCAGGACCTGGACCTGGGGCAGGATGAGCCGGCCCTTGGGCGCGGCCAGGTCGATGGGGACCACGCACACGACCGTGTCGCCCTCGCCGAACAGGTCGCCGGCGAGGACCGGCTCCCTCGTGGCCTCGGGCGGGGCCAGGGCCATGATGGCTTCCTTGACCGCCACCGCGCCCTCGCCCGTGGCGGCGCTGGCGAGGGCCGTCCGGATGCCCTGGTCGCGGCACCAGGCGAGGTCCGCTTCGGGCGGGGCGGCCTGGTCGATCTTGTTGAAGACCACGAGAAAGGGAATGGCCAGCCGGCGGATGTCCTCGATGATGCCCCGCTCGGCGTCGGTCAGGCCCGCCGCGTCGGCCACCACCACGGCGATGTCCGAGCGCCACAGCACCTTTTTCGTGGCCGCGACGCGAAGCGCCCCGAGTTCGCCCACGTCGTCGAGGCCGGCGGTGTCGTAGAAGGTGACCGGCCCCAGGGGCAGGAGTTCGTAGGGCTTGGCCACGGGATCGGTGGTGGTGCCGGCGAAGTCCGAGACGATGGCCACCTGCTGGCCGGTGATGGCGTTGATCAGCGACGACTTCCCGGCGTTTCGGCGGCCGACGAGGGTGATGACCAGCCGGACGCCCCGGGGGGCCTTGGTTTCGGACTCAGCCATGGGTTCTCCTTTTGGAGCCGCCGATGCTCGTGGAGGGCACGCGGCCCACGCGGCGGATGGCCTCGCGCACGGCCGCGACCCGGGCCCGGGCGTCGGCGCGGAAGACGTTTTTTCCGGGGTAGATGGCGTAATCGCCGCTCACCGCTTCCGGGGTGAGCGAGGGCATGACGACGTTGGCCCCGACGGTGAGTCCCTGTTCCCTGGCTCCCTCGCGCAGGGCGTTGAGGGCCGAGGTCGAGGGGATGTTGGCCAGGGGATTGAGGAGCCGCAGGATGGCCATGGCCCGCAGGGCCGTGAGGATCGAGCCGGGGGCCTCGTTGCCGTAGGGCGTGTCGGGGTTCGGCACGAACGGTCCGACCGCGATCATGTCCAGATCGAGTTCGGACAGGCGCAGGAGGTCGTCGGCCAGGATGTCCAGGGTCATGCCGGGCAGGTCGGTGATGACGCCGGAACCCACCTCGAAGCCGGCCCGGCGCAGGGCCTCCACCCGGGCCAGGCGGTCGGCGAGCTTGAGGCCCGGCCGGGAGCGGGCGTAGAGGGCTTCGTCGAAGGTCTCGATCTTAAGCAGGTAGCGGTCCGCGCCGCGTTCGCGCCAGAAGGCGAAATCCTCCTCGGACCGGTCGCCGAGGGAAAGGGTCACGGCCACGTCGGAACGGGTTTTGGCCTCGGTGACCACCCGGCCGATGTCCTCCCGGGAGTAGGCGTTGTCGTCGCCGGACTGGATGACCACGGTGCCCAGGGCGAGTTCGCGGGCCAGATCCAGGCAGGACAGGATGTCGGCGACCTCCAGGCGGTAGCGGTGCACCCGGGGATTGGCCCGGCGCAGGCCGCAGTAGCGGCAGTTGTTCTCGCAGTGGTTGGAGAATTCGATGACGCCGCGCAGGTAGACCTCGTCGCCGAAGTTCTGACGGCACAGGGCGTCGGCGGCGGAAAAAAGGCCGGGATCGTCGGCTCCGGACAGCAGTTGTCGAATCTCGGGGTGGCGCATGGTCGCTCCAGGGAGGGTCAGGCCAGTTGGCGGGCCGCGTTTCTGGCGGCCACGCATTCGCAAACCAGGCGGAAGGCCCCCCGGGCCTGGGGGGGGAGGGTTTCCGGGGCCGCGCCGGTTTCGGCCCGTTCGAGCAGGTCCGGGATGTCGGCGGGCACGCAAAGCCACAGGCCGAGGGGGGCCGGCACCGGCGAATGGGCGTAATGCCCGGCCAGGATCCGGTCGCCGGTCAAAAGGATCGGGGCCAGCGGCAGGGCGGTGGTGACGTAGCGGCGAATCCTGGTCGGGTGGCGCGAGGCGAGGGCGTCGAGGAAGGCGGAGGAGACGGCGAACTCCCGGTGCATGGTGGCCTCGGGCATGCCGCGCCGCAACACGTCGCGGAATTCGTCCCAATACGGGGGCCGCGACACCGGATCCAGGGACACCACGTCCAGGCGGTCGAAACCGGGGCGGCTCAGGGCCGTTTCCAGGGCCCCGGCCACCTCCGGATCCCTGGCGAAATTGGAATAGAGGCCGGCGTGAAAAAAGAGGCGGTCCGCCCGGGCCAGCAGGGCGGGCAGGCCGGCCTCGGCCAGACCGTGGAGGATGCGCGCCTCCCCGTCCTTTTCGAGGTTTCCGTTCATTGCGCCTCCCCTTCGTCCGGCCGGGGCGCCGCCGGCCGGCGGATGCCCTCGAGGTCCCCGGGCTCGTGCCCCAGCTTGCGCATGCGCCGGGGCGAGAGCAGGTCGGCGGCGGCCTTTGCGTCGAGGATGCCGCGCCGGGAAAGATGTTCGGCCAGGGGGACGCCGGCTTCCCTGGCCTCGGCGAGCAGGCCGGCGACGGTTTCGTACCCGAGGGCCGGCACGAGCACCGTGGCCAGGGCCGGGCTCGCGGCCACGAGGGTGGCGCAACGGTCCTCGTTGGCCACGATGCCGGCCACGCATTTTTCGGCGAAGACCGAGGCGGCCTGGCGCAGCAGCCGCAGGGATTCGAGCAGGGCGTGGGCGACCAGCGGCAGGTACTGGTTGATTTCGAGCTGCCCCAGGCCGGCGGCCAGGGTCACGGCCTGGTGGTTGGCCATGACCCGCAGGGCCACCTGTCCCACGCACTCGGGAACGACCGGGTTGACCTTGCCGGGCATGATGGACGAGCCGGCCTGGAGCGCCGGCAGGGTGATCTCGCCGAGGCCGGTGGACGGGCCGCTGGCCAGGAGGCGCAAATCCGAGGCGATCTTCAGGAGGTTGGCGGCGAAGGCCGAGAGGATGCCCGACACTTCCACGAGGCAGTCGATGTTGGCCGTGGCGTCCACGAGGTTTTCGGCCCGGGACACGGGCAGGCCGGTCAGGTTGCGCAGGTGCTCGGCGGCCCGGAAGATGAATTCGCGGGGCGCGCCGAGGCCCGTGCCGATGGCCGTGCCGCCGAGGCCGACCTGCTTGATCCTCTCGCGGCACTTGAAGATGCGCCAGCGGTCCCGGGAGAGGGCCTCGGCGAAGGCCCCGAAGGTCATGCCGAGGGTCATGGGCACGGCGTCCATGAGTTCGGTGCGGCCGACCTTGACCACGTGGGCGAAGGCGGCCTCCTTCTCCTGGAAGGCCTCCTGGAGCCGGGCCGTGGCGGCTTCGAGATCCTTCAGGAGCCACAGGGCCGCGACCTTGAGGGCCGTGGGGTAGGTGTCGTTGGTGGACTGGTGCAGGTTGACGTGGCCAAGGGGCGAGAGGAAGGCGGCGTCCCCGGGTTCGCGGCCGAGGAGTTGCAGGGCGCGGTTGGCCACCACCTCGTTGACGTTCATGTTGGTGGAGGTGCCGGCGCCGCCCTGGAAGGGGTCCACGGGAAACTGGCCGTCGTGGCGGCCTTCGGCGATCTCCCGGCAGGCCGCGACGATGGCTTCGGCCCGCAGGGGGTCGAGGTGGCCGGCCTCCTGGTTGGCCAGGGCGCAGGCGGCCTTGACCATGGCGTAGGCCCTGAGGAATTCAGGGAAAAGTCCGTATCCGGAAATGGGAAAATTTTCGACGGCCCGCAACGTGTGAATGCCGTAAAGGGCACCCTCGGGGAGCGGCTTCACTCCCAGGGCATCGCTATCCTGTCGCATGAAGCCAACTCCCCGAATGGCGGCCCAGTGCGTCTGTCGGAGACCGGACCATCCGGCCATCCGGCAGATGCTGCGGCGGCTATGGTAGCACGGACGTTTCCAAAGATCACGCGCGTCGGGGCAGGGACCGCGGGGACGGCCGCGCCCGCCGGCCCCGACGCGCCCGATGAGAGCAATCGGGCTTGTTCCGGACGAGGTGGAATGCATTGGGGATCCACCCACCGTCATGCCGGAAGCAACTGTGATCGGCTCGTCAAGCTCTCCCAACCGGATGGAAATGAACGGCCAGGCGAGGATCGCCTTCCCTCCGGCCAGGGGGAATCGCGTCGTTCCCCCGGACGGGAGGGGCCGGGAGGGGCGGTGGCCCCTCCCGACGTCCTCGTGTCACACTAGAGGCGCTGGCGTTTGAAGTAGTGGGTGTGCAGCAGATGATGCGACTTCTCGGAAAGCGGCTTGCCCAGGAACTTCTCGTAGAGTTCGATGATGTAGGGGTTCTGGTGCGACTTGCGCAGGGGCTTGCCCGCGTCCTCGTCGTAGAGCACCTTGGTGCGCAGCTTGAGGAGCTCCATGTTGCCATGGTGGAAGGGCTGTCCGCCGCCGCCGATGCAGCCGCCGGGGCAGGCCATCACTTCGATGGCGTGGAAGGTCTCGCCGGCGCGCACGCGGTCGAGGAGCTTCCTGGCGTTGCCCAGGCCGTGGGCCACGCCGATGACCAGCTCGTGGGGGCCGACCTTCACGGTGGCCTTCTTCACGCCTTCCAGGCCGCGAACGTCCTCGAAGTCCACCTTCTCCAGGGTCTCGCCGGTGGCCAGTTCGTAGGCCGTGCGCAGGGCCGCCTCGATGACGCCGCCGGTGGCGCCGAAGATCGGGGCCGCGCCGGTGGACTCGCCCAGGGGCGCGTCGAAGTCCTCGTCGGGCAGGCCGGCGAAGTCGATGTTCATGCGCTTGATGAGACGGGCCAGCTCGCGGGTGGAGACGACGATGTCGACATCGGGGTTGCCGTCCACGGAGAATTCAGGACGGGCGCGCTCGAACTTCTTGGCCAGGCAGGGCATGACCGAGACCACCACCAGCTTGTCGCGGGGGATGCCGAGCAGGTCGGCGTAGTAGGTCTTGGCGATGGCGCCGAACATCTGCTGGGGCGACTTGGCCGAGGACGGCACGTCGAGCATGTCCTGGTAGTTGTGCTCGAAGAACTTGATCCAGCCGGGGCAGCAGGAGGTGAGGATGGGGAGCTTGGCCGTCTTGTCGCCGTTGAGGAAACGGGTCAGGCGGTCCAGGAACTCCGTGCCTTCCTCCATGATGGTCAGGTCGGCGGCGAAGTCGGTGTCGAAGACGTGGTCGAAGCCGAGGCGGCGCAGGGCCGCGGCCATCTTGCCGGTGAAGGACTGGCCGGGCTCCATGCCCAGATCCTCGCCCAGGGCGGCGCGCACGGCCGGGGCGGTCTGCACGACCACGACCTTGTCCGGATCGGCCAGGGCGTCGATGACCTGCCAGCTGTTGTCGTTCTCCACCAGGGCGCCGACCGGGCACACGGCCACGCACTGGCCGCAGTTGGTGCACACGGTGTCGGCCAGGTTCATTTCGAAGGCCGGGGCGACCACGGCGGTGAAGCCGCGGTTGACGCCGGAGAGCACGCCGCAGGTCTGGACCTCGTTGCACATGGTCTCGCAGCGGCGGCACATGATGCACTTGTCCATGTCGCGGATGATGGAGGGGGAGATGTCCTTGCGGTAGTGGGACATTTCGCCGCCGTCATAGGGGGACTCGCGCAGGCCGAACTTCTCGGCCAGGTTCTGCAGCTCGCACTCGCCGGACTTCTGGCAGACGAGGCAGTCCTTGGGGTGGTCGGAGAGCATGAGCTCGAGCACGGTCTTGCGGGCGTTGAGCACGCGCAGCGTGTTGGATTTGACCACCATGTTGTCGGTGACCGGGGTGGCGCAGGCCGGGGCCAGGTTCTTGCGTCCCTCGACCTCGACGACGCAGACGCGGCAGGAGGCGGCCTTGTTGTTGACCTTGAGATCCTCAAGGTTGAGGTAGCACAGGGTCGGGATGTCGATATCCAGCTTCTTGGCGGCATCCAGGATGGTGCTGCCCGCCGGCACGGACGTCGTCTTGCCGTCTATGGTTATTGTCAGCATGGACATTGCGGACCTCCTTGATCCTTAATCCTTGATGATGGCGTCGAATTTGCACTTCTCGTAGCACGAGCCGCACTTGATGCACTTGGACGCATCGAGGGTGTGCGGATGCTTCTTCTCGCCGGTAATGCACTCCACCGGGCAGACCTTGGAGCACAGGGTGCAGCCGGTGCACTTGGCAGGATCGATGGAGTAGGTCAGCATGGCCGTGCAGACGTGGGCCGGGCACTTCTTGTCGCTGACATGCGCCTCGTACTCGTTGGCGAAGGTGTCCATGGTCGACAGGATCGGGTTGGGCATGGTCTGGCCCAGGCCGCACAGGGCGGTGTCCTTGATGTTGACGCTCAAGGACTTCAGCCGGGCCAGGTCGGCCTTGGTGCCGTGACCCTTGGTGATCTTGTCGAGGAGTTCGTAGAGGCGCTTGGAACCGATGCGGCAGGGGGTGCACTTGCCGCAGGTCTCGTCCATGGTGAAGTCGAGGAAGAACTTGGCCACGGAGACCATGCAGGAGTCCTCGTCCATGACGACCATGCCGCCCGAACCCATCATGGATTTGCGGGCGATCAGGGACTCGTAGTCGATGGCCACGTCGAGGTCCTTGTAGGACAGGGCGCCGCCGGAGGGGCCGCCGGTCTGGACGGCCTTGAATTTCTTGCCGTCGGGGCAGCCGCCGCCGATGTCGAAGATGACATCGCGAAGGGTCGTGCCCATGGGCACTTCGATCAGGCCCACGTTGACGATCTTGCCGGCCAGGGCGAAGACCTTGGTGCCCTTGGAGGTGGCGGTGCCGATGGAGGAGAACCAGTCGGCGCCCTTGAGGATGATGGCCGGGATGTTGGCGAAGGTCTCGACGTTGTTGACGATGGTGGGCTTGTCCCAGTAGCCGGACTGGGCCGGGAAGGGCGGCTTGGTCACGGGCTCGCCGCGCTTGCCTTCCATGGACTTGATCAGGGCGGTTTCCTCGCCGCACACGAAGGCGCCGGCGCCGTACTTCAGTTCGATGTCGAAATCGAAGCCCGAACCGAAGAGGTTCTGGCCGAGGACGCCGTAGGCGCGGGCGTCGTCGATGGCCTTTTTCAGGCGCTTGATGGCCAGGGGATACTCGGCCCGGATGTAGACCGTGCCCTTGGTGGCGCCGATGGCATAGCCGCCGATGGCCATGGCCTCGACCACGGAGTGGGGGTCGCCCTCGAGGACGGCGCGGTCCATGAACGCGCCGGGGTCGCCCTCGTCGGCGTTGCAGACCATGTACTTCTGGTCGGCCTTGTTGGCCAGGGCGATGCCCCACTTGACGCCGGTGGGGAAGCCGCCGCCGCCGCGGCCGCGCAGACCGGACTTCTTGATGAGTTCCACCACCTCGGCCGGGGCCATGGTCAGAACCTTGGCCAGCCCCTCGTAGCCGCGAAGGGCGATGTAATCGTCAATGCTTTCGGGATCGATGAAGCCGCAGTTGCGGGTCGCGATCCGAAGCTGCTTTTTATCAGTCGTCGCTGCCATATCGTCGTCTCCCGGTAATTTTTTACAGGACTACCCGTTCGTAGGTCACGGGGATGATTCCCTCGACCGGCTCGCCCTTCATGACGTACTCGGTGACAAGGGCCCGGGCCTTGGTCTCATCCACGCCGCCGAAAACCACGGGTTCCTTGCCGGGCAGCGTGATTTCCACGGTCGGTTCGGCGTAGCAGAAGGTCATGCAGCCGGACTGCATGAATTCCACGTCGGTCAGGCCGTTTTGGGCCACTTCGTCCTGCATGGCCTCGAGGGCGGCCTTGCCGCCGGCGGCGATGGAGCAGGTGGCCAGGGAAACGTTGATCAGGGTCTTGTTTTTTCTGGAGGCATTGCGGGCCAGGATCGCCTCGCGCTTGGCCTTGAGGTCTTCTATCGACTTGATGGTGCTCATGGTTGGCTCCTTGGGCTGGCCTAGAAATCGGCCAGAATCTTCTTGACCTGGCCCGGGGTGACGTTGCCGTAGACCTTTTCGCCCACCATGACGATGGGAGCCAGGGCGCAACCGCCGACACAGCGGAGGGTGTCGATGGAGAACTTGCCGTCGGAGGTGACGTCGCCGATGTTGATCTTCAGCTGCTCCTTGAAGGCATGGACCACCTTGTCGGCGCCCTTGACGAAGCAGGCAGTGCCCATGCAGATGGAGATGGGATATTTGCCCTTGGGCACCATGGTGAAGAAGGTGTAGAAGCTGACCACGCCGTACACCTGGGACAGGGGCACATGCATGTGGTCGGCGACGAACTGCTGCACTTCAATCGGCAGATAGCCGAAAACGCTCTGCGCCTTGTGAAGCACGGTGACCAGATGGCCTTCCTTCTGGGGAAGGGACTCGATGAACTTCACCACTTCCTGATACAGTGGCTGGGGCAGCACGGCGTGTTCCGGTACCCGGCATTCGCCCACCGCTTGACAAGTTGAGTTTTGCATACGGAAGCACCTCTCCTTGTGGCATTTTGGAGTTCCTGGAAAAAGCGCGGTCTCGCGTCAGCCGGGCAAGCAGTCTCCACCGAGACACCCTTGCTTGGCGCGGTTCCTCGCGTTGCGTCCCGCCCCCTGTAATTTGTGATTATTTTCACAAAGTCAGGGTCTACTCCCCATGGCCTCCTCATCCCTTACATGACAGGGTGTTAGCCGTGGTTTCCTTTTCGCGTTTTTCTTTGAGCAAAATCCGGGCCAGCTATAAAAACATCAAAAAATCAGGTAGATAAATAAATCAGTCGGGCCCACGGCGGGCACGGCTGGGGTGCTCGGGGAACGCCGGGGGCATGCAGGGCAGGGGAGCGGATCGGGACGTCTTAGAAAAGACTATGAATCAAAATAGTTACAGGACAAAAGACAAAGTGCGCTAGCCGGCGGGAAAAAATGGGTCAAAATGCCACCCGCTTTTCGGAACGGGGAAACCCCGCTTGGGGTGTCGGGCTAGAAATATTTTCCTCAGCGTACCACATTTCACCAAGGGGCGCATCCTCCTTTTGCGGGGGGGATGCGGAAAAAAGGACGGCGGACCCCGCGGGGCCCGCCGTCCGGAATGGCTCGCGGCCGGAGGGGCGTTGCCCGGCCGGCGGGAATCAGGCCAGCATCTCCTCGATGACCCGCTGCAGGTTGTCCGCTTCCCGGGCGAGGGAGGAAACGGCCGTCTCCGAGGCGTTCATGGCCTCGGCCGTGTCCTGGCAGATGCGGGTGATCGACTCCACGGTGCGGTTGATCTCCTCGCTGACCGCCGACTGCTGTTCGGCCGCGGCCGCGATGGCCTGGACCTGGTCGGAGGAGGCGCCGACCAGGTCGACGATGCCCGAGAGGGCGTCGCCCGAGCGCTTGGCCAGCCCCGAGGCCGTCTCGATGGCCGAGGCCGCGGCCTCCACGCTGATGACGTGCTGCTTGGTGCCGAGCTGGATGCCGGTGATGGCGGTCTCCACCTCCCGGGTGGCGGCCATGGTTTTTTCGGCGAGCTTTCTGACCTCGTCGGCCACCACGGCGAATCCCCGGCCGGCCTCGCCGGCCCGGGCGGCCTCGATGGCGGCGTTTAACGCCAGGAGGTTGGTCTGGTCGGCGATGTCGGTGATGACGTTGATGATCGCCCCGATGCCCTGGGCCTCCTGCCCGAGGGCGGTGATGTCCTCGCGAAGGGCCATGGCCTTTTCCCGCGCCCCGCCGATGCAGGAGACCAGCTCGAGCACCGTCCTGGAGCCGTCCAGGGCGTGTTGCCGGGCCTGCTGGGCCGTGTTCGCGGCGTCGGCCGCGTTTTTCGCCACCTCCATCACCACGGTGTTCATCTCGCCGATGGCCAGGGAGGTTTCCTGGGCGGCGTCCTTTTGCGTGGAGGCGCCGCTGCTGGCCAGCCGCACCCGTTCGGTCAGGGCTTCCGTGGCCTCGCCCAGATGGGCCAGGACGCCCTCCAGGGACCGGGCGGCCTGGACCGCGCCCTCGCGTTTGGCCGAAACCGCCGCCTCCTTGGCCGCCTCGGCCTCGGCCAGGCAGGTCCCGGCGCGCTCGGCCTCGGTCCGGGCCTCGCGGCTCTTGGTGTCGGCCTCGACGATTTTCTGCTTGAGATTGTCGACCAGGGTGCACAGGGCGTCGCCCAGGATGCCGATCTCGTCCATGCGGCCGCCCTGCATGTTGCGGTCGACCCGGGCGTGAATCTCCAGACAGGCGTCCATGTCCCCCGTGGCGATGCGTTCGCTGTGGGAGGAGAGGAAGCTCAGCCGGTCGATGATGGTCCGCTTCATGAAAAGGAACAGGGCGCCCACCAGAACGGCCAGGCCGCCCAGGGAAAGCAGGGCGGCCTTGATCTGGTTGGCGCGCAGCGCCCGCATTTCCGGCGTGACATCCTCGACGGTGGCCAGCGTTCCCAGGACCTCCCGTTTGGAACCGTGGCAATGGTGGCATTCGGGGGCGTTCTTGATGGCCCGCACCGTGACGAAGGAGGCGCCCGTCTCCGTTTCGAGCAGGCGTTCGGCCTCCTTGCCGGAGGCAAGCGCCGGCGCGAGCAGTTCGGGCAGGCCCCGAAGCGGCACGGCCTCGGCCAGGGGCTTTCGCAGGAGGGAAAGGTCCGTGCCGTAGGTCACGTTGCCGGCGAAATCGGTCATGAAGGCCTTGGAGCGCCTGCCGCTGTTGGCGATCTTGGCGAACTGGGCGGTGGTCGCCTCGTTGTCGCCAAGGAGCATGGGCTCGCTGACGACCAGTTCGATGAGCTCGGCCGAGCGCAGGGCCGATTCCCGGGTGCGCTCCAGGGTCAGCTGGCGCTGCCAGAAGGCGTTGGCCAAAAACAGCCCGGCCATGGTGAGGGCGCTGACCAGGGAAACCAGGAGCAGGGCCCTGGAACCGATGGAACTGTTGCGTCTGAGCATGTGCGCCTCCCGTTCGGGGGCGTCCCGCCTCGTGTGCAGGCCGGGACGCCCCGCGGACTGGTTGTTCGGTTCGGATCGGGCGCCGCCGGGGGCGTCAGTGGGCGCCGCCGCGCAGCAGCGGCTTGTAGCCGAAGGCCCGGACCCGCGAGGCGTTGTGGCAGCCCTGGCAGTCGGTCACCGAGAGCTTGCCCTTGATGTCGGCCGGATCGGACGAGGCGGCATGGACCGAGCCCGGCCCGTGGCAGACCTCGCAGCCGGCGTCGGCCAGGTCGGGGGTGGCGGCGAAGCTCACGAAGCCGCCGGGCTTGCCGTAGCCCGTGGTGTGGCAGCCGAAACAGCCGGCCATCTCCTCCTGGTCGAGCCCCTTGGCCATCAGGCGCAGGCTTTTGGAGGAATGGGCCTTTTTGGAATACTTGAGGAAGGTTGCGTGCTCGTCGGGATGACAGCCGGCGCAGACCTGGCTGCCGACGTAGCTGGCCGGTTCGGCGCAGATCCCCGGGCGCGCCGGAAGCGGCCCCAGGAGGAAAAACCCGAGGGCCGCGCAAATGGCCGAAAGACGACTTCTCATCGCCGTGCTCCTTTCGGTGGCCGATCGCGGGACGCCGTTTTTTCGGGAAAAAAACACGTCATCCCGCGCCTGCGGCGTGGCGTCGCGCGATCCGGTCCGCCGACCCGGGTCGCGCGGCAGGTTACGATTTCCAAAAAGAGCAAAATGCATACCTAAAATCCGCTCCGGGGAGGGGATTCGCAGCGGTTCGCGCGACGGGGAGGGAACGGCCGGGAACGGCAGGTTGTTTTTTAATACGCTGATCTGAAAAAGAATATCGGCGGGGCCGCGGCTGGCCCGGGACGGAGGCGGACCGTGGCGCGCGGGGCGGCCGGCCGTGTCACACGGCCTGTCGGGTGGCTGTCACCTTTTGTCTCAATGGTGACCGGCCGTGGGTCATTATGTGAAAAATAGCAGAATCCGGCCCCCGCCGGCCGGCCGGCTCACATGATGTCGTATTCGCGGATCTTGCGGTACAGCGTCTTGCGCGAGATGCCCAGGGCCGTGGCGGCGAGGGTGCGATTGTTGCCGAAGCAGGCCAGAACCTTGGCGATATGCTCCCGCTCCACGGCCTCCAGGGACAGGAAGTCGTTGTCCCCCTCGGTCTGCATGGAGAGCTCCCGGGGGAGGGCGTTTTCGGTGATGACGCCGCCCTCGGCCAAAATGACCCCGCGCTCGATGACGTTGCGCAACTCGCGGATGTTGCCCGGCCAGTTGTAGTTGATCAGGCAGGCCATGGCCCGGTCCGAGACGCGGAAGCCCACCCCGCCCTGGGTCCGGCCGAGGAAGTATTCGACCAGAAGCGGGATGTCCTCCTTGCGCTCCCGCAGCGGCGGCAGCTCGATGTTGAAGACGTTGATGCGGTGGTAGAGGGCCTCGTGGAAGCGGCCGGCCTCCACCTCCCTGGCCAGGTTGCGGTTGGTGGCGAAGATGAGCCGGAGGTCGGTGGTGCGTTCGTCCTTGTCGCCGACCCGGCGGTAGGTCTTGTTCTCCAGGGTGCGCAGCAGCGAGGCCTGGACCTCCATGGGCAGCTCGCCGATCTCGTCGAGGAAAAGCGTCCCCTTGTTGGCGAAGGTCATGAGGCCTTCGCGGTTCTCGGTGGCGCCGGTGAAGGAGCCCTTGACGTAGCCGAAGAGCTCGGACCGGGCCAGTTCCTTCTGGAGGGTGGCGCAGTTCTTGATGACGTAGGGCTTGTCCGCCCGCCTGGAGCGGGCCTGGATGGCCGTGGCCGCCACCTCCTTGCCGGACCCGGACTCGCCGGTGATCAAAACCGGCACGTCGGTGGGCGCGACCTTTTCGATGAGGAAGCGGATCTGCTTGATGGCCGCGGAGTTGCCCACGATCTGCTGGGGCTGGCTGCGGTCCTGGGCGTGCTTGAGCTGGCGGTTTTCGAAGCGCAGCATGGCCCGCTGGTAGGCCCGGTCGACGATCAGTTCCAGCTCCTCCAGGTTGAAGGGCTTGGTGATGTAGTCGTAGGCCCCGAGCTTCATGGCCTCCACGGCGCTGTCGATGTTGCCGTGGCCGGTGATGATGATGACCTCCACGTCGGGCTGGTACTGGCGGATCTCCACCAGCAGGTCCAGTCCGTCGGCGTCGGGCAGGCGCAGGTCGAGCACCACGACCTCGTAGGTGTTGCGGCGTAGCGTCTCCCGGGCCTGGTGGGCCGTCTCCACGGCGGACACGGTGCGGGCGGGGGAGGACAGTTCCTTCTTCAAAAGCTTGCCGATGGACGGTTCGTCGTCCACCACCAGCACGGAGTAGGGGCTAGTCACGATGTGTCGTATCCGGGTTGACGGGCAGTTTCACGGTAAAGACCGAACCCTGGCCGGGCTGGCTTTGGACCTTGATTTCCCCGTGGTGTTTCTGAACGATGGACATGCAGGTGGAAAGGCCGATCCCGATGCCCTTGCCCGCCCGTTTGGTGGTGAAAAACGGTTCGAAGAGCTTGTCCGCGTTTTCCGGGGCGACGCCGCATCCGGTGTCCTCCACGGACAGGCACACCGCCTCGGGGGTGGACTGGTAGGTGGTGATGACGATGCTGCCGGGGCCGGTGATGGCGTCCATGGCGTTGACGAGGAGGTTGAGCATCACCTGCTTGATCTGGTGCTCGTCCCCCTTGACCATGGGCAGGTGCTCGCACAGGTTCACGCGGACGGTGATCTTGGCCTGGTTGCGCTGCTTGAGGTGGCTGCGCAGGAGCTTGAGGGTGTCCTTGACCACGGCGTTGAGGGAGACGGGCGAGAAGCTCACGGTCTTGTGGTGGCTAAACGTCAGCAGCGTGGTGACGATGTCCTGGCAGCGGCGGCATTCCCGCAGGATCGTCATCACGTAGTCCTCCACGTCGTCCATGACCCCGGTGTCCACCTTCTCGCGCAGGGCCGGGAGCCGGCGGCGCAGGCCCTCGGCGAAACCGAAGATGGCGGTCAGGGGGTTGTTGACCTCGTGGGCCACGCCCGTGGCCAGCATGCCGATGGTGGCCATCTTTTCGGCCTGGAAGAACTTGGCCTGGTATTCCTTTTCCCGGGTCACGTCGCGCTTGAAGACCAGCAGGCGCGGCGCCGGGTCGTCGGGATGGGGAATGGGCGAGGCCACCATGTCGAACTGGATGTATTTCCCGCCGATCTTGAAGATGGCCGTCTCCCGGCAGATGGTCCCCGCGCGCAGGGACTTCAGGGCCGGGCAGTCCGGGCAGGGCGTGTCCTCGCCGCGGAAGACCTGGTGGCAGAACTTCCCCTCCGGGGCCGGGTCCGGGAAGGTCTGGCGGAAGACGTGGTTCACGGACAGGATGCGCAGGTCCGGCGTCAGCACCATCATCAGGTCGGTGATGCCGTCGAGGATGGCGGCGATCTCCCGGCGGCGCTGGGAGGACTGGGCGTTGGCGTCCTTGAGCGCCTCGATGGTCTGGCGCAGCTCCTGGAAGAATCCCAGCTTGCTGTGCTCGATGCCGATGAGGTCCTCGAGGGAAGGCGCCCGCCAGGGCATTACCAGGCCTCCTGGCAGACCCCGAGCAGGGATTCCCAGCTGGCGGGCCGGGGGTTCGTCAGGGTGCAGGCGTCGTTGACGGCCGTCTTGGCGATGGTTTCCAGGCAGCCGCTGTCCGGCAGGATCTCGCGCAGGCGCACCGGCACGCCGAGGTCCGCGAAAAAGCGTTCCAGCCAGCTGATGCCGGCCATGGCGATGTATTCGTCCGAGCACATGCGCGGGCCGCACACGATGCGCCCGATGTCGGCCAGCTTGTCCACGCTCGTCTTGAGGTTGAAGCGCATGACCGGCGGCAGGAGGATGGGGTGGACCAGACCGTGGAGCACGTCGAACATGCCGCCGAGGGAATGGGCCAGGGAATGGCCCACGCCGAGCCCCGCGTTGGAAAAGGACATGCCGGCCGAGGTGGCGGCGATGCTCAGGTTCTCCAGGGCCTCGATGGAACGGTCGGCCAGGGCCGGGCGCAGGTTCTTGACGATGAGCCGGATGGCCTTGAGGGCCTGGATCTCGGTGAAGGGCGAGGACAGCAGGGACAGGTAGGATTCCACGGCGTGGGCGAAGGCGTCGATGGCCGAGGCGATGATGAGCTCCTCGCTTTTGGTCAGGAGCACCAGCGGGTCGATGATGGAGACGTTGGGCACCAGGGAGCGGCTGATGATGGACATTTTCACCTGGCGCTCGACATCGGTGATGATGGCGAACTGGGAAATGTCCGAGCCTGAGCCGGCCGTGGTCGGCAGAAAGATCATGGGCGGCAGGGGCCGCATGATGCGGTTGGCGCCCTCGTAGTCGTTGATGCGGCCGCCGTTGCCGGCGATGGTGGCGATGCCCTTGGCCGCGTCCATGGGGCTGCCGCCGCCCACGGCGATGATCACGTCGGCCCGTTCGCGCACGTAGAACTCGGCGCCGGCATGGATCTGGTAGTCGCGGGGGTTGCAGCTGACGGCGTCGAAATAGATCCATTCCAGGCCGTTGTCCCGCAGGATGTCCATGATCCGGTCGACCCAGCCGACCCCCACCAGCCCCTGGTCGCTGACCAGGAGCACGCGGCGCGCGCCCAGGCGTTTGGCGCAGGACGCCAGGTGGGCGATGCTGCCCCGGCCGAAGATGATCTCGGGAATGGCGAACTTGCTGATCCGCATGGCACTCCTTGGCCAGTGGGCCGGGCCGGATCGAGGCCGCGGCCATGCCGGCCCGGTGGGCGTGATGCCTCCGGCGGGGCCGGTCCCCCGGACGGGACGGGGCGCACCGTACGTCGCAGGCCGCGTCAAAGCGGCCCGAAGGCCGCTCGGGAGATCGGGTGCGCGTGATCAAACAAATTTCAACTATAATGGTCGGACGCAAAAGGTCAAGCCGTCCTCCCGGAGCCGCCGGCGGCCCCGGGAGGCAGGCCGGCGACGGAGGGTCAGGCCGCCGTGGTCCGGCGGGCGTCCAGGTAGTAGAGCACCGGCACGACCATGCGCGAAAACACCGTGGCCGCCACCTCGCCGGCCATGAGCGAGATGGCCAGCCCCTGGAAGATCGGGTCGAACAGGATCACGAAGGCGCCGGCCACGACGCTTATGGCCGTCAGCAGCATGGGGCGGAACCGCACGGCCCCGGCCTCCTCCACCGCCTCCTCGAGGCTTGCGCCCTCGCCGCGGCGCAGTTCGATGAAGTCCACCAGGATGATCGAGTTGCGCACCACGATGCCCGCCCCGGCGATGAACCCGATCATCGACGTGGCCGTGAAAAAGGCCCCGGCCAGGGCGTGGGCCGGAATGATGCCGATAAGCGACAAGGGGATGGGCGCCATGATGGCCAGCGGCGTGGTGTAGGACCCGAACCAGCCCACGGTCAGGACGAAGATGAGCGCCATGACCACGGCGAAGGCCAGGCCCATGTCCCGGAAGACCTCGTAGGTGATGCGCCACTCCCCGTCCCAGGTGAGGCTCGGCTCGAAGGTCGTTCCGGGCGGGTCGGTCCAGTGGATGGGAAGCGCCGTCCCGCCCGTCGCCCCCCAGGCCCCCCCGTCCCCGGCCCCCAGGGCCGCCAGGGCGTCGTTGACGCGCCACATGGCGTAGATCGGGCTCTCCTCACGGCCGGCCACGTCGCCGGTGACGTAGACCACGGGCACGAGATTCTTGTGATAGATGGCCGAGGGCGCCTCGCCTTCGCGGATCGTGGCGATCTGGTCCAGGGACACCGTGCGGCCGCCCTCGCCGCGCACCGCCACGGCCTCCAGGGCCCGGGCGTCGGCCCGCTCGCGCAGGGGCAGACGCACCACGATGGGCGCGTCCTCCCGCGCCTCGGCGTCGTGGAGCAGCCCGGCCACGGTGCCCGAGAGGCTCGCCGTCAGGTCCCGCAGGGCCCGGTCAGGGTCCACGCCGGCGGCCAGGGCCTTGTCCCGCTCGATGCGGATCGTGCGTTCGGGCCGGGGATCGTCCACGTACCAGTCCACGTCCACCACGTCCGGGGTGCCGCGCATGATGTCGCGGACCTGCCGGGCCACGGCCAGCCGGGCGGCGTCGGTCGGGCCGCGGATCTCGGCCACCAGGGTCTGGAGCACGGGCGGGCCGGGCGGCGCCTCGGCGATCTTGAGTCTGGCCCCGTGCCGGGCGGCCACGGGGGCCAGGGCCTCCCGGGCGGCCTTGGCGATGTCGTGGCTTTGCGGGGAGCGCCGGCTCTTGGGCAGCAGGTTGACGGCGATTTCGGCCTCGTTCTGGCCCCGGCGCAGGTAGTAGTGGCGGATCAGGCCGTTGAAGGTCATGGGCGCGGCCGTGCCGGCGTAGACGACCGTCCGGGTCACCTCGGGCATGGCCAGCAGGGCGTCGGAGAGCTCCCGGGACACGGCGGCGGTGCGTTCCAGGGTGGTGCCCCGGGGCATGTCCACCATCACGGAGAATTCGTTCTTGTTGTCGAAGGGGAGCATCTTGACCAGCACGGCCCTGGCCGGAAAAAGGGCGCAGGCCCCCAGGAAGAGGAGGGCCACCAGGCCGAGGAAGGCCCGGCGCCACGCCGGGCGCCGCAGCAGCCGGTCCATCAGCCGGCGGTAGAGCCGGGTGCCCGGGTCGTCCGGAACCCCGGCGTGGGGCGCGGCGTGCCCGGACGGCGGCCGCAGGATCCGCTTGGCCGTCCACGGCGTGATGAGGAAGGCCACGGCCATGGACAGCAGCATGGCCACCGTGGCGCCGACGGGCATGGGCCGCATGTACGGCCCCATGAGCCCGCCGACGTGGGCCATGGGGGCGATGGCGGCGATGACCGTGAAGGTGGCCAGGACGAGGGGCGCGCGCACCTCGCCGACGGCCTCGACGACCACCCGCGACAGGGGCTTTTCCCGCGAGCCGGGCATCCCCAGGTGGCGCACGATGTTCTCCACGTCCACGATGGGGTCGTCGACCAGGATGCCGATGCAGAAGATCAGGGCGAAGAGCGTGACCCGGTTGAGCGTGTAGCCCATGAGCCAGTAGGTGGCCAGGGTCACGGCCAGGGTCACCGGCACGGCCACCATGACCACCAGGCTCGCCCGCGCCCCGAGGAAAAGGGCCACCACCCCGCCCACGGTGACGGCGGCCAGGGCGAGGTGGAGCAGCAGTTCGTCGACCTTGTGCCGGGCCGTCTCGCCGAGGTCGCGGGTGACGGTGACGCCGAGGTCCGCCGGCAGGATGCGGCCGCGCAGCCCCTCGATGCGGCGCAGCGCCTCCCCGGCGATGCGCGTGGCGTTTTCCCCGGCCCGCTTGGCCACGGCCAGGGTCACGGCCGGAAAGGTCCGGCCGGGGTTGGCGCCCGGCGGGGCGAGATCCCGGCCCGGCGCCAGGAACACGTAGTCCCCGGGCTCGTCGGAGCCGTCGCGCACGGCGGCCACGTCGGCCAGGTAGACCGGCCGGCCGGCGCGCATGGCCACCACGGCCCGGGACAGCTCCTTTTCGGTGCGGAAGAAGTTGTCCAGGCGCACCGACACGGTCCCGCCGGCCTGGAAGGCCTCGCCCACGGCGCTCCCGGCGTTTTGCAGGCCGACGGCCTCGAGGATGTCCGCCGCGTCGAGCCCCTGGGCGCGCAGCCGGTCCGGGTCGGGCTCCACCATGACCGCCCGCCGGCGCCCTCCGGTGACGGTGGTCTCGCCGACCCCGGGGATGCGGCGCACCTCGTCGTTGACCGCGTTGGCCATCGTGCGCAGCTGCCTGGAGTCGTAGGGGCCGCCCCAGAAGGCCACCACCAGCACGGGCACGTCGTCGATGGAGCGGGGTTTCAGGATGGGCCTGCCGCAGCCCGGCGGAATCCAGTCCAGGTGCTGGTAGAGTCTGGCGTAGGTGGCGACCACGGCCTTTTCCGTGTCCGAACCCACGGCGAAGCGGGCCACCGCCAGGGCCTCGCCGTCCGAGGCCGTGGAATAGACGTATTCCACGCCCGGTATCTCCCACAGGATCTTCTCCATGGGGCCGACGACCCGGTGCTCCACCTCCTTCGGGGTGGCGCCGGGCATGGACACGTGGATGTCGATCATGGGCACGACGATCTGGGGCTCTTCCTCGCTGGGCGTGGCCCAGACGGCCAGGATGCCGGTGGCGATGGCCGCCAGGACGATCAGCGGCGCGAGCTTGGCGTCGACGAAGACGGCGGTGAGCCGGGCCAGCCAGTCGCCGTGGTGGCCGTCGCCGCCGGGGCTGGTCATTTGGCCGCTCCGGCCACCCTGTCGCCGTCGCGCAGGGCGCCGTCCGGGGCGCAGGCCAGGCGTTCGCCGTCCGCCAGCCCGCTGACGACCTCCACGAAGCGTTCCCGGCCGGAGTCGCCGAAGGCTTCCGAGTCGGTCAGGTAGGTGCGGCCGTCGAACTCCACGGCCAGGAAGGTTCCGCCGGTCTTGACCACCCGGAACCGGAGGATGCCGTCGTCGCCGGCGACCATGGCCGTGGGCAGGTCGCCGCGCCGGGTGAGGCAGACCTCGGGCACGAGGCGTTTTGCCACCGTGCGGGCGGGCACGAAGACCCGGCCGAACATGCCGGCCAGGGGCGGCCCTCCGGCGCCGGGGATCGAGGCCGGCAGGGCGCATTTGAGCTTGAAGGTCCGGCTGGCCGGGTCCACCCGGCCGACCACGGCCGAGACCGTCACGGCGAAGGGGTCGGGGGCCAGGGCGGGCACCAGGGCCACCAGGGTCTGGCCCTGGCGGGGGACGGCGAGCAGGGATTCGTCGACCTGGGCGGTCAGCTCGAAATCGCCGGTGGCCGCGTCGAGAAGGGCCAGGGGCGAACCCGCTCCCACGAAGGCGCCCTGGTCCACGTAGCGCCGGGCCAGGATGCCGTCGAAGGGCGCGTCGATGCGGGTGTAGGCCCGCAGGGCGGCCAGTTCCCCGAGCCTGGAGGTGATGGCGGCCTCCTTGGCCGAGGCGGCCTCGACCTGGCGGGAGAGCGCCTCGTGGTCGGCCCGGGCCCGGTCGTAATCCTCCTGGCTGACCGCCTTCTGGGCCAGCAGCCGGCCCAGCCGTTCCATGGTCGTCCGGGCCAGGTTCGCCTTGGCGGCCAGGGCCTGCCGTTCCCTCGAGGCCTCTTCCCGCGAGGCGGCGAGTCCCTGCTCCTGGCTGGCCAGGTCCTTGTCGTCGAGGCGCAGGATGGGCTGCCCGGCCCGCAGCAGGTCGCCCTCCCGGGCCGAGACGGAAAGCACCGTGCCCGAGACCTTGCTGGCCAGGATGACGCTTCGCGCGGATTCCACCTGGGCCGGAAAGGAGCGGCATTCGGCCACGTCGCGGCCGGCGACCGGGCGCAGAACGGTTTCGACGAGCCGGGGCGTCCCGGCCGTTTCGGGCTTCTCGCCGGAGCAGGCCGCCAAAAGGACGCACGCGGCCAGCAGGAGGACGGGGCGGAGGATCATGATTCCATGCCATTCCACGCCGGGCGCGCCTTGTCAACGCGTCCGCGCCGCCTGCCGTCCCGGCGGCGGACTCAGGCCGGGCCGGGGAATCTCCAGGGCGGCACGGGCGCGAGGTTCACGGCCTGGACGCGCCACAGCTCCGGGGTGATCTTCAGGATGTTCAGACGGCAGTATCCCTGCTCCAGGCGGAAAAGCCGGGTCAGGTCCAGGCCCAGGGCGTGGCACAGCAGGGAGCGGTTGACGCCGCCGTGGGCCACGACCAGGACGTTGCCCTCAAGACCGGCCAGTTCGCCGAGGGCGGCCACGGCCCGGGCCTGGACCTCGGCGAAGCTCTCACCGCCCTCGGGGGCGAAGCCCGTCAGGTCGTCGCCCCGGCGTTCGTAGGCCCCGGGGAAGCGTTCCTGGACTTCCTCGACGGTGAGGTTTTCCCAGGCCCCGAGATCGACCTCGCGAAGACGCGGTTCCGGCCGCGCGGACAGGCCCCGGCCGGCCAGGACGATGGACGCGGTTTCCAGGCAGCGCGACAGGTCCGAGGCCAGGGCGGCCACGAAGGGCACGTCGGCCAGGGCCTCGCGCCACAACCCGGCCTGGGTCCGCCCCTCCCCGGTCAGGGGCAGGTCGGTCTGGCCGATGAACCGGCGGGGGTCCCGCTGGACGATGGCCCCGTGCCGCATCAGAAAAACGGTGCTCAACGCCTTTCCCTCCCGTGCGCCGCCAAAGGGCGCGTGGCGTCTTACTAGCGCGTTTCCCCCGTCCCTGTCTTCCCCCGGGGCGGCGGCACCGGAGAGGCGGTCAGGCCCCGGACGGGGCGCGGCGGCGTTTCCCGGCCGCCTTTCTGGCGGCCTCGTAGGCTTGCGGGGGCGGGGGGCCGGGCCGGAAGCCGGCCGCGTCGATGACCGTTTCGGCCTTGGCCCCGATCCGGGCCTCGACACGGGCGAGGACGCGCAGGGCGTTTTCCCGGCGCCGGACGATGGCCGCGGCCGCCTCGGGGTCGTCGCCAAAAAGTTCGAGCTTCTGGCCGAACCGGGAGGCCACGGGCACGAGCCAGCGGCCGAAGACGAACTTGTCGGCCAGGTAGACGATCTCGCGTTCCGTCAGGGGGGCGTCCCCGGCCGGCTCGCAGTCCCGGTGGGCGGCCACGATGGCCGCGGCCCGGTGGAAGCCGAGGGCGTCGAGGAGCCGGCCGCCGGCCTCCTCGTGACGCGGGTTCCCCTTGGCCACGTCGTGGAGCAGGGCGGCGGCCTTGACCAGGGGGATGTCCAGGCGTTCGCCCGCCGCCTCCAGGGCCCGGGCCAGGGCCACGGCCACGGCGGCCACCCCCCGGCCGTGGGCCAGCCCCTGGGGCGGGACGCCCTCGATGGCCAGGAGGGCCTCGGCCTCGGCCGGGGTCGGGATGTCGCGGCGTTCGGCCAGGGCGCGCAGCGCGGCGTAGTCCTCGGGGGTGTCCATGTCGGCCAGGATGTTGGCGTCGGCAACGGGCACCTCCTCGAAGGCGAAGGGCGCCAGGGCCTGGCGCAGCCCGCCGTCGCCGGTGTGGGCCAGGACCGCCGGGAGGACCGCGGCGGACAGGCAGGGCGGATGGCCGCGTTCCCCGAAAAAGGCGGGGTAGACCACGGGGGGCGCGCCGTGGCGGGCCAGCCGGTCGAGCAGCCGCGCCACGGTCGCCGGCCGGAAAAGGGGCACGTCCACCGGCGTCAGGCACACCCGCGAGACGTCCGGCGGCACGGCGGCCAGTCCGGCCTTGACCGTGGAGAACATGCCGGTTTCGTAGTCCGGGTTGTGCACGGCGCGGATGCCGACGCGCGTGGCCTCGGCCGTGACCTCCAGGGCGCGGTGCCCGGTGGCCACGACGATGTCCGTCACGCCGGCCCGGCGGAAGGTGTCGGCCACGAGGGCCAGGGCGGAGACGCCGGCCAGGGTGAGCAGGGGCTTGAACCGGGAGCCCATGCGCGAGGACAGCCCCCCGGCCAGGATGACGGCGCAGGTGTCCGGAGGCGTCATGGCCGGCGGTTCGCCCGGCATTCGATGAGTTCGGCCACGATGCTCACGGCGATCTCCTCCGGGGTTTCGGCGGCGATCTCCAGGCCGATGGGGCTTTTGACCCGGCCGAGGTCCTCCCGGGTGAAGCCCTTGGCCAGGAGCCGGTCGTAGACCGAATCGCGTTTGGGGAGGCTCCCGATCATGCCGATGTAGCCGGCCGGGGTGGCCAGGGCCTCGGCCAGGGCGTCGAAGTCGTGGGCATGTCCCCGGGTGACGATGACGACGGAGGCGGCGGGGCCGACCGCCCGGCCGGCGAGCCATCCCCGGGAGGTGTCCACCACGGCCGTTTCCGCGGCGAAGGGGAAGCGTTCCGGGCTGGCGAATTCCTCGCGGTCGTCGAGGACCGTGACCCGGAAGCCGACCATGGCGGCGATCTGGGCCGTGGGCCGGCTGACGTGGCCGCCCCCGCAGATGATGAGCGGATCGGGGGCCAGGGCCGGCTCCAGGTAATGGCGCCGGCCGGCGCAGTCCATGACGATGGGGGCCATGATGCCGCGCCCCTGTTTCCGGGCCTCGGCCAGGACGGTTTCGCCCGGGTCCGGGCCGACGAGGCCGCCGTCCGGCAGCAGAAGGCAGCGGTCCGGCGCCCCGGGGGCGTCGAGGGCCGTGACCAGCAGGCCGCGGCCGCCCCGGTCCAGCAGGCCGGACAGGGCCCCGTAGAGGGCCAGGGTGGCCGGTTCGGGGTCCAGGCGTTCCAGGAACACGCGCATGCGGCCGCCGCAGATGAGGTCGGCCCCCTTGGCCGCCTGGCCGGTCATGTCGAAATCCATGAGCCGGGCCTGTCCGGTGGCGAAGACCTCCGGCGCGGCGGCGATGACCAGGCCTTCGGACAGTCCGCCGCCAACGGTGCCGGCGATGCCGCCGTCGGCGAAGACGAGCATCTTCGAGCCGGCGGTGCGGGGCGTGGAGCCCTCGTTGGTGACGATGGTGGCCGCGACCAGGGAGCGGCCCCGGGCCAGGGTTTCGTTTATGCGGGCGACGAGTTCTCTCATGGGCGGTTGGCCTTGCCTTTTGGTGGGTTGACGATGCGGGGAACGGCCCCGGAGCGGTCGATGCGGCCGACGATGGGGCCGAGGCGGCGCAGCGGGCTGCCGCAGGGACAGGGGCCGGGAAGCATGCGGGCGGCGTCGCCGGTGCGGTACCGCACGAGGGGCATGGTCCGGCGGGTGAGGGTGGTGAAGGCCACCTCGCCGAGTTCGCCCGGCGGCAGCGGCCGGTCGCCGTCCAGGGCCAGCACCTCGAAATAGTGGTCGGCCTCGCGCAGGTGGTAGCCGCTGTCGGCCTCGCACTCCATGCCGCCGCCGTAGCCCATTTCCGTGGCGCTGTAATAGTCGAAGACCCGGCAGCCCCAGGCCGCGGTCAGTTCGGCCTTCCAGTGGCGCGGCAGGAAATCCGAGGCGAAGACCATGTCGCGCAGGGTCCCCCCGGCGGCCTCGGCCACGGCCGGGTCGTCCTTGGCGGCGGCCAGTTGCGAGGGGGCCGCGATCAGGCACTGGGGGCGGTGGCGGCGCAGTTCCCCGGCCAGGACGGCGGGGTCGCCGCCCGGGTCGCCGGCCACGCCCCGGGCGCCGTAAAGCGGCAGGCAGCGCAGGATGAGGTCGCCCACGCTGTCCGGCACCCGGGCCGGGAAGGTGACCAGCACGGTGTCGCCGGCCCGGGAGAGGGTGGTCATGGTGACCCGGAAGCAGTCCAGGGTGGCGGCGATGTCCGCGGCGTCGAAGGCCAGCCGCTTGGGCTGGCCGGTGGTGCCGGAGGTGGCCACGGTCACCATGCGCACGACCTCGTCCTGGGACGCGCACAAAAAGGGGCGGTGGTCGGCGGCCAGTTCGGCCGGGGTGGTGGCGGGCGCCAGGGCCAGTTCGTCGAGGGTCCGGGGAAACCCCGGGGGGAGCCCGGCCAGACGCTTGCGGTAAAAGGAGCTCGACCCGGCGGCGTGGGCGATGGCCCGGCGCAGGGCGCGGAGCTGCCAGTCGGCCAGGGCGTCCGGGTCCGGGTGGGGGCCGGCGCCGCCGATGGCGGCGTTGATCCAGGGATCGAACGGCGAGAGGCGCATGCCCTAGGGCTCCCTGTACAGGGTCCGGCCGTCGGCGGCCGTCAGGTTGTAGAGACAAAACGGCACGAGCCGGTGGTCGGACGTGGCCACGTGGATGCAGCAGCCCCTGGCCCGTTCCAGGTCCAGGTTCCAGGCGTCCTGGAAGGCCATGGCCGAGAGGGAGAAGCGCTTGTCCGCGCCGGCGGCGGCCAGGAACCGGGCGAAATCGTCGGCCGGACCGGAAGGTTTCCCGTTCTCGGCCGGCTCCGGCGGCCGTCCCCACTGGCGGGCCACGAAGGCTCTGGACTGGCGGGCGCCTTCCTCGGCGACGATGGGGGCCGGCGTTTGCTGCCGGGCCAGGGGCGAGTCCCCGGCGGGAACGGGCTTGGGGCCGCAGCACGAGGCGTCGCCGGTCCAGACCGGGCCGAGGCCGCCGGCGCCGTCGAGAAGGAAGCTGGCGCTAAACGAGCACAGCGAATGCTCGCAGCACGGCGGATGCAGGTCCCCGACCCGCACCATGCCCCCGGTCTGCTCTTCCAGGGCGGTCATGAGCTCGGGCAGGGTGAACCGGGCGTCTTCCGCGTCGGCCCACGGGAAGCGGCCGAAAGAGCCGGCCGGCTGGAAATGGATGCCGCGCACGGCCGGGGCGTGGGCGGCGGCCAGGCGCAGGAGTTCCCCCACCTGGCCGTCGTTGACGCCGCGCACCACGGTGGGGACGAGGACCACGCCGATGCCGGCCGCGGCCAGCCGTTCGAGGGCCAGACGTTTTTCGCGCAGCAGGGGCCGGCCCCGGAGGGTCTGGAAAACGTCGTCGGTCACGCCGTCGAACTGCAGGAAGGCCGAGTCCACCCCCGCCCCGGCCAGGCGGCCGGCCAGCCCCGGATCGTCGGCCAGGGCCAGGCCGTTGGTGTTGACCTGGATGAAGGGGAAGCCGGCGGCCCTGGCCAGCCGGGCGATGTCGGGCAGGTCCGGGCGCAGGGTCGGCTCGCCGCCCGAAAGCTGGACGTTGGCCGGGCCGGTGGCGGCGAAGGTCCGGGCGAAGCGTTCGGCCAGCTCGCCGAGGGAGGGGTCAGGCCCGGCGCCCTGGCCCGAGGCGGCGAAACAGACCGGGCAGCCCAGATTGCAGCGGCCGGTCAGCTCGAAGACGGCCGTGCAGGTGTGCTGGCCGTGTTCCGGGCACAGCCCGCAGTCGAAGGGGCAGCCCCGTTCGCTTTCGGTCTGGCTGGGCGGCGGGGCGCCCGGAACCTTGGGCCGGCCCCAGCCGGCAAGTCCGGGCGGGCCGTGCCAGAAGCGGGCCCGAAACGCCCCGTGTTCCGGGCATTCCTTGACCAGGAACCCGTCATCCCCGACGATCTCGCGCCGGGCCGGGATCCGGCGCAGGCATACCGGGCAAAGGCTCTCCGTCGGTTCCGGGGAAAACGTCGTCACGCCGTCATTCCCTGGGAACGGAGGGGTCGATGCCGTTTTCGGCCAGGACATTCAGGATGCGGTCCCAGGCCTCGGCCAGCAGTCCGCCGCACAGGCCGGCGTCGGGCTTGCCGCCGCGCAGGATGGCGTCGCAGGTCACGTCCCCGTACTCGGGCGTGACCCGGTTGCGGAACCATTCCACGTACTCGGCGTAGATGAGGTCGGCCTTGTCCTCGGTGAGTTCGTCGTCCGCGCCCTTGCCGAGGTAGAGGGCCAGGGCGCAGCAGCCGCCGGTCAGGATGCCGCAGCAGGCGCCGCTTTGGCCCAGGCCGTTGCACAGGCCCGACACGGCGCGGACGGCGAGCCGGTCCTCCAGCCCCTGGGCCTCCAGGGCGAGCAGCAGCAGGATCTGGCTGCAACAGTATCCCCTGGCGGCCAGGGGCAGAATGTCCAAGGCGGAAGTGCTCATGGGGACTCCTTGCGGGCCACGACGAGGCAGTAGCCGAAGCGGGGACGCGTCCCCGCGCCGGCGCAGACCGGGTCGCGGCCGGTTATCAGGGAAATGACGTGGCTGGCCGAGCCGAGTTCGAAAATCAGGCGGCAGGTCAGATCGGCCAGAAGCCGGGTATGGTCCTCGAACCGGACGGGGGCGAGGCCGCGGCGGGCCATCCGGTCGAGCAGGATCTCCCGGTGCGCCGCTCCCCCGGCGCAACCCGGCGCGGTCGGCAGCGCGGCCGGCCCCGGGCGCAGATAGAGGTCGGTAAGGACGAAAAGGCCGCCCGGACGCAGCACCCGGGCGATCTCCGCCAGCATGGGGTCCGGCTGGTTGACGGCCGAGAGCACGCATTCGCAGAAAAGCCCGTCCAGGCGGCCGGCGGCCAGCGGCAGTTCCGTCGCCCGGCCGGCCACGAGGGGCGCTCCATGCCCGCGGGCCTCGGACAGCATGGCCGGCGACAGGTCCAGGCCGGCCGCTTCCAGGCCGGCCTCGCGAAGCCTGGCCAGGGTCGCCCCGGTGCCGCAGCCCACGTCCAGAACCCTGGACCCGGCCGGGAACCGGCACAGGTCCAGGGCGCGTTCCGTCAGGGCCAGACCGCCGGGCCGCAGGGTCGCGCCCGTGGCCCGGCGCACGTCCGCGCGTTCGTAGGGCGCCACGCCTCCGGGCACTACTTGTCCTCCAGCACCCGCTCCACTTCGTACATCCGGCCCAGGCACAGGTTCTCCGGCACGAGAGGCGTTCCGCACGTGGAGCAGGTCAGCAGCGTGATGGTGAAGCCGCCGTGCAGGTAGGTGGCGTTCACGGAGGCGGGCTTCATTTCGCCGCCGCAGGAGCAGGTCCAGTCGCCGGACTCGGGCAGATAGACGGTGTTCTCGCTCATTGCCGGGCCTCGCTCGAAGTGCCGTAGACCATCATGCGATGGCTGTAGGCATTGTGGATGACGGCCTTGCCGTCCTCCATGGCGTAATCCACCCAGAAGGTGACGTTTCGCGGCCGGAAGAAGGCCAGGAAACGGCCGGTCTGGCGGTCCAGGAACTTGTGGCCGCCTTCGGCCTCGGCCCGGGAGACGACCTGGGCGATGTCGTCGACCAGGATCTGCCGGACCTCCATGCGTTCGCGCACCTCCGCCGGGATGACCAGTTCCGGCCCGACCGGGGCCTCGGGGGCCGGGGTGTCGTTCCAGACGGTGGAGGCCAGGAGGCGCCGCAGGCGGTAGCGTTCCTCATGGCGGGTCGAGAATCCGGGATCCGGACGGCCGGCGGGGTCGTCGAGCTCGCCGGGGAAGAGGATGTCGAGCAGGTGGTAGGTCCGCTTGCCCACCTTGGCCAGACGGTCCCGGCACATGGCGCAGGTGGCCACGTAGTCCAGCGGGCTCTGGCCGGCCCGCCGGGTGGTGGTGACGGCGGTCAGCCCGGCATGGGCGTTGGCGGCCAGGCCGCCGAAGCCGCAGCACTGGGTCATGTTTTTGGACAGCGGCAGTTCCTCGATGGCGATGCCGCGCCGCTTGAGAAGCTCGCGGACGGCGGCCTGGGAGGCCGTGTCGTGCCGGGAGGTGCAGGGGTCGTGCACGGCCAGGGGGCCGGCCGGCGTCGCGCCCGGCGCCTCCGGCAGGCCCGTCTCCTCGGCCATGACCCGCCACAGGGAGACGACCGGGATGTCCGGCGCGCCCTGGGCGAAGGCTTCCTGGCAGGAGGAACAGGCGGTGATCACCCGGGGTTTTCCCAGGGTTTCCCAGTTGGCGCGGAAGGCGGCCATGGTCTGCTCGAAAAGCTCGAACTGGGCCGCCCACCGGGCGGGGATGCCGCAGCAGCCCAGGGCGAGGCCCACGCCGCCGGCGAGTTTTCCGCGCAGGAACGCGTAGGTTTCCGGGATCTTGCCGTCGGGCTCCCCGCCGAGCTGGCAGCCGGGGAAGAAGAGGTGGGAGCAGGTCGTCCGGCCGGGTTCGGCCCGCATCAGGGCGTAGTCCGGGCCGTTGGCGAAGGCCATGTCCTCCAGGACGAATTCGTGGGGCGAAGGCCCGAGCTTGCCCCGGGAAACCAGGTTCCGGCGGGCGTCCAGGCACAGGTCGGCCATGGAGAAGTCGTCGGGACAGATCTCGGTGCAAAGACCGCACAGCATGCAGGAATCGATCATCTTGGTGTAGGACCGGTTCCCCTGGACGATGGCGAGGTTGTTGTAGATCTGCCGGGCGTAGACCCGGGGGTAGCTCTTGTAGTGTTCGAGGTAGGCGCACTTTTTCACGCATTCGAGGCACTGGCACTGCATGCAGCGGGCCGCCTCGGCCCTGGCCTCCTCGGGCGTCGGGAGCCCGGGAGCCTCCAGGCGCACCACGCGAGCCACGGCGGGAATGCCTTCGGTATTGGTATGGGTGCGTGTCCCGCACACGCCTTCCTTGTCGCGGGCGGCGGTCAGGGACGAGCCGGACAGGAACCGGTCCACGGTCAGGGCGGCCCGCCTGGCTTCGGCGCACATGGCGATGGCGGACAGGCTGCCGTCGGCCTCGGGCCAGCCGGCGCAGAAAATATTGGTCTCCCCGTGGCGAAGCGTCACGGGATCCAGGGTGTCGCGGGAAATCCCCAGGGGGTTGCCCGGGGTCATTTCCACGAAGACCGCGTCATAGTCGGCCTTGACGGTGTCGAGCAGGGCGGAATCCAAGGCCTGGCCGGTCTTCACGGTCACGCCCATGCGGCCGAGCATGTCGAGCTCGGCGGACAGGGCCTCCTGGGGAAGCATCCCGGCGGGCAGGGCGGCGAGCCTGCCGCAGGGGACGGCGCCGGGCGCGTGGATGGCGACGGCCACGCCTTTTTTGGCCAGATCCCAGGCCGCGGTCAGGGCGGCGAGGTCATCGCCCAGGATGGCCACCCGCTTGCCCTTGCCGGGCATGCAAAGAGGCTTTCCGCCGGGGCGGGCCCGGGTGACGCAGGCCCGTTCCAGGGCGCCCATGGCCAGGGCGCCGCCGAGCGGCTCCCGGATGCAGGCCGCCTCGCAGGGATGTTCGCACAACCTGCCCAGCACGCCGGGGACGGGCAGGGTGCGCTCCAGCAGCTTGCGGGCGCCGGCCTCGTCGCCGGCCGCCATCTTGGTCATGAAGCCCCGGATATCCACATGGAGCGGGCAGGCCGCCTGGCATTTGGGCCATTCCTCCTGGATACAGTGGCTTTCAATGGCATGTAGCCGTTGCTGTATGTCCATGCAACACCGTCCCGGAGTAAGGCGACGGGGCGGGCGGATGATCCGCCCGCCCCGTCGCTGTTTTTCTGAGTGAATTAAACCCTATCGGAGCTACTTGCCAAGCTCCTTGAGCCCGGCCAGCACCTTCTCGGGGTAAGCCGGGAGGTGACGGATGACCACGCCGGTGGCGTTGGCGATGGCGTTGATGATGGCCGGGTGCGGACCGCACAGGGGCACTTCACCGACGCCCGAACCGCCGAAGGGGCCGTGTTCGCGGGGCGAATCGACGTAGATCAGCTCCATCCGGTCGGGGATGTCCTTGATGTAGGGCACGCCGGCGCCGGCCAGGGAGGAGTGCTTCTTGATGTCCTCGAAGTCCTCGGTGAGGGCCAGGCCGATGCCCTGGGCCATGCCGCCCCAGTTCTGTCCGTCGACGGTCTGACGGTTGGTGTGGGTGCCGATGTCCTCGACCAGGGTCATCTTGTCGACCTGGGTCTTGCCGGTGGCGGTGTCCACGGTGACCTCGGCCATGAACAGACCGTACATGTAGTTGGCGAACGGATTGCCCTTGGCGGTATCCGGATCGCAGTCGGTGGCCGGCTGGGTCCAGGTGCCGTTGTACTTGGTCTTGAGGCCGTCCTTCACCATTTCGTCGTAGGTGCGGAAGGTGCCATCGGGCTTGCGCATGGCGTCGACGAGCTGGGTGCAGCCGTTGATGATGGCGTTGCCGACCAGGACGTTGGAGCGGGAACCGCCGGCCGGACCGGAGTTCGGGCACTTGCTGGTGTCGTTGAGGAAGATCTTCAGCTTGGAGGCCGGGATGCCCAGGGGCTTGAGGGCCTCGTGGGCGATGCACAGGGTGGACAGGTCGGAACCCTGGCCGTGATCCTGCCAGGTGTTGAACAGGGTGACGGTGCCGTCGGCGTTGAGTTCGACGTCGCAGCCGGCGGAGTCCGGGCCGTCCAGGCCGGAACCGTAGATGCCGAAGGCCACGCCGACGCCCTTCTTGAGGGTGTCGGTGGAATGCCGCTTGGCGTTGGCCAGGGCTTCCTTGTACTTGGGCCGGAGGAGGTCGATCATCTCCGGATACATGAAGGAATCGGGCACCTGCTGGGTCGGGGTGGTGTCACCCGGACGGTAGCAGTTGATGTAGCGCAGTTCCAGCGGATCCCAGCCGCCCTTCGCGGCCAGTTCGTCCATCAGCACTTCGGAGGGGAACATGATCTCCGGCGAGCCGTAGCCGCGGAAGGCCGAGCCCCAACCATGGTTGGTGGCCACGCAGTAGCCGACGGCGCGCATGTTGGGGACGCCGTAACCGGCCAGGAAGTACTGGGCGCCGCGCAGGCACAGGAGGTCGCCGAACTCGGAGTAGGGGCCGTGGTCGACGATCCACTCGTGCTGGGAGGCCATGACCTTGCCGGTCTTCTTGTTGGCCGCGATCTTGCCGGTGGTCCAGAACGGGGAGCGCTTGCCGGTGTAGTACTGCTGCTGGGCGTAGTTGTAGTTCAGGTGGCAGGGGCGGCCGGTGGCCATGGTGGCGGCGCCGACCAGGGCTTCCAGGGTCGGGGAGAACTTGTAACCGAAGGTGCCGCCGGTGGGGATCTGGATCAGCGCGATCTGATCCGGCTCGACGCCCAGGCCCGGAGCGATCATGTACAGGTGGAGGTACAGACCGATGGACTTGGAGTAGATGCGCAGCTTGCCTTCCTCGTCGTACAGGGCGAAGCCGACATCGGGCTCGATGGGCAGGTGCGGCTGGCGCTGGGTGTAGTAGCTGCCCTCGGCCACGACGTATTCGGGATCATTGAAGAAAGGCGCGGGGTCGTCGCCCTTCACCAGGCCCTGCTTGTAGTAGGCGTTCGGGGTGCCGGGGTGGATCTCGATGGCGTCCTCGGCCATGGCCGCCGGGGCGCTCATGTAGGCCGGCAGCACTTCCAGGTCCACCTTCACCTTCTCGGCGGCGGCGCGGGCGTTCTTCTCGGAGTCGGCCGCGACCAGGGCGATGGCGTCGCCGTACTGGAACACCTTGGTGTCGCACAGGATGGGACGATCCCAGCCGTCACCCTTGTTGGTGGGGAAGGTGATCAGGCCGGTGATGCGGTTCTTGCCCTTGACGTCCTTGGCGGTGATGACGCTGTGCACGCCCGGCATCTTGAGGGCTTCGGAATAGTCGATGCCCTTGATGTTGGCGTGGGACACGCGCGCTTCGACGATGGCCAGGTGCAGGGTGTCGGGCGGCAGCTGCTGGGCCTGGTCGTCACCGAAGGCCCACTGGCCGGTGACCTTGGCCACGCCGGAGGGACGCGGGGCGCGGGAGTTGAAGATGTTGCCGTCGGCCGGGAAGTTGTGGTTGATGTCCAGGGTCATCTCGCCGCGGAGCACCTTGGCGGCGTCCATGACGGAGTCGACGATGGGGATGTACCCGGTGCAGCGGCAGACGTTCTTGTGCTTCTGGAACCAGTCGCGGACTTCCTCGCGGGTGGGCTTGGGATTCTCGTCCAGCAGGCCCTTGGCGGACACGATGAAGCCGGGGGTGCAGAAACCGCACTGGGCGGCGCCGTTGACCACCCAGGCGACCTGCAGGGGATGCAGGTTCTGCGGGGTGCCGAGGCCTTCAACGGTGGTGATGTTGGCGTAGTTGTCGATGCGGCGGACCTTGGTGATGCAGGCGCGCACGACCTTGCCGTCGATGATGACCGAGCAGGCGCCGCACTGGCCCTTGCCGCAGCCGACCTTCACGCCGACCAGGTGCATCTGCAGGCGCAGCACCTCGGACAGGAAGGCGTCGGGGTCGACGATGAGCTTGCGCTCGATCCCGTTGACGACCCAGATTTTTTCCAGTTTTTTTGCAATTTCCATGTGGTTGCTCCATACTGGGTTAAAGGATTACCGTTTCCGCCGACACACGACGCGAGCCGATGGCCTGGTGCGCTTTCTGCCGGATGCCGCGCTCGTGCGGGTATTCCCGGAAAGACCGGCTTGCGCCGTTTCCCGCCGTCAGTTCTTGCCGAACCCGCACAGCGGGTAGCGGCATTCCGGACACATGGCGCACAGGCCGCCGTGCCCGAGTCGCACGATGTCCATCCTGGAGAGCCGTTCCCCGGCCACCAGACGGGGCACCGTCAGGTCGAAGATGCTGGCCTTGTGGTACATGACGCAGCCGGGCAGCCCCACCACCGGGACATCGCCGATGTAGGCCAGCATGAACATGGCCCCGGGGAAGGTCGGGGATCCGTAGGTGACGACCTCCCCTCCCGCGGCCCGGATGGAGGAGGGCGACAGGTCGTCGGGATCCACGGACATGCCGCCGGTGACGGCGATCATCTCCGCGCCGTCGGCCAGCAGCTGGCTGATGGCCCGCACGGTCATCTCCCGATCGTCGGGGACGATGACCTGGCGCAGGACCGAACATCCCAGATCGTCGAACTTGCGGCGCAGCACCGGACCGAACTTGTCCTTGATGCGGCCGTGGAAGACCTCGCCGCCGGTGGTCACCACGCCGACCTTGAGCGGCCGGAAGGGACGCACGGTGACGATGGGGCCGGCTTCGGCGGCGACGGCCTCCACCCGTTCGATGCGCGTCTTGTCCACCACCAGGGGCACCACCCGGGTGCCGGCCAGCATCTGGCCCGGCGAGACCGCGGCGTCGCCGTGGATGGTGGCGATGGTGACTTCCTCGATGGCGTTGAGGCGGGTGAGCGTGTCCACGTCGATTTTGAGCAGCCCGCGCCTGTCGGCCAGCAGGTTGATGCGGCCCTCGCAGGGCTGGGTCAGGGTCACGCCGGGACCGGCGATGGCGGCGGCGATGCGTTCGGCCGCGTCGTCCTCGTGCAACAGGCCCTCGGCCAGATCCCAGACGTAGATGTGCTCCTTGCCCAGGCGCAGCAGCACGGGAATGTCCCCGGCCTCGATGACGTGTCCCTTGCGGAAGGCCGGACCCTTGCCCTCGCCCGGTACGATGCGGGTGATGTCATGGCACAACACCATGCCCTGGGCTTGCTCGACGGGAATGCTGCGCATGGATGCTCCCTTGAATCAGGCGGAAATGCCGCCATGCCTGGCTTTCCGGCGTTCCTGGCGCAAACGCCGCATCGCGTTCAAACGTATTTCCGGCTTGAATCGGGTCAAGCCGTCTTGCGTATGCCGAACGTGAACGGTGAGAAAGGAACTCCGGTTCTTTTGTGTTAGGATTAACATAAAAGATGGATGGGAAACTATGGTCCGCACCGTGCTTCTTGCTGCGCTTGCCCGCCTTTGTGCGGCCAGTATGCTTTGCTTCGCGGCGATTGTCGGCATAGTTGCTTTTTAACAGCAAGAAGCAGGCCAAACGGCAGGGGGCGGGTTTCCCGGCGAATCGGGGTGAAAAACGCCAAGTATCACGCGAAACGGATACTCGGTGTGACACGCTGACAGTTGGCTGGAGAGGGGGG
>CAZNUQ010000013.1:38277-63167 GCA_964576235.1 uncultured Desulfovibrio sp.
ATCACGCGAAACGGATACTCGGTGTGACACGCTGACAGTTGGCTGGAGAGGGGGGTGGCGGTGTTTTTCGAATTATCTTGTTGATTCCTAACAACAACTTTTGGATAAGAAATTTTGAACCAGTTCGTCCATAAGCATGGGTCAAATGTAAACAGGCGTACAGGAAATATGTAGTCTTGCTTCCGTTATACTAATAATAACATACTTGTATTTCTGATTTTCTCGTTATGTTCAATGTAACATCAATGGTGTAACCTTGTTTTGATATGTTAATAATAATAGAATGTGCCGGATTCTGCCCGGATCAGCCGGGCTGGCCGGGAGCATGCGGGGTGTGCGAGCCTTCGCGCCCATGCCGGGATGGCCCGGGGCGGAGCCGTTTGGCCGCCGTTCGGCGCGTTCGCGCCGCGATCCCGGGAGCTCGCGAGGGCGCGGCCGCTGTCGAGGGCCAAGACCGGGGGCGCGAAAAAGGCGCGGACACGGCCGTCCATGCGGGGACCGGTGAGGGGGAGGAAAGGGGGGGCGGAGGCGCCGCGAGGGTCACGTCCCCGAAAAGGGTGTATCCCCTTTTCGGGCGCAGCGTGGGCGAATGATTATTTTCCCCTGAAAAATACGGGCGTGTTTTTCAGGGGCGCCACGTTAGAACAGGTTGTACTGGCGGATCTTGCGGTAGAGGGTCTTGCGGCAGATGCCCAGGGCCTCGGCGGCCAGGGACCGGTTGTTGTCGTAGAAGTTCAGCACCTTGGCGATGTGCTCCTTTTCCTTGGCCTCCAGGGTGAGGATTTCCTCCTCGGTCCGGGCCGGCTCCAGGAATTCGCGGGGCAGGGCGTGTTCGGTGATGAGGTTGTTTTCGGAAAGGATGATGGAGCGTTCCATGACGTTGCGCAGTTCGCGGACGTTGCCCGGCCAGTCGTAGCTGGTCAGGCACTTCATGGCCCGGTCCGATATCCGGTAGGGGGCCTGGCCGGCGGTCAGGCGGGAGAGGAAAAACTCCACCAAAAGCGGGATGTCCTCCCGCCGTTCGCGCAGGGAGGGCATTTCGATGTTGAAGACGTTTATGCGGTGGAAAAGCGCCTCGTGAAAACGCCCCTCGGCCACTTCCCGGACCAGGTCCCGGTTGGTGGCGAAAAGCAGCCGGATGTCCGCCCGGCGTTCCTCCTTCTCGCCCACGCGGCGGTAGGTCTTGTTCTCGAGCACCCGCAGCAGCGCCGCCTGGACCTCGATGGGCAGTTCGCCGATCTCGTCGAGAAAAAGGGTTCCCTTGTTGGCGAAGGCCATGAAGCCCTCGCTGTTCTCCACGGCCCCGGTGAACGAGCCGCGCAGGTGGCCGAAAAGTTCGCTGCGGGCCAGTTCCTTTTGCAGCGTCGCGCAGTTCTTGATGAAAAACGGCTTGTCCGCCCGCTTGGAAAGCGACTGGATGAGGTGGGCGGCCACCTCCTTCCCGGCTCCGGATTCGCCGGTGATGAGCACCGGAACCTCGGTGGGAGCCACCTTCTCGATCAGGTAGCGGACCTGCTTGACGGCCGGCGAGTTGCCCACGAGCTTGACGGGCGGGGTCTGGCCCTGGAAATGCCGCAGCCGGCGGTTTTCCCGCCGCAGGAAGGTGCGCTGGTAGGCCCGCTCGATCAAAAGCTCCAGCTCGGCCAGGTTGAAGGGCTTGGTCACGTAGTCGAAGGCCCCGAGCTTCATGGCCTCCACGGCGGTGTCGATGGCCCCGTGCCCGGTGACGAGGATCGTTTCCAGATCCTCCTGGCGCTGGCGCAACTCCACCATCAGTTCGATGCCGTTGGCGTCGGGCAGGCGGATGTCCAGCACCGCCACCTCGTACTCGTTCTGGGCCAGGAGTTCCCTGGCCTCCCGGGCCGAGCCGGCAACGTGGATGGTGCGGGCCGGCGTGGTGAGTTCCTTGAGCAGGAGCTTGCCGATGGAGGGTTCGTCGTCGACCACGAGGACGCAGTAGGGGCTATTCATTGGATTGGCCGTTTTCCAATGGGAGTTTCACGGTGAAATGCGTGCCCAGGCCGACCTCGCTCGCCACCTCGATGACCCCGTGGTGTTCGCGCACGATGCTGTAGCAGGTGGAGAGCCCGATGCCCAACCCCTTGCCCACGGGTTTCGTGGTGAAGAAGGGGTTGAAGAGCTTGTCCAGGTTTTCCGGAGGGATGCCGCCGCCGGTGTCTTCCACGGAGAGGTTGACCGTGTTGTCCTTCTCCGGGTGGGTGGTGATGGTGATCTCGCCTTCCCCGGATATGGCGTCCATGGAGTTGACCAGGATGTTGAGCAGCACCTGCTTGAGCTGGGCCTCGTCGCCGGCCACCAGGGGCAGGGGGTCGAAGAGGTTGACGGTCAGGCGCAGGCCCGCCGCGGCCCGCTCGTCGAGGTGGTTGCGCAGGATGTTGAGCGTGTCGGTGACCACCTCGTTGAGGCTCACCGGCGAGAAGGCCAGGGTGTGCGGCCGGGAGAAGGAGAGCATGGTGCGCACGATGTCGCGGCACCGCTTGCACTCCATGAGGATGGTCTCGGTGTATTCGGCCACGTCGGCGAAGAGCGCCTCGTCCACGGCGGTCTGGATGGCCGGCAGGCGGCGGCGGATGCCCTCCGCCAGCCCGTAGACCGCTGTCAGGGGATTGTTGATCTCGTGGGCCACGCCGGCGGCCAGCATGCCGATGGTGGCCATCTTCTCGGCCTGGTAGTACTTGGCCTGGTATTCCTGCTCCAGGGTCACGTCGCGCTTGAAGATGAGGATGCGCGACTCGGGGCTGTCGGGGTTGTGGATGGGCGAGGCCACCATTTCGAACTGGCGGGTGACGCCCTGGATCTTGAACGTGCCCAGGCAGCGGCACACGGCGTTGGACTTGAAGGAGCGGTGGGCCGGGCATTCGGGACAGGGGCGGGAGGCTCCCCGGAAGATCCGGTAGCAGTGCCGGCCCTCGGGGCGGGGCACGTTGAAAAGTTCGCGAAAGACGTGGTTGACGGAGATGATGCGCAGATCCTGGGACAGGACCATCATGATGTCCGTGATGCCGTCGAGGATGGCGGCGATCTCCTGGCGGCGCAGTTCGGACTCCTGGTGGGCCTCCCGCAGCTCCTCCACCTTCTGGCGCAGTTCCTGGTAGAAGCCGAGCTTGCTGTGCTCGATGCCGATGAGGTCGTCGAGGGTGGGCGGATGCGGGGGCGGGACGCCGGGCGTCGCGTCCTTGCGGTATCGGTCCAGGCTGGCCCGCAGGCGGGAAGGCGTGACGAAGGCCTCCCGGCCGTCCCTCACGACATCGAGGGGCAGGCGGCGCAGCGGCAGGGTCCGGACCGGCGCCACGGCCGGCCGTTCCTGGGGCCGTTTCCGGGCGGATCCGGTGGAGGCTCCTGCGGCCGCGCGTTTCTCCTGGGTTTCCGGGTCGGACATACTTCCGTCCTTGGCGCGGCGCCGTCAGGACAACAACAGGCAGGCCGCTTCCTCGCCGCGGGAAACCCGGTGGTGGATCACCAGCCTGTCCGGACCGCAGGGTTCGATGGCGGCGATGTACTCGAGGTCCATCAGGGCCTGCAGGGCGGCCACGGCCCGTGTCCGAAAGGCCGGCAAAGGCTGGTGGGACAGGCCGCTTAGGCGGCGCAACGCGGCGAAGTCCAGGCGCAGCGTGCCGGGGCTGTTGGCCAGAAGGCCGGCCAGCCAGCGCCGGAAGCCGTCGGACCCGAGCGGGGCGCGCGTGGCCAGCAGGCGCTCCACGCCGGTGGCCGAGCGGAAGCCTTCCATGATCCGCGGGTTCACGTCCACGGCGCAGATGCCGGCGGCCCGGTCGCACAGCAGGGTGTGCAGCAGCCTGGCCTGGATGTGGTACTCCCCGGCGGCGTCCTCGATCTCGATGCGGGCGGCGGCCAGGCGCCACAGGGAACGCTCCATGCGCCGGGCGTCGAAATGGCGTCCCCTGGGCCGGACGAGCCGGGTCAGGTCGCGCAGACGGAAACGGGTGGAGCCAAGGCCCCGCCCGGGGGCGCGGAAGGCCAGAATGACACAGCCGAGGAAGGCGCTCAGGTCGTCCTGGTCGAGGGCCTCGCCGGAAAAGCGGATGTCGGCGCCGTGCCAGCAGCTCTCCAGGGCCACGTCGTCGTGCCAGTTTCTGGGGCCGGCATGGCGGGCGGCGAAGAGGTCGGAGGCCAGAATCAGGCCCAAAAGCCGGCTGGAGACGCCCTGTTCCAGGGCGCCGGCCGCTCCGGCCTGCTCGTCCTGGGCCAGGGGGCCTTGCAGCGCCATGGCGTCAAAACCGATCTCGTCGTGGTACATGATCGTTTTTCCCCCTTGCCGTGGTCCGGTCGCGCCGGGCCATGACCCTGCCATGCAAGCGGCGGGCCGTTTGCCAACGACCCGCCGCGAGGTTGTCCGTTATCCTTTCCGCAGGGTCGCGAGCATGGCGCGCAACTGGCGGAGGTGGCCGCGTTCCTCGTCCAGGCACTGCTTGACCGCGCCGGCCTCGGCAGCGGGAAGCAGGTCCATCATTTCGCGGAAGTAGAGGATGGTGTCCTTCTCGAACCGGCTGGCCAGCTCGATGGCCGCCACGGCGTCGGCCGCGTCGGCCAGGTCCTTCTCGGGGGCCCCGCCGCAGAACAGGGCGTGGGAATCGAGAAGCGCCTGGACGTAGTCCATGTATTCCTCCTCGTCGCTGCCGGCCGGCAGCTCGGCCTGGCCGACCCGGCCGGCCATGGCCTCGAAGATGGCCTGGTGGCGGGCCTCCTCCCCGGCGAAGAACTCCAGGAAGCGCCTGACATCAGGGTTCGTCGCGGCGGCGGCCGCCTTGCTGTAGACGTTGCGGCCGCGTCGCTCGATCTCCACGGCCGTGCCCACGATATCGCTGGCGCTGAAAAAGCGTGCCATATGCGTCTCCCTTTGTTTCTGAAGATGTTTCCGGCGGCCGGGGGAGGGGCGCCCCCCCGGCCATCCGGTCACAGCTCGTTGGGCAGGGCCTTGAGCTGGGCGTAGGTGTACACCGGGCCGTCCACGCACACGTAGCTGGTGCCGATGTTGCAGCGGCCGCAGATGCCGATGCCGCATTTCATGCGCTTTTCCAGCGTGGTCACGATCTGCTCGTCGCCGAAGCCGAGCTTTTTCAGGGCTTCGAGGGTGAACTTGATCATGATCGGCGGGCCGCAGGTGATGGCCACGGCGTTATCCGGCTTGGGGGCCATTTCCAGCAGGACGTTGGGGATCAGCCCCACGCGGTGCTCCCAGCCCTCGGCCTCGCGGTCGATGGTCAGGGTGGTCTCGATGTCCTTGCGGGAGAGCCACTCCGGGAGTTCCGCCGAGAAGGCCATGTCCGCCGGCGAACGGGCGCCGTAGAGGAGCCGGATCTTGCCGTAGTCGGCCCGGTTGTCGAGCATGAAGAGGAACAGCGTGCGCAGCGGGGCCATGCCGATGCCGCCGCCCACGAACACGATGTCCTTGCCCTTCATGGACTCGTAGGGGAACGCGTTGCCGAGGGGGGCGCGCACGCCGATCTTGTCCCCGGCCGAGAGGCCGTGGAGCCTGGTGGTCACCTCGCCGGCCCGCATGACCGAGAACTGGAGGTAGTCCATGCGGGTGGGGGGCGAGTTGATGACGAAGGTGGATTCGCCGACGCCCGGGGCCGAGAGCTGGCCCACCTGGCCGGGCTCGAACTTGAACGCGGCCATCTTGGCCTCGTCGTCGAAGCGCACCCGGAAGGTCTTGATGTTGTGGGTCTCCTGGACGGTTTCCAGGATGGTGGCCACTTCCGGCAGGTATGGATTGAAAGGATCGGTCATTTGGTCACCTCTAGCCCTTGGCCCTGGCCACGGCGTTTTGCACGATCTCGCGGATGTCCACGGAGACCGGGCAGCTTTTCACGCACCGGCCGCAGCCGCAGCAGGCGATGAGCCCCTCGTGCAGGGTCGGATAGTAGCTGAACTTGTGCCCGACGCGGTTTTTCAGGCGATGCGCCTTGGTGGGCCGGGGATTGTGCCCGGATGCCTCCAGGGTGAACTGGAAGTGCATGCAGGCGTCCCAGGACCGCAGCCGGCGTCCGTTCAGGCCGGAGGGCTCGTCGGTGATGCTGAAGCAGTAGCAGGTGGGGCACAGGTAGGTGCAGGCCCCGCAGCTGATGCATTTGTCCGACTGGGCGCGCCAGAAGTCCATGTCGTCGAAGGCGGCGAGGAGCGCCGCCGGGGCGTCGGCGATGTCCGGGGCGTCGCCCAGGGCCTCGCGGGCGGCGGTTCTGACCGCCTCGGCCTCGGCGGCCTTGGCCGCGCCGTCGCCGAGCTGCCGGCACTGTTGCAGCAGGGCCTCGCCCTTTTCGCTCGTCGCCTCCACGGTGTAGCCGTCGCCGACGGGCGTGAGCAGCACGTCCGAGCCGGCGGCATCGGCCGGGCCGGAGCCCACCCAGTGGCAGAAGCAGGTGTTCTCCACCGAGGCGCAGGCCATGGTGACGAAGACCGTGGCCTCGCGGGCGGCGATGTAATACGGATCCGGGAACTTCTTGCCCTGGTAGACGCGGTCGAAGATGAGGAAACCGCGCGCGCCGCAGGGCTTGGCCCCGAAGACCACCGTGGGTTGGGCGGTGGTGTCGGGGATCAGTTTGAGGGTCGGCTTGCCCGGGTCCTCGGGATCCTTTCCGGCCTCGTAGCGGAAGAGCTCCTGGCAGGCCGGGAAGATCGCGGCCTTGGGCGGGGCCGTGGCGTCGGAATCGAAGACCGGCTGGCAGCCCTTGGCGTAGGGACGGAACACCACGCCGCCGCCTTCCTGGACGGGCACGAGCACCCGGTGGGTGTCGGCCAGGGCCGCAAGCCACGCCGGGAGCGCATCGCGGGAGATATAGTGTAAAGCGGCCATTACCAGCTTCGCTCCTTGATGTTGTCTTCCTCGAGCTTGAACTGCAGCAGCGGCGGGATCGCCTGGGGATCGACGCCGGCCTGGTAGTTGAAGAGGTCCCCGATGGTGCGGTTCAGGTGCTTTTTGAGGGCCAGCACCGGAATGTCCATGGGGCAGGCCCGCTGGCATTCGCCGCATTCCGTGCAGCGTCCGGCAAGGTGCATGGCGTGCACCACCTGGAACATGAGCTTCTCCGTCGCGGTGTCTTCCTGGGACAGCCAGTGCGGTTCGCGGCTCTGGGCGATGCAGTGGTCGCGGCACACGCACATGGGGCAGGCGTTGCGGCAGGCGTAGCAGCGGATGCAGCGTTCCATGTGGTAGCGCCAGAAGGCCATGCGCTCGGGCACGCTCATGGCGTCGAGGGCGGCCAGGTCGGCGTCCACCGGGGCGGCCGGGGTGGTCGGCGCGATGGGGTCGCCGAGGTAGGTGTCGGCCAGCACGGCGTTGGGGAACTGGCAGCGGGCGCACTTGTCGGCCCGGACCTCGTCGAGGCGCATGGTCGTGGTGACGCCGCCGGCGGTGACCGAAAGGGTCTTGCCGTCGGTGTTCACGCCCTCGACCTTGCCGGCCGTGGTCCCGGCCGCGGCGAGCCTGGCCTTGACCCGGGACAGGTCGATCACGCCCTCGCAGGGCATGCCGAAGATGACCACGTCGTCACGGTTGACGAGGTTTTCCTGGAGCAGTTCGACCACCGAGCGGGAGTCGCAGCCCTTGACCACGATGCCGACCTTCTTGCCGCGGAACTGCGGCAGGTAGACGGCGGGATTGTGGACGTTGAGGGGGCTCCATTCGAGCTTGTCCACGTCGGCGTCGCTTTTCATGAAAAGCGGCGTGTTGTGGAGGGCGTCGTAGCCCTTCTGCCAGCCGATGACGCAGGCAAGGCCCGGCAGGGCCTCCTTGATGCGTGTTTTGAGATCCTCAAGCCGCGACACGGTTGCCTCCTTGGCCGGCCGCACCGGCGATCTTGGCCAGCAGTTCCGGGGCCACGGCGTCATAGCGCGGCGCCGGTCCCAGGGCGTGAATCTGTTCGGTGAAAACCGTCACCACCTTCTGCCACCGCTGGCCTTCCGAGGCCGAAACCCAGGTGTAGTCGAACCGGGCCGGGTCGATGCCGATGATGGGCAAAAAGCGCTTGAGAACCTCCAGGCGCCGGCGGGCGTAGAAGTTGCCCTCGGCGTAGTGGCAGTCCCTGGGATGGCAGCCGGACACCAGCACGCCGTCGGCGCCGCCCAGGAGCGTCTTGACGATGAAGAGGGGGTCGATGCGCCCCGAGCAGGGGACGCGGATGATGCGCAGGTCGGTCGGCTGGTTGAAACGCCCGACGCCCGCCGTGTCCGCGCCACCGTAGGAGCACCAGTTGCACAGGAATCCGACGATCCGCAGTTCCTTGCCGGTCAGGACTGGCATAAGGCGTTGACCTCCGCGAGAATTTGGTTGTCCGTGAAGTGCGAGAGCTGGATGGCCCCCTGGGGACAGGTCGACGTGCAAAGGCCGCAGCCCTGGCACACGGTCTCGATGACCTCGGCCTTCTTCTCGCCCCGGAACTCCACTTCCTTGATGGCCTTGAACGGGCAGGTGAGGATGCACTTGCCGCACCCGACGCACCGCTTGATGTCCACGCGCGAGATCTGCGGGTCGCTTTCGAGCTGGTCCTTGGAGAACAGCGCCAGCACCTTGGCCGCGGCCGCGCTGCCCTGGCCCACGGACTGGGGAATGTCCTTGGGGCCCTGGCAGGAGCCGGCCAGGTACACGCCGGCGGTGTTGGTCTCCACGGGTTTGAGCTTGGGGTGGCTCTCCATGAAGAAGCCGTACTTGTCGTAGGAGATGCGCAGTTTCTCGGCCAGCTGGGGCGCGCCCTTGGCCGCCTCGGCCCCGGCGGCCAGGACCACGAGGTCGGCTTCGACCTCGACCTGGGTGCCGGCCAGGGTGTCGGCCCCGCGCACGATCATCTTGCCGTCCTTGGGGTAGACCATGGCCACGCGGCCCCGGATGTAGCGGGCCCCGTACTCCTCCATGGCCCGGCGGGTGAACTCGTCGTACATTTTGCCGGGGGAGCGGATGTCCATGTAGAAGACGTAGGACTGGGAATCCGGGATGTGGTCCTTGGTCAGGATGGCCTGCTTGGCCGTGTACATGCAGCAGAATCCGGAGCAGTAGGGCCGGTCGAGGGACTTGTCCCGCGAGCCCACGCACTGGATGAAGACGATGTTCTTCGGCTCCTTGCCGTCGGAGGGCCGCTTGATGTGGCCGCCGGTGGGGCCGGAGGCCGACAGCAGCCGCTCGTACTGCAGGGAGGTGATGACGTCGGGGTAGCGCCCGCCGCCGTACTCGGCCACCTTGCCGATGTCGAAGAGGTCGTAGCCCGTGGCGGCCACGATGGCGCCCACTTCCTCGGTCACGATCTCGTCGGCCATGTCGTACTTGATGGCCCCGGTGGGGCAGACCTTGGCGCACACGCCGCACTTGCCCTTGACGAACTGGCGGCAGGTGGTCGGGTCGATCACGGCCTTTTTCGGGATGGCCTGGGGGAAGGGGATGTTGATGGAGGTCGTCGGGCCGATCTTTTCATTGAAGCGGTCCGGGTTTTTTTTGCTCGGGCACTTCTCCATGCAGGCCCCGCAGCCGGTGCACAGGGTCCAGTCCACGTAGGTGGCGCGTTTTTTGACCTGGACCTGGAAGTTGCCGACGTAGCCGCCGATGCTGTCCACTTCCGAGTAGGCGTGCAGGGTGATGTTGGGATGCTGGGCCACGTCGACCATCTTGGGGCCGAGGATGCAGCTCGAGCAGTCGACCGTGGGGAAGGTCTTGTCGAGCTTGGCCATCTTGCCGCCGATGGAGGATTCGCGCTCGACCAGGACGACCTGCAGGCCGCCGTCGGCGCAGTCCAGGGCCGCCTGGATGCCGGCCACGCCGCCGCCGATGACCATCACGCGCTTGTTGATGGAGAACTTGCTCGGGGCCAGCGGGGCGTCGCGCCGCAGTTTTTCCACGGCGATGCGCACGAGGTCCAGGGCCTTGTTGGTGTTGGCCTCGCGGTCCTTGCCGATCCAGGAGACGTGCTCGCGGATGTTGGCCATCTCGAAGAGATAGCGGTTGAGCCCCGCCCGTTCCACGGCCCGCCGGAAGGTGGGCTCGTGCATGCGCGGGGTGCAGGAGGCCACCACCACGCCGCTGAGGTTTTTGTCTTTTATGGCCTGGATGATGCCGTCCTGGCCGGGCTCCGAGCAGGCGTACATGGTGTCCGTGGCGTAGACGACCTCGGGAAAGTCCAGGGCGGCCTTGGCCACGGTAGCGGTGTCCACCGTGCCTTCGATGTTGCTGCCGCAGTGGCAGATGAAAACGCCGATTCGCATTGCCTATGCTCCCTCGCCTGTTAGTCCGCGCCGGACAGCGCCCTGTTGAGGGCGGGCCTCGGGTCGACGCGCAGCTTGTCGAAGCCGATTTCCGCTTCCGGAAGGTCCATGGCCACGCCCATGAGCTGGGTGAAGTAGACCACCGGCATGCGGAAACGTTCTCCAAGCGCCCGGTTGATCTGTCCCTGGCGCAGGTCCAGGTTCATCTGGCACAGGGGGCAGGCCACGGCGACCATGTCCGCCCCGACGCTCCGGGCGCAGTCCAGGAGCTTGCCGGACAGACGCGGCACGATGTCCGAGAGGGGCAGGCCGAAGGAGGCGCCGCAGCATTCGACCTTGAGGGGGAAGGGGACGATCTCGGCCCCCATGGCGGCCAGCACGTTGTCCATGGCCATGGGGTTCTCGCAGTCGTCGAAGGCCATCAGCTCCGGCGGCCGGTTCATGATGCAGCCGTAGTAGCAGGCGACCTTGAGGCCTTTAAGCGGCGTGCGCACGGAGGCCGCCAGGCTGTCGAGGCCGATGTCCTCGACCAGGGCCTGGAGCACGGACACCGCGGCCACGTCGCCCCGGTAGGGGGCGTCGAGGAGGGCGTTGACCTTTTGGGCGAACTCCGGCTTCTCCATGCGGTGGTTGGCCGTGCGCAGGTTGGTCAGGCAGCTCGGGCAGGGGGTGACGGCCTTTTGCATGCCCATGCCGGACACGAGGTGGAGATTTCGCGCGGAAAGGGCCGCGGAGAGGACGTGGTCCGTGGTGTGGGCCGGGGTGGAGCCGCAGCAGCTCCAGTCCGGGATGTCCACCAGGGAAAGCCCTGCGGCGGCGCACACGGCCCGGGTGGAGCTGTCGTATTCCTTGGAGGTTCCAAGGCCCGAACAGCCCGGGTAGTAGGCGACGGTCTGACTCATCTGGCGGCCCCCTTCTCGAAACGCTCGAAGATCCTGGCGACGTGCTCCTTGCCCTGGATGTCGTGCGGCTTCATGGCCAGCTTGCCCTTGGTGAGCATGGCCGGGCCGAGATCCATGTCCGTCCAGAAGCGGCCGGTCTTGGTCACGTATTCGACGGTGAGGCCGAGTTCGAAGACCCGGCCGTGGGCGCGCATGGAAGCCAGGAAGGCATCCCAGAAGGTCTTGACGCGGGGTACTGCGGCCAGTCCCTCGCGCCGGGCCATGTGGCGCAGCACGTCCATGACGCAGGCCACGTCGATGTTGTTGGGGCACCTGGTCGTGCAGGATTCGCACGTGGCGCAAAGCCAGATGGACTTGCTCTCGAGAACCGTCCGCTTCTGGCCGGCCTGGACGAGCCGCATGATCTGACTGACGGGGATGTCGTAGGCGAAGGTGTACGGGCAGCCGGCCGTGCAATTACCGCATTGGTAGCACAGGCTCACGTTCTGCCCGGACTCTTCCTCCACCCTGTGAACGAATTCCTCATCGTAGTCATGGGTGAGATTGATGGTCTTCATACGATCCTATCCGGTTGACGTGTAAGAGAAACGGATTGTGCGAAGCGGTCGTCTGGCGTCCAGGATCCCCAGTTGGACGCGACGCCCGCGGTCCAGGGTGGATAGCATGGCGGTGTAGGCTTTGCCACCCCGGACCGGGCGTCGGGCCTGGAGGAAAGAGTCGTTTGGCGGCGTAACCAGTTCCCGGAAATGCGTTTTTTGGCAAAAACGACATCTCTTGCCGTCTGGGAACTTCTGCTTCGCGGTCCGGGGGGTGCCCGGCCGCTTGCGTCAAAGTGTCCGGCATCGTCCCGGCCCGGGCGCGTGGATGATGGAAGAAGGCGTCGGACAGGCCGACGCCGGAAGTCGCATGGGCATGGCGCTTCGGTAATAAGTCCCGGGGAGGGGGCGGCTTGGCCGCGATGCCAAAGATCTTGGCGACGGTGTCGCCAGAACCAGAACCGGCATGGCGATGCCGGTAAAAATACCGTGGAAAAAGGGGGAGGCCGAAGCCCCCCCCTCGAGGTCGTGTTGCTTACAGGGCGGCCGTGTAGATCGCGGTCACGTCCTTGTCGGTGGCGCAGCGCGGGTTGGTGAAGGAGCAGGCGTCCTTCTGCGCGTTGCCGGTCATGGTCGGGATGTCCGAAGCCTTGACGTCCTTGCCGTAGAACTTGCCCATCTCGACCAGGCCGGCCGGGATGCCGATGTCGGCGGACAGGCGGCGGATGGCATCCAGGAACACGTCGGCGGCGGCGCGGGGGGCGATGCCGGCGACGGGCTCGCCGATCAGCTTGGCCAGATAGGCCAGGCGGTCGATGCAGGCGATCAGGTTGAACTTCTCGACGTGCGGCAGCAGGATGGCGTTGCATTCGCCGTGCGGCAGGTCATAGAAGCCGCCCAGCTGGTGCGCCATGGCGTGCACGTGGCCCAGGGAGGCGTTGTTGAAGGCCATGCCGGCCAGGTACTCGGCGTACGCCATCATGTCGCGGGCTTCCATGTCGGCGCCATTGGCCACGGCCTTCGGCAGGAACTTGAAGATCAGTTCGACGGCCTTCTCGGCGCAGGCGTCGGTCATCGGGGTGGCGATGGTCGACACATAGGCTTCGACGGCGTGGGTCAGGGCGTCCATGCCGGTGGCGGCGGTCAGGCGGGGGGGCATGCCCATCATGAGGACCGGGTCGTTGATGGCGATGCCCGGGGTGCAGCGCCAGTCGACAATGGCCATCTTCACGTGGCGGGACAGGTCGGTGATGATGCAGAAGCGGGTCATCTCCGAGGCGGTGCCGGCGGTGGTGTTGATGGCGACGTAGGGCGGGAAGGGCTTGGTGGACTTGTCGACGCCTTCGAAGTCGTGGATCTTGCCGCCGTTGGCGGTGACGAAGCCGACGCCCTTGCCGCAGTCGTGGGAGGAGCCGCCGCCCAGGGTGATCAGGCTGTCGCAGCCTTCCTTCTTGTACATGTCCACGGCGTCGTGAACGTTCTTGTCAGTGGGGTTGGGGATGGTCTCGTCGAACACGGCGTACTTCATGCCGGCGGCGTCGAGAACGTCGGTGACCATTTTCAGGATGCCGAACTTCACGATACCCTTGTCGGTGACGATCAACGGTTTGGTGCCGCCCAGGGCCTTGATCTTCTCGCCGCAGAGTTTCACCGCGCCGACGCCGATCTGGGTAACGCTGGGGATGAAGAAACCATAATTGTTACCGGTAATCATCATGGTGCCAACCTCACTTGGGTTAAGGTTACGGTGTGCGAACGGACCCCAAACCTGATTTCCTTGCGGCATTTGGGTAAACGCTTTCCCTCCATAAGCAATTCCCGGACCATTTCTTCGGTTCTGTGATTTCAAGTGGTTAGCAGTGTGTATCAAGCCCCCCCGTGGCGCGTTGGCCGCCTCGCGGGCGGCCAGGGCGTGCCCGGGCAGTCCGCGAGGGGCGAGGCGGGGCGTGAAAGTCCGCCTGATACGGGGCCTGGCGGGGCATGGACAACTTGTCCCATCGGCGGGGCGGAATTGGGTAAAAAGGTCACACGGCATGAAGGGGGACGAGTTGACCCCGGGTGTTTTTAGAACCGACTTATAAAAAACAATTTATTTCAAGCAATTATCTTTTCGATCCAGCTTTGCGCGGGCGTGGGGCAAAACGACACGGCCGGCTTCCTGGCCCACGGCGCTCCGGTGTTTTGCCGTCGCGGGCCGCGGTTGTTTCCGTTGTCGAGTATCGCTTCTGAGCGCGTGTCGTGAAAAAATGAACGCTTTGTTTAAGTTTTTTTGACTTCACGCGGGAAGATTATTTGCGTACACAACGCGCCATGGATAACTTTTAGCAAAGGAGTATTCCGTGAGAAAAAGGCTTTTGATCCTTTCTGTGGCGCTTATGTCCGCAGCGTTGCTGCTTGTCGGATGCGGACAAAACGATCAGAAAAAAGAAGCAAGCAAGGCGGAAACCTCCACTTCCGGTGAAGTGAAGAAGGCTGTTCCCGAGGCTGCCGCCCCCGACGCGCAGCTCGAGAAGCTCCGGGCCGACGCCGCCGCCAGGCTCGCCGATATGGACAAGAAACTGGCCGAGCTGGAAGGGAAGGCGGCGACCCTCAAGGACGCCGCCCAGGCCAAGGCCCGCAAGTCCCTGGACGATCTCAAGCCCTTGCGGGAGGGGGCGGCCGCCAGGCTGGCGGAGCTGAAGGCCGCCGGCAAGGATGCCGCCACGGGCGCCGCCGCGTCCTACGACGAGGCCATGGGCAAGTTGTCCGAGGCCTGCGCCGCCGCCGCGAAATCCCTGGATCAATAGTGCGATAGCCGCGTGTCCGGTCTCCTTCGCCGCCCGGTGGAGGCGGCCGGACCGTCACGCGGCGGATACCCGGACGCGGGGATTGACGCCGGCCCGGGAGTCGTTCGTTTTGCCGGACAGAAAATTTCGTGAACCCCGGGCCTCCCCTTTCCGGAGCCTGGGCCGGCCGCCGGTCTGGGGACAGGGTGTTAGGGCATGGCCGCCGCGGCAAGGCGGGAGGCGGTCGGTTCGGCCGGGGGGCGGGACGGGCGGTCGGCCAGCTTCGCGGCCAGGGCGGCGTGCCGCTCGATGTTGGCGCCGTAGTAGGCCGTGACGGAAAGCGACCGGCCGTTTCGGACCATGGTGACGAATCCTCCGTCCCTGGCCCAGGCGGAGCCGTCTCCGGGAAAAGGCGCCGGCTGGCCCAGGCGCTCCCGCAGGTGTTTTCCGAGGGCGGCCGCGTAGCCGTCGACATTCTCGGAGAACCGGAGGTTCAGGGTCAGGAGGCCGGCGCCGACCTGGGAAAAGACGGCCGTGCCGGAGACGGGGCCGGTTTTGGCCGAGGCCTGGCCGTCGGCCAGGGCGAAGGAATAGGTGGCGAGCTGGCCGGGTACGAGGGCGGCCACGGCGCAGCATTGCCGGCTTTGCTCGCGGATGAACGCCGCCACGGCCTCGCGCGCGCCGGCCGGTCCGGCCAGCGGATAGGCGAAATTGCAGGTTTCTCCCTTGCCCCGGCTGACGCGGAAGTGCCGCCGGACGAGCTTGTCGGCGAGGGTGCGGGGCGTTTCCAGCGCGGTGATGTCGTAAAAGGAGAATCCGCCCGGCCCTTCGGGCGCGGTGGCGAAGCGCACGTCCCGGACCGCCGGGGCGCGCATGGCGGAGGCGGGGGGCGCCGGGGCGGCCGGCGGTTCGGCGATCCGGAAGCCGGCCGGAAGCGGCGGCGGCCGGCGGCCGCGCTCCTCGTAGAGGTAGGCGCCGGCGGTCAGGGAGAAGGCCATGGCCGCGAGCAGGCCGGCCAGCGCGTATTTGAGCAGCCCCAGCCGGTCCAGCCGCCGTATGAAAGTCGCCCGGTGCCGTTCCATCGCCGCCTCCCCGCAATGCCGTGTCGTCTCGCCCGTCCTATCGGACGCCGGCCGTGAAGGCATTAGGGGGACGGGCCGGCCGCCCGGTCCCGGTCGTGGCGCGCGGCCAGACAGGCGGCCACGGCGGCGGCCGTGGCCTCGTTGAGTTCCGGCAGGCTGGTGCGGTTGTTGAAATCCCCCAGATGCGGCCCGGTGGCCAGGGCCACGTCGGCCTCGCCCCGGCGCAGCGCCCCGGCCCGGTCCGGCGGCATGCCCCTGGCCGTGCAGAAATCCACGAAGGCGGCATCGGTCATGGCTTCCTGGTCGGCCACCCGCAAAAGCTCCGTCATGTGGCGGTCCACGCCCATCTCCTCCACCATGCGCGCCGCCAGGGCGCGCGGGTCGAAGGGGAGGGTCTCCGGCGGGGCGCCGACGAAGCCCTCGTGGTAGCGGGCGAGGCACAGGCCGATCACCCGGGCCAGCAGCCCGGGGTCGAAGAGGTGGCGGGCGTCGACCGGGGCGCCGTGGGCGTCCAGGCCGACCCGGGCCGGGTCGCGCATGCGGAAATGGCTGCCGGCGACCAGCAGCAGGCTGATGCAGTGGTCGCCCATGACGCGGTAGAGCCGGGCGCCGCGTCCGTCGAGGGCCGCGAGATGCTCGAAGTCGCGCAGCCCCGACAGGCCGAAGTTGGGGTGCAGGGCCGACTGGAGCCAGCGGTCGAGGCGGCCGGGCAGCCGCCAGTCGTAGACGCCGCCGTCCTCGCGGCGTTCCCGTTGCACCCGGTTGTGGAAAAGCGGGATGGCCGCCTCGTGCGCGATGCCCCGGCCGGCCAGCCAGCCGAGCAGCAGGGCCGCGCGGCCCATGGCCTCGATGAAGGCCGCGTCGTCCGGGCCTCCGGCGTCGCGGGGGGCGTTGGGGTAGGTGAAATATTCGTTTCGGGCCACATAGGCCAGGCAGCGCCCCCGGGGATCGAGGCCCGGGGGCCGGGCCGGGGCGTCCCGCACGGCCCAAAGCGCCGCCGCGCCGTCGCGGCAGGGCGCGGGCACGTGGCAGGGCGCGGGAAAGGGAAGCCCGGCGCAGTATTCCATCCAGGCGGCCTCGCGGGCGAGGCCGGCCGGATCCTCGCCCAGGCGCAGGCGCTTGACCACGAGCAGGGTCCCGGGCTGTCGCGTGGGGAAAAGCAGGCTGCGGCCGGCCGGGCGCGGCGCGGCCTCGGGATCGGCCCCGGCCCGGCGGAGCAGGTCGCGCAAGGCGATGGGCGCGGCCTCGGGGCCGGGCATGGGAAGGCGCGGCCCGCGAAGGCCGGACAGCGGCAGCCTGCCCACGGCCTCGGCGGCGGCCATGCGGGGTTTGCCCGGGGTCTGGAGGGTCCGGGAAAGAGCCCGGCGCGAGGCCGCGGCCAGGGACGACGGCCCCCGGGCCAGAAGCGTGACCAGCGCCCCGGCGGCCTCGCGGTAGAGGATGCGGGCCTGGGTCCGGCGGGCGTGGTCGTTTCGGGCGAGCAGCCCTTCCAGGGCGGCCACGGTGGCCGGGGACACGGCGGCGGGATCGCGCTCGGCCAGATCGGCCACCCGCCGGGCGGCCAGATAGGCGGCGGTGAAGTCCCCGTCCAGGCCGGAAGCTTCCAGGCCGCTTCCGGTCAACGCGCCCTCTCCGTCTGCAACCGTTCCATGAGCGCATGCAATTCGTATTCGTCCAGGGGTTTCGAGAGGAAGGCGACAGGCCCGGTCTCGGCGGCCCGGTTACGGGTCCTGTCGTCCACGTAGGCGGTCACGAAGGCCACGGGAACCCTGGCCGCCAGGCGGCGCAGGAGCCTGGCCGTCTCGATGCCGTCCAGGCCGCCCTCGAGCCGGATGTCCATGAGCACGAGGTCCGGCCGGTGTTCGCGCAAGGCCTCCATGGCGGCCTTGCCCGAGGAAACCCAGGCCAGGACCGTATGCCCCAGCCGCTTGAGCATGGCCCCGATGGCCATGGCCGTGATGGCCTCGTCCTCGACGATCATGACCCGTGCCGGCTTCATGGCGCTCTCTCCCCGCGTCGTCCTCCCGAGGGGAGGGCGTTGCGCGAAAAAAACACAGGCGTTGCCAGAACGAACCTCAGGCGTCCATGTCGATCAGGGAGTTCCAGTCCTGGGTGAACTTGGCCATGCCCGCGTCCGTCATGGGATGGCCCACGCGGTAACTCCGCCAGGGGGCGTCCAGGGAAAGCTCCTTGTAGGCGATGGGCACCAGGGCCCCCGCGTCGTGGACGTATTCCGGCCCGGGAACGGGCAGGCCCGCTGCGGCCCATTCCAGAAGGATGCCGGCCGGCGCGGTGACGATGTCGCTGCCGGCGGCCAGGGCGCACAACAGATGGCCCATGGAGCGGACGCTGGCCGTGAGCACCTCCACGTGGCCGTCGCCCGGGGCGTACATCCGCAGGATGTTGCGGATCAGATCCATGCCGTTCTCGCCCCGGTCGTCGAGGCGGCCGACGAAGGGCGAGAGGAACACGCTCCCCCGTGCCGCCCCCCGGGTGGCGGCGTACACCGCGGCGGCCTGCTCCTGGCTGAACACGAGGGTCATGTTCACCCGGCGTCCCTCGCCGGTCAGAATCCCCGCCGCCTCGAGCCCGGCCGTCGTGGTCGGCAGCTTGATGTGGGCGCCTGGAATCCAGGTGTCGAAGGTCCGGGCCTGCTCCACCATGGCCTGGGCCGTGGTTCCGCCGTCGGCGTAGACCTCCACGGAGATGGAGCCGCCTGGCAGCAGGGCCGAGAGTTCGCGGCACAACTCCTCATAAAAGGCGTACAGGGCCTTGCCGCTGAATCGGCGGCCGGCCGCCGTCTGGCTCCGGGCGCGCGGACTTTTGGCCAGAAGGCTCGGGTTGGTGGTCTGGCCGTCCAGAAAGCCCAGGGCCCCGACGACCTGGCGGGTTTCCTCCGGATCGGCTCCGTCCAGGAAAATGCGCGTTTGCAAGCGTGCTGGTCGCATGGTCGCCTCGTTGCGGTGTTTTATCCGTTTTGCGGCGCGGATGACGGGGAGGCGCCCCCGAAAGATCGAACGTCCTTTGGATGTAAACATCGTTTGCCGGAAAAAGGCAAACGGAGCGCGATGTTTTCGCGCCGGCGCGGCCGGGCGGGGAAAGCCCGGGCGGGGCGGAGGGGAGGGGCGGAGCGGCTCAGCTCCGTTCCGCCAGCTGGATCTTTTTGTGGGCGTCCTGGATCTTGTAGTAGAGGTCGTCCATTTCGGCGGGCTTCATGAGGTAGTCGAAGGCCCCCTGTTCCATGCCGCGAATGGCCACGTCCACGTTGGCGTGGCCGGTCAGCATGATGACCTCCACCCGGGGATGGGCCCGCTTGATGCGGCTTAAGACCTCCATGCCGTCCATGCCGGGCATTTTCACGTCCAGCAGCACCACGTCCATGGGGTTCTCCTCCAGGATGGCCAGAGCCTGCTCGCCGCTGTTGGCCGAAAGCACGGAAAGGCCGCGCCGGGTCAGCCGCTTGCGCAGCGTCTCCACGTAGCTTTCCTCGTCATCCACCAGAAGTACCCGAACTGCCGCCTCGCTCACGACCGTCCCTCCGATTGGACTTGGCAAAGAGGCCAATCCATAGCCGCGCGCCAGCCGAAAAGCAACCGGCGCGGCCTTTGACAACCGGCCGCCCCCGCCTGTAAGGCGGCGGCATGGGAAAACGGGTTTTCATGGGCGCCCTCGAGCGCGAGGCCCTGCAGGGCCTCGCCCGGCTGGCCGGCCAGGCCGTGCTGGAGCTCTACGCCGCCGGTGTCTCCGTTGCGGAAAAGGCCGACCACACGCCCGTGACCACGGCCGACACCCGGGCCTGCGAGATCATTTTAGCCGGCCTCGGGCAGGTGTTTCCCGGCGTGCCGGTGGTGTGCGAGGAGACGGCCAACGCCCCCTACGAGGAGCGCCGCCGCTACGTGTCCTGCTTCGTGGTCGACCCCCTGGACGGCACCAAGGAATTCGTCCGGAAAAACGGCGAATTCTGCGTGAACATCGCCCTGGTGGAGGACGGCAGTCCGGTCTACGGGGTCATCCACGCCCCCGTCGGGGACGTCCTCTACGCCGGGGGGCCGGGCATCCCGTCCGTCCGCCGCCGGGGGGGCGGGGCGGCCGAACCCGTCCGGGCGGCCGCGCCAGGCCCTGGCGAGCCCCTGATCGTGGCCGCCAGCGTCTCGCATCCCGATGCCGGCCTCGACGCCTATCTGGCCCGCTATCCCGGCTGCCGCCTGCTGCGCCGGGGCAGCGCCCTCAAGTTCTGCGCCCTGGCCGAAGGGGCCTGCCACCTCTATCCGAGACTCGGGCCCACCTGGGAATGGGACACCGCCGCCGGCCACGCCCTGGTACTCGGCGCGGGCGGTTTCATGACCGCCCTGGACGGTTCCCCGTTTCGCTACAACAAGCCGGACCTCAAAAACGGTCCGTTCCTGGCCCGGTCCTTTCCGGACGGCGCGGCGTAGGGAACCGCGGGGTTTTCCGGAGACGGGGGGAGGCGCCATGACCGCGCGACTGACGCTTTTCGTGTCCGGCACGGCACCCGCCGCCAGCCGCCTTGCCTCGGCGGTCCGGGCGTGGTGCGAGGAGGTTTTCGCCGGCGACTACCGGCTGGACGTGTTCGACGTGCCCGTCCGGCCGGAACAGGCCAGACGCCACGCCGTGCTGGCCACCCCGACCCTGCTGCTCGATGCGCCGCCGGTCCGGCTGGTGGGGGACTTGTCGGACATCGCCCGGGCCATGGCGGCCCTCGGCGTCACACGGGAAACGCTCCGGCCGCCTTCGTCCCCCCGGCGGACGCCCTAGCCCGCCGCCGGTTCCTCGTGGGTCAGGCAGTGGATCGTCCCCAGCCCCCAGACCAGGTCCACGGCGGAAATCCCGACGACCTCCCGGCCGGGAAAAACCTCGGCCAGGATGCCCAGGGCCAGCCGGTCGCGGGCGTCGTTGAAGGTGGGCACCAGCACGATCCGCTCCCCGATGAAGAAGTTGGCGTAGCTGGCCGGCAGCCGCTGGCCCTTGAAGACGAGGGGCCGGGGCATGGGCAGGTCGATGACCGTCGGCTTCGAACCGTCGGCCAGCCGCGTTCCCTCCAGGCGCTCGCGGTTCTCGGCCAGGGGGCGGTGGTTGGCGTCGGCGGGGTCGTCCTCGCGGCACAGCACCACCGTGTCGCGGCCAACGAACCGGCACAGGTCGTCCACGTGGCCGTGGGTGTCGTCGCCGGCGATGCCCCGGCCGAGCCAGACGACGTTTCGCGCCCCGAGATAGTCCCGGAAGACGGCCTCGTAGTCGGCGCGGCCGAAGCCGGGGTTGCGCACCTGCACGTTTGGATCGAGCAGGCATTCCTCGGTGGTCAGGATGTCGCCCTGGCCGTTGCCGTCCATGGCCCCGCCCTCGAGGACCACCTTGCGGCCGGCCCGCATGGCCGGGACCACCTCCAGGCCGCGTTCCCGGCAGACCGCCGGCCCCACGGCGTCGTCCAGGGCATGGTCCGGGTATTTTGCCCAGCCGGAGAACCCGAAGTCCACGGCCGCCACGCGGCCGCCCTCGCGCACGAAAAACGGCATGAAATCCCTGGTCCAGCCCCGGTCCATGGGCGCGACGAACCATTCCACGAGGGACAGGTCCGCGCCGGCGGCCCCAAGCACCCGCCGGGCCGCCGCCTCTTGCCGCGCGTCGCGCACGAGCAGCCGCACCCGCTCGCCCGCGCCGGTGAACTTGCGGAGCATCTCGCCGTACACCCAGGCGATGGGCGCGAACTTTCCCGGCCAATCCGAGGCGTTGCCCGGCCAGGCCAGCCAGACCGCCGCGTGCGGCCCGAACTCGGCGGGCCAGTGGAAGCGTCCTTGCATCGTCCGTCCTTTCTGGATTTCCAAAAGAGATTCCCCCTTCGGGGGGGACCGGGGGGGATCATCCCCCCCGGCGGGGTCCGGGGCGGCGCCCCGGCCGCCGGAGGCCCTTCTCCGGCCCTCGCCGGCGGCGCGAGGCCGGGCCTAGGGCCGGGCCTTGGGGCGGCAGGCCCCCTGGCAGCAGCCGCCGGAGAGAAATTCGCTGTAGGCGAAGAGGATGCGCCGTTCCCGCAGGAGCGCCTCCCCGGAGAGGCGCGGCCGGGGCGCGTTCATGGCCAGGGCCCGCCTCCAGTCCGGCACCGCCCGCATGCCGCGCCCGAGTTCCCGGCCGGTGGCCGTCTCCAGGAGCACGGCGTCGCGGGTGTCGGTGACGCACGCCAGGGGGACGGGGCCCCGGGCGTAGACGCGGGCGGCGGCCAGGGCCTCGCGGACGTAGGAACCCGGTTCGCCGGAACAGAAAATGAAGAAGAGCAGGGGGGCGCCGGCCTCGTCCAGGGCCAGCAGGTCGATCATGCGGGTATAGTCCTGGCCGTCGACCGGGAAGCACACGCCGATCTTGGGGACGAGCCGGTCCCTGGGGTAGCCCTTTTCCTCGACCAGGAGGCGGGCCAGGGCCTGCCGGAATTCCTCGTAGGAGGTTTCGGCGATCTCCTCGCCGGTCAGGTAGTCACGGATGACGTTGCCGAGGGATTCCTCGTGCATGGCGAACCTCGTTTGGCGCGGTCGTGGCGCCTGTTCCCGGCTTGTAGCAGGAAAGGGGGGCCGCCGGCAAATCGGCCGCCCGCGCGCCATCGGGGGTCTTGCCGTCCCCGGGCGCGCCGACACCTCGACGGAACTGGATTTTTTGTATACACGGGGCCATTCATACCGGGTCGGGGGTTGCATGGAAGACGGCAGACTGAGCGACAGGTTGGCCAGCCTCAAGGAGCATCTGCAACAGGAAAACCCGCTGCTGGTGGAGGCGGTGGGCAGTTTCCGCAAGCTCGACCGGGTCTGCCGGGGGCTGGGCCTTTTGGCGCCGGACCAGTCCTCCATCTCCCAGATTGCCTGGTGGCCGCTCATTTCCATCCTGGGACCGTTTTCCGCCGGCAAATCCACCTTCATCAACAATTTCCTGGGAACGCCCGTGCAGCAGACCGGCTCCCACGCCGTGGACGACAAGTTCACGGTCATCTGCTACAACGCCGCCGGCGAATCCCGGGTGCTGCCCGGCACGGCCCTCAACGCGGACCTGCGTTTCCCGTTCTACAAGATGAGCGAGGAACTGGAGAAGGTGGAACCGGGCGAGGGCGGGCGCATCGACGCCTACATCCGCCTGAAGACCTGCCCCAGCGACAAGCTGCGGGGGCTCATCCTCATCGATTCGCCGGGGTTCGACGCCGACGCCCAGCGCACCTCGACGCTGCGCATCACCAACTACATCATGGACCTTTCCGATCTGGTCCTGGTCCTTTTCGACGCCCGCCGCCCCGAGCCCGGCGCCATGCGCGACACCCTGACCCATCTGGTGGCGGCGACCATCAACCGCCGGGATTCGAACAAATTCATTTATATTTTGAACCAGATGGACATCGCCGCCCGCGAGGACAACCCCGAGGAGGTCGTCGGCGCCTGGCAGCGGGCCCTGGCCCAGCACGGGCTGACGGCGGGCAAGTTCTTCCGGATCTATTCGCCCTCGTGCGCCGTGCCCATCCCGGACGAGGCGTTGCGCCAGCGGTTCGAGGCCAAGCGCGACGCCGACCTGGCCGGCATCCACACCCGCATGAGCCAGGTGCGGGTGGAGCGGGCCTACCGCATCGTCGGCGACCTGGAGAAGCTGGCCCGGGAGGTGGAGGACGTGCGCGTGCCGGAGCTGCGCCACATGCTCGCGCGCTGGCGTTCGGGGGTGCTGCGGCGGGACGCCGCGCTTTTCGGCTCCCTCGGGTTCGTTTGCGCGGCCCTGTACGTGCTGACCGGCCATCCCTTCTCCAACGGCGTGATGCCGGCCGCCCTCTCCTGGATCTTCGAGGACGCCTGGCGCCTGCTGCCGGCCCTCGTCCTGTGCCTGGGCGGCGTCTCCTGGCTGCACCTGCTCGCCCGCAAATGGTCCGCCGAGGCCGTGGCCCGGCTGGTGGAAAAGGCCTATCCCCACGGGCCGGTGCGCGAGGGGCTGGTGCGGGCCTTTTTGCGGAACACGGTTTTCTGGCGCTCGATCTTCCGCATGGAACCCGCCGGCTGGAGCCAGCGGGCCCGCCGGACCCTGGCCTCGGTCATCGGCGACAGCGAAAAGTTCATCCAGTCCCTCAACGACCGCTACGCCCACCCGTCGGGCTATTACCAGCCGGTGTCGGGCGGAGAGGAGTAGGCCGTCCGCCGGGCGCCTGCGCCCGGAAGCCCGTTGCGGCCGGCATGTCGCGGCAACCGCGCGGCCGGGGATTTCCCCCGCCTTCCCCGCGCGCAATCACAAAATGGATGCATCGACCATGAATCCCGCCTGCAAGGACATCACCTCGTTTCTCGTCATGGATATCCTGGAACGCGCCCACGCCATCGAGGCCGCCGGAAACCGGGTCATCCACCTGGAAGTCGGCGAGCCCGACTTCGACATTCCGGAATGCGCCAAGGAGGCCGCCGTCAAGGCCGTGCGCGAGGGCCGGACCCACTATACCCACAGCCTGGGGCTGCCGCAGCTGCGGCAGGCCGTCTGCGACCTCTACGGGCGCGAATACGGGGTGCGCGTCACCCCCGAACGGGTTCTCGTCACCGGGGGCACCTCGCCGGCCATGCTGCTGGCCTTCGGGGCCATCGCCCAGCCGGGCGGGCACATCCTGATGACCGATCCCGGCTACGCCTGCTATCCCAATTTCCTGCGCTTCACCGGCCTGTCCCCCCGTTACGTGCCCGTGGCCGAGGAGGACGGCTTCCAGTTCACGCCCCAGACCATCAACGACAACGTCACCGATCTGACCGCCGGCATCCTGCTCAATTCGCCGGCCAACCCCACCGGCACGCTGCTCTCCCCGGAAACCCTGGACGCGGCCTGCGCCACCGGCCTGCCGGTGCTCTCCGACGAGATCTACCACGGCCTGACCTACGGCGCCCCGGCCCGCAGCGCCCTGGAATTCTCCGACGACGCCCTGGTGCTCAACGGCTTCTCCAAACGCTTCGCCATGACCGGCCTGCGCCTGGGGTATCTCATCGCCCCGGCCGCCATGATGCCGATCCTGCAGAAGCTCCAGCAGAACCTCTTCATCTGCGCCTCTTCCGTGGCCCAGTGGGCCGGCCTGGCCGCCCTCTCGCCCGAGGGCCTGGCCGCCGCCGAGGCGATGCGCCGGACCTACGACACCCGGCGCAAGGCCCTGCTCGCCGGTCTGGCCCGGCTGGGGCTTTCCCCGCGCGTCGAACCCACCGGCGCCTTCTACGTCTTCGTGCGCGCCGACCACCTGAACCCGGATTCCCTGGCCCTGGCCTACGACATCCTGGAAAAGGCCCACGTGGGCGTCACCCCGGGCATCGACTTCGGCCCGGGCGGCGAGGGGCATCTGCGTTTTTCCTACGCCAATTCCCTGGAAAACATCGAGGAAGG
>CAZNUQ010000014.1:0-1452 GCA_964576235.1 uncultured Desulfovibrio sp.
TTGCTCTCGCTGTCGCGGATCCACCAACTCGATGCCGCGCTCGCCTTCGCTTCGAGATTCATCTGGAAGTATTGCACGATCTCGCTGCTTCTCGCTGTCATCGCCTGCCTGATGATGGCGGCTCCCCAGCTTCCGGCCTGGAGCCGGGGATGGGCTTGGTCCCGGTTCGCCCCCAAGGGAAAAAACTGATCCCCCGGAAGGGGACATCCTCGCCTCCTCCCGGGGGATCCGGCCGCCACTCCGCCAGGGTGTCCGAAATTATCGGACGCATGTCCGGGGCAACCGCCCGCCCGGTCCTGCGTGTCCGCGACGGCGTTTTGTCTTCCTGTCCCTCCCTCAGGCCGCGGCCTTTCCAGTGTCCCGCATGACCTGGAAATACCAATCCGAGGCCCTTTTTAGGCCTTCGTCGACCAGAAGCTCCGGAGCGTACCCCAAAAGTCGGCCCGCCAGGGAAATGTCCGCCAGGGAGTGGCGCACGTCCCCGGCCCGTTCCGGCCCGTACTCGGGCCTGCTTCCGGCCGCCGCCGGAAACCGCTCGGACACCAGGTCCCGGATGCGCCCGAACAGTTCGTTGAGGGTGGTGCGTCTGCCGCAGGCCACGTTGTAGACCTTCCCCGGCGCTTCCGGATGCCCGGAAAGGGCGGCCCGCAGGTTGGCCTGCACGGCGTTGTCCACGAAGCAGAAATCCCGGCTCGTTTCCCCGTCGCCGTGGATCCGCACCGTCTGGCCGGACAGGAGGGCGCCGAACCATTTCGGGATGACGGCGGCATAGGCGCCTTCGGGATCCTGGCGCGGCCCGAAGATGTTGAAATAGCGCAGGCCGATGATCTCCAGGCCGTAGCAGGAGCCAAAAACGTCCCCGTACAGTTCGTTGGTCCGCTTGGAGGCGGCGTACGGGCTCAGGGGACGGCCGATGCGGTCCTCGAACTTGGGCAGATCCGGCGCGTCGCCGTACACCGCGCTCGAGGACGCGTAGACGACCCGGGCCACGCCCGCCTCCCGGGCCGCCACAAGGATGTTGACGAAGCCGTCGACGTTCACCGCGTTGGTGGCGGCCGGATCCTCGATGGACCGCGGCACGCTGCCAAGGGCGGCCTGGTGCAGCACGTAACGCGCCCCCTGGCAGGCCTGGCGGCAGACGCCCGCATCCCGGATATCCCCTTCCAGGAGACGGAAACGGGCCCAGGCCTCCGGGCCCACTCCCCCGCGCACCGACTCCAGGTTGTCCCGGTACCCCGTGGCGAAATTGTCCAGGCCGACCACGGTCTGACCGGATCGCAGCAGCGTTTCGACGATGTTCGAACCGATGAACCCGGCAGCCCCGGTCACCAGCCACCGGGCGGGATCCTTTTCCAGCATGGCGAAGAAATTCGTGGGCACGGCGCTCCCCCTTTTTTTTCGGATGCATGAGTCGCAACCCGCCTGCCCACGCAGCAAAAAGCATGCAATATG
>CAZNUQ010000014.1:1552-14526 GCA_964576235.1 uncultured Desulfovibrio sp.
TTCGGATGCATGAGTCGCAACCCGCCTGCCCACGCAGCAAAAAGCATGCAATATGCTGATTTAAAATGACTTCATGTTAATTTTCCGTTTTTTTGGGACGTCCGGTCGAACACACTCGCCGTGTTCATGTTTCATAGAAAAATGCCCTGACCACAGCCATGACGCCCAACCAACTGGTTTTACGAATGTTCATCCATTCTTGAATCGGAAATTGCTCCTATTTTCCGTCTGGAATTTCCGGATTTCCTGAACGTGGCAGCAAGACGGTCATCATTATAACAAGATAATTATTCAATTTTATTGAGTTTTCTAGAATAAACCTCCTTGGCATGGTTCTGGCTAACCTCGAAGAAAATCAACGCCCTGTCCTGCCGCCCCCGGCCGGCAGCCTTGAAGGGAATACCGACATGCGCATACGTGCCTTCCTGTGGATCGTCTCGGTTTCGTGCATGCTGCTCGCCTGCCAGGGCCAGTCGCGCGACAGCCTGATGGCCAAGGGCAAGGAACTTGCCGACCAGGGGAATTTCAAGGGCGCCATCGTCGTCTACAAGAACCTTCTGGAGAAATACCCCGGCGACCTCCCGGCCTCCATCGCCCTCACCGAGGCCTACCTCCGTTCCGGCAAGACCGAGCAGGCCGCGGCCGAACTGGCCAACGTCACCCGGCTGGCCCCGGACGCCTCCGAGGGGATCCTGCTCACGGCCCGGGTCCGCAACGCGGAAAACAAGCCGGATCTGGCCCTGGAGGCCCTGCAGGCGCTGCTTGCCGCGCCGTCGGCGCCGGCCGAGGCCTGGGAACTGGCCGGGGTGGCCCTGTCCCTCAAGGGTCGGTTCGACCAGGCCCGGGACCACTACGAGAAGGCCCTGGCCCTGTCCGGCGGCCTCGCCACCGCCCGGCTGGGTCTCGCCGAATGCCTGATCCAGCAGAAGCTTCCGGACCAGGCCAGAAGCCAGCTCGACGAACTGCTCCGCACCGCGCCGCGCGACCGCGCCGCCCTCTACATGCTGCTGCAACTGCAACTGCAAAACGACGACGAGGACGGGATCCTCGACACGTACACCAAGCTGGCCCAGTATTATCCGTCCGATATGCGGGCCCGCTACGGCGAGGCGTTCATGCGCCTCGGCAAGAAAAACGACCTCGCCTTCGCCCAGGCCACGGCCGACGACCTGCTCAAGAATTACGGGAAGGCTCCGGAAGGCCACAAACTCAAGGGGCTCATCCTCCTGTCCCGGGGGGAAAACACCCAGGCCGTGAACACCCTGCTCCAGGCGCACAAACTCCGCCAGGACATCGACACCAACATCTTTTTGGCCCAGGCCTACGCCAACCTGGGCAACCTCGAAACCGCGACCAGCCACCTCCAGGCCGTGCTCTCGCGCGACCCCGGCCTGACGGCGCCCCGGCGCATGCTCGCCGCCATCCAGATCCGCCAGGGCAGACTGGACGAGGCCATCGCCGAAACCCAGAAGATCCTCGAAAAGTCGCCTTCCGACGATCTCGGCGAGCGCCTCCTCGGCGACGCCCTGGTGGCCAAGCGGGAATTCGACAAGGGTTTGGAGGTGTTTTCGCGGCTGGCCGAATCGGGCGGCCAATCCCCGGTCGTCCACCTGAAAAAGGGCCTTCTGCTTGCGATCAAGGGCGACGACGGGACCGCCGAGCAGGAACTGCGCAAGGCCGTGGACCTGGCGGGCCGGCAGCTGGAGCCCAGACTGTACCTTTCCGCCTTCCTGGCCTCGAAAAACCGCGTGGACGAGGCCATCGCCATCCTGAGCGAGGGACAGGACAGCGGCGCCGAAGCGGCGCTCGCCCGCAACGCCATGGCCAAGCTCCGCCTGCGCCAGGGCAGGCTGGACCAGAGCCGGGAACTCCTGGAAGAGGCCAGACGCCTCGATCCCTCGGTGCTCAACACCTATTACAATCTGGCGGCCCTGCACATCTCCGGAGGCGACCTGCAAAAGGCGACCGCGGATTACGACGCGGCGCTGGCCGTGAAGGCCGACGACCCCCGCGCCCTTTCCGGCGCGGCCGCCTGCCGGGAGGCCATGGGCGATCTGGCCGGAGCCCGGGCCCTGCTCGAACGCGCCGCCAAAAACCAGTCCCCCCGGGCCTCCCTCGAACTGGCCCAATTCCTCGTCAGGCGCGCGGACAACGACGCCGCCCTGGCCGTGCTGGAAAAGACCCTGTCATCGAATCCCGACCTGATCCCGGCCTGGCTGCTCAAGTGCCGGCTGCTGGCCGCCTCCGGAGCCCAGGACAAGGCCATGGACGCCCTGGACAGGCTGGAAACCCTCAACCAGCGCACCGGCCTCCTGGAAAAGGCCAAATACCACCTGTCCCGCAAAGACCCTGACAAGGCCTTGGAGATGGCCGCCAAGCTGCGGGCGGTCAATCCGCGTTCGGGCGACTATCACCTGCCCCTGGCCGAGATACAGCAGATCGGGGGACAACTGCCCGCCGCCCGGGAAACCCTCCGGGAAGCCTTGCGCGCGGACCCCGGCAACGCGAAGGTTCTCGCGGCGTCGGCCGACATCGAAAACAGGATGGGCAATGTTCCCGGGGCCCTGGAGTTCATGGACAAGGCCATGGCCGCCGGCATGGAGCCGGCCGCCGGGCATGCCGTGAAGGGGGCCATCCTCCAGCAGGCCGGCGACGCCAAGGCCGCCGCCGAGCAGTACGAAAAGGCCCTGCGCCTCAAGGAAGACCAGCCCCTGGCCCTGAACAACCTGGCCATGCTCTACGCCGACCGCAAGGGCGACGAGGCCAAGGCCCTGGAGCTGGCCCTGCGCGCCTGCGCCCTCCAGCCCGGCAACCCCATGCTGCTCGACACCCTGGGCTATGTCCTGGTGAAAAACGGGCGGCCCGGGGACGGCCTGAAGGTGCTCGAACGCGCCTTGAAACTCCAGCCCGGCAACCCGGACATCGAGAAGCACCGCGACATGGCCCGGGAAATGGCGCCGAGACAGGAATCATGACCGGCTGCTACCCGCCGGTCGCCCAGACGGGGGCATCCCCAAGGGAGGCTGACCACATGCGCATGCCATCAGGAGACATGACCAAGAAAAGGATCAGTCTCAAGCTGTGCGCCTGGGACGTGCTGATCGCCCTCACCGCCCTGCAACTGGCCCTGCTCGTCGTGCATCCCGGCCTGCGGGGGTTGGACCTCTCGTTGTTCCAGACGGACAAGGTGAAAAATTTCCTGACCATCGTGGCCCTGCCCTCGATGCTGCTGGGCATCATCCTGGCCTACGCGGCCAAGGCCCGGGGCCTCGGCTACCACGTGGGCAAGACGGCCCTGTCCATGCTGGTGTCCTACGTCCTGTACCTGGCCCTCAAGGAGTGGCGGCAGCCGGACCTGCTGGGGGACGTGGAACTGGCCTGGGGGCTTGTGATCTTCGCCGTGCTGAGCCTGGGCGGCGAACTGCTCCGGCGCTCCCGCGGCAAGGTGGCCAGCGCCGGGCGGGTGCTGCTGGTGGGCAACGGACAACTGGCCCAGCAAATGGCGGGGCTCATCGAAGAGGGCTCGGACCGCTTCGAACTGGCGGGCAGGGTGGAATACCCCGCCGCCGGCGCGGACGACCCGGTCACGACGTTCGGCATCCTGGAAACGGCCAAGCGCCTCGACGCCGGCAAGGTGCTCATCTCCCTGACGGAACGCCGCGGCGTCTTCCCGCTCCAGGCGATGCTCGACTGCAAGCTCTCCGGCATCGAGGTCCTCGACGCCCCGGACATGTACGAGCGGATCACCGGCAAGCTGCTCATCGAGAACATCACCCCGAGCTGGTTCATCTTCTGCCACGGATTCAGGGTCACCCCGACACTGCGGGCGGTCAAGCGGGCCATGGACATCGTCCTCTCCCTGGTCGGCCTGTTCCTTTTCGCGCCCTTCGGGCTCCTGGTGGCCCTGGCCATCAAGCTCGACTCCCCGGGGCCGGTCTTTTTCCGCCAGGTCCGGGTGGGACAGGGCGACAGGCACTTCGAACTCGTCAAGTTCCGTTCCATGCGGCAGGACGCCGAAAAGAACACCGGCGCCGTGTGGGCCCAGAAAAACGATGCGCGGGTGACGCGGCTCGGCCGTTTCCTGCGCAAATGCCGCATCGACGAGATTCCCCAACTGCTAAACGTCCTCAAGGGCGAGATGAGCCTGGTCGGGCCGCGTCCGGAACGTCCGGAATTCGTGGAGAAACTCAAGGAGCGCATCCCGTATTATTCCGAGCGGCATTACGTGAAGCCTGGCGTTTCCGGTTGGGCCCAGGTATGCTACCCTTACGGGGCATCCGTCGAGGATGCCGTTGAAAAGTTGCGCTACGACATGTACTATATCAAGAACATATCCGTCCTTCTCGACATCCGGGTCATCTTGAAAACCGTGGCCGTCATGCTGTACTGCAAGGGAAGCAGATAGGAGAAACCCGCCGTGAAAACGATTGTCATCTCGGTTTTTGCCATCCTTTTCGCATCGTTCGCCTTCGCCGGGGACTACACCATCGTCGCCGGGGACAAGCTGGCCGTGGTCGTCGTCGGCGAACCGGATCTGGGCGCCCAGGCGGCCGCCGTGCGCCCGGACGGCAAAATCACCCTGCCGCGGCTCGGCGACGTCCCCGCGGCCGGGCTCTCCCCGACCCAGCTCGCCGGGGATCTGGCCTCGCGGTACAAGATCCTCGTGCGCAAGCCGGAGGTCACCGTGACTGTGCTCGAAGGCCAGAACGACAAGGTGTACGTGATCGGCGGCGGGGTGAAGGCCGGCGTGTACGAACTCGCCACCTACAAAAGCCTCCTGCAGGTTCTGGCCAGCATCGAGGACCTGAGCCTGGCCGACCTGGAGCAGGCCTCCCTGGTGCGGGGCAACACCGTGGTGCTCAAGGGATTCCGGGAACTCTACCAGGACGGCGACGTGAGCCGCAACCAGGAGCTCAAGCCGGAGGATGTCATCGTCCTGCCCGTGCTCAAGGACCGCTACGTCTACGTTTCCGGCGCGGTGAACAAGCCCGGCACCCAGCCCTACCGCGAGGGGATGACCGTCCTCGACGCCATCATGGCGGCCGAGGGCTTCACCAAGTTCGCCAGCAAGAACGCCACGAAGATCGTCCGCAACTCCGACGGCAGGGAAGAGATCGTTCCGGTGAAGGGCAAGCGCCTCCTGGAAAAGGGTGACGCCACCCAAAACGTGCTCCTGCGCCGGGGCGACATGGTCATCGTGGAGGAAGGCTTCTTCTAGCGCGGCGCGCCGACCGGCGCCCGCCGATGCGGGCGGTGACCGGGGCGCGGTCCCCGGCGCGGACGGGACAGGGGCCGTCCCCGGGACATCAGGGGCGGCGGGCGGGATCAATCGCGAGCGGGGCGGCGCCCCACGGGGAGATGCCTGTGTCCGAAGCATTCAAGCAGTACGCCCACCTCCTGAAGATGGTGCTGGCCAGGAAGCGGCTGTTCCTGGCCGTGGCCGTGGGCATCATGACCACGGGCGTCATCCTGGCCTACACCCTGCCCAGGAAGTACGAAGCCGAGACGACGGTCTTCCTCGACCAGAACGTCATCACCGACCTGGTCAAGGGCATCGCGGTGACGCCCTCCGTGGAGTCCAAGATCAAGAAGCTTTCGGTGTCCCTTTTAAGCCGCACGATGCTGCTCAAGGTCCTGAGCACCCTGGACAAGGATCTCCTCCTCGACGAGCGGAGCCTGGAAACCTACCTGGAGAACCTGACCAAGCGCATCGTCATCGTCTACAAGGAGAAGGAAGGCGTCTTCAAGATATCCCTGCGCGACAAGGATCCCGTCTTCGCCAGGGATTTCATCAACACCCTCACCCGAAAATACATCGACGAGAACACGTCCTCCAAGCGCGAGGAATCCCTGGAGGCCACCAAGTTCCTGGGCGAGCAGATCGAGTCGTTCAAAAAGCGCATCGACGCCGCCGAGGAGGCCATCAACCGCTACAAGAGCGAAAAGGGCCTGATCCTGGCCACGGACGACATCTACCTGCGGGGCGAGATCGCCGCCGCCGAAAAAAAGCTCGAGGAATTCTCCATCAAGCGCAGCGCCCTGGAGGCCAAAAAACGCCTGCTCGTGGAGCGGGTTCCCGATTCGGGCAGGCTGGCCGAGGCCCAGGCCCGGCTGGCCGAGTTGCGCGCCCGTTACACCGACCTCCACCCCAAGGTGCAGGCGGCCCAGGCCGAGGTCGCCAGGGCGCGTTCCGGCAAGGGCACCCGGCCCAAGCACACCGCCGCCTCCATCGAGGAATCCCCGGAGATGCTCCAGGTGCAGATCGACGCCCTCCGGGAAATGGAGAACCACCAGTCCTCCATCATCCAGGAGAGCAAGGCGCTTTTGCGCGAGGTCCCTAACGTCCGGGCGACCCTGACCGACCTCACGCGCAAGAAGGAGAACGAGGAGGTCGTCTACCAGCAGCTCGTGTCGCGCTACGGCCAGTCCGAGGTTTCCAAGCAGATGGAGCTCCAGGACAAATCCGTGACCTTCCGCATCCTCGACCCGGCCGTGCTCCCCCTCGTCCCGGTCAGCCCCAACCGTCCCCTGGTCATCCTGGGTTCGATTCTCGCCGGCTTCGGCTTGGCCTTCGCCCTCATCTGGCTCCTCAACGTCGTCAAGGGAGGCGTCAACTCCCCCACCGACCTCAAGGACATGGACATTCCGATCATGGCGGTCATCCCCTACGTCCCCGATCTCGCCAAGGACAACCGCCGGCGGCGCGAGGACCGCATTCTGGTCAGCCTGGCCATCGGCTACGTCATGTTCCTCCTCGTCGTGGCCACGGCGGAATCCCCGCCCATGCGCGAGGCCGTCTTCCAGGTCAAAAACCAGGTCAGCGATGCCCTCAAGGACATCGTCCACCACAACTGAACACCGCGGGAAGCCAGGACATGAGCAGGATCGAAGAAGCCCTCGACAAGGCCGCCAGCCTCGGCCGATGGAAGACCGCCGCCCCCCCGGCCCAGCCGACGCCGCCGGCCGCGCCGGAAGCCGAACCGCCGCGCCCCACCGACCACATGCTCATTTCCATGACCTCGCCGCAGTCGGCCGTGGCCGAGGAGTACCGCAAGCTCAAGGAGGCCTTCATCAAGGAAGCGCGCCGGGGCCGGTTCAACAACGTGGTGGTGGTCACCAGCGCCAATCCCCACGAGGGCAAGACCGTCACCACCCTCAATCTGGCCATCAGCCTCGCCCAGGAATTCGATTACACCGTCCTCGTGGTGGAGGCCGACCTGCGCGCCCCGTCCTGCCTCAGTTACCTGGGCCTGCAGGGCGGGCCGGGCCTTTCGGACTGCCTGGAAGGCCGGGCGGAGTGCTCCGATGCCCTGATCCGCACCGGCATCGGCCGGCTGGTGCTGCTGCCGGCCGGGCGCCCGGTGGACAACCCGGTGGAGTTGCTGTCGTCGAACCGGATGCGCCAGCTCATCCAGGAACTCAAGCACCGCTACCCCGACCGGTTCATCCTCATCGACACCCCTCCCGCCAACCTTTTCGCGGAAACCCGCTTTCTGGCCTCCATGGCGGACAGCGCCATCCTGGTGGTCAAGGAGGGAGAAACATCCCTGGACGATCTTACCGAAACCACCCAGGCCCTGGACAACAAGATCATGGGTATCGTGTACAACAACGCGGCGCGGGCGCCCTTCGCCAAGCCCTCCGCCTATTACTACCACGACTACGAGCAGTCGGAAGCCACCGGCCAGTGAACCCGCTCCCGTATGACGCGACGGGCCGGAGAAAGACGTGTACGAATCCTTTTTCCAGCTAAGCGGCAAGCCCTTCGACCTGGTTCCCAACCCGGCCTCCCTCTTTTTGAGTTCGGCCCACCGCAAGGCCCTCAACTACCTGACCTACGGCATCCGGCAGCAAAGCGGCTTCATCCTGCTGACCGGCGAGGTCGGGACCGGCAAGACCACCCTCATCCGCCGGCTCATCAAAAGCCAGCTGACGGATGTCACCCTGTCCAAGATCTTCAACACCAAGGTCAGCTCCCAGCAACTCCTGGAAATGATCCTCGAAGACTTCGGCGTGCACCCCGCCGCCAAGGACAAGCCCTCGCTCCTGCGCGACCTCAACGATTTCCTCATCGAGCAGTACGCCCAGGGCCGCCAATGCGTCCTGATCGTCGACGAGGCCCAGAACCTCACCCACGAACTGCTCGAGGAAGTCCGGCTGCTCTCCAACCTGGAAAACGACCAGCACAAGCTCCTGCGCATCATCCTGGCCGGCCAACCGGAACTCAAGGCGCTGCTGGCCTCGCCCGAACTGCTCCAGCTGCGCCAGCGCATCCAGGTCAGCTGCCACATCCCGCCCCTGCCGCAGGAGGAAGTGAGCGACTACGTCCTCCATCGCCTCGAAGTCGCCGGCAACCGGGAGGCGGCGACATTCGGCGAGGGAACCTTCGAGGCCATCCACCGCTACACCAAGGGCGTGCCGCGCCTGATCAACATCCTTTGCGACTATCTCTTCCTCGACGCCTTCGCCAACGAAACCAGGGAAATAACCGCCGCGGCCGTCCATGAGGTGGCCGGCGACCTCAACTTCGACGGCCAGTACTGGAACCCGGCCCCCCCGGCCGGGGCCGGGGAAACGGTCCCGGGCGCCGCCGGAAGCCAGTCGCCGCCAGACGCCACCGTCACATCCGCCGCTCCGGGCGAGGCGGCCCCGGGCTCCGGCGGGACCGGTCTCGCGGCGGAAGCGCCCGGCCAGGACGGCGAGGAAATCCTGCGCCAACTGGCCGGCTTCCAGGGCGCCCTCGGAGAACGGCTCGACGGGATGTGGGAGGAAATCCGGAAACTTTCCGACGAGGTCTCCGAACTCAGGGGACGGATCGAGGATCAGGGAATCCAGGACCAGGCCCTGTTCGCAACCGGCCAGGGCGCCGGTCCGGACGGGCGGAACGTGGCCGGCAAGATCATCGGCTTCTTGAAAAATTTCAACGGACGGCTCAAGACCATCGAAGAGATCCTGCCGCGCCTGGACGCGCGGCACCGGGAAACGGAAGCCGACCAGGAACCCGTCCGGCGGCAGCTGGCCGAGATCCTGGAAACCATGGGCGGCCGTTTCGACTCCATGTGGCAGGCGGTCGGGCAGCTTTCGGGCGATGTCCATGCCCTCAAGGATCGCCTCGAGGAACAGGCGGAACAGGCGTCCCCGGCGCCGTCCGACCTCAACGCCGACACCCGGCGCCCCTCCAGGGACTGGGTGAGCTGGCTCATTTTCTGGATCTTCTAGGGGATCGACGATGCGTATGCTGTTTCTGGCCGTGTTTCTCCTGCTCCCGTTGTGCGCGCCGCTCACGGCCGGCGCCCAGACAAGCACCGAACCCTTCACGCCAAGCGAAGTGGAGAAATCCCTGGTCACGGTCTTCGATCCGAAGGCCACCCAGGAAAACACCCTCAGTCTCAGCGCCGGCCAGGAGTTCAACGACAACGTCAACGAAAAATCCAAGGCGCGCTCGGACTGGGTCAGCATCGTCAACGCCCTGGGGTATTATTCCCACCAGTCGTCGCGTCTCAAGTTCTCGGCCAACCTCGACGGCTCCTACAACATCTACGCCCTGGGCAACCGCGCCAACGAACTCAAGGGCAGCGGCCAGATCAAGGCCACCGTGGCCGTCGTTCCGGAACTGGTCTTTCTCGAGGGGGACGAGCAGTTCCGGCAGGTCTTCTCCAACCTGACCTCGGGAGAAACCAACGCCACCGACTCGAGCCGCGGCCAGGTGACCCAGAATACCGGCGTGCTCCGGGCCTACGTCACACCGCACTTCAACGACCGCCTCGCCCTCAAACTCGGCACCACCTACACCTCGATCATCTACGACTCCACCGAATCCAACAAACAGTACTACGGCGTCTTCCTCCAGTCCGTGTACGACCTCCTGCCGCGGTTCAAGCTGACGGCGGAAACCGAGGCCAAGCGCATGGAGTCGCAGAACGGCGGCCTCCAGAAGCTGCTGTGCAGCGGCGGGTTCATCTGGGAGTACGGTCCGGACGGGGTGCTCCAGGCCAAGGGCGGCCCCCGCTTCAATCAGTACGACGGCGGCGGGTCCCACCTGGACCTCTACTGGAACGCCGTGCTCACCCAGGGCTTCGGCCGCTACACCCTCACCCTGGACACGAGCTCCATCGACGCCGAAAACCCCTCGTCCGAGTATTCGACCCGGACCAACAAGGCCGGCGCCACCCTGGCCTGGAAGGGCGATCGGACCACGCTCCAGGCCCGGGGCGAGTATTCCTTCCTCAACGGCCAGGACACCACCAATACCGAGCAGGTGAACGCCAGCCTGACCGGAACCTACGAACTCACCTCGCGCCTGACCTTCAAGGCCTCGGGTTCCAGGAACCTCAGCCTGCAGACCGCCAGCACCAAGACCCGCTGGTACGCCGACGCCAGCCTGACCTACGCCCTCGGGGAACGCTACTCCCTGGAGGGCTACTACCGCTGGAAGCTCTCGCAGGCGAGCGGGGGCGGCGACGACGACTACACCGTGAACCGGATCGGCCTTACCGTCAAAAGGACCTTCTGAGATGCGCGCCCCCCGAGGCCCCCTGCTCAACGCCCTGACCGTGGACGTGGAAGACTACTTCCAGGTCCAGGCCTTCGCGGGCGTTGTCGCCCCGGGGCAATGGGAGGGCTTCGAATCGCGGGTGGAGGCCAACACCGGACGCGTGCTCGATCTCCTGGCCGAGCACGGCCTCACGGCCACCTTCTTCGTACTGGGATGGGAGGCGCGGCGGCGTCCGGGACTCGTGCGGCGCATCGTCGCCGAGGGCCATGAAGTGGCCTGCCACGGGTACGGACACCAGCTCATCTACCGCATCGGTCCCAGGGCCTTCCGGGAAGACATCCGCCAGGCCAAGGCGCTTTTGGAGGACATCACCGGCCGGCCGGTGAACGGCTACAGGGCGCCGAGCTATTCCATCACGGCCCAAAGCCTCTGGGCCCTCGACATCCTGGTCGAAACCGGCTTCACCCACGACTCCAGCATCGTCCCGACCCGCCACGACTTCTACGGCATCCCCGGCGCCCCCCGCTTCCCCTACCGGGTCGAGACCGGCGCGGGCGGCCTCGTCGAATTCCCGCCGAGCACCATGCGCCTTCGCCTCGGACCGGTCCGGGCCACGGTGCCGGTGGGAGGAGGCGGCTACCTGCGCCTCTACCCCCTGGCACTGACCCGCTGGGGACTGCGCCGCCTCAACGGCCGCGAGGGACAACCCTTTAGCGTCTACGTCCATCCCTGGGAGCTCGACCCCGGCCAGCCGCGCCTGCGCGCCTCCGCCCGCTCGCGCTTGCGGCACTACCTCAACCTGGGGAAAACCAGGGAACGCCTGGCGACCCTGTTCCGGGACTTCCGTTTCGGCCCCATGGGCGAGGTCACGGCGTCCCTCGGCCCCCTGCCCTCCGTGGCCGTGGACGGCGGCGTCCTGCGCGAGGTGCCCGCATGACCCCGGCCGCCGTACCCTGCGCCCCGGACCTCTTTTCCCATGTCTCCCGGCACGTCGTGGCCCCGCTGTGGGCCATCAAGGAAAAGACCCCCTACCTGCGCCATCTCTCCCGCCTGATCGCCTCCCCGTACCGCGCCCCCGAGGAGATCGCCGCGGACCAGTTGGCGCGCCTGAAGTCGCTGCTGGCCCTGGCCGCCGCGAAAAGCCCCTTTTACCGCGAACGGTTCCGGGCGGCCGGATTCGCGCCGGAGGACCTCTCCGACACCGGCGACCTGGCGGGGCTGCCGCTTGTGACCAAGGACGACATCCGGGAACGCCTCGGCGACATGCTCGTCGAGGACATCGATCCGGCCGGGCTCGTGACCATGACGACATCCGGCTCGACCGGCGTGTCGCTGAAGCTCCACATGGACGAGGCGAGCCGCCAATGGAAGCGGGCCTGCGCCATCCGCCACGACATGTGGAGCGGCTGGCGGCGCGGGGAACGGGTCGGCGCGGTCTGGGGCAATCCCGAGTCGGCCAAGAACTGGCGGCTTTACCTGCGAAACCTCCTGCTGACGCGCCACATTCCCCTCGACACCCTGCGCATGGACGAGGCCTCCATGGCGCGCTTTAACGAACGCCTGCTGCGCAAGCGCCCCACCCTGCTCTTCGGCCACGCCCATTCCCTCTACCTCTTCGCCCGGTTCCTGGCCGGGCGGGGCCTGCGGCCCATCCGCCCCAGGGGCGTCATCAGCACGGCCATGGTCCTGCACGATTTCGAACGCCAAACCATCGAGGAGGTCTTCGAAACCAGGGTGTTCAACCGCTACGGCTGCGAGGAGGTGAGCCTCATCGCCAGCGAGTGCGAGGCCCACGAGGGACTGCACGTCAACTGCGACACCCTCGTGGTGGAAGTCGTGGACGCGGCGGGAAAGCCGGTGCCTCCGGGCCGTCCCGGGGCGGTGGTGGTGACGGACCTGACCAACCGGGCCATGCCGGTCATCCGCTACAAGGTGGGCGACGTGGCCCGCTTCAAGGAAACGCCCTGCTCCTGCGGCCGCGCCTATCCGCTGCTCGACGGCGTCGAGGGACGCATCGCCGACTACGTGCGCACTCCCGACGGCGGGTACGTCTCGGGCATCTCGCTGACCGAAAATTTCGCCATGGACCTGGAGGGGGTCAAGCAGTTGCAGATCGTACAGGAGGCGATCGACCTGCTGCGGTTCCGCATCGTGCCCGAAGGCGCGTTCACGGCGGCCCAGCTCGAAAGGCTGGCCGTCCTCGTCAGGCAGCGCTTCGGCGACCGGATGCGCCACGAAGTGGAGATGGTGGCTTCCGTCCAATCGGAACGGTCCGGCAAATACCGGTTCTGCATCTCGAAACTCGGCGATGTTCCGTTCTAGTGCGGCGTCCCTAAAAAATACGACAGTATTTTTAAGGAAAAATAATTATTCAAATGTGTTGTCTCTGGAAAGAGGACACCCCCTTTCCGTGGACGTGACACGAGGGATTGCCCATGCGCGTGCTCGTCGTGGACGAGGCGGTTCCCTATCCTCCGGA
>CAZNUQ010000014.1:14626-33949 GCA_964576235.1 uncultured Desulfovibrio sp.
AGGGATTGCCCATGCGCGTGCTCGTCGTGGACGAGGCGGTTCCCTATCCTCCGGATTCCGGGAAGCGGCTTCGCACCTACAACCTCATCGGGCGGCTGGCCCGGCGCCATCGCGTGACCTATCTGGCCAGGGGCCGTGAGCAGTCCCTGCCGGGGTGCCCGGAGGTGGAGGTGGTCACGGTGGACGAACCGGTGACCCCCCAACGGGGCGCGCGCTTTTACGCCGAACTGCTGGCCAACGTGGCCTCGCCCCTGCCCTACGTCGTCACCCGCCACGCCAGCGGCGCCTTCCGCCGGGCCCTGGACGACGCGCTGCGGACCCGGGACATCGAGCTGGTGCACTGCGAATGGACGCCCTACGCCGAAAACGTGCGCCATCTGGCCGGACGGCTGCCCATGCTGCTTATGACCCACAACGTCGAATCCGTGATCTGGGAACGCTACCGCCTCACGGCCGAAAACCCGCTCAAGAAGGCCTACATCGCCTTGCAGTGGCGCAAGATGGAGCGGTTCGAGGCCGGAGCCTGCCGCCTGTTCGACGAAATCTGCTGCGTCAGCGAAAACGACGCCCGCGTCCTGCGCGAACTGTCCGGCATCGGAAGCGCGCGCGTGGTCCCCAACGGCGTGGACCCGGCGTATTTCGCGCCCATGGGCCTGCCGGTCAGGCCGGCCTCCATGGTCTTCACCGGATCCATGGACTGGCGGCCGAACCAGGATGGCGTCTCCTGGTTCCTGGACGCGGTGTTTCCCCGCATCGTCCGGGAACTGCCCGGGGCCGGCCTGGACATCGTGGGACGCGCGCCGCCCGAGCCCCTGGCCAGACGGTGGCGGGCGGCCGGCAACGTCCGCGTCAGCGGCACGGTGCCCGACGTGCGGCCGGCGGTGGACGCCGCGTCCCTCTACATCGTGCCGCTTCGCGTCGGCGGCGGCTCCCGGCTCAAGATCCTCGAGGCCCTGGCCATGGGCAAGGCCGTGCTCTCCACCACCCTCGGCGCCGAAGGCCTGGAGCTCGCCGACGGCGAACACCTGCTCCTTCGCGACGACGCCGCGTCCTTCGCCGCCCAGGCCGCGGACATGCTGCGCCACCCCGACCGCTACGCGGCCATGGCCCGGAGCGGCCGGGAACGGGTGCTCGGCCGCTACGGCTGGGACGGCATCGCCGACCGGCTGGAACAGGCCTGGAACGACGCCCTCGGAGGATTCCATGGCCAGGGATGACCGCCCGCTGATCGCGCACCTTAGGGCCACGAATTTCGTGGGCGGCCCGGAGAAGCAGATCCTCGAACACCTGGGCAGGATGCGGGGCGGCCCGTACCGGATGGCCCTTTGCACCTACGACGAGGCGGGCGGCTCCTCCGAACTGCACGAGGCCGGACGCGCCCTGGGCCTCGCGTGCCACCGCCTGCCGTCGCGCTCCGGCCTCGATCCCCGCGGGGTCGCGGATCTCGCCGCCCTCCTGCGGCGCCTCGGCGCCGGGCTCCTCGTCACCCACGGCTACAAGCCCAACATTCTCGGCCGGCTGGCCTCCTGGAAGGCGGGGGTGCCCACCGTGGCGGTCTCCCGGGGCTGGACCGGGGAAAACCGGAAAATCCGTTTTTTCGAGGCCCTGGACCGGCTCTTCCTGCGTCTGGCGGACCGCGTGGTCGCCGTCTCCGACGGCCAGCGCGACAAGATCGTCGCCTCCGGCGTCCCGGCCCGGAAGGTGACGGTCATCCACAACGCCATCAACCTCGACGAAATGCCCGGTCCCGACGCGGCGGCGCCCGAGCGCGGACGGCTGGGCATTCCCGGCACGGCCCTGGTGGTCGGCACGGCCGGCCGGCTTTCTCCGGAAAAGGGCCATCGGGATCTGGTCCGGGCGGCGGCGAAGGTCCTGCGGCACGGGGAGGACGTGCATTTCGTCGTCTGGGGCGAGGGCGCGCTGCGGGCCCAGATCGAGAGGGACATCCGCGACCACGGGCTCTCGGGCCGGTTCCATCTGCCCGGATTTCGCAAGGACGTGCGCCGCCACTTCCACGAACTGGATATGTTCGTCCTGCCCTCGCTGACGGAGGGACTCTCGAACGTCATCCTGGAGGCCTTCGCCTGCGCGAAACCCGTGGTGGCCACGGCCGTGGGCGGCAACCCCGAGGTGGTGGAGGACGGCATAAGCGGGCTGCTCACGGCGGCGGGCGACGCGGACGCCCTGGCCGGCGCCCTGCTCCGGCTCGCCGCGGCCGCCGACCTGCGGGCGGCCATGGGAGAGGCCGGCCGGCGGCGCGTGGCCGAGCACTTCGACTTCGACGCCCAGACCAGGCAATACGCGGCGCTCTACCGCCCCCTGGCCCGGAGGAGGGAACCCGCGTGAAACGGATGGCAGGTCTCCGCCCATGACCATCAGCGTCCTGACAAACCGTCACGCCGTCACGACGCCTCCCTTCTCCGGGGTGGCGACGCCGTTGCGGCAGGCATGCGCCGGCGGCGGGCTGTCCTCCTTTCTCTGCGGCAAGGCGGGGCTTGATTCCTTTGCCAGCGGTTTCCTCATGTACCTCAAGTCCCCGGGGTACAGCGCGGCGCACACCATCGGCCACAGGCCGACCGTCGGCTTCGCCCTGGGAAGTCTCCTGTTCGGGAAACGCAAGGCCCGGCATGTCGCCGGGGAACTTTTCTACGACATCCGGGAAAACGGCGGCGGCATCGCCCAAAGGCTCTACCTCCTGGCGCTCAGGCGGCTTTTCCGCGAGGTCGACGGCGTCATCGTGACCTCCACGGCGGAGTCGCGGGAGTATTCCAAACGTTTCTCCGTCGCTCCCGACAGGTTCCGTTTCATCGCCTGGCCAAGCAACATCGACCCGGTCGCCGCCCCCGTCCCGGGAGACGGTTCGGTTTTCTCGGCCGGGCGCAGCCTGCGGGACTGGGAAACCCTCGCCGCCGTCGCCCGGAGGATGCCAAACCTGCGGTTCGTCGTCGTCGCGTCCGGCGGCGCGGCAAGGCACTTCGCCGGCATCGGCAACGTCACGTTTCACGCGGACATCCCGTATGCCCAATACAAGGCGCTGCTGCACCAAGCGTCGATCGTCGTCGTCCCCCTGCGCGACACCACCCGGTCGTCGGGGCAGGCCGCCTTTCTCGAAGCCATGGCCCTGGGGAAACCGACCATCGTGACCCGCACCGCGGGTTCCGTCGACTACGTCACCCACGGCGAAAACGGCCTGCTCCACGAGCCGTACGACCAAGCGGATCTCGAGGCCCAGGTGCGTCTGGCGACGACCGACGCGGCCTTGCGGGAACGCCTGGCCGAAGCCGCCCTCCAAAGCGTCAAGGAGCGATTCAACCGCTGGGAATATTCGAGACAACTGCATGACGCCATGCGCGACATCGTGCGCGGGGGAGAGTGACAGGATGCTTTGCATCACCGTGGTCATGCCCGTGCGCGACGAAGCCAGGCACATCCGGGCGACCATCGAACAGATCCTGGCCCAGGACTACCCCGCCGACCGCTATGAAATCATCGTGGCCGACGGCGGCTCCGACGACGGGACTCCGGATATCGTGCGCGAAATAGCCGCCGCGCACCCCAACGTGCGCCTCGTCGACAACCCGGGGCGGCGATCCGCCGCCGGCCGCAATATCGGCTTCAGGCTCGGCCGGGGCGACGTGTTCCTGGTGATCGACGGCCATTGCCACATTCCGGGGCGCGATCTCCTGGCGCAGGTGGACGCCTGCTTCCGGGAAAGCGGCGCGGACTGCCTGGGACGCCCCCAGCCGCTCACCCCCCCGGGGCTTTCCCCCTTCCAGAAGGCCGTGGCCCTGGCCCGGGCCTCCCGCCTCGGCCACGGCACGGATTCCCTGATCTACGACGACGTCGAGGGATTCGCGAGCCCGGTGAGCAACGGCGCGGCCTATCGCCGCGAGGTGTTCGAACGGGTGGGCTACGTGGACGAAACCTTCGACGCCTGCGAGGACGTGGAATTCAACTGGCGCGTCGAACGGGCCGGGATGCGCTGCTTCACCAGCCCGCGACTGACGGTCCAGTACTACCCCCGCGAGACCCTGTCCGCCTTGTGGCGACAGATGCTTCGCTACGGCCGGGGACGTTTCCGGCTGTTCCGCAAGCACCCCGGAACCCTCGGCCCCGCCACCCTGATCCCTCCGGCCTTCGTCGCCGGCACGGCGCTTTGCCTTCTCGGCGCGCCCCTGGCCGGCCTCGCGGGTCTGGCCGGACTGGCCGCGCTCCTGCTGGCCGGCCCGGCCGCCTATGCCGGGATCGTGCTGGCCGAATCCGCCCGACTGGCCAGGAGGACGGCCCGGGGAGGCCTCTCGCCCGCCCTTCCGGCCATTTTTCCCGTCATCCATGGCGGCCTCGGGACAGGCTTCCTGCTGGCGGCCCTGTTTCCGAATCGCGGGGGAAGGACGACATGAAGACCAAGGTGGCCTTCGTCATCGACACCATCGAATCGCCCACGGCCGGGACGGAACGCCAGCTTCTGCGGCTCATCCGGGGCCTCGACCCGGACCGCTTTGCCCCGGTTCTGTGCTGCCTGCGGCCGTCGCGGTGGGTGCTGGAGGAATGGGACGGATGCCCCGTCCATGTCGTGAACTGCCTGTCCTTCAAGCATCCGCGCGCCTGGCTGGCCATTGGGCGGTTCGCCGCCTGGCTGCGCCGGGAGCGGGTGCGCGCCGTGCAGACCCACTTCCGGGACGCCTCCATCGTGGGGCTGACCGCCGCCTGGCTGGCCCGGGTCCCGGTCATCGTCGCCACCCGGCGCGGCCGTCCCCTCTACAAGGGCCTCTCGGGCCATCTGCTCTTCCAGGCGCTCAACGCCATCCCGACGCACTTCGTGGCCAACAGCGCCTTCAGCCGGGACCTCGCCGCCGCCCGGGAAGGCCTTTCCCCGCAGCGCTTCACCATCATCCCCAACGCCCTGGACTGGGACGCCCACGGCGCCCCCACGCCCGAACGCCGCAAGGCCGCCCGGGAGCGCCTCGGCATCGACGACAGCCTTCCGGTGGTCGGCATCGTGGCCAACCTCAACCCCTGGAAGCGTCACGACCTGCTGCTGGAAGCCGCCGCCATCCTCGGGGAAAACGGCCGGCCGGTCCGGGTGGTCAGCATCGGCGGGGGCGGACGGGACGGGCTGGGAGAACTGGCGCGCCGCCTGGGCCTCGGGGAACGGGTGCTCTTCGCCGGCCAACGCGGGGACGTGCCGGAACTCCTCCCCGCCTTCGACATCGGGGTGCTGTGCTCGGATTTCGAAAGCTCCTCCAACGCCCTGCTCGAGTACCTGGCGGCCGGGATTCCCGTCGTCTGCACGGATGTGGGCGGCGCGTCCGAGACCGTCGCGCCGGGGGTGTGCGGCTACCTGACCCCGCCGGGCGACGCGGCGGCCCTTTCCGGGGCCCTGGAAGCGCTGCTCGCCGAGGCCCCGGAAAGGGAGGCGTTCGCCCGTTTCACCGACTCCCTCAGGAAACGGCACGACCCGCACGCCATGGTGGCCGCCCACGCGCGCCTCTACGCCGCAGGGGAGCCGGGCCGATGAGCCAGCAGCAGTCCGTGCACGGCGTCATCGTCCGCAACTCCCTCGCGAACGCCCTTCGCTACCTTGTGGTGTTCGCGACCGCGCTCTACATAACGCCCTATATCATCAAGTCGATCGGAGACGCCCAATACGGCTTCTGGGCCTTGATCTTCTCCATCCTCGGCTACGCCGGGCTGCTGGACATGGGCATCCAGATGGCGACGATCAAGCTCGTCGCCCAGTACAACAAGCAGGGGGACGCCAAACAGCTCAGCGCGCTGTGCTCGACGGTGCTGCTTTTCTTCGTCGTCATCGGCGCCGTCGCCTCCCTGGCCTGCTGGTTCGCGCTGCCGCCCCTGATGCCCCGGTTCGTCAGCGACCCGCCGACACTGGCGATCTCGGGCCGGATCCTGGCCATCCTCGGCGTCGATGTCCTGTTCGTGTTCCTTTGCAACGTCTTCGTCGGCATCAGCCTCGGACTGCAACAATACCACATCCGCGGGCTGATCGACATGATCTCCGCCGTGGTCAAGCTGGCCGGCACCATAGCGGTGCTGCGCCTGGGGATGGGCCTGACGGGCCTGACCATGCTCAAGCTCGGGCTGGACATCCTGACCACGGGCGCCATGCTCTGGACCTGCCTGCGCGGCAACAAGCAACTGCGGCTGAGCCCATTTTTGGCCAACAAGGCGTCCTTCATGGAGACATTCCAGTTCGGCAGCAAGCTCCTCGTCTCCAGCACGATGACCAGGATCAACGCCTATACGATACCGGTCATCATCGCCACCGCCCTTTCCACGACATTCACGGCGTACTACAACGCGGCGTCGAGCATCTGCGGTTTTTTCAAGGAGATCCTCTATTCGCTGACGGCCTCCTTCCTGCCCATCTTCAGCGCCCTGCTGTCCTCCGGCGAGGAGGAGGCGGCCACGCGGCTCTACTTCCGCTACTCCCGGTTCATCCTGCTCCTCACCCTGCCCGGGTACGCCCTGCTGTACCTGTCCGGCCCCGCGATCCTCGAGGCCTGGATCAACCCGCAGTACGCGGAGCATGGCGGCCCCCTGCTGCGGCTTTTGGTGCTCGCCGCGCTCCTGGACGGGCTGCAGCCCCTGGCGGGAAGGACCATCATCGGCGGGGGGCGGCTCAAGGCCTACGTCGCCTGGACCTCCTGCGCCACGGCGTTGTCCATCGCCGGCAGCTTCGTGCTCGTTCCCAGGCTCGGCATCGTCGGCACCGGCTGGAGCCTTTGCGGCGCCAGCGCCATGAACCTGGTGATCGTCACCGTCATTTTGCGCAAATATCCCGGCATCCCGGCGGGCCGCTACCTGCGCGCCCTGCTCGGCCTCGTCCCGCCGACGCTCCTGTTCTGCTGGGCTCTCGACTTCTTCGGCGCGACGCTTTCCGGAACCGGCCTGACCGGCATTGTCCTGCGCGCCCTGCCGGCCTGCGGCGTCTACGCCGCCTGCGCGGCCTTCTCGCTGACCGGCGCCGAACGGGACGCCGTGCGCGCCTACGCGAGGAAACTCGCCGGGCGGGAAGACAAAGCCCCTTTTCCCAACCAGCCGCGCCCAGGGAAGGTGGAGCGATGATCTGGATCGCCAGTCTCTATTTGTTCATGCTCATATTCCGGCCTTTTGAATATTGGGCATCCCTGCAGAACTTCTACATCGAGCGGATCACGCTCATCATATTGCTCGTGGCAACGGCCATGACCCGCGACAAGAAATGGCACGCCTCGCCTATAAACGCCTGTGTCATGATCGTCGTGATGGCGATAGGCCTCTCCACCATGGCCAGCGACAGCCCGTCCGCGTCGTTCGACCTCTTTTACGAACTTATCAAATTTACAATATTGTACTATATTTTCCAATATATCATCGTCGACCAACGATTTCTCATCAACATCATCCTTGGCTACCTCGGCGTCATGGCCCTCTATGTCGGGAAATCCGCCTGGGAATTTTTCGTCAACGGCCGCTATGTCTACCGCATGGGAATCAGCAGGATGGTCGGCATAGACATCACCCTGGGCGACCCGAATTCCTTCGCCGCGTCGATCGTGTACGCCCTTCCCTTCGCGATCATGATCCTGCGCGTCCCGGGGATGCATCCGCTCGTCAAACGGGCCTGCGTCGGCTACCTCGGCCTGTCCGTCACGGCGCTCCTTTTCACCGGGTCCCGGAGCGGACAGCTCACCGCCCTGCTTCTGGGCGCCATGTTCCTGGCGACCTCTTCCCGCAGGATGCGCTACATCCTGCCGCTGGCCCTGACCCTCGGCCTGTCCTGGAGCTTCATGCCCGAGGACTACCAGCAACGCTTCCTCTCCACCTTCGACCACAGCGTCGGCCCGGCCAACGCCGCCGAATCCGCGGACAGCCGCTTGGCGCTCCTGGAAAGCGCCCTGGATATTTTCGCCGAGCACCCGCTTTTCGGCGTCGGCCCGGGCATGTTCCCGCGGCATGTCGCGTCCGGCCTGAGCCCCCATTCCCTCTACGGCCAGATTCTGAGCGAAAACGGTCTGGCGGGAAGCCTCGCCTTCCTGCTATTTCTTGTAGTAGTGTTCCTCGAACTCCGGCGGTGCGCCCGGCTGGGACGGCCCCCGGCCCCCGCGCAGGACGCCCCGGCGTTGCCGGGGCTTGTCGCCACGGCAGGAGGCCAGACCATCGTCCTGCTTTTGTTCAACGGCATCGCGTCGCACAACTTCTACCGGTTCAACTGGTTTTTCGTGGCCGCCCTGGCGGCCGCCACGGCCGGGGCCTGGAGGGAACAGGCCGCCAGGGAACGCCGCCGGAAACGGGCGGCCGGAGGGGAAACATGCCGGCAGTCAGCGTGATCATGGCCGCCTACAACCACGGGGCCTTCATCCCCGCCGCCATCGAGTCCGTGCTGGCGCAGACCATGCCGGACCTGGAGCTGCTCGTGGTGGACGACGGCTCCACCGACGCGACGCCCGACGCCGTGCGCCCCTACCTGGCCGACCCCAGGGTCCGCTACTTCCGCCAGGAGAACAGGGGACAGGCGGCGGCGAAAAATCACGGCATCGCCCGGAGCACGGGGGACTTCGTCGCCTTCCTCGACGCCGACGATGTCTGGCTGCCCCGAAAGCTGGAACGCCAGCTTCCCCTGTTCGACGCCCCCCGGGTCGGCGTCGTGCACTCGCAACGGGAAGTCATCGACGCCCGGGGCAGAATAAGGCCGACGCCGCGACGGGAATTGCCCCACGGCGATGTCCTCAACCAGCTTTTCGTCGACAATTTCGTCTGTTTCTCCTCGGCGGTGGTGCGCCGGACCTGTTTCGAGGCGCGGGGCGTCTTCGACGAGCGCTTCCGGGTGGGCATCGATTACGAACTGTGGCTGCGCATGGCGGCGAAATTCCTGTTCCGCCACGTGGACGAGCCCCTCACCCTGTACCGGACCGGGCACGGCCAGCTTTCCGACCGCAAGGACGAACGGCTGGCCACGGCCTTCTCCATCATGAACCATTGCCTGGGAAACCCCGAGATCCGGGCGAGGCTCGATCCCGGCGCCATCCGCCGGGCCTACGCCATGACCCATGCCTCGACGGCCCACCACCTCCTCGCCCGGGGGGAAACCAGGCAGGCCAGGGCAAGCCTTTACGCCAGCCTGCGGTACCTGCCCTGCCAACTGACGGCCTACAAACTGCTCGCGAGATCCTTTTCCCCCGGATGGTGCGTCGCCATCTGGCATGTCCTGCGCGGCAACGAACCACAACGACAATGAGGAACGGGCGATGACACAGCGAAAGACGGCAACACGGCTGTTCCTGGCGGTCCTGGGCGTCCTGTTCGCCGCGGTCGCGGCGCCGGCCGCAGACTGGAAACAGGCCCACAAAGGGACCCTGGCCCGCTTTCCCGAACTGGCCCGAAGGTGCGAGGCCATCGCAAAGGCGCCTCCCGCCGCCAAGCAACGCGCAAGGCGCGTCTCCATCGACGCCCCCGGCAGACTCGACAAGGACGACACCGAATACGTCCTGTCCCGGGACATCGCGGCCGACGGCTCCGCCCTGGTCATCGCCGCCTCCAGGATCACCCTGAATCTCCAGGGCCATTCCGTCCGCTACGGCGCCTCCGGCGCCGAGGAATGCCACGGCATCGCCGTCGAAGGGTACGGCCGCAAGGATGTCCAGATCGTAAACGGCACGGTGCAACAGGCCGACAACCCCTCCAACACCACGGTCAGCGCGCCGGTGCACATCCCCCACGAGGTCGCCGGGATCGAAATCGCCGGCTTGACGATACGCTGGAACACGCCCCAGACATCCGGCATCAACATCCCGTGGGGCCCGGGATTCATACACGACAACATCCTCGTCGACGAAGGCGACGGCATCACCAACCGCCATCAGCAAACCGCCGCCATCAACGGCCTGCGCGCCACGAACCTCGTCGTGAAGGACAACGCCATCGTCCGGGCCCGGCAAACCGGCGTCTCCATCGGCGAGACCAAGACGGTCTGCTCGGGCAACGCCATCTTCATCGACAGCAGGACGACCAATTCCTATGGCGTGTTCTACTACGGGGACAAAAAGCCCGGGCCGAAATCGTGGGAATGCTCGAACAACGACATCAAGGGCGTGGGCGTGCATCCCATCGGCATCGGCGTGGTGTCCCAGGCCACGGGCGGACGCGTCACCGGCAACCGCGTCGAGGTCGAATGCACCCTGTTCAGCCAGGAATACGGCAAGACGGCCATCGGCGCCGCGGGCTACAGGACGACCTGGGGGGCCAACAATGTCCTCGTCGAGAACAACACCTTCATCGTCCGGGGGGCCAAGGGCAGCGTCAACGGCCAGGACGCCTGGGGCCGGGGGGTCTGGGTGGCCCTCAACAAGGGCGACAGCGCCCGGTTCGCCAACAACACCATCAAGGCCCTGAGCCCCGATCCCTCGGTCAAGGTGGCCGGCATCGCCATCACCGGCTACAACGCGTCCTCGGGCCTGGTCTTTGAAAAAAACGACGTGGAATCCACCTGGGCCACGGTCATGCTGGCCGACGACTACGGCGACTCGAAGAACTATCCGGCCTTCATCGGCAACACCTTCCGCAAGGCCGGCGCCAATCCGGACTTCAAGTGGCTGCGGGACGACGAGAAAAACGAGATCTCGACGGGGCTTTTCGTGGACAACACGCTCCAGGGCGTCGGCCAGGACGCCTACGCCCTCGCCTGGGACAGCGCCAAGGCCAAGGAGATCTATTTCGGCCGTCTCGTCGCGTTCACGGTCAAGGCCGCCTCGGGACAGCCCGCGGCCAACGCCACGGTGACCGTCACAAACGCCGCCGGCGAGGAGGTCGCCTCGGCCCGGACCGGCCAGGACGGCAGGACGGTCCTGCCCCTCCCCACCCGGGCCGTCGGCAACCGCGACGCCGGGGGCGCGCCCCTTGGCAAGCGGGTGGAACGCGAGGCCGGCCCCATGTCGGTGCGCGCCGGCGACGGGACGGGTGAAGCCGCCCTGGAGATCCCCCCCGGGGAGAAAGGCCCCGTGACCCTGACGCTTCGCGCCCGCGCGGCCGCCAACGACGCGAACCGGCCGCAACCGGCCCAGAGGCTCCTGGCGGGCCAGGACTGAAAAAGCCCATTCGGAGGTACCACGCGCATGCGTTCCCGAAGCCTCACGACATCCGGCCTGCCCTTCGCCGTCCTGGCCCTGGCCTCGGTGGCCGTCGTCTACTGGCCCGTGGTCCACGGCATGGTCCTCGACTGGCTGCACGACGAGAACAATTCCCACGGCTTCATCGTGCCCGCCGTCTCCGGCTACCTGATCTGGCGGCGGCGGGACGAACTCCTTTCCCGGGCCGTCGCGCCAAGCGCGTGGGGGCTGCCGGTCGTCCTCTCGGGCGTGGCCATGCTCCTTTTCGGCTGGCTGTCCGACGAATACTTCTCCCAGCGCCTTTCCCTGGTGGTCGTGCTCGCGGGCTGCGTCGTCTCCTGGTACGGCTGGCCGGCCATGCGCACCCTGGCCGGCCCCATGGCCTACCTCGTCCTGATGATCCCCATCCCGGCCATCGTCTACGACGCCGCGGCCTTTCCGCTCAAACTCTTCGTCACCAAGCTGTCCGTGGCCGTCATGAAGGCCATGGGCATCCTCGTCTCCCGGGAAGGCAACGTGATGGTCTTTCCCAACATCACCCTGGAGGTCGTCAACGCCTGCAGCGGCCTGCGCTCCCTGACCTCCCTGCTGGCGGTGGGGCTGGCCTACGTGATGCTCTTCGTCTCCGTCCCCTGGCACAAGTACCTCATCGTCGCCCTGATCTTCCCGATCGCCCTCGTGGCCAACATGGTCCGGGTGATCGGCACCGGCGTGCTGGCCCAGTATTTCGGGGCGGCGGCGGCGGAGGGCTTTTTCCACGAATTCGCCGGCCTGGTCATCTTCATGACCTCCCTGGCCCTCCTCGTGGGGGCGCACCGCATCCTTTCGAGGTGGTCCCGATGAAAAACAACCTCCGCTACCTCGTGGTCACGGCGATCATGGCCCTGACCGCCGTGGTCATGACCACCCACGACGAACGCGTCACCCCCCTGCCCCGCCCCCTGGCCGCGTTTCCGACCCATGTCGGGGACTGGCGAATGATCCGGGACTCGCAATTCGACCAGGCGACCCTCGACGTGCTCAAGCCGACCGAATACCTTGCCAAACGCTACCAGCGCGGCGACGCGGCCGTGATCGACCTCTATGTCGGCTACCACGACGGCGCGGCCAAGGCCGGCCCCCTGCATTCCCCGAAAAACTGCCTCCCCGGCTCCGGCTGGTACGAGGCCTCCTCCCGGGAAGTGACGATTCCCCTGGGGGACGGGGACCTGCGGGCCGTGGAGGCCGTCTACCGCAAGGGGGAACATGCCGAGCTTTTCCTCTACTGGTTCGAGGTCGCCGGCGAGGCGGTGACCAACGAGTACGCCCTGAAACTGCGGGAAGTCCTCCACGCCATGCGGCAGGGGCGGCGCGACGCCTGCTTCATCCGGATTTCCACGCCCATGGCCTCCTCCCGGGAACAGGCCGCCGAGCGGATCACCTCGTTTCTGCGGGACGCGCGCCCCATGCTGCGACAACACCTTCCCACGTGAGCCGGCCATGACCGCCGCCCCCATCCACGCCACCCTCGCCATCCTGAACGCCGGACTTTTCCTGGCGCAGGCCGTCGTGCTGCTGCGGCGGGCCGAACTGGCCTATGTCCGCTGGTACCTGCTCGGGGCCCTCGGCGCGGGCATCGGCATGGACGCCCTGTCCCTGTGGCAGCTGCCCGGGGCTGGTGGGGCGTCGTGGATCGGGGCGCACATGGCGGCCGATCTCTTCGCGGCCTGCTGCTGGCTGGCCTTCAGCCGGCTCTACGCCAGGACCAGACAGGCTCCCCCCGGCGTGGCGCCCGGATGGGGCGCCGTGGTGGCGGTCGCCGTGGCGGTGGGAGCCATCGCGGCGTCCTCCGAGCTTCTCGCCCGCCCCGCGACGACCTCCCCGGCGACCTATGTCCTGACCACGCCGGGATTCGCCGTGCAACTGGCCACCCTGACCGTCATGATCCTGGCCATGACGCGGCTGGAAACCACCCTGGCCAATTCCGTGCACGGCCAGCGCTGGAAGATCAAGTTCACCATCCTCGGCGCCTTCGCCGTCCTGGCCGCCGACGTTTTCGTCATCAGCCTCGGCCTGCTCTACCACACCGTCGACCTCACCCTGGCGCCGGCCCGGCAGACCGGCTCCATCATCGGCATGGCCCTTTTGCTCTACTCTTCGGTGTACCGGGGCGGCGAGACTCCGGTGACGGTGTCCAAGCGTCTGGCCCGCACCTCGGTGGTGCTCTTCGGCACCGGCGCCTACCTGCTCTTCCTGGGGGCCCTGGGGGTGGCCATGAACCTGACCGGGACCTCGAACACCCGGGCGATGCTGCTCGCCGCGGGCATCGCCGCCGGCATCGGGGTTCTGATCCTTTTGCTTTCCGATCGCTTCCGCCGCCGGTTCACGCGACTTTTGCAGCAGTATTTCTACAGGGAAAAGTACGACTACCGGGTGCAGTGGCTGGCCTTCACCAGACGACTGACCAGCGCCCGCTCCCGGGAGGATCTCTACCGGGCCGTCCTGCTCGGACTGTGCGAAACCTTCGGCATGGGCGGCGCGGTCCTGTATCTCCGGGAAAACGACGGTTCCGCCCTGGCGCCCGTCCGGACCTGGGAAATCTATGCCGACCCGCCGCGCCTGGACATCCCGGAGGGAGCCCTGGAACGGATCGCCGGGCAGCCCGCCATCGACCTGGACCGGGAGCCGGCCACGGACGACGCCGCGGCGCGGGAATTCTTCGAGAAAAGCAAAGCCCGGTTCGCCGTCCCCCTGGCCCGGGAAGGCGGTCTGGACGGCCTGATCCTGCTGGCCAGCCCCATTGACGAGAAGGAGAACTACACCCAGGAGGATTTCGACCTCATGGAGGCCCTCGCCTCCCAGGCCTACTCGGCCATCCTCAACTTCCGCCTCGCCGACCTCCTGTCCCAGGCCCGGGACATGGAGGTTTTCGGCAAGGTGTCGGCCTTCATCGTGCACGACCTCAAGAATCTCGTGTACACCCTCTCCCTGGTGACCGAAAACGCCAAGCGCTACATCGAGGATCCGGAGTTCCAGCAGGACATGATCCGCACGCTGGAAAACACGGTATCCAAGATGCACGTGCTCATCACCCAGCTGCGCCAGTTGCCCACCCGGGACACCCTCGCCCTGGGAGCGACCGAGCTGGGGCAGCTCGTCCGCGACACCTTCAGGCACATCCCCCTGGACGGGCTGGAGATCAGGGGAGAGGCGGCCATGGCCCTGGTGGACCGGACCCAGATGCAGAAGGTCGTCCTCAACCTCGTGCGCAACGCCCGCGAGGCCAGCCGGGACGGACAGCCCGTCGTCGTGGAAACCGGCACGGACGACCGGCCGTTTTTCCGGGTCGTCGACTCGGGTTGCGGCATGAGCGAGCGGTTCATCGGCGAGAACCTGTTCCAGGCGTTCCGGACGACCAAGGCCAAGGGCATGGGCATCGGCCTGTACCAATGCAAACACATCGTGGAAGCCCACGGAGGCTCCATCGAGGTGGCGAGCGCTCCCGGCCGGGGCACGGCCTTCACGGTCCGCCTCCCGGCTCCGGAGCCCCCCCCCGGTTCGGAGGAACCATGAACCGAACCCTTCTCATCGTCGACGACAACGCGGACGTGCGCCAGCAACTCAAATGGGGACTGTCGCACGAATCCTACGGCCTCGTCTTCGCCCAGGACGCGGAGCAGGCCTTGGAACGCTTCCGGGAATACGCCCCCCAGGTGGTGACCCTGGATCTCGGCCTGCCGCCCAGGACCGAGGACGCCTCCCAGGGGTTCGCCTGCCTGGAGCGCATGCGCCAGTTCGCCCCGGGTGCGAAAATCATCGTCATCACCGGATTCGAGTCCCGCGAGTACGCCCAGCGCGCCGTCGAGATGGGGGCGTACGACTTCTTCCTCAAGCCCATCGACCTCGGCGAGCTCAAGGTCATGATCCGCCGGGCCTTCCACCTGCGGGAGATCGAGCAGGACAGCGTCCAGGCCCGGACGCCGGCGCCCGCGGGGGACAATCCGAGCGGGATCATCGGCCAGTCCCAGGCCATGCGCGACGTGCTCTCGCGTATCCCGCGCATCGCCTCCTCCGACGTGCCGGTGCTCATCCAGGGCGAATCCGGGACGGGCAAGGAGCTGGTGGCCAGGGCCATCCACGAGCTGTCCCCCCGGGTCTCCGGTCCCATGGTGTGCGTCAACTGCGGCGCGGTTCCGGAAAATCTCATCGAATCTGAATTCTTCGGCCACGAACGCGGCGCCTTCACGGGAGCGGTCAGCACCGTGCGCGGCAAGGTGGAGTACGCCCACAAGGGATCGCTGTTCCTGGACGAGATCGGGGAACTGCCGGCCCACCTCCAGGTGAAGCTGCTGCGCTTCCTCCAGGAGATGACCTTCCAGCGCGTGGGCGGCAGGAAGAACATCGAGGTCAACGTGCGGGTCATCGCCGCCACGAACGCGGACATCCAGGAGGCCATGCGCACGGGGGCCTTCCGGGAGGACCTCTTCTACCGCATCGGCGTGGTGTCGCTCAGGCTGCCGCCCCTGCGCAAACGGGGCCAGGACGTGTTCCTGCTCGCCGAGCATTTCCTGCGCAAGCACGGCGAGGGCCTGGAGCAACGGCCGAAGGGGTTCACGTCCCAGGCCCTCGAACTCCTCTCGCGCCATTCCTGGCCGGGCAACGTGCGCGAACTGGAGAACACCATTCGCCGGGCCATGGTCATGTGCGGCGGCCAGCGCATCACCCCCGCCGACCTGGGCTTCGACGGCGAACCGGCCGCGCCGGCCCCGGAAGGGGCCGCCCGGGAGATCACCACCCTTAAGGAAGCCCGCAACAAGGTCGAAAAGACGTTGGTGGAAGCGGCCCTGCTCCAGTCCGGAGGCAACATCGTCAAGGCGTCCGAGGCGCTGGGCATAAGCCGCCCCACGTTCTACGACCTCTTGCGCAAGCACGGCATCAACCAGTAACGGCACCGTCGCCGCCGGCAACGGGAGCGCGCCGCGTCATGACCTATCTCATCGCCCTGCGAAACCTCCTGCACGACAAGGTGCGCCTGGCCGTCACGCTCACGGGCGTGGTGTTCGCCGTGGTGCTCATCGCCGTGCAGTGCGGCCTTTTCGTCGGGTTCACCTCGGCCACGTCCACGGTGATCGACAACACCGAGGCCGACATCTGGGTGAGCGCCAGGGGCATGCGCAACTTCGACGTCACCGCCCCCCTGCCCCTGCGCAGCTACTACCAGATCCTCTCGACGCCCGGGGTGGCCGAGGCCCGGCGCATGGTGGTGCAGTTCGCCAACTGGAAAAAGCCCGACGGCGGCACGGAAAGCGTGGAGGTGGTGGGCTACGAACTGTCCGCCGGCCTGGGCAAGCCCTGGAACGTGGTGGCCGGCTCCACGGACACCCTCAACCTGACGGACACCGTGGTCATCGACGAGGCCTACAAGGGCAAGCTCGGCGTGACCGGCATCGGCGACCAGGTGGAGATCAACGGCCACCGGGCCAGGGTAGCGGCCTTCACCCGGGGCATCCGCTCCTTTACCACCTCCCCCTACATCTTCTGCGCCCTGCCCATCGCCCAGACCATCAACGGCCTGCGCGAGGACCGCTACACCTACGCGGTGGTCCGGACCGTCCCGGGCAGCGACATGGAAATCGTCAAGCGGGCGCTTCTCGCCCGGGTCAACGGGGTGGATGTCTACACCCGCGAGGAATTTTCCAGAAAGACCCAGGAATACTGGATGTTCACCACCGGAGCGGGCATCGCCCTGCTGATCGCCGCGGCCCTCGGGCTCGTGGTCGGCGTGGTGGTGGTGGCCCAGACCCTCTACGCCACCACCATGGACCACCTGACCGAATTCGGCACGCTGCGGGCCATGGGGGCCGGCAACTGGTACATCTACCGCATCATCATCCTGCAGGCGTTGATCAGCGCCGTGGCCGGCTACGCCCTGGGCCTGGTCATGAGCATCGTCATCGTGCATCTTTCCGAAAAGGGCGGCGCGTCCATCCTGCTTCCCCCCGGCCTGGCCGTGGCCCTGTTCTTCATCACCGTGTGCATGTGCGTCGGGGCGGCGGTCATTTCCATCAACAAGGTCACGCGGATCGATCCCGTGATGGTCTTCCGGGGGCGCTAGCATGCCGGACGCCAGGGAACCCTCCATCCGCGTGCGCGACATCTGCAAGGGCTTCGGGTCCGGCCAGGCCCGGACCGTGGCCCTGGACCACGTGTCGCTGGACGTGTTTCCGGGGGAGCTGGTCCTGCTCATGGGGCCTTCCGGCTCCGGCAAGACCACGCTCATTTCCATCATGGGCTGCCTGCTGACCCCGGACGCGGGCAGCGTGGCCGTCAAGGGCCGGGAGGTGGCCGGGCTCCCGGAGTCGCGGCTGCGCCGCGTCAGGCTGGAGGCCCTGGGATTCGTGTTCCAGGACTACAACCTGTTCCCGACCCTGCGCGCCCGGGAAAACGTCATGGTGGCCCTCGACCTCAAGGGGACGCCCTACCGGACCGCGCGCGAGCGGGCCAGGGAGGCCATGGAGGCCGTGGGGCTCGGCGACAAGCTCGACAGCCTGCCCGCGAACCTTTCCGGGGGGCAGAAGCAGCGGCTGGCCATCGCCAGGGCCCTGGTCTCCGATCCGGAGATCATCCTGGCCGACGAGCCCACCGCCGCCCTTGATTCGGTCAACGGACGCCTTATCATCGGTCTGCTGCGTGAAATGGCCGCCACGCGGGGGCGGTGCGTCGTGGTGGTGACCCATGACAGCCGCCTCGTCGAATTCGCCGACCGCATCGTGCGTATCGAGGACGGCCGCATCCGGATTTCGGAGAACACCGCATGAGGCAGATTCTGACGGCGCTCCTGTGTCTTCTGGGCATGCTGACCGGCCCCTCGGGCGCCCTTGGCGGCGAGGGCGGCCTGACCGGCCGGATTCCGGCTTCCGGGGCCTGGGTGGCGGCGGCCGGCCGGGTGGAGCCGGCGAGCGAGGAAATGCGGCTGGGCTTCGACATGCCGGGCAAGATCCGGGAGGTTTTCGTCGAGGAAGGCGACCCCGTCAAACGGGGGCAGCCCCTGGCCCGCCTCGTCGACGACGACATCCAGTCGCGGCTGGCCCAGGCCCAGGCCGCCGTGCTGGCGGCCAAGGCCTCCCTGGACAAGGTGCTGGCCGGGGCGCGGCCCATGGAGCGCTTCGAGGCCGCCGCCGCCCTGCGGGAGGCCGAAACCGTCCTTTTCAACGCCAGAAAGGAAAACCAGCGCCGCGCCAAGCTGGTGTCCGACGGGGTCATCTCGCGCGAGGAAGCGGACAGGGCCGAACGCGACTATCTCGTGGCGATCCAGAAGATGGCCCAGGCCCGGGAGCATTTCCAGCTCATCGACGCCCCCTCCCGGGAAGAGGACATCCGCCGCGCCGAAGCCGAATACGGCCAGGCCCAGGCCCAGCTCGAAGAGGCCGTGGCCACCGCGGACAAGGCCCTGATCCGCTCCCCCATCGACGGGGTGGTGCTGCGCAAGCACCGGCGGGCCGGCGAGATGGTGTCCACCTATTTCGACACCCCGGTGGTCACCGTGGGCGACACCTCGGTCCTTCGGGTGCGCGCCGACGTTGACGAAAAGGACGTGGACAAGGTCCACGTGGGGCAAAAGGCCTACGCCACCGCCGACGCCTACGGCGACAAGCGCTTCGAGGGACGGGTGGTCCGCATCGCCCAGATGCTCGGACGCAAGAACGTGCGCACGGACGACCCGGCCGAACGGCTGGACACCAAAATCCTGGAAGTGCTCATCGAATTCGACCGGGGCGTCAGCATCCCCATCGGCATGCGCATGGATGTCTTCCTGCTGCTCGACCACCCGTCCTAGGGCCTGCCGGACACGTCGCCTCCGGATCGTTGCGACTCCGGGATGACGCAGCAGGGCGGCCTCGCCTGTCGCCCAACCGCGCAAGGGGACGCTCTCTTCATGTATCCCTGTTGCCGGCTGCCGCGAGGCGCCCCAACTGCCCGGGTCGCCATGCAACGCGCATATTGACGAGGACGTGGTGGCTGTCTCCCTGCACCTCCTTGAAGCAGCGCGAGGCCAGGGCCATGAGTTCGTCCCACTCGCCCTCGACGCACGCGGACATCGGCCCGAACTGGTGGGGCATGCCACTTTCGCGGATCAACGCGGCTGTCCTTGCCACGTAATGGCTCAACGTCGTCTCCTTGTCCAAAGGAATGATGGAAAATTCCAGAAGAGCAGACATGTTGTCCCCATGATGCCCCA
>CAZNUQ010000014.1:34049-60742 GCA_964576235.1 uncultured Desulfovibrio sp.
TTTCCGTGTACAACCGGCCCGGCGGCCGATCCCGCGCCGCGACAACGAAGCTCAAACGAGGTTTCCCCGGCATGCCCTGGCCCCGTCTTCTTTCCCGCGCGGGAGGTCTCGCCGCCCTGCTGCTCCTCCCGCTCCTTGCCGTGTACCTTTACCCGTTCGGAAAAATCGAGTTCGACGACCCGGAAGCCGCGACCTACGCGATCCTCCTGCGCCGCAAGATCGAACTGATGGAACGCCCGGCCGGTCCCCGGTTCGTCATTGCCGGAGGCTCCTCCAGCCTGGAGGGATTCGAGGCCGAAACCGTCGGGAAGGCCCTCGGCCGGCCCGGCGTCAATTTCGCCGTCGGCGCGGGGGTCGGCTACGCCTTCATCCTGCACGAGACCGCGCGCCACCTGCGTCCGGGAGACACGGTGCTCCTCGCGCCGGAATTCGAGAACTATTTCGTGGACACGCCGGTGGTCAACAAGGCCGCCGCCCGCACGTCCTACATGGTCGGCTCGGATTTTTTCCGGTCGCTCCCGCCAGGGGACGCAATGCGCTGCGTCTCCCTCCTTCCCCTGTCCGAACTCGCCGCCTTCGTCCTTCCCTTCGGACCGTCCGTCCCTCCCAACCGCTTCTCCATCGACGTGGACAAGGTCCTCACCGGATACGGCGACGTCATCTTCTTCGATCCCGTCGAGAAGCACCGGCAGGCGCTTCTCGCCAACGTGGAGCTCATGGAGGAAAGCCTCGGGAGCATGCTGGAACGCTTCAAGGGCGTGGACGAAATCCGCTCCCGCCGCTTCCACCGGCTGCTTACGGCCTTCGTCGAGGATTGCCGCGGCCGCGGGATCACGGTCCTCGCCACCTACCCCTGTTCGTTTCGCTCGGAAAAGCTCGACGCGCGGAACATGCGGCATTTCGCCGAGGCCATCCGCTACTACTACCGGTCCCAGAACGTGCCCTTCGTCGGCGGCTTCGAGGAAACGCGGTTCCCCCTGGGCGACATGTACGACACGTTCTACCACGTCAACGCCGCGGGGCGCCGCCAGCGGACGGCGAGTCTGATCGAGGCGCTTGGCCGGGAAGGGCCGGGGGCGCGGCCCTAGCGGTCCCTGGCGCCCGCGGTCCAGGCGGCCTGGAAATCCCGGTAGCCCCAGACGAGGTTCTGCCGGTCGTGGGAGAAGGACTCCTCGGGCCGCGGCGCGATGCGCCATATCCAGCTCCGGTCGGGCTCCGGGAGCCGCACCCCTTCCAGGGCGTCGCGGCTCTCGATGACGCGCCCCGCGTCCACGCGCTGCCAGGCCGTGTCGCACAGCAGGCACACCCGGCCCGGAAGGCCGGCCAGCCACTCCAGGTGGGCCTCGATCAGCTCCCGGCCGAAAGCGGACAGGACCGCCTCGTCCAGGCGCCGGCCCAGTGCCTTGTGGAAGGGGATGGGAAGCTGGGAGGCCAGATTGAGGGAGACGGTGAAATCCGGCCGCACTCCGGGAAGGGGGTCGGGCACGGGCCGGGGGGAGGGCAGTTCCCGCCCGGCACGCGCGGCGCTCTCGGCCGCCAGGGCCAGGCCCGTGACATCGGCCGCGACGAGCCGGACGTTGGGGAAGGTTCCAGCCAGGGTCCGGGCCGGACGCGGATGGTGGGCGTCGACGAGGAGCACCCGGCCGAACGCCCCGGCCAGTTCCGCAAGGGGCACGTCCAGACACAGGCCCGACCCGAGGACGACCGCCGTTTCCCGGCCCGGGGCCGCGGCCGCCGACTCGAGCACGAGTTCCCGGGCCGCCCGCAGGTGCGGCTCCCAGGCCTCGCGGCAACGGCGATGGCGCGCGGCGATGGACACGGCCTCCCGGTCGTGGCCGAAACGCCGGGCCACGCGCGATCCCCGGTCGCGCCAATAGGCGAACAACTCCCGCAGCATAGTGCCTCCCCGGCCGTGGACGCGGCGCCTGGAATCCGCCGCGTCACGCCGCGACGGCCGGTCTTGACGAAAAACCACGGCGGGCACAAACTGCCTAACCCACGGGCGCTCCCGCGACAAGGAGGGGGATATGAACCTGCGCGTGCTCGGCTGCTCCGGCTCGGATCTCCCCGGACACAACCTGACCTCGTTTCTGGTCAACGACACGATCCTCCTCGATGCCGGGTCGGTCACCTCCTCCCTCGATCTGGCCGCGCAGGCCCGCATCGAACACGTTTTCGTCACCCACGCCCATCTCGACCACATCAAGGACATCCTGTTTTTGGCCGACAACCTCATCGAGTTCTTCGCCGCCAAAAACCGCCCGCCCATGCGGATCCACGGCCTGCCCGAAGTGCTCGACGCCATCGCCGCCCATCTGCTCAACGACACCATCTGGCCGGATTTCACCGTGATCCCCCAGGACTCGCCCGTGCTCACCTACGCCCCCATGACCCCGGGCGAACCCGTGACCGTCAACGGCGTTTCCGTGGCCGCCTGGCCGGTGAACCACGCCAAGGCGGCCTCGGGATTCGTCCTTTGGACCGACGAGGGCGCCCACAACCTGGCCTACACCGGCGACACCGGTCCCTGCGACGGCTGGTGGGCCTTCTGCGACAAACTGCCCTTTCCCCTGCGCCATCTCGTCACCGAAGCCTCCTTCCCCTCGGGAATGGAGGCCCTGGCCATGGCCTCGAAACACCTGACCCCGAAACTGCTTCGACGGGAGCTGGACAAGCTGCGCGCCAAACCCAACATCTACATCTATCACATGAAGGCCCCCTTCGCCGTCCAGATCCAGGACGAACTGCACGACGCCCTGGCGGACCGTTCCTACCACCTGCTCAGAGACCATGAATCCTTCCACGTCTGATTTCACCGATTTCGCCGGTTTCACGGCCTATCTCGAAAGCCTCGGCCTTTTCCACATGGACCTCGGCCCGGGCAGGATGCAGGCCGCCCTCTCGTCCCTGGCCCTTTCGAGCCTGCCGCATCTGGCCGTCCAGGTCGTGGGCACCAACGGCAAGGGCTCGACCTCGGCCTTCCTCGCGGCCATGCTGGGCGCCCACGGACTGCCCTCGGGGCTCTACCTCTCGCCGCATTTCGTCTCCGTGCGCGAACGCATCCTCATGACCGGCCGGCAGCTGCCCGAGGAGGACTGGACGGCCGCGGCGCGGGCCGTCCTCGACGCCACCGCGGCCGGCGGCGAGAAGGGCCGGCTGACCTATTTCGAGCTGCTGACCGCCATGGCCGCCTGGCTTTTCACCCGGCACGGCGCCGAGGCGGCGGTCTACGAGGCCGGTCTCGGCGGCGCCGGCGACGCCACCACGGCCCTGGCCCGGGACATCGTCCTGTTCACGCCCTTCGGCATGGACCACGCCGGGATCATCGGCCCCACCCTGGCCGACATCGCCAGGGACAAGGCCGGCGCCATGGTGCCCGGAGGCGTGGCCGTCACCGGGCCGCAGCCGCCGGAGGCCATGGCGGTCCTGCGCCGGGAGGCCGACCGGCGCGGCACGCGTCTGTATGACGTGGCCGAACTGGCCGGTTACGACCAGCAACACCGCCTGGCCCTCCTGCACCGGCCCCGGGAAATCCGCCTGCCCGACGCCAAACTGCGTCTGGCCGGGCCGCACCAGGCCCAGAACGCGGCCCTGGCCCTGGCCGGATTCGTCCTTTGCGCCGAAACCCTGGGCCTTGCCCCGGACCCCGAGGCGCTCCACCGGGCCCTGGCCGAAACCTTCATCCCGGGCCGGCTCCATCCGCTGCGGCTCCCGGGCATGGCCGGCCGGCTGCTTCTCGACTGCGCCCACAACGTGCCGGCCGTCACCGCCCTGTCCATGGCCCTTTTCACCCTGCGCGTGGAACCCGCGGCCATGATCTTCACCTGCCTGGCCGACAAGGATCTCGAGGGCATGGCGCCACTGGCCGCCAGGCTGACCAACGGTCCGATCCTCGTGCCGGAACTGCCGGGCATCTCCCGGGCCCGGCCGGCCGCCGAGGTGGCGGCCGCCCTCGGCAGGCGCGCCAGGGTGGTGGCCGACCCGGCGGCGGCCCTCGCCGCGGTCCGGGACATCGAGGGGACGATCCTGGTGTGCGGGTCCATGTACCTGCTGGCGGCCCTTTTCCCCGCGACCGAAAATTGATCTCGGACCGTTTTCCGGGTAGCGTCGGGATTTCTGCGGCTGTGCCGCCCCACGCCCGAACCACCGGAAACGCCGTGCACAATCTCTTTCGCCTGCTCCCCGCCGTGGACGCGATCCTCAACGATCTGGCCGACGATGCCGCTCTCGCGGACATCCCCCGGGCCATGCTGCGCGAGGCGGTGACCTCCTTCCTCGACGGTCTTCGCGCCGACATCCGGCAGGGACGCGTCAGCGATCCGGCCCAGCTCGCCCCGGACCATCTCCGCCCCCTGCTCACCCGGTTCGTCGCGGCCGCGACCAGGCCCCGTTTCCGCCGGGTCATCAACGCCACGGGCGTGGTCGTGCACACCAATCTCGGCCGGTCGCTCCTCGCCCCGGAAGCCGTGGCCGCGGCATCCCTGGCCTGCGCCCGCTATTCCAACCTGGAATTCGACCTGGAAACGGGCGAACGCGGCAGCCGCTACAGCCACGTGGAAGGCCTCCTCACGGCCCTGACCGGCGCCGAGGCGGCCCTGGTCGTCAACAACAACGCCGCCGCCGTGCTCGTCACCCTGGAAACCCTGGCCAAGGGCCGCGAGGTGGTGGTCTCGCGGGGCCAGCTCGTGGAGATCGGCGGCTCGTTCCGCATCCCCGAGGTCATGGCCAAGTCCGGGGCCGTCCTTTGCGAGGTCGGCGCGACCAACCGCACCCATCCCCGGGACTACGAAAACGCCATCGGCGGGGAAACCGCCGCCCTGCTCAAGGTCCACACCTCCAACTACCGCATCGTCGGCTTCACCAGCGAGGTGTCCCTGCCGGAACTCGTGGCCATCGGCCGGCGGCACGGCCTGCCCGTCATCGAGGACCTGGGCAGCGGCAACCTGACGGATTTCGCCGGCCTCGGCCTGCCCGACGAGCCCACGGCCCAGAAGGCCATCGCCGACGGGGCCGACATCGTCACCATGAGCGGCGACAAGGTTCTCGGCGGTCCCCAGGCCGGCATCATCGTCGGCCGGGCGGAATACGTCGCGGCCATCCGCGCCAATCCGCTCAACCGGGCCATCCGCATCGACAAGATGACCCTCGCCGCCCTGGAGGCCACCCTGCGCCTCTACCGCGACCCGCAAAAGGCCCGGGAACGCATCCCGACCCTGGCCATGATTTTCGCCAGCCCCGAGGCCCTGGCCGGCAAGGCCCGCCGACTCGCCGCCCGTCTGCGGCGGACCATCGGGGACCGTTACGCCGTGGCCGTCCGGCCCGGAGCCTCCCGGGTCGGCGGCGGCGCCTTTCCCGAACGCGACCTGCCGACCACCCTCGTGGCCCTTTCGCCCCTCCCCGGCGCTCCCTCGCCCGAGGCCCTGCGCGTTCGTCTGCTGGCCACCGACCCGCCCCTCGTCGGGCGCATCGAGGACGGCGCGTTCCTGCTCGACCCCCGGACCCTGGCCGACGACGAACCGCCCCTCGTGGCGGACGTGCTGGCACGGGCCCTGGGCGAAAGGCCGCGCCCCGACGCCGGCACCCCGAAAAAATGAAGCCGCCGGCCGGCGCGCCGGCAACGGCGCCCCTCCCCGGCAAGGGCGCCGCGCCCATGTTCGCATCGCAAGGAGTCAACGCATCATGACCAAGTCCAAGGACAAGACCGAAGCCGCGCCTTCCCTCGCCATCGAGGCCAAGAGCTGCTGGGAGACCTACGCCGCCAAGGCCGACCGCGCGGCCATGCGCAAGCTGGCCGACCGCTATGTCGACTTCCTTTCCGCCTGCAAGACCGAACGCGAAACCGTTGCCCATGTGCGCAAGGCGCTCACCGAGGCGGGCTTCGTGGAGGATATCGGCGGCACCTTCGCCGGCAACGCCGTGTTCCGGGTGCTCAAGGGCAAGACGGTGTTCGTGGCCCGCAAGGGCAAAAAGCCCCTGCGGGAAGGCTTCCGGCTCCTCGGGGCGCACTGCGACACGCCGCGCATCGACCTCAAGCAGCGCCCCCTCTACCAGGATTGCGGCGTGGCCCAGCTCAAGACCCACTATTACGGCGGCATCCGCAAACACCAGTGGCTGGCCCGGCCCCTGGCCCTGCACGGGGTGGTGGTGAAAAAGGACGGCACGGTGGTCGAGGTGTGCGTCGGCGAGGATCCCCGCGATCCGGTCTTCATGATCCCCGACCTGCTGCCCCACCTGGCCTACCGCCAGGTGGAGAAAAAGCTTTCCGAGGCCTTCGAGGCCGAGAAGCTCAACATCGTCGTCGGCCACAGCCCGTCCGCCGCGGCCGCCAAGGACGATGCCGAAAAGGGCAACGGCAACGACCTGATCAAGACCCGGGTGCTCGAACTGCTCAACGAACGCTACGGCATCGCCGAGGCGGATCTCTACAGCGCGGAGCTGCAGGCCGTGCCGGCCGGTCCGGCCCGGCTCGTGGGCCTCGACGGGGCGCTCGTCGGCGGTTACGGCCAGGACGACCGGGTATGCGTGTTCGCCGGTCTGTCCGCCCTGCTCGACGCGCCGGAGCCCGAGCACACCCAGATCGTGCTGTTCTGGGACAAGGAGGAGATCGGCTCCGAAGGCTCCACCGGAGCCAAGTCCCGCTTTTTCGAATTCTGCCTGGAGGATCTGATCGACGCCTGGGACGAGGGAGCCCGCAAGAGCCGGGTGCTGGCCGCGGGCAAGGCCGTTTCCGCCGACGTGCACGGCGCCATGGACCCGGATTACCAGGATCTCCACGAAAAGCTCAATTCCGCCATCCTGGGGTACGGCCCCTGCTTTTGCAAGTTCACCGGCCATCGCGGCAAGGTCGGGGCCAACGACGCCCACCCGGAGTACGTGGCCTGGCTGCGCAACCTCCTCGACGGCGCGGGCGTGCCCTGGCAGATGGCCGAACTGGGTCGGGTTGATCTCGGCGGCGGCGGCACGGTGGCCAAGTTCCTGGCCGTCTACGGCATGGACATCATCGACTTCGGCCCGGCCGTGCTCAGCATGCACAGCCCCTTCGAGCTCACGAGCGTGGCCGATGTCCACGCCACCAAGCTGGCCTACAAGGCCTTCTTGTCCAGTTAGAGGAAAAGGCGGCCCCCCCCGCCGCGTCCATGCCTCCGCGGGGGAGGCCCGGGGAGGGGTCAAGGCCCCTTCCCGGGTCCGCCGGGGGCCTGTCCAACCCAACCCAGGGAGCATCCCATGCCAGTCATCATGGGGACGGCCGGGCACATCGACCACGGCAAGACGACCTTGGTCAAGGCGCTCACCGGCATCGACTGCGACCGGTTGGCCGAGGAAAAAAAACGCGGCATCACCATCGAACTCGGGTTCGCCTTCATGGACCTGCCGGAGGGGTCGCGGCTCGGGATCATCGACGTGCCCGGCCACGAACGCTTCGTCAAGAACATGGTGGCCGGGGCGGCCGGCATCGACTTCGTGACCCTGGTCATCGCCGCCGACGAAGGGGTCATGCCCCAGACCCGCGAACACCTGGACATCTGCGCCCTCCTCGGCGTGACGACCGGCGTCGTGGCGCTGACCAAGCGCGACATGGTGGACCCGGAATGGCTGGCCATGGTCACCGAGGACGTGCGCGCCGAACTCGCCGGCACGTTTCTGGCCGACGCGCCCATTTTTCCGGTTTCCGCCCACACCGGCGAGGGGCTGGCCGAGCTCCGGGCGGCCCTGGCCGGGCTGGCCGAGGGGTTCGCGCCCAGGCGCCGCTCGGACCTGGCCCGGCTGCCCATCGACCGGGTCTTCACCCTCAGGGGCCACGGCACGGTGGTCACCGGCACGCTCATCGCCGGCACCTTCCGCGTCGGCGACGACGTGCGCCTTTTCCCGTCCGAGAAACGCTCCAAGATACGCGGCCTGCAATCCCACGGGGAGACGGTCGAGGCATCGCCGGCCGGACGCCGCACCGCCGTCAACCTGACCGGGCTCGAGGTCGAGGACATCGAGCGCGGCGAGGTGCTGGCCCTGCCGGGGACCCTTTTCCCGGACCTTTCCTGGGAGGTGGAGCTTTCCTGCCTGGCCTCGGCCCCCCGCGGCATCAAGCACCGCACCGAGGTGCATTTCCATCACGGCACCCGGGAAATCCTGGCCCGGGTCCATCTGCTCGACCGGGACAAGCTGGAGCCCGGCCAGACGGCCATCTGCCAGATCCGTTTTCCCGAGCCCATGGCCGGCGTGTACGGCGACCGGGTGGTGGTGCGTTCTGGGGCGCCGCTGCGCACCGTGGCCGGGGGCCGGGTGCTCTCGCCCATGCACCGCAAGGTCAGGCGCTTCGACGAGGCGGCCGACGCCGTGCTGTCCGAACTGGCGGCCGGAGAGGGGGCGGGGCTCCTGGAAACGCAGTTGCGCCGCGCCGGCGCCGAGGGACTGGGCTTCGCCCGGCTGATGACCCTCACGGATCTGGAATCCAAGGCCCTGGACAAGGCCCTGGCCGCCCTGTGCGACAAGGGTGCGGCAGCCCTGGTCGACCGCGAGGGCGGGGAGGGCCGCCACTTCGTCCACGGAACCGCCGTGGCCGGCCTGGCGGACTCGCTGACGGATTTCGTGGCCGCCTTCCACGGGCGCGAACCGCTCAAGCTCGGCATCTCCCGCAGCGAACTGGCCTCGACCTGGGGCAGGGCTCTTTCCCCCAAGCTGTTCCATTTCGTGGTGGAGCGGCAGCTTCGGGCCGGGAAACTGGCCACGGAACAGGACGTGCTGCGCCTGCCCGGCCACAAGGTTTCCCTGGCCTCGGACCAGGCCGCGTTGCGCGCCACCCTCCTCGCGGCCTACCGGCAAGGCGGGCTTACGCCGCCAAACGTCAAGGACATCCTGGAGCCCCTTTCGCTCACCTTCAAGGAGGCCCAGCCGGTCTACAAGGTGCTCCAGGACGAAGGGCTCATCGTCAAGGCCCAGGAAGGCATGTACTTCTGCGCCGAGGCCGTGCGCGGGCTGATCGAGAAGGTCAGGGCCTACTACGCCGCCGGGGCCACCGACATGGGACCGGCGGAATTCCGGGAGCTGACCGGGCTTTCACGCAAGTTCCTGATCGCCCTGCTCGAATACCTGGACAAGGAAAAGGTCACCGTGCGGGTCGGCGACAAGCGCCAGTTGCGCCGGCGCTGAGGCGCCGGGCGGGAAGGAGCGCGCGAAAAGGGCCGCCCGGGCGAAACGCGGGGCGGCCCTCGATCGGAAGGCGCAAAGGCGACGGGGAAACCCGCCACCGCGAAAAAAAACGACCGCCAGGGGCCGGCGCTACCAGTCCTGGTCCTCGGGCTTGGCCTTCTGCTGGGCCTTGAGGACGAGCAGGGAAACGAACACGGCAACGAACCCCAACAACACGATGAGCCCGGAAAAATCGAATTTCACGGCGGACCTCCCCCATGCGGATATATTTCGTGAAAAAAATCATTAACCCAAAGGACCCGTGATGTCCAGACACTCCGCCATCTTTCGCGCCGTCTCGCGCCTGCGGGCACCTGTGCTGGCGCTCCTGGCCCTGCTCGCTCCCTGTCCGGCGGCGGCCGGCGTCATCGCCGTCGACGCCGCCACCTACAGCCTCGACGGCGGCCCGGCCGTCACCGGGGCCTGGGAGCTGGCCGAAAGGCTCGCCGTGGCCGGCGACGCGGCCGTCGTCGTCATGGGCAAGGAAGCCAATCCGTCCTCGGTCCAGACCCTGCTGCAGATGCTCGAAACCCTCAACATCCCGACGCTGTTGACCAAAAAACCCGACTATGAGGCTCTGATCGCCCGCGGCGTCGTCAAGCCCCAGGCCGCGTCCGGGACGGCGCCCTGACCGCGCCTTGACAGCCTTCCGCCCCGCCGGTAGGTGCGGGAAACGACCTGGGTGCCCTCGCGGGCTTAATAGGGAATCCCGTGCGAATCGGGAGCGGTCCCGCCGCCGTCAGTCCTCCGAAAAGCCGGCCCCCTCGCGCGCCACTGGGATATTCTCCCGGGAAGGCCGGGGCCGTCGGGACGAGCCGGAAGACCTGCCCGGTCCCTGGCGCGACCCGCCGGCAACGAGGGCTTTTGCCGGCCGGGTTCCGGGAACGGTTCCGATCCCGCCCGCGCGGCGGTTCCGTTTCCCTTCCCCAAGAGCCCTCCATGCCCATGGAGGTTTTATTCCTATGTTTCGCCTGTCGCGAACCGTCCTGACGCTTTTGCTGTGCCTCGGTCTCGCCGCGCCGGCTTTCGCCGGCCACGGGGCCACGAAGGAACCCAGGCGGGCCATTGTCGTGGCCGCCTTCGGCACCACCGTTCCCGAGGCCGCGCCGGCCATCGAGAAGATGGTGGCCAGGGTCAAGGCCGCCTACCCCGGCGTGCCCGTGAGCCTGTGCTACACCGCCGCCATGATCCGCCACAAGCTGGCGGGAGAGGGCAGGCCGGTCCCCTCCCCGGCCGAGGCCCTGGCCGCCCTGCCCGACCAGGGGGTGACCGACGTGGCCCTCATGTCGCTGCAGACCATCCCCGGCCGCGAGTACCATGACCTGGTGCGCCTGGCGGAGGCCTTTTCCGGCCTGCCCAAGGGCCTGGACAGGGTGACGGTCAGCGCGCCGCTGCTCTTTTCCCCGGAGGATTTCCCCCGGGTGGCCAAGGCGCTCCTCGAGGCCACGCCCCGGGAACGCCGGGCCGGCGACGCCGTGATCTTCGTCGGCCACGGCACCGACCATCCGGCCAACATGGCCTATCCGGCCCTGCAATACAGCCTGTGGCGCCTGGACCCCAACGCCTTCGTGGCCACGGTGGAAGGGGGTCCGGGCTTTGCGGACGCGGTGGCGGAATTGAAAAAGCGGGGCCTGAAAAAGGCCTTCCTCGTGCCGCTTTTCGCCGTGGCCGGGGACCACGCCCGAAACGACATGGCGGGCGGGGAAAAGGATTCCCTGGCCGGGGCCCTGGCCGGCGCCGGCATCGAGGCCGTGCCCGTGCTCTCGGGCACCGGCGAGCGCGAGGCCGTGGCCGCCGTGTGGCTGGACCACCTGAAGGCGGCCTTCGACAGTCTCCACGGCAAGTGATGCAACGGCCGTCCTCCTCCCCCGCCGGCTCCGGGACCAGGTTCCCGGGGCCGCTGCTCCTCCTCGCGGGCATTGCCGCCTGCGTCGCGGCCTGTCTGGCCGGGGCCTACCCGGCGAGTCCGGGGGAGGTGGCGGCCGTTGTCGGCCGGGCCCTGGGCCTGCCCCTGGCCGCGCCGGACGATCCGGCCCTGACCGCCGTGGTTCTCGACCTGCGGCTGTGGCGGGCGGTCCTGGCCTACGGCGTGGGCGCGGCCCTGGCCCTGGCCGGCGGGGTCTTCCAGGGGGTGCTGCGAAACCCCCTGGCCGACCCCTTCACCCTGGGCGTCTCGGGGGGAGCGGCCTTCGGAGCGGCCCTGTCGCTGACCCTGGGCCTTTCCGCCGCGAGCGGCAGGCTCCTGGCCACTCCCGCCTGCGCCCTGGCCGGCGGCGGCGCGGCCCTGGCCGCCGTGCTGGCCCTCGCCCGCCTCTCCGGCGGACTGCGCCGCGAGACGGTGGTGCTCGCCGGCATCATCGCCGCCACCTTCCTTTCGGCCCTGCTTTCCCTGGTCAAGGCCCTCAACGAGGAATCCGTGGCCGGCATCGTCTTCTGGATCATGGGCGGCTTCCAGGGCCGGGGCAAGGCGGAGCTGGCGCTCTTTTTACCCTGTCTCGCCGTGGGGGCGCTGCTCGTGCGGCTCCACGTCCGGGAGCTCGACATCCTGCTTTTCGGCGAAACCCAGGCCCGCCAGCTCGGCGTGCCGGCCGGCCGGGCCAGACTTTGCCTGCTGGCCGGCGCGAGCCTGCTGACGGCCGGGGCCGTGGCCGTCTCCGGGGTCATCGGCTTCGTGGGGCTCATCGCCCCCCATGCCTGCCGCCGCTTCTCCGGCGCCGAACACGGCAGGCTCCTGCCGCACAGCGCCCTGTGCGGGGGGGCGCTGCTCGTCGCCTCGGACGTGCTGGCCAGGACCGCCCTGCCGGGCGGAGCCGAACTCCCGGTGGGCGTGGTCACCGCCCTCCTCGGCGGACCGTTCTTCTGCGTCCTGCTCCTCTCCCGGCGCAACGGATGGCGGCCGTGATCCGCTGCCAGGGACTGCGGGCCGGCTACGGCGCGGGCGACGTGCTTGCCGGCATCGACCTCGCCGTCGCCTCCGGCGAGATGGTGGCCCTGCTCGGTCCCAACGGCGCGGGCAAGACCACGCTGCTTTTGGCCGTAAGCGGCGTTCTGGCCCCGACCGGCGGCCGCGTGCTGCTCGCCGGCCGGGACATCGCCCGGATGCCGCCCCGGGAGCGGGCGCGACGGATCGCCGTCGTGCCCCAGCGCGCCGAAAGCGCCTCGGGGCTGACCGTGCGCTCCCTGGTCCTGGCGGGCCGCTACCCCTATCTCACGCTTTTCGGCGACTACGGCCGGGCGGACGAGGACGCCGCCACGGCGGCCATGGACGCCGTGGGCGTGGGGCATCTGCGCCACCGCCGCCTGGACGAACTCTCGGGCGGCGAATTCCAGCGGGCCCTGACGGCCCGGGCCCTGGCCCAGGGCTCGGATGTCCTGCTCCTGGACGAAGCCTCGGCCAGCCTGGACATCGCCCGCAAGATCGAACTCCACGACCTGCTCGCCGCGCGCAACGCCGCCGGCGCGACGGTGGTCGCGGCCCTGCACGACATCAACCTGGCGGCGCTCTACTGCCGCCGGCTGGTCTTCCTGAAAAACGGCCGCGTCGCGGCCGACGGTCCGACCGCCGAGGTTTTCACGCGACAAACCCTTTCGAGGATCTATGAAACCGATATCGTCGTCATCGCCCACCCGCGCACCGGCGCGCCCCAGGCCCTGGCTGTTCCTGGCCCTCCTGGCCCTGTTCCTGCCGACGGCCCCGGCTCCGGCCTCGGTGACCGTCACCGATGACCTCGGCCGCGCCGTCGTCCTCGACGCCCCGGCCCGGCGCATCGTGGCCCTCTACGGGGCCTACAACGAACTGCTCGCGGCCATGGGCCTCGCCGACCGCATCGTGGCCCGCACCGAGGCCGACGCCGAGCCGCCGGCCATCGCCTTACTGCCGGTCATCGGCACCCACATGCGGCCGAACCTCGAACGAGTGCTCGCGGTCAAGCCCGATCTCGTGCTCCAGATGGACGGCCGGGGCGAGGCCAGGGAGGCGGCGGACCGGCTCGCCGGCCTGGGGGTGCCCGTGGCGGTGTTCGCCATCAACGATTTCCCCGGCCTTTTTTCCGTCATCGAACGCCTCGGCCGGCTGACCGGAAGGCCCGGGGAGGCGGCGGCCCTCGCCGGGAACCTGCGCCGGCGCCTGGACGCCGTGCCCCGCCAGGCCGGCTGCCTGCGGCCCCTGGTCTTTTTCGAGGCCCGGTCCGGAAGCCTGCTCGCGGCCGGCAAGGGCTCCATGGTGGACGCGGTCATCACCGCGGCCGGCGGCGACAACGCCGTGACCGCGGACAAACGGCTGGCGCGGCTCACCGACGAGGAACTGCTGCGGCTGGCCCCGGAGGTGTGCCTCACCCAGCGCGGCCCCATGAACCCCGAAGCGCGGCCCATGTCCGACCGCCCGGAATACGCGAGCCTTCCCTGCGTCCGTTCCGGGCGCGCCGTCGTCGTCGACGAGGCGGTGTTCTCCCGTCCCGGGCCGCGAAGCGTCGATGCCGTGGAGGAACTGGCCCGGCTGCTCGCCCCGGCCACCCCGACGGAGGGCCGGCCATGAGCGCCACGGGAACCCTCTACGGTCTCGGCGTCGGTCCCGGCGATCCCGAACTGCTGACGCTCAAGGCCGCCCGGATCCTCGGCCGGGTGGAAGCGGTCTTCGCCGCGTCCTCGAGCGGGCGGGACTATTCCATCGCCGAGGCCATCGTCGGCCCCCACCTGCCGGCGGAAACGGCGGTCATCCGCCTGCCCTTCCCCATGACCCGCGACCCGCGCGCCCTGGCGGCTGCCTGGACGGCCAACACCGAGGCCCTGGCGGCCGTCCTCGAGGCCGGCCGCGACGCGGCCTTCGTCACCCTGGGCGATCCGCTGCTCTACAGCACCTTCGGCTACGTGCTGCCGCGCCTGCGCCAGCGGTTGCCGGGCCTGCCCGTGGTCATCGTGCCCGGCATCACCTCGTTTCAGGCCGCTGCGGCCGCGACCGGCGACATCCTGGCGGAATCCGGTCAGAACCTGCTCGTGGCCTCCGGGGTGGACGAGACCGGACGCCTGCGCCGCGCCCTGGAGTCCGCCGACAACGCCGTGATCCTCAAGGCCTACCGCAATTTCCCGGCGCTTCGCGCCCTGCTCGCCGAAATGGGCCTCGACGGCGGAACGACGTTCGTCACCCGACTCGGCCACGAGGGCGAGGCCGTGGAACGCGATCTCGCCAAGGCCCCGGAGAAGCCGCACTACCTTTCGCTTTGCCTGGTCAAACGCGGCATCTGACCGCCCGGAGGACTTCCGCCGCGCCACGAAAAAAGGGGCTCCTCGCGGAGCCCCTTTCGCTTTTGCGGTCGCGGGACGGCCGGCTATTCGCCGTCGACCATAAGGGACGCGCTTTCGATTTCGTCCAGGAACTTGTCCGGACGCTCGGTCTGGTTGGGCACGTTGATCTCGCTGTCCATGTAACGGCGGTAGCCCGTGCCGGCCGGGATGAGACGGCCGACGATGACGTTCTCCTTGAGTCCCCGGAGGGCGTCGTCCTTGCCCATCAGCGACGCTTCGGTGAGCACCTTGGTGGTCTCCTGGAAGGAGGCCGCGGATATGAACGAATCCGTGGACAGGGACGCCTGGGTGATGCCGAGGACCAACGGTTCGGCCACGGCGGGCTTCAGGCCTTCCTGGGCGCAACGCAGGTTTTCTTCCATGAACCGGATCTTGTCCACCTGTTCGCCGATCAGGAAGTTGGTTTCCCCGGAATCGAGGACCGACACCTTCTTGAGCATCTGGCGGACGATGATCTCGATGTGCTTGTCGTTGATGGCCACGCCCTGGAACCGGTACACGTCCTGGATTTCGTCCACGAGGTACTTGGCCAGGAACTTCTCGCCCTTGATCTTCAGGATGTCGTGCAGTTCCGGATAGCCTTCGGTCAGGAGTTCGCCGGCCTCCACGAAATCGCCTTCCTGGACGGTGATGTGCTTGCCGCGCGGGATGAGGTATTCCTTGGCGTCGCCGGCCTCGGGGGTGACGATGATCTTGCGTTTGCCCTTGGTTTCCGGTCCGAAGGACACGATGCCGTCGATCTCGGAGACCACGGCCATCTCCTTGGGCTTTCTGACCTCGAAGAGCTCCGCGACGCGGGGAAGACCGCCGACGATGTCCTTGGTCTTGGAGGATTCGCGGGGCTTGCGGGCGATGATGTCGCCTTCGTTGACCTCCATGCCGTCGCGCACCATGAGGATGGCGCCCACCGGCATGGCGAACACGGCCGGCGTGTTGGTGCCGGGCCGGGTCTTCGGATTGTTGCGCTCGTCGACGATGGAGACCGCCGGCTTGAACGACGTGGTCCGGTATTCGATGATGGTCTGGGTGGCGCGCTTGGTCGCGTCGTCCACCTTTTCCTGGTAGGTCTTGCCCTCGACGATGTCCGTGAACTTGATGACGCCGGCCACGTCGGTGACGAAGGGCTCGTTGAAGGGGTCCCATTCGGCCAGGAGCTGGTCCTTTTTGACCTCCTGCCCGGCCACGGCATAGAGCTTGGCGCCGGACGGCAGGCTGTAGCGCTCGCGCTCGCGGCCCTGGTCGTCGACAACCGACACCTGGCCGGACTTGCCGAGCATGATGGTGTGGCCCTGGGAGTTGACGATGGACTTGACCCGCGACAGGACGATGCGGCCGCTGTGCTGGGCCGTCACCGACGACTGGGCGATCTCCCGGGCGGCCGTGCCGCCGATGTGGAAGGTCCGCATGGTCAGCTGGGTGCCGGGCTCGCCGATGGACTGGGCGGCGATGATGCCGACCGTCTCGCCCACGTTGACCAGGTGCCCCCGGGCGAGGTCGCGGCCGTAGCACATGGCGCACACGCCGTGCTTGGACTGGCAGGTCAGGGTGGAGCGGATGGTCAGGGAGCTGAAGCCCTTGTCCTCGATGATCTGGGCGAAGTCCTCGTCGATGACGGTGTTGGACGGGATGAGCACCTCGTCGGTCTCGGGATCGAGCACGTCGAACATGGTCACGCGGCCCAGGGCGCGCTCGTGCACGCGCTGCTTGATGTCGCCGGCCTTGACGTAGTGGGTGATCTCCAGACCGTCCACGGTGCCGCAGTCGATCTCGGTGATGATGACATCCTGGACGACATCGACCAGACGGCGGGTGAGGTAACCGGAGTTGGCCGTCTTGAGGGCCGTGTCGGCCAGGCCTTTCCGGGCGCCGTGGGTGGAGATGAAGTACTGGGCCACCGAGAGGCCTTCGCGGAAGTTCGAGGTGATGGGCGTCTCGATGATTTCACCGGAAGGCTTGGCCATCAGGCCGCGCATGCCGGCGAGCTGGCGCATCTGGTCCTGGTTGCCGCGCGATCCGGAGTGGATCATCATGAAGATCGGGTTGACCGAGGTGTTGCGTTCCTCGCGTCCGGTCTTCTCGTCGCGCAGGATGTCCCAGGAGATCTGCTTCATCATCTCCGAGGCCACGTCGTTGGTGGCCTTGGTCCACACGTCCACGACCTTGTTGTATTTCTCGGTGCGGGTGATGATGCCCTCGCCGTACTGGACCTCGATGTCGTCGACCTCTTTCTGGGCGGCGTCGAGGATGTGCACCTTGTTGTCCGGGATGGTCAGGTCCTTGACGCCGATGGAGACGCCGGCCCGGGTGGCGTATTCGTACCCGAGGCCTTTGAGGCGGTCGCACAAAAGGACCGTGGCCTTGGTGCCGGCCATGCGGTAGGTGTCGCCGACGAGCTTGCCGATGCTGCGCTTGTTGAGCACGGTGTTGACCGCCTCGAAGGGCACGCCCTCCGGCAAAAGCTCGCCCACGATGACCCGGCCGGGGGTGGTCAGGATGCGCTTGCCGCCGATGCGGCAGGTGACGCGGGCGTGCAGGCTCACCACGCCGGCGTCCACGGCGCAGACGACCTCGCCGGTATCGGCGAAGATCTTGCCCTCGCCCTTGGCGAAGCTGCGCTCGACGGTGAGGTAGTAGAGCCCGAGGACGATGTCCTGGGACGGCACGATGATGGGGTTGCCGTTGGCCGGGGACAGGATGTTGTTGGTGGACATCATGAGCACGCGGCACTCGATCTGGGCCTCGACGGAAAGCGGCACGTGCACGGCCATCTGGTCGCCGTCGAAGTCGGCGTTGTAGGCCGAGCAGACGAGCGGGTGCAGCTGGATGGCCTTGCCCTCGACCAGGATCGGCTCGAAGGCCTGGATGCCCAGGCGGTGCAGCGTCGGGGCGCGGTTGAGCAGGATCGGGTATTCGCGCACCACGTCCTCGAGGATGTCCCAGACCACCAACTCCTCGCGTTCGACCATCTTCTTGGCCGTCTTGATGGTGGTGGCGAGCCCCCTCTCCTCGAGCTTGGCGTAGATGAAGGGCTTGAAAAGCTCCAGGGCCATCTTCTTGGGCAGGCCGCACTGGTGGAGCTTGAGCTTGGGGCCGACGACGATGACCGAACGGCCCGAGTAGTCGACGCGCTTGCCGAGCAGGTTCTGACGGAAACGGCCCTGCTTGCCCTTGATCATGTCCGACAGGGACTTCAGGGGCCGGCCGTTGGTGCCGGTGATGGCCCGTCCCCGGCGGCCGTTGTCGAAGAGCGCGTCCACGGCTTCCTGGAGCATGCGCTTTTCGTTGCGGATGATGATGTCCGGGGCGCCGAGTTCGATCAGGCGTTTGAGGCGGTTGTTGCGGTTGATCACCCGGCGGTAGAGGTCGTTGAGGTCCGAGGTGGCGAACCGGCCGCCGTCGAGGGGCACGAGGGGCCGCAACTCGGGCGGAATGACCGGGATGACCTCCATGATCATCCACTCGGGCTTGTTGCCCGATTCGATGAAGGCCTCGACGATCTTGAGGCGCTTGATGATCTTTTTCTTCTTGGTCTGGGACTTGGTGGTCATGGACTCTTCGCGCAGCTCGGTGCGGATCTTGTGCAGATCGAGCTCCTCGAGCAGGGAGCGCACGGCCTCGGCGCCCATGCCGACCTCCACCGCGTCCTCGCCGCCGTAATGGTCGATGACCTGGAGGTATTGGTCCTCGGAAATGACCTGATACTTGGTCAGGGTGGTGTCCTTGGGGTCCAGCACCAGATACGAGTCGAAATAGAGCACCTTTTCCAGATCGACCATGGTCATGTCCAGGAGGGTGCCGATCTTGGAGGGCAGGGTCTTCAGGAACCAGATATGGGCAACGGGGGCGGCCAGTTCGATGTGCCCCATGCGTTCGCGGCGCACCTTGGAGGCGATGACCTCGACGCCGCATTTCTCGCACACGATGCCCCGGTGCTTCATGCGCTTGTACTTGCCGCAGTTGCACTCGTAGTCTTTGACCGGTCCGAAAATCTTGGCGCAGAAAAGACCGTCCCGTTCGGGCTTGAAGGTGCGGTAGTTGATGGTTTCGGGTTTTTTCACTTCCCCGAAGGACCATTCACGGATTTTTTCCGGCGCGGCGATGGAAATGCGAATGGATTTGAGCGACCGGCTGGAGACCCCGGTTTGGCCGATGCCACGCATGCTGAACAGTTCGTCCAGAGACATACGGTTACCTCGTAGGGCGGGAGGACCCTTCCCGCTTCATGCCCCGCCGGGACGGACCCGGCGGGGCGTTGGAATCGCGAATCTTATGTCAAAGGCGACCAGGGGGATGCGCTACCGCCTGGGAGCCTTGGCAATCTTCTTCTCGTCCTGGATGAGATCGACATCGAGGCCGAGGGACATGAGTTCCTTGACCAGGACGTTGAAGGACTCGGGCAGGCCCGCTTCCAGGAAGTTGTCCCCCTTGACGATCTTCTCGTACATCTTGACGCGGCCGCCGACATCGTCGGACTTGACGGTCAGGAACTCCTGCAACAGGTACGACGCGCCGTAGGCCTCCAGGGCCCAGACTTCCATCTCGCCCAGTCGCTGGCCGCCGAACTGGGCCTTGCCGCCCAGCGGCTGCTGGGTGACCAGGGAGTAGGGGCCGGTCGAACGGGCGTGGATCTTCTCGTCGACCAGGTGGTGGAGCTTGAGCATGTACATGCAGCCCACGGTGACCGGCCGATGGAAGGCCTCGCCGGTGCGGCCGTCGTAGAGGGTCACCTTGCCGTCCTCGGGGAGCCCGGCGAGCTTGAGCCAGCCCCAGAGCTCGTCCTCGGTGGCGCCGTCGAAGACCGGCGTCTTGGCCACGATGCCCTTGCGCAGGGCCTTGAGGGACGCGGCCAGCTCGTCGTCGGACATGGCGTCGATGAGCCGGGCCGTCTCGGGGGTGGCGAAAACGGCCTTGGCCCGCTCGCGGACGGGTTCCATGGCCTTGCCCGAGTCGATCATTTCGGCCAGCTGCTTGCCGAGCTCCATGCCGGCCCAGCCGAGGTGGGTCTCCATGATCTGGCCGATGTTCATACGGGAAGGCACGCCGAGGGGATTGAGCACGATGTCGACCGGGGTGCCGTCGGCGAAAAAGGGCATGTCCTCTTCCGGCAGGATGCAGGAGACGACGCCCTTGTTGCCGTGGCGGCCGGCCATCTTGTCGCCGACGTTGAGCTTTCTTTTGACGGCCACATAGACCTTGACCATCTTGATCACGCCGGGGGGCAGATCGTCGCCCTCGGTGACCTTCTCGCGCTTCTGGTCGTAGAGGGCCTTCACGAAGTGCACGTGGCGGTCGTACTCGTCGACCATCTCGGCCACGGCCTCGTTGACCTCCTTGGCCGCGAACAGGCCGGGAACCCGCTTGACCGGAAGCTTGTCCAGCACCTCCCAGGTGATGGGATGGTTGGCCTCGAGGAGAACCTCGTTTTTCTTGGCGCCCTTGATGGTCTGGAAGACCGTCTTGCCCGAGGCCACGGTCCAGATGCGCCGCCGCGTGTTGGCGGCGATGGCCTCGATGTGCTGGGCCTCCCGGATGTCCAGGCGGGACAGCTCGTAGTTCTCGATCTGGATGGTGCGGTCGTCCTTTTCGCCGGAACGGCGGTTGAACACCCGCACGTCGATGACCGTTCCCTCGATTCCGGGGGGCACCTTGAGGGAGGTGTTTTTCACGTCCCGGGCCTTGTCGCCGAAAATGGCCCGCAGAAGCTTCTCCTCCGGAGTGAGCTGGGTCTCGCCCTTGGGCGTGATCTTGCCCACCATGATGTCGTCCGGCGCGACCCGGGCGCCGATGCGGATGATGCCGCATTCGTCGAGGTCCTTGAGCATCTCCTCGCCGACGTTGGGAATATCCCGCGTGATTTCCTCGGGTCCGAGCTTGGTGTCGCGGGCGACCACCTCGAATTCCTCGATGTGCACCGAGGTGAAGGTGTCTTCCTTGACGGCCTTTTCGGAGATGAGGATGGAATCTTCGTAGTTGTAGCCGCACCAGGGCATGAACGCGACCAGGAGGTTCTTGCCGAGGGCCAGTTCGCCGTCCCGGATGCCCGGACCGTCGGCCAGCACGTCGCCCTTCTCCACCCGCTGGCCGACCCGCACGCGCGGAACCTGGCCGAAGCAGGTGTTCTGGTTGGACTTGTGGTGCTTGAGCAGCTGGTAGCTCCGGGCGCCGCCGGTTTCCGGGGCGTAGTCGCCGTCGTAACAGACGATGATCCGCTCGGCGTCGGCGTAGTGGACCTCGCCCGGGGCCTCCGCCAGGAGGCAGGAGCCGGAGTCCTTGGCCACGGGGCCTTCCATGCCCGTGCCGACCAGGGGCTGGTCGCAGCGCAGAAGCGGCACGGCCTGGCGCTGCATGTTCGATCCCATCAGGGCGCGGTTGGCGTCGTCGTGCTCGAGGAAGGGGATCAGCGCGGCCGAGACGGACACGATCTGGCTCGGCGAGATGTCCATCAGGGTGACCTGCTCGCGCGGGGTCATGATCAGGTCGCCGAGGATGCGGCTGCCGACCATGGCGTGGGTGAACCGGCAGTTCTCGTCGAGTTCGGCGTTGGCGCCGGCGATGACCTCGTCGATCTCGCGGGTGGCGTCGAGGTAGACGACCTCGTCGGTCACGTGGCTGTCGCGAACCACCCGGTAGGGGGTCTCGATGAAGCCGAAGTCATTGACCTTGGAATGGGTGGTCAGGGACACGATGAGGCCGATGTTCGGGCCTTCCGGAGTTTCGATGGGGCAGATGCGTCCGTAGTGCGAGGTGTGCACGTCGCGCACCTCGAAGCCGGCCCGCTCGCGGGTGAGGCCGCCCGGTCCCAGGGCGGACAGACGGCGCTTGTGGGTGACCTCGGACAGCGGGTTGGTCTGGTCCATGAACTGGGAAAGCTGCGAGGTGCCGAAGAATTCCTTGAGGACCGCGGCCACGGGCTTGGGGTTGATGAGGTCGTGGGGCATCAGCGTGGCCACTTCCTGGAGGCTCATGCGCTCCTTGATGGCCCGCTCCATGCGGACAAGCCCGATACGGTACTGGTTTTCCACGAGCTCGCCCACCGGGCGCACCCGGCGGTTGCCCAGGTGGTCGATGTCGTCGGCCGGGCCGTGGGAGTCCTTGAGGAAGGTGAGGTGCTTGACGGCCTTGAGGATATCGTCGTTGGAGAGGGTGCGGAAATCCAGGGGCTGCTCGATCTTGAGCCGGGCGTTGAGCTTGTAGCGGCCCACCGGGGAGAGGTCGTAGTAGTCCGGGTTGCGGAAAAGGTTCTCGAAGAAGTTGGCCGCGATTTCCGGGGTCGGCGGCGAGGACGGGCGCAACCGGCGGTAGATTTCGACCTGGGCGGAAATGATGTCCGTGGTCTTGTCCAGCGCGAGGGTGTCGCGGATCGAGGAGGAGGTGTCCACGCCCCGGGTGTGCAGGACCGGGAAGTCGGTCACGCCGGCGTCGCGGAGCTTCTCGACGGTGTCCGGAGACAGTTCGTCGCCGGCCTCGGCCAGCACCTCGCCAGTGGCGGAGTCGGCGATGTCCTCGGCCAGGAAAAGCCCGGTCAGGGTGGTGGGATCGACCTCGAGGCGCTCGATGCCGGCCTCGATCATCAGCCGCCAGGCCCGCTTGGTGATGGGCTTGTCCACGGCCACCAGGACCTTGCCCTCGGCGTCGCGGATCTCGGCGTAGGCCTTCTCCTTGCGGTAGAGTTCGGGCTGGATGTGCCGGAAGACCCTCGGCCCGTCCACGGCGAAATGCTCGATTTCGTAGAAATAGCGCAGGATGTCCACGCGGGACATGCCCATGGCCTTGAAGAGGATGGTGGCGGGCATCTTGCGGCGCCGGTCGATGCGCACGTAGAGGATGTCCTTGTGGTCGTAGTCGAAATCGAGCCAGGAGCCGCGCATGGGAATGACGCGGCAGGAGTACAGCACCTTGCGGCTGGTGTGGCTCTTGCCGGAGTCGTGCTCGAAGATGATGCCCGGGGAGCGCTGCAGCTGGTTGACGATGACGCGCTCGGTCCCGTTGATGATGAACGTGCCCTTCTCGGTCATCAGCGGCACGGTGCCGAAGTAGATGACCTGCTCCTTGATGTCGCGGATGGTGCGGTTTTCCGTTTCCTCGTCCACGTCGTAGACGACCAGCCGGACCTTGATGCGCAGCGGGGCCTCGAAGGTGAGTCCCTTGGAGATACACTCGGGAACGTCGTATTTTGGCTCGCCGATTTCATAGCTGACATACTCAAGCGAGGCGGTTCGATTGAAGTCCTCGATGGGAAAGACCGAACGGAACACCCCCTCAAGCCCAGCGTCCGCCCGGCTCGTCGGAGGGACGTCCTTTTGCAGAAAAAGCTCGTAGGAGTCGATCTGCAGGTTGAGCAGGTGGGGAATGGTCAGCGTTTTGACGATCTTGCCGAAATTTTTGGTCAGCTGGGCCATTTTTTCCTCTGTTGCAGGGCTACGACGTTGGAAGGGTACCGGGCGACGGGTTCGCCCTTCATCGGCCTTGCGAGGCGCGCGTCGCGCCGGTTTCGCCCCGCCCCGGAACCGCCCGGGCGCCGGCGGGGGCCGCGGAAAAGCCTAACATGAAAAAAAGGGAAAAAGAGCGCCCCGCCCCTTGGGAGAGGGGGCGCTCTTTTGCGTCGACAACGAAAGCGTGCGGCGTCTTACTTGATTTCGCAGGTTGCTCCGGATTCATCCAGCTGCTTCTTGGCGTCCTCGGCCTCGGCCTTGGAAACGCCTTCCTTGATGGTGGAGGGCAGCTCGTCGACCTTGGCCTTGGCCTCCTTGAGGCCCAGACCGGTCAGGGCGCGCACGACCTTGATGACGGCGATCTTGTTGCCGCCGGCATTGGTCAGCACGACATCGAACTCGGTCTTCTCTTCCTCGGCCGGAGCGGCTTCGCCACCGGCGGCGGGAGCGGCCATCATCATGCCCATGGCCGGGGCGGCGGCGGAAACGCCGAACTTCTCCTCGAGCTCCTTGATGAACTGGGAGAGTTCGAGGACGGTCATATTGGCAATGAAATCGACAACCTGCTCTTTGGTGATGTCAGACATGGAATCGTTCCTCCTAAATCATTCGCTTTGGCGGAAACGGCGATCAGGCCGCTTCCTTTTTTTCCTTGACGGCCGTGAGGGCGTACAGCATGCCGCGAATCACGTTCGCGAACAGGCTGACGAAGTTGGTGGGAACGGCGTTCATGGTGCCGAGCGCCTTGGCCAGCAGTTCCGGCTTGCTCGGGAGCTTGGACAACTCGTTGACGCCGTCGGCGTCGATGAGCTTTCCGGAAAGGCTCGCGAGCTTGACCGAAAACTTCTTGCTGGTCTTGGCATACTCAACGAGAACCTTGGCCGCGACGACCGGGTCGTCATACCCGAAGGCAATGGCGTTGTTCTCCTTGAGATGCTCCTTCAAGGCATCATGCGTGCCGCCTTTCACCGCCAGACGGGCCAGGGTATTCTTCACCACCTGGTAATCAATACCCGCGGCGCGAAGCTTGACGCGAAGCTCGGTCAGCTCCTCAACCGTCATGCCACGAAAGTCGGTGACCACCGCAATGCCGGCCCGGTCCGCCTTGGCGCGCAGTTTCTCGATAATCTCGTTTTTTTGCGCACGTTGCACGGTACCTACCTCCACATGCGGGTTGGCGGGCCTTCAAGTGAGCCAAAGCGTTGTCTCGGCGGGAAATTAAGGGGACCGTCCCCACCCGCTGTCTTTGACTCGCCTTCCATGCCCTGTTTTATATCGAAAAATCGTCCCTGGCCAAAGGACATGCCTTCGGCCGGGGACGGTTCAAGCGGGGTATGTCCGGGCGTTCTACCCTTCCAGCAGCTTGCGGATCGATTGGGTGTCCACCTTGATGCCGGGTCCCATGGTCGTGGCCAGGGCCATGGACTGCAGATAGGTTCCCTTGGCGGCCGAGGGCTTCAGGCGCATGACCGTCTCGATCAGGGCCCGGAAATTGTCGAGCAGCTTTTCGGGACCGAACGAACGTTTGCCGAGGGGCACGTGCAGCACGCCGGCCTTGTCCACCTTGAACTCGACCTTGCCGGCCTTGAGTTCCTTGACCGCCTGCCCGATGTCGAAGGAGACGGTGCCGGTCTTGGCGTTGGGCATCAGTCCGCGGGGACCGAGGATCTTGCCGATCTTGCCCACCGAAGCCATCATGTCGGGCGTGGCCACGGCCTTGTCGAAATCCAGGAAGCCGCCCTTGACCTTTTCGATGAGGTCGTCGCCGCCGGCGAAATCGGCCCCGGCCTCGCGGGCCTCGGCCTCCTTGTCGCCCTTGCAGAAGGCGAGCACCCGGACGGTCTTGCCCAAGCCATGGGGCAAGGAGACGGCGCCGCGGACCATCTGGTCGGAATACTTGGGATTGACGCCAAGGCCCAGGGCGACGTCAACGGTTTCGTCGAACTTCGCCACGCCCGTCTTGACGGTGAGGGCCATGGCCTCGTTGACTTCATATTTGGCCGTGAGGTCGATATCCTTGACCGCCTCGCGATATTTTTTTCCGTGCTTGGCCATTTCGGGAATTCCTCTTGCGTTCGTGCCGGTTAGACGATGTCGATGCCCATGCTACGAGCCGTTCCGGAAATGGAGCGGCATGCGGCTTCCAGGTCGTTGGCCGACATGTCCACCAGCTTGAGCTTGGCGATTTCCTCGATCTGGTCCTTGGTGATCTTGCCGACCTTGGTCTTGTTGGGCTCGCCCGAGCCCTTTTCGAGCTTGGCGGCCTTGAGCAGCAGCACGGAGGCCGGCGGCGTCTTCGTGATGAACGTGAAGGAACGGTCGGCGTAAATGGTGATCAGCGCCGGAATGATGGTGCCTTTCTGCTCCATGGTCCGGGCGTTGAACGCCTTGCAGAATTCCATGATGTTGACGCCATGCTGGCCAAGGGCCGGACCGACCGGGGGAGACGGGTTGGCCGAACCGGCGGGAAGCTGCAACTTGACCTTGGCGACGATCTTCTTGGCCATGTCTGTATCCTTGAGGGGGATGCGCCCCCTAGTTTTTGCTCACCTGCACGAAGTCGAGCTCCACCGGTGTCTGCCGGCCGAAAATGGAAACCGAGACGCGAAGCTTGCCCTTGTCGTAATTGACATCCTCGACGACGCCGTTGAAGCCGCCGAAGGGACCGTCGATGACACGGACGTCGTCGCCCCGTTCGAAATGGTATTTGGGCCTGGGCTGTTCCTGGCGGCTGACCATGAGGTTCAAAATCTTTTGCGCCTCACTGTCGCGCATGGGAGTCGGCTGGTTCTTACCGCCGATAAAACCGGTCACGCGGGGGATCGATTGCACGAGATGCCACGAATTGTCGTTCATGGACATCTTGACCATGACGTAGCCGGGATAGAACTTGCGGGTGGAGGTCTTCTTCTCCCCCTTCACCAGTTCGATGACCCGTTCCGTGGGCACGACGACTTCCTCGATGCATCCGCCGTCCTGCTTCGTGCGCATCATCTCCCGGATGGTCTGCTCCACACGGTTCTCGAATCCCGAGTAGGTGTGGACGATGTACCACCTGGCAGGAGTGCGTTCTTCGTCGGCGCCGTCTTGTTCAACCATGACCGATCCCAATTTACGAGAGAATGAGCGCGACGAGCCTGGACAGGGCCATATCGACGACGCCCAGGTAAAGAGCCATGACCACGCTGAAGATCAGGACCGCGATCCCGGTCTTCACGGTTTCCTGACGGGTGGGCCAGGTAACCTTTCTGAGTTCGGCCTTGGACTGCTCGAAGAACTCGCGGGCGGCGGTCACCCGGGCCGACAACGAGGCGGCCTGTCCGGTCGATTCGTCCTTGCCCTTGGCAGCCTGCCTGACAGCCGGCTTGGCCGCGGCGGGTTTCGCCTTGGCGGGCTTGTCGGCGGCATCAGCCGCCTGGGTCTTTTCTTTGGCCATGACCTACGCCTTGCTCAAAAATGGCAGGGCAGGAGGGATTCGAACCCCCAGCCCTCGGATTTGGAGTCCGATGCTCTACCGTTAGAGCTACTGCCCTGCGTTAATAACCGGCGCCTACTTCGTTTCCCGATGGACCGTATGCTTATGGTCGAACGGGCAGTACTTCTTCACTTCGAGGCGGCCGGTGGTATTCTTCTTGTTCTTTTCCGTGGCGTAGTTCTTGCGCTTGCACTCGGTGCATTGCAACTGGATATTAATCCGCATCGCTTACTCCACGATTTCCGAAACGACGCCCGCGCCGACGGTGCGGCCGCCTTCGCGAATGGCGAAGCGCAGGCCCT
>CAZNUQ010000015.1:0-4588 GCA_964576235.1 uncultured Desulfovibrio sp.
CCCTCGGACTTGAGGAAATCGGCGATGGTCCAGGCCAGAACCCCGTTGGCGGCCTCGTTGGGATGCCGCGTGGGATCGTGGGCCAGGGCCAGACGGGAGTTGTTCAGGGGATCGGCGATGAAAAGACAGGGGATGCCCTTGCCTTGGGCGTGAAGGGCCAGCTCCCCGACACGGGTGACCAGGACGAACCGGGCCCCGGCGGCGGCGCAGGCCTCGGCCATGGCGTCGACGATGGCTTCGCCCACGCGTTCCGCCTCGTCCAGCAGCTCTTTCGACGGCGGCGCCTTGCCGAGCAGCCGCTCGCGGGTCATCACGAAATGGACGACCGTGTCCCGGGCCATCTGATAGGCCCGGCTCCACCGGGAAAGAAAGCGGTCGGCCTCGAGTCCGGCCACCCGCGAAAACGAATTGTTGGCCACGGGGGAATTGGTCAGCCGCAGCCGCCCGTCCTCCAGAAGATACCGCGGCTTGCCCATGCCCCAGACCATGTCGCGCAGATGGCGCAGGTCGGCGTAGTGCGGCACGTAGGCGATGACCATGTCCGGCCGGTACTTGAACCCCTCGCGGCCGAGCAGCAGCAGCTCCTGGTCGATGCCGTAGCCGCTGACCCCCATGTTCACCACCCGGGAACCCGGCAGGTAGCCCTCGAGCAGCGAGGAGAACCGGGACTCCTCCGGCACGCCGAAACCGAAGGTGTGGGAGTCGCCGAGCACGACGATGCGGTGCTCCCCCTCGGGCTTGTCGTAAGGCACCTCCCGTCCGCGAAGGCCCTTGGCGTTGATGGCGTAGGTCAGGGGCCGGCCGGTGGCCTTGGATTCGGACCGGGCGCCGGGATCGAGGCTCCAGCCGAACGTGGCGTCGAGACGCGAAATGTCCTGCGGCACCACCATGCCCCAGGACGTGTCGATCAGGCGCCACGTGAGACGGGCGCCCGCCTCGACCAGGAGCAGCAGTCCCAGGACGTAGAGCGTCACGAAAAGGGCCCGGCCGCGTTTCCCGGAGGTCGTCCGCCGGACGGGCGCGGGGGGGCGGGGCAAGCCGCTGTCGGAAATGCGTGAAATGAACACGATGTCAGACTTTTCTCTTCAATGCGCGGGCAGGTAATCGAATATTCCTTAAACGAAGCCGTTCCCGATTTCAAGTCCCTGCCGCGCCGTCTACCGGCGCCGGAACCGGGGAACGATGCCGCCGACGCTGGCGCGGTAGCGGCGGTACTCCTCGCCGAAAAGGCGTTCCAGATGCGCTTCCTCATGCGGGATGAACAGGTGGTAGAAGACCGCGGCCACCAGAGGGGCGCACAGCGTCAACGCCGTGCCTTGCAAAAGGGCCACTCCGGGCACGATGCACCATATCCAGGCCGCGTAGAGGGGATGGCGCACCAGGGCGTAGATGCCGCGCGTGGAGAGCTGCGCGGCGTCCACGGCCTTGTAGACGGAAAACGTGCCCAGGGCGTAGACCACGACCCCAAGCAGCAGCAGCGTGCCGCCGGCGGCCAGGGCCGTGCGTTCCGGAACGAGCCGGTCGCAAAAGGACGCGATGAGGATGGTGTCGTAGAGGATGGCCAGCAAGGCGTACAGGATGGTGGCGCGGTAGAGCATCGTGCCCATGCCCCAGCGGTTCATGCCTCACCTCCGCAGGTCATGTCCGGCATCCACCCGAAAACGCGTCCGGTGTCAAGCCCGGAAGGCGGCCGCGGCATGGAGGCCGCCCGGGAAAACGAAACGGGGCGGCCCCTGGGACCGCCCCGCCTGCCATGTCGCGATGTTTTCGGGGCCGCCTCGCGAGGCGGCTCCGAAAAACACGACAGCTTCTTAAAATAACAATTATTCAGAGGCCGTGGCACTAGCCGGCGACCGCCGCCCTGACCCTGGCGAAGGCCTCGTCGATGCCGGCCGGATTCGTGCCGCCGGCCTGGGCCATGTCCGGCCGGCCGCCACCGGAGCCGCCGACGGCCGCGGCGGCGTCCTTGATGAGCGCCGGCGCGGTGAACCGCCCGTGCAGGTCCTTGCTGACGGCGACGATCAGGCTCACCTTGCCGCCGTCCTGTTCGGCGGCGATGGCGACGACCCCGGAGGGGAGCTTGCTGCGCAGGTCGTCCATGGCCTCGCGCAAGGCCTTGACGTTCGGGGCCTCGACCCTGGCGCACAACAGCTTCACCCCGCCGACCTCCTCCAGGCCGGCCATGAGGTCGCGGCCCTGGCCCGAGGCCAGCTTGGCGGCGAGCTGTTCCTTTTCCTTGCCGAGGGCCTTGATGTCGTCGAAAAGCTTTCTCACCCGACCGGCCAGCTCGCCCGGCTTGGCCTTGAGGGCCCGAAGCCCCTCTTCCAGCTCGCCGCGCATGGCCCGCACCTGATGCAGGGCGTTGAGGCCCGTGGCCGCCTCGATGCGCCGGGTGCCCGCCGCGACGCCGGATTCGGACAGGAGGAGGAAGCTGCCGGCCTGTCCCGTGGCGCGCAGGTGGGTGCCGCCGCAAAACTCCATGGACACGCCCGGCACCTCGACCACGCGCACCTCGTCGCCGTACTTCTCGCCAAAAAGGGCGGTGGCGCCCTTGGCCCGGGCCGCCTCCAGGGGCAGCACCTCCGTCACCACCGGGGCGTCGAGGAGGATGGCCTCGTTGACCTCCTCCTCCACCCTGGCGAGTTCCTCCGGGGTCAGGGCGGCGATATGGGTGAAGTCGAAGCGCAGCCGGTCCGGCCCGACCAGGGAGCCGGCCTGGTTGACGTGGCTGCCGAGCACGTTCTTGAGCGCCTTGTGGAGCAGGTGGGTGCAGGTATGGTTGCGCGCCGTGGCCGTCCGGATGGCCGCGTCCACGGTCAGTTCGGCCTCCTGGTCCAGGAGGATCTCCCCGGTCCGGACCTCGACATGATGCGCCGTCAGTTCCGGGCCGGCCTTGAGCGTGCCGACGACCGCCGCCTCGCCGGTTACGGTGGAGACGCCGCCCACATCCCCGGCCTGGCCGCCGGACTCGCCGTAAAACGGGGTCACGGCGCAGACCAGGTAGCCCTTCTCGCCGGCCACGAGCCGCTCCACGGCCTGGCCCCCGGCGTTGACCAGGGCGTTGACCCGGCTTGCGGCGGACAGGGTGTCGTAGCCCACGAACCGGGACTTGAGGCCGGATTCGAGCAACTCCAGGAACAGCACCGCCGGGTCGGTCTCGCCGCTGCCCTTCCAGGCCGCCTTGGCCCGGGCCTTCTGTTCGGCCATGCAGACCCGGTATCCGTCCTCGTCGGCCGCGATGCCGCGCCGGCCGGCCACGTCGTTGACGATGTCCAGCGGGAATCCGTAGGTGTCGTAGAGCTTGAAGGCGAATTCGCCGGTGATGGTCTTTTCGCCGGCGGCCACCATGCGGTCGAGTTCCTCGGCCAGGATCGCCAGCCCCTTGTCCAGGGTGACGCCGAAGCGTTCCTCCTCCTCGCGCACCACCCGGTCCATGAACTCCCGGCCGGCCAGCAGCTCGGGGTAGGCGTCGCCCATGACCTCCACCACCGTTCCGGCGGTCCTGTGGAGGAACGGGTCGGAAAGCCCGATGAGCTTCCCGAAGCGCAGGGCGCGGCGGATCAGCCGCCGCAGGACGTAGCCCCGGCCCTCGTTGGAGGGGAGCACGCCGTCGGCGATGAGGAAGGCCACCGACCGGCTGTGGTCGGCGATGACCCGGAGCGCCGTGTCGTGCTCGTCGTTCGCGCCGTAGGTCACGCCGGCGATGGAGGCGGCGGAGGCGATGATGGACTTGAACAGGTCGATGTCGAAGTTGGAGTGCACGCCCTGGACCACGGCGGCGATGCGTTCGAGGCCCATGCCGGTGTCGATGCTCGGCCGCGGCAGGGCCACCCGCTTGCCCGGCTCGATCTGGTCGTACTGCATGAAGACGAGGTTCCAGATCTCCAGGAACCGGTCGCAGTCGCAGGTGCCGATGCCGCAGTCCGGGCCGCAGGCCACTTCCTCGCCCCGGTCGTACATGATTTCCGAACAGGGGCCGCACGGGCCGGTGTCGCCCATGGACCAGAAGTTGTCCTTCTCGCCGAGGCGGAAGATGCGGTCGTCGGAAAGGCCCGCCACCTTCTTCCACAGGCCGAAGGCCTCGTCGTCGTCGAGGTAGACCGTGGCGTAGAGCCGGGACTTGTCCAGGCCGATCACCTCGGTCAGGAAGGTCCAGGCGAAACGGATGGCGTCTTCCTTGAAATAGTCGCCGAACGAGAAGTTGCCGAGCATTTCGAAGAAGGTGTGGTGGCGGGCGGTGCGGCCGACGTTTTCCAGGTCGTTGTGCTTGCCGCCCACGCGCAGGCACTTCTGGGAGGTGGTGGCGCGCCTGTAGCCCGGCTTGTCCTGGCCGAGGAACACCTTCTTGAACTGGACCATGCCCGCGTTGGTGAAAAGGAGGGAGGGGTCCTCGCGGGGAATCAGCGGCGAGGAAGCCACCACCTGATGTCCGTTTTGCGCGAAGAATTCCAAGAACTTGGCGCGAATCTCGCTTGCCGTCATCATCGCTTCATGCCTCCGCATGGGGATGGAAGACCAAAGGAATCGCATCCCCCGCGTCTTCCTCGAAATTTTTTTTCCGGAAGGGGTCCAGCCCCTTCCGCGCCCC
>CAZNUQ010000015.1:4688-7024 GCA_964576235.1 uncultured Desulfovibrio sp.
CTCCGGGGGCATCATGCCTCCCGGCGGGCCCAGGGCAGCGCCTGGCGCATCCGCGGGCAGCGTCCCGGAAGCCCCGGGACGGCGCGCCGGGCTTACATGCCGTCCTCTTCCTCCACCACCTCCGGCGCCGGGGGCGGGGTATAGTCCGAAAAGCCCAGGTGCTCGAGCAGCCTGGCCTCGATCTGGTCGCGAATGTCGGTATGCTCCTGCAGGAAGGCCCGGACGTTGTCGCGGCCCTGGCCGAGGCGCTCGGCGCCGAAGGCGAACCAGGCGCCGGACTTGTCCACGATGCCGGCCTCGACGCCCATGTCGATGAGCTCGCCCTCGCGGGAGACGCCCGTGCCGTAGAGGATGTCGAACAGGGCCTCGCGGAAGGGCGGAGCCACCTTGTTCTTGACCACCTTCACCCGGCAGCGGCTGCCGTAGGTCTCCTCCTTGTCCTTGAGGGTCTGGATCTTGCGGATGTCCAGACGCACGCTGGCGTAGAACTTCAGCGCGTTGCCGCCGGTGGTGGTTTCCGGGCTGCCGTAGCCGGTCATGCCGATCTTCATGCGGATCTGGTTGATGAAGATGACCGAGGTCTGGGACTTGTGGATGGTGCCGGTGAGCTTGCGCATGGCGTGGGACATGAGCCGCGCCTGGCCTCCCACCTGGGTTTCGCCCATCTCCCCCTCGAGTTCGGCCTGGGGGATGAGGGCGGCCACCGAGTCGATGACCACCACGTCCACGGCGCCGGAACGCACGAGCAGGTCGGCGATGTCCAGGGCCTGCTCGCCGTAGTCGGGCTGGGAGATGAGCAACTCGGGGGTGTTGACGCCCAGCCGCTTGGCGTAGTTGACATCCAGGGCGTGCTCGGCGTCGATGAAGGCGGCGGTGCCGCCGAGTTTCTGGGATTCGGCGATGATGTGCAGGGCGAGCGTGGTCTTGCCCGAGGACTCGGGGCCGTAGATTTCGGTGATCCGGCCCTTGGGGATGCCGCCGATGCCCAGGGCCAGGTCCAGGCCGATGGAACCGGTGGGGATGGCCGGGATCTTCACGTGGGCCGAGTCGTCCAGGCGCATGACGGCCCCCTGGCCATGCTTGCGCTCGATGGTGGTCAAGGCGGTGGCAAGGGCCTCGTTGCGAAAATCTTCCGGGGACTGTGCTGGCTTACGGGCCATGTCGCCGTGCTCCTGGCTGTGTGTTGGGTCGCAGAGGCGGCTTGTTAGCAAAATCCTTGCCGCCCGGCAACTTCGCCGGCCGGGCACTTGCCATGCGTTCCGGGAGGCTTTAGCTACGCCGCATGAAATCCTACCACGCCCTGGCCCTTTTCTCCGGCGGCCTCGACAGCATCCTGGCCGCCAAGGCCATCACGGCCCAGGGACTCGACGTTTTGTGCCTGCACTTCGTCAGCCCCTTCTTCGGCAAGCCCCACCTGGTCGACCACTGGAAAGCCGCCTACGGCCTGGACATCGTGCCCGTGGACGTGTCCGAGGCCTTCGTCGCCATGCTCGTCGCCGGGCCGGCCCACGGCCTGGGCAAGACGCTCAACCCCTGCGTGGACTGCAAGATCCTCATGCTGCGCCGGGCCAAGGAGCTGCTCCCCGCCTACGGCGCCTCGTGCATCGTTTCCGGCGAGGTCCTGGGCCAGCGCCCCATGTCCCAACGCCTGGACGCGCTCAACATCATCATCCGGGACTCCGGCACCAAGGGCATCCTGCTGCGGCCGCTTTGCGCCAGGCATCTGCCGCCGAGCGAGGCCGAGACCTCGGGGCTGGTGGACCGGGAACGGCTTTTCGGCATGAGCGGCCGGGGGCGCAAGGACCAGCTGGCCCTGGCCCGGGAGTACGGGGTGACCGAGATTCCCACCCCGGCCGGCGGCTGCCTGCTCACCGAACAGGCCTCGGCGCGCCGGTTCTTCCCGCTTTTCACCCGCATGGGGACGCCGACGCCGGCCGACTTCGAGCTGGCCCGGGTGGGGCGGCAGTACTGGGCCGACGGCCGGTGGCTGGCCATCGGCCGCAACGAATCGGACAACAACCGGCTGGAAGCCCTGTCCGGCCCCGACGACCTCGTCTTCAAGGTCCGCCATCTGCCCGGCCCCCTGGGCGTCGCCCGGCGCCACGCAGGGGCCCTCTGGGACGAGCCGGCCGTGGTCGAGGCGGCCGCCTTCGTGGCCTCGTTCAACCCCAAGGCCATGGCCACGGCCGGCCCGGTGCGGGTGGACGTGGACGGCTTTCCCGGCGCGCCCTTCACCGTCGAGCCGCGCCGCGACACCGCCCTGCCCTGGCGGGAACCGACCTGGGAGGAGGCCCGGGAGGGAAAACGCGAACGGTTCATCGTCTGCGGCGCCTGAC
>CAZNUQ010000015.1:7124-12031 GCA_964576235.1 uncultured Desulfovibrio sp.
GCGGCGGCAGGGGGGCGACAACGGAAGGGAAATCAGGCTATGATGGCGGCGTCCCCATCCACGGGAGGAAGCCATGACCAAGTCGTATCTCCTCTACAAGTGCGGCGAGGATGGCCGCGTTCCGCTGATATTTTTCACCGCCGACAACGTCGACGAGGCCCGCGAGGCCCCGACGTGGCTGCGGCGCAAGCACCCCGGGCACCCCGGCCTGCGGCTTCTCCCGGGGGAATTCTTCGAGATCATCGAAAAGGATCTGTGTCCGGCCGAGGAATGGGAAGCGGCCCTGGCCGCCATCGGCCAGACCGCGCCCGTTTCGCGGACAGCCTGACCCGCCCTTCCCCGCGGGCGTTGCCCCGGGGAAGGGACGGCGCCGGCACCTCAGCCCATCTCGTCCAGTATGGCCTGGGCGGCGGCGAGAGGGTCGGCCGCCCGGGTGACGGGCCGGCCCACCACGATGTGGTCGGCGCCGGCGGCGATGGCGGCCCGGGGCGTGGCGGTGCGCGTCTGGTCGTCCCGGGCGCTGTCGAGCGGCCGGATGCCGGGGGTGACGATCAAGGGCCGCGGCCCCAGGCGCTTTCGCAGCAGGCCGATTTCGAGCGGCGAACAGACGATGCCGTCGGCGCCGGCGGCCAGGGAGGCCTCGGCCCGAAGCAGCACGAGGTCGGCCAGGGTGCCGGCGAAGCCGGTCTGGTCCAGTTCCTCCTGGCCGAGGCTCGTCAGCACGGTGACCGCCAGGATCCGGGTCCGGCCCCTGGCCCTGGCCGCCGCCTCCACCACCTGGGGGTAGCCGTGGACCGTGGCCAGGGCGATGTCGTGGTCGGCGAGCTGGGCCGTGGCCAGGGCCACGGTCTGGGGGATGTCGTGGAACTTGAGGTCGAGCATGACCTTGCACCCGCGCCGGACCAGGGCGTCGCAGACGGAAAAGCCGGCGTCGAGGAACAGTTGCAGGCCGACCTTGAAAAAGGTCACCCGGGATTCCAGACGGTCGACAAGCTCCAGGGCCGCGGCGGCCGTGGGCACGTCGAGGGCCACGATCAGGCGTTCGTCGGGTTGCGTCGGGGACATGGCTCTCCTGGGGGTTACAGATTGGCGTAGCGCTCGATGCGCTTTTTGTAGGCGAGGACGCCGTCGGCCATGCCCCGGGCCAGGGCGGCCAGGTAGGCATCCGAGGACAGGCGCCCGGCCTCGTCGGCGTTGCTGAGGTAGCCGAGTTCCACCAGCACGGCCGGCATGTTGGCGCCGATGAGCACGAAAAACGGCGCTTCATGGGGGCCCCGGTCCCGGGTGGCGTACCTGCCGCGCACTTCGCCCATGGCCCGTTTCTGGACGAACCGGGCGAGATCCTTCGATTCGGCGGTCTTGGCCGAGAGCATCAGGTCCGTGAGGATGGCCTGGAGATCGCTGATCTTCTTCTGGGAGGCGGCGTTCTCCCGGGCCGCCACCCGGACGGCGTCCTGGGAGCTGGCCAGGTTCAGGGAATAGGTTTCGAGCCCCGAGGACCCGGCGTCGCCGTGGGCGTTGCAGTGCACCGAGATGAAAAGATCCGCGCCCTTGGCGTTGGCCATCTCGGTGCGGGTTTCCAGGGGGACGAACACGTCGGAGCTCCGGGTGTAGAGCACCTGGAATCCCTTCTTGCGCAGGATCTCGCCCAGGGCCCTGGCGAACTTCAGGTTCACGTCCTTTTCCGTCACGCCGTCAACCCCGCGGGCTCCGGGGTCCTTGCCGCCGTGGCCGGGGTCGATCATGACGGTGCGCACGGAAAGCCCGAGCTGTTCGACCAGGCTTCCGGCGCGTTTCCTGGTATCCGCCGGGGGTTTGAAATTCATGCGCGGCGTGGGTTCGGGCGGCGGGGGCGAGGCCACGCCCCGGGCCTCCCGGCCCTGGGAGACATTTTTCGCGGACGCGGCCCCGTCCTGCGAGGCGGCACGGCCGTCCCGGTCGGCACGACCGGGGGCCGCGGCCGTTTCCCGGCCCGACGGCTTTCCCCCGCCCTCTCCCCCGCCCGCGTCCGCGTCGGCCCCGGTTTCCAGGTCGAGGATCACCCGGAAGGGGGCCTTGTCGGAACGGATGGCGTATTGCCGCACGTTTTCCAGCTCCAGGACCACGCGCACGGTTTCCGGGGTGAAGTAGCCGGCCCGCAGCCGCGACACGGCGCCCTTGCGGTAACGCTTTTCCGAGGACAGGCCCGGCCCCGTGCGGGTGTTGTCGAGGTCGATGTAGAGCCGCTTGACCGGATCGCCGTTCGGGCGCTTCTGCTCCAGCAACTGATAGCGGTAGGAGGTTTCCCGGTCGAGGGTGAGGGTCAGGCGTCCTCCCTTGGCGTTCCTGTCGACCTCGGCCCCCCTGAGGGTGGCCGGCCGGGCCGAGGTGGCCGGAGACGGAACCTCGGACCGGGAGGCCTTGCCGGCCTCGTCCCGCCCCCCCCGGCCGCCGGCGGCCCTGGCGTCGCCGTCGAGGCCGGCCAGCACGGTTCCGGCGCGGCCGGCCATGTCGCCCTTCGGATACTGCCGCAGGAGCCGTTCCAGGTCGGCCCTGGCCTCGGCCGGCCGCTTGAGCCGGTCGGCGAGGATGACGGCCCGGCGCAGGAGGGCGTCGTCGGCCCAGGCGTCGCCCGGGGAGCTTTCCGCCATGCGCCCGAAAAGGCCGGCGGCGGCCTCCCAGTCCGCATCCAGATGGGAACGCTCCGCCAGCTCGGCATTGGTCCAGGCCTGGTAGTACAGGATCTTCGCGCCGAGGGGATTTTGGCCGGCGGCCCTGGCCAGGGCCGCGAACCGGGCGTCGAGGCCCTTCCACAGGTCGCGCCGCCCGGCGGAGGCGGGATCCTTGCGCAGTTTGTCGAACCGCCCCACCGCCTCCCGGTATCCCGAGGCGACGTCGGCCGCCCGGGCCGGGCAGGCCCAGCAAATCGCCAGGGCCACGGCCCCCAGGACCGCGCGTCGCGCCCATGCGGCAAGGTTCGAGCGGCTCACGTCGATGGTCTACTCCACGGTCACGCTTTTGGCCAAATTGCGCGGCTGGTCCACGTCCTTGCCCAGATAATCGGCCATTTCATACGCGAAAAGCTGCAGCGCCGGCAGCATGAGGAAGGTTGCCAGGGGCCCCCAGGCCGCGGGGAGCTCCCACGGATGGTCCACGTCGAGGTCGGCCCCGGCGTTGGTCAGGCCGATGATCTTGCCGCCCCGGGCCTGGACCTCCTGGAGGTTGGACTTGACCTTGGGATAGAGCCCGTCGAGGGGGGCCAGGGCGAAGGTGGGGAACTTGGGGTCGATCAGGGCGATGGGGCCGTGCTTCATTTCCCCGGCGGCGTAGCCCTCGGCGTGGATGTAGGAAATCTCCTTGAGCTTGAGCGCCCCCTCCAGGGCGAGGGGGTATTGGATGCCCCGGCCGAGGTAGAGGAAGCTTCTGGCTTCGGCGTAGACCCGGCACAACTCCCTGGCCCGGCGGCGCATGGCCGGCAGGGCGTCCTCGAGCAGGTCCGGCAGGCGCTCCAGGGCGGGCAGGCAGTTTTCGGCCACGTCGGCCGGCAGCACGCCCTTTTTCTGGCCGAAGGCCACGGCCATCAGCGCCAGCAGGGTGAGCTGGGAGCACATGGCCTTGGTGGAGGCCACCGAAATCTCGGGTCCGGCCTGGGTGTACACCACCGTGTCGGCCTCCCGGGCCACGCTCGATCCGACCACGTTGCACAGGCCGATGACCCGCGCCCCCCGGGCCTTGGCCAGCTGGATGCCGGCCAGGGTGTCGGCGGTCTCGCCGGACTGGCTGATGGCCAGCACGGTGTCGCCGGGGCCGAGGAGGGGCTCCCGGTAGCGCAGTTCCGAGGCGATCTCCACGCGGGTGGGGATGCCGGCCCATTGCTCCATGAGGTACATGCCCCACAGGCCGGCGTGGTACGAGGTGCCGCAGGCCACGATGAAAAGGTTTTGCGGCACGGGCACGGTCTCGAGTTCCGGCAGGACGACCCGGCCCGAGACCCGGTCGACCCGGCCGGCCAGGCAGTCGGCGATCACCCGGGGCTGCTCGAAGATCTCCTTGAGCATGAAATGCTTGTAGCCGCCCTTCTGGGCCGCGGCCACGTCCCAGGCGATGTGCCGGACCTCCTTGGCCACGGGTTCGAGGGTGGCCGCGTCCATGACCTGCCACGAGCCGGCGTCGATGCGGGCCATCTCCCCGTCTTCCAGGAAGACCACCTCGCGGGTGTAGGGCAGAAAGGCCGGGATGTCCGAGGCCAGGAAGTTCTCCCCGACCCCGACGCCCATGACCAGCGGGGAATGCTTGCGGGCGGCGTAGAGCATGCCCGGATTGTCGCGGCTGACCACCACGACGGCGTAGGAGCCCTCGACCCGGGACAGGGCCTTGGCGATGGCCTCGGCCAGGGAGCCGTCCTCCCGCAGGTAGAGGCCCACCAGCTGGGCCAGAACCTCGGTGTCGGTTTCCGAGACGCAGCGCACCCCGGCGGCGGCCAGCTCTTTTTTGATATCCTGATAATTCTCGATAATCCCGTTATGAACCAGGGCGATGGCCCGGGCGGCATCCAGGTGGGGATGGGCGTTTTTCTCCGTGGGCAGGCCGTGGGTGGCCCAGCGGGTATGCCCGACGCCGGAGGTGGCCAGATAGATGTTCTGGGAGTCCAGCTTCTTTTCCAGGTTGGCGAGCTTGCCCTCGGCCTTGACCGAGGTCAGTTCGCGCCCCTGGGCGAAGGCCACGCCGGCCGAATCATATCCACGATATTCCAGGCGCTTAAGCCCCTCGACGATGACCGGTATGGCCGGCCGGTGGCCACAATAGCCGATGATGCCGCACATTGGATGTCTCCCTTCCGTCTCGCGTGGCGGGTCTGGTCCGCGTCCCGGCCTGTCGGCGCTCCGCCGCGTCCCAAGCCGCGTTGTGGCCATCCTTAGCCCGCCTGG
>CAZNUQ010000015.1:12131-14595 GCA_964576235.1 uncultured Desulfovibrio sp.
GAAACGGCGTCTCCAGACGCGTCCTGGCGTTTACGCCGCGCTCTCCCTGAAAATGCGGCATGCCCCTCCGTCGTCGGCATCGGCGCGAGGCGGCTTTTTGGTGCAAACGCGCGATGCAACGGAGGTTCTTCAGACAACTCAACCAGTAACGGCGAGGGGTATGCTAATGACTCTTGTGTTATTCGTCACCATCAGCATGTTGTGGTTTCCAATCGGACTGTTCTATCTTGGTCAGGGTGAAGCCAAGACCTGCGGAGCCATCGCCGGCATTGTCGGCGTCATAACGGTTGTTGGCGGCATCATTCACGCAACGCCGCTCTTCGGCAGCGATGCGTTCACGGCGACCCTGCTCATCCCGTTTGGCGTTATCTATTTGACAATTGCCTACACCATCCTGGCAGGGATCGAAGACCTGCGCACCCTGGGCAACCTCAGCCTGATGATGGGCATCATTCTGGCTATCGCGGCCTATTTCTTTTTCACCGGCGGCGGCGTCAAGCCCGACGGAACGTCATTTGTCGGCAAGAGCCTGTATCTTGGCTGCATGATGATCGCCTTTGTCGTTTTGACCCTGGCCATCTGGGCCGTGACCTACGGGAAGCTGTCCCCCAAGGTGCTGGGATCGCTCCTGATCATCCTTTCGTTCGTTGGCCTCATCATCCCGGCATATGATTTGCTTGGATTCGGGAAGCTGCCGTTTTAACCAGCATGTGTCGCGGCCGCAGCGGCGTATTCAAAACGCGCCGCCAACACTGCCCCGACCGTTTTTTTTCGGACTGAATGACACGAATTCCGCATGAGGGTTGCGTTCAGTGAATCATAACGGTAAACACGATATGCCTTCCGGCGGCGACGAGCTGCCTCGTTCGGAAAAGGCGGCGGATGCGGCCGCCGCCTTCGGGCTATATCGTTGATTGACCTGTTCCGTTCGCGTCGGTTGCTTTTCGGAGTAAAACGTTAAGGAGGAGGGATTCATGAAACGGTTACTGTTGTGCCTTTTTGCGGTCGCCCTGCTGATGACGGCCGCGGTCCGCGCCCAGGCAGCCACCGAGGTGCGGATGACCGGCGATGCCCTGGTGTATGGCAACTTTTTCGCCAACCGGAACTTCACCGGCTGGAACAACGCCACCTGGGCCAACGAGGCCGCCGGCATCAACCACGCCGGAACCCGGACCGAAGACCGTTTCGAAATCTGGGAACGCTTCCGCCTGCGCACCGACTTCGTCGCCAACGAGGCCGTGAAGTTCCGCCTGGGCATCCTGGTCGAGGACACCTGGGGACACGGCACCTTCACCGCCGCCAACCCCACCGTGTCCGTGCAGGTCTACCAGGCCTACCTGCAGTTCAAGTGGCCCGGATGCGACGTGCAGGTCACGGCCGGCCTCCAGCCCGCCGCGTTTCCCCAGAGCTCCATCTTCGCCGGCAGCATCGTGTTCGACGAGGACGTCTCCGGCCTGATCGTCTCCGCCCCGCTCATCCCGGACACCCTGACCCTGGTCCTCGGCTACGTGCGCACCATTTCCAGCGACCGCACCTTCGCCCCCACCACCACGCCCGTGTACTCCAACGAGGAGGCCTTCCTCCTGATGCTGCCCATCACCGTGGAAGGCTTCAAGGCCACCCCGTGGGTCGCCTACGGCCAGGGCGGCAAGGGCGGCCACTACTTCACCGAGGCCGGCTGGGCCGAGGGCCTCATCTCCTCCGGCATCCTGACCGTGGCCCCCGCCGGCTGGAAGAACAACTTCATCACCGCCATGTGGGCCGGCACCACCCTGGAAGTCACCGCGCTTGACCCGTTCAAGTTCTACGCCGACGTGATCTGGGGCCGCCACGGCATGAACGAATACAAGAAGAACATCCGTGACGGCTGGTTCATCGACGCGGCCGCCGAATACACCGGCTTCGAAATGGTGACCCCGCAGGTCTTCGGCTTCTGGTCCACCGGCGAAGACAGCTCCACCACCAACGGCTCCGAGCGCATGCCCTTCTTCTTCCCCGGCAGCGGCCGCGGCGGCGAGCACAGCGGCGGCACCCAGTCCTGGAACGCCGGCAACAGCTTCCTGTTCGACGGCGGACAGGAACTGGTCAAGGGCTCCAACATGGGCATCTCCCCGGTCGGCAGCTGGGGCTTCGGCGCCTCGCTCAACAACATGGGCTTCATCGAAAAGCTGACCCACCGCCTGACCTTCGCCTACGTGCACGGCAACAACTCGGCCAAGGCCATCCGCTACGCCAACTACGTGCTGGGTTCCAACCCGATCTTCGTCATGGGCCGCGACCTGACCGACAACGAATGGGTCTACGGCCTCAACTTCGACAGCAAGTACATGATCTACGAGAACCTGGCCTTCATCCTGGAAACCGGCTGGGCCCATCCGAGCGCCTTCCAGAAGAACGTCTGGGGACGCCGCCTCACCAACAAGGCCGAAGATGCCTGGAAGGTCGCCTTCGGACTCAAGTACAC
>CAZNUQ010000015.1:14695-27250 GCA_964576235.1 uncultured Desulfovibrio sp.
AGGGCCTTGCCCCGGTGGCTGCGGGCGTTTTTCTCGGCGGCGGTGAGCTGGGCGGCGGTTTTGCCGGCGGTTTCGTCGAAAAAGAGCGGATCGTAGCCGAAGCCGCCCTCGCCGGACGGGGCGGCGGCCACCCGGCCTTCCCAGACCCCCTCGGCCACCAGCTCCCGGCCGTCCGGGGCCGCGGCCACGATCACGGACACGAACCGGCACGTCCGGTCCCTGTCCGGCACGCGGGCCAGGGCGGCGAGCAGCTTGGCGTTGTTGGCCGCGTCGGACGCCTTTTCACCGGCGAAGCGGGCCGAGTGCACCCCCGGCGCGCCGGACAGCGCATCCACGCAAAGCCCCGAATCGTCGGCCAGACTGACGAGCCCGGTGGCCCGGCACACGGCCCGGGCCTTCAGGCGGGCGTTTTCCAGGAAGGTGGTCCCGGTTTCCTCGACCTCGCCAACATCCGGGAACGCGGCCAGTCCGACCACCTCCACGCCGAGGCCGGCCAACAGGGCGTGCAATTCCCTGATTTTTCCGGCGTTGCGGGTGGCCAGCACCACTTTGGTCGGCGCGGCCGGTCGTGTTGCGTCCATCAGGCATCCTCCGAAAAAGGTTCCAGAAACGGGGGCAGGAGCAGGGTCACGGCCGTGCCGCGCCCGGGTTCGCTTTCAAGTTCCACGCTCCCCCCCAGATCCTCCAGGATTTTCCTGGTCATGGCCAGCCCCAGGCCGGAATGTTTCTCCCGGGTGGTGAAGAAGGGATTGAAGACACGGGGCAGGATGTCGGGAGGGATGCCCTCCCCGTCGTCGGCCACGACCAGGGACACCCGGCCGTCGGCGAAGGCCGTGGAAATCGTGATGCGCCCGCCCTCCGGCATGGCATCCTTGGCGTTGTGCAGACAGTTGAGCAGACATTGGGTCAGGGTGTCGGCGTCGCCCCTGACATTCGGAATGCCGGGGTCCAGGCGCAGCTCGACGGAAATTCCCTGGCTCTCCAGGGCATGGCGCAAAAGCGAGGTGGTGCCAAGGACCACCTCGCCCACGTTCACCTCCCCCGACGCGGTGCCGGACGGCCTGGCGAACATGTTGATCTCGTTCAATATGTTTTCAAGCCGCCGGGATTCGTCCAGGATGATGGAAGCCTTTTCGCGGCTGGAATCCCCCAGATCCCCGGCCCGGATCAGGGCGTTGGCGAAACCGGCGATGGCGAACAGGGGATTTCGGATCTCATGGGAGATGTACATGGACAGCTCGCCGATGGCGGCCAAGCGTTCGGATTTCCGCAGCCGGCGTTCCAGGAAGACGTCCTCGGTGATGTCCCGGCGCAAGGCCACAAGATGGGCCAGGGAGCCGTCCGGCCCCGGCACCGGATGAAACGTCATGCGGAAGTAGCGCAGCCGGCCGCGGGCGTCCACCCGGGAGGATTCCCGGGACATCTTGCGCCCCGTTGCCAGGTGTTCGAGAATCGAGGGGCCGCCGTCGCCGCCAGGGGCGGCGAGGTCCGGGAAATCGGGGAAGACCCCGGCGGCGGGAAGCCCGACCAGGGCCTCGCGGGAACGCTCCAACCGCTTGGCCAGACTGGCGTTGGCGTCGAGGATGCGGCCGTCCGGCGCGACCAGGGCCAGCTCCTCGTCGATGCGGTCGAGCACGGTGGCCAGGAGCCGTCTGGCCCGGAAAAGGTCCGGCCGGCAGGAGTCATGGGTGGCGGCCCGGGCCACGAGACGAAAAAGGAGTTCCGCCCCCTGCCGGGGCATGGTTTCGCGACCGAGAACCGCCTCTGCGGGCAGGGGAGTCTCTTCGTCCAGGGGCACAAGCAGGCCGGCGGGCTCCGCCGCGAGCATGGCGGCGAGACTTTCATGCCAGACCACACCCAGTTCGGCCGCTTCCCGGGCGGCGCCGGCATGGGGCGCGGCAGGAGCGGCGGCCAGGCGCACCCCGGCGAAAACCGTGTCCGGACCGGCCTGCCGGACCAGCTCGAAACAGTCGAGGAGCGCCTCGCCGCTGCCGTAAAGGCAAAGGCAGGCAGCCGCGTCGCGATCCCTTCCCATGCCCCCTCCGGACCGGCCCCGGCCGGCGGTTTTGCCATCGGCGCCGGGTCATGGTAGCCCGGTCCGACACTGCCCGCAAGGATGGAACGCATTTCATGCCGAAACGCTACAAGGTGCACGTCGTCAGTCTCGGTTGTCCCAAAAACCGCGTGGACACCGAAACGGTCCTCGGCGGCCTGCCGTTTGCGACCGTGGCGGTCGCAACCCCCGAACAGGCCGATCTGGTCCTCATCAACACCTGTTCGTTCATCGCCCCGGCGGTCGAGGAATCCGTCGCGGCCATCGTGGAGGCGGCCGACGCGGTACGCGAACTGTCGCCCAGGCCGAAGCTCGCGGTCATGGGCTGCCTGCCGGCCCGTTTCGGCGAGGAACTGCGGCGCGGGATGCCCGAGGTCGATGTCTGGGGTCTGCCGCACGAACTCGACCTCCTGCCCGCGCGCCTGGCCGGGGCCCTTTGCGCCGAACCCGCCGCGCCCGCGGGACGGCTGGCCAGCACGCCGCCCTCCTACGCCTACCTCAAGATCGCCGAGGGCTGCGACCATGCCTGCCGGTACTGCACGATCCCGTCCATCCGTGGAAAACTCGCCAGCCGCCCCGTCGAACCGCTGGTGGCCGAGGCCCGGGGACTCCTCGAAAAGGGGGCCTCGGAGCTCGTGATCGTGGCCCAGGACGTGACGGCCTACGGCCGCGACCTGGGACTGCGCGACGGCCTGCAACGGCTCTTGGAGCGGCTTTTGCCCCTGGACGGCCTCAAGTGGCTGCGGCTGCTCTACCTCTACCCGTCGGGGGTGACCGAGGGCCTGCTCTCCTTTCTGGCCGCCGCCGGGCGGCCCTTCGTGCCGTATTTCGACATCCCCTTCCAGCATGTCCACCCGGAGATCCTCGCGGCCATGGGGCGCCCCCGTTCCGCCGGGGCCGACGCCGTGGTGGAGCGGGTGCGCGCGCATTTCCCCGACGCGGCCCTGCGCTCGACCTTCATCGTGGGACTTCCCGGGGAAAAGAAGGCGCACTTCGAGGCCCTGCTCGATTTCGTGCGCCGCTCCCGGCTCCATCACGTGGGCGTGTTCCCCTACCACCGCGAGGAGGGCACCCCGGCCGCGTCCATGGCCGGACAGGTGCGCCGCGATGTCAAGGCCAGACGCGCCGAGGCGGTCATGGCCGTCCAGCGGGAGATCAGCGCGGACATCCTGGAGGGGTACGTGGGGCGGGACATGGAGGTGCTCGTGGACGCGACCCACCCCGAGTGGCCGGGGCTGCACCTGGGCAGGGCCTGGTTCCAGGCTCCCGAGATCGACGGGGTGACCTACGTGAGCGGGCCCGGGGTCACGCCGGGGGCCATGGTCACGGCCAGCATCGAGGAAGCCAAGGACTACGATCTGGTGGCCCTGGCCTAGGCTCCCGAGGCCATCCTTTTTGGTTGTGGAGCGGCGATGTTTCTGCTATCGTGTCAAATCCTTTATAAGGATAGATTGCGTTGGAGGTCAACTCATGGACAAACCTACGGAAATGCCAAACATCCTTAACATGGAAACGGACTTCAACTTCGAAATGGCGCTCGAAAACTACCTCAACGAGGATTTCGGCGACATGGAAGAGGGGTCCATCACCCCGGGCGTCGTGGTCCGCATCGGCAAGGAGCACGTCCTGGTGGACGTGAACTTCAAGTCCGAGGGCCAGATTCCCATCAATGAATTCCTTGATGCCGCCGGCAACCTCGAGGTCAAGGTCGGCGACCAGATCGACGTTTACGTCGTCTCCAAGAACGAATCCGAAGGCACCATCTCCCTGTCCCGCGAACGGGCCAAGCGGATGCAGCTTTTCGATAAGCTCGAGGAAATCCAGGAAAAGGACGACGTCATTACCGGCAAGATCGTACGTCGCATCAAGGGCGGCTACACGGTCGACCTGGGCGGCGTCGAAGCCTTCCTGCCCGGCTCCCATGTCGACCTGCGCCCTGTCCCGGACATGGACGCCCTGGTCGGCCAGGAGTTCGAGTTCCGCGTTCTCAAGATCAACCGCCGCCGCAGCAACGTCATCGTCTCCCGGCGGGTGCTCCTCGAGGAACGCCGCGACTCCATGCGCAAGGATCTGCTCAAGACCCTCGAGGAGGGCCAGACCGTCACCGGCCGCGTCAAGAACATCACCGAATACGGCGTGTTCGTGGACCTCGGCGGCCTCGACGGCCTGATGCACATCACGGACATGTCCTGGAAGCGCATCAAGCACCCCAAGGAACTCGTCCATCTCGGCGACGAGCTGGAACTCAAGGTGCTCTCCTTCGACCAGGATAAGCAGAAAGTCTCCCTGGGCATGAAGCAGCTCGTGGCCGATCCCTGGGAGAACATCGCCGGCAAGTACCCCGAGGGCACCCGCCTGGCCGGCAAGGTGACCAACCTGGTCGACTACGGGGCCTTCGTCGAACTCGAGGCCGGCGTCGAGGGTTTGGTGCACATCTCCGAGATGTCCTGGACCCGCAAGCTGCGGCATCCCAGCCAGATGGTCCACGTCGGCGACGAGGTCGAGGTCGTGGTCCTGTCCGTGGATCCCGACAAGAAGCGCATCTCCCTGGGCATGAAGCAGGTCCGGCCCAATCCCTGGGACATCGTCGCCGAGAAGTACCCCGAGGGCACCATCCTCGAGGGCACGGTGAAGAACATCACCGAGTTCGGCATCTTCATCGGCATCGAGGACGGCATCGACGGCCTGATCCACGTCTCCGACATCTCCTGGACCAAGAAGGTCCGCCATCCCGGCGAGATGTTCAAGGGCGGCGACACGGTCCAGGCCAAGGTGCTGACCGTGGACAAGGAAAACGAGAAGTTCACCCTCGGCATCAAGCAGCTGTCCGAGGATCCCTGGACCCGTGTGCCCGACACCTACCCGGTCGGCGCCCTGGTCAAGGGCACGGTGACCAACATCACCGACTTCGGCCTCTTCGTCGAGGTCGAGGAAGGCATCGAAGGCCTGGTCCACGTCTCCGAGATCAGCCGCAAGAAGGTCAAGACCCCGGCCGAGCTGTACAAGGAAGGCGACGAGATCGAGGCCAAGGTCATCCACGTCAGCGCCGACGAGCGCCGCCTGGGCCTGTCCATCAAATCCATCAAGGAGGAGGAGGACAAGCGCAAGGGCAAGGAGTTCCGGACCGCCGGCCCGTCCGACACCGGAAGCAACCTCGGCGAGCTGCTGCGCCAGAAGTTGGAAGAGGATGCCCAGCGCTAACGCGTCATTCGCTGCCAGACGCCCGGCTCTTTTCGGGCTGTTGATAGCCGTGGCGGCCGCGATCCTGATTTTCGGGATCGCGGCCGTCTTTGGCGTGGCGCCCCAGGGCGAGGAGGGCGAGACGCTCTTCGGCCCCTCCCGGCCCCGGTTCGGGCTGGTGCGCATCGAGGGCGCCATCATGGACGCCGACAACACCGTGGCGTTTCTCCGCAAGCTGCGCGAGGATCCCTCCGTCAAGGGCGTGATCGTGCGCGTCAACTCCCCGGGAGGCGCCTTCGGCCCGTCCCAGGAGCTCTACATGGCCGTCAAGAAGCTGGCCGCGACCAAGCCCGTCGTGGCCTCCTTCTCCACCGTGGCCGCCTCGGGAGGCTATTACGCGGCCTGTCCGGCCCACCGCATCTTCGCCAACCCCGGCTCCATCACCGGCAGCATCGGCGTCATGACCCAATTCGCCAACGTCCGGGAGCTGCTCCAAAAAATCGGCGTCGACTACGAGGCCCTGACCACCGGCAAGCTCAAGGACGCCGGCAGCTACTTCAAGCCCATGACCGAGGAGCAGCGGGCCTACCTCGAAGGGCTCATCGCCGATCTCAACAAGCAGTTTTCCGGCGACGTGGCCGCCGAACGCAAGCTTTCCAAGGACGCCCTGGCGGTCATTGCCGACGGCCGGGCGATGACGGGCAACCGGGCCCGGGAGCTCGGGCTCGTCGACGAGCTCGGAGGCCAGGAAGAGGCCGTCGAGTTCCTGAAGACCAAGACCGGCCTGACCGGCGACGTGCCGCTGCTCAAGGGTCCGAAGAAAAAGACCGATCTGCTCGGCAAGCTGGCCGCCGGCCTGGACCTGCCTGACATCAACGGTCTGGCCCTGCTCACCGACCTCGCCGCCATCCTCGGCGCCCAGGGCCTGCCGCAAAGCCGGTAGCCGCGCCCGCCTTTTCGCCGCTTTTTTTTGCCGGTTGCCTCTCTTTCGCGGTCGTCACTTGACTGCGCCTGCCCCGCCCTTCTATGTATTTTCCATTGTCAGAAAAGGAGCGGCCATGCGACTCGTGACCTTCGCGCACCCCACCGGACCGCGTCTCGGCGCGCGCCTCGGCGACATGCTCGTCGACCTCACCCTGGCCGATCCCGGACTGCCGCAGGACATGAAAACCCTGCTGGCGCTCGGCCAGCAGGGCCTCGACGCCGTGCGCCAGGCCCTCGCCGCCGCCCCGGAGACGGCGCGCACCCCCCTCGGCGAAGCACGGCTCCTGCCGCCCGTTCCCAATCCGGACAAGATCCTGTGCGTGGGCCTCAACTACGTGGACCACGCCCTGGAAATCAGTCCGCGCGACCTTCCGGAGCATCCGACCTTCTTCGCCCGCGTGGCCACGACATTGGTCGGACACGGCAGCCCCCTGCTGCGTCCCAGGGTTTCCGAGCAGTTCGATTTCGAGGGCGAAGTGGTCGCCATCATCGGCAAGGCCGGACGGGACATCGCCCCGTGCGCGGCCCTCGACCACGTGGCGGGCTACGCGCTCTTCAACGAGGGAACGGTACGCGACTTCCAGTTCCGGACGTCCCAATGGTTTTTGGGCAAGAACTTCGACGCGTCCGGCGGCTTCGGACCCGAACTCTGCACCAGCGAGGAACTGCCGCCAGGCGCAAAGGGATTGCGCCTGGAAACCCGCGTCAACGGCGAAATCATGCAGGAGGCCTCCACCTCCGAGATGCTCTTCGACGTGGCCGCGCTGGTCGCCGCGGTATCCGAGGCCATGACCCTGGCCCCTGGCGACCTGATCGTCACGGGAACCCCCTCCGGGGTCGGTTTCGCCCGCACGCCGCCGCGTTACCTCGTGCCCGGGGACATCTGCGAGATCGAACTCGAGGGGTACGGCCTGTTGCGAAACCCGGTGGAGGATGCCCCGGCACCCCGGTAGGGATATCTCCCCCAAAGCCCGGCACGCCACGCAAAAAGGCGCCCCCGGAAGCTCTCCGGGGGCGCCTTTGCCTTTCTCGATGGCCGGTCCTGGTCAGCGCCAGGATTTCGTCTTGGCCGAATAGCTGAATATCTCGCGGATGGACTCGTCTTTCTCGGTGAAGGGACCGCGCAGCGCGGCCTCCTTGGTGGGGGCGGTGCACGTGTACACGCGCTGCACGTAGGTGATGTGGCCGACGTATGGCGTGTGGTCGTATTCCACCCGCTTGACCTCGGAACCGAGGGATTCGCGGATGATGACCCGGTAGCTCGCCTCCCACTGGCCACTGACCAGCTTGATCTTCTTGTTGGTCACCGTGCCGACGCCAAGGCGATCGAGCTCGTCCACCCACTTGGAGGCGTAGCGCATGAACTCCTCGCGAATGGGCTGGGGCACGTCCGTGGAATTGGAGACGATGCCGGTCTTGCCGAATCCGGCCCGCATCTTGTCGTCAACGGCGATGGTCGGCGCGGGGAGGGCCGGGGGCTCTTCCTTGCCCTTGCGCCCCTTCTTGCCCTTGACGGGCTTCTCTTCAACCACGCCCGGGTCGAGAGCCTCCTTCTTGCCGGCCTTGCGCGCCGCCGCGTCGGCTTTTTCGGCGACAGGGGCGGGTGAGGCGTCGAGAGGCTTGATCGCGGCGGGCGCGGCAGCGGCCACGGGCGCCGTGCCGGCCTTCGCCGGTTGGGCGGCGGGCGCGGACTGTCCGGGTATCTTCAACGTCTGGCCGGCTTTCAACTTCTTGGCGTCGGCCAATCCGTTGGCGGCCAGAAGCGTCTTGGCGTCAACGGAAAATTTTTTGGCGATAACGGCGACGGTGTCGCCTTTTTGCACTTTGTATTCCAGCGGCTTGGGCTGCTCGACCATGATCTTGGGCGGCGGCCCGTCGGCGGCGTAGACGTTGAGGCCGGCCTGCGCGGCGCTGGGAAGGGCGAAAACCAGAAGGGCGAGGGCCAGGAGGGTCTTGGCTTTGGGCATCGGTTTCACTCCGTCAAAAGACAAGGCCAGACGCCCTTGCGGGCGTCTGGCCAGGGGAGACGTGCTACGTCCCCGCTTACATGCTCTTGAACTTGATCACGCACCGACGGTTCAGGGCGCGGCCCTGAGCGGTCTTGTTGGTGGCGACCGGATCGGATTCGCCGAAGCTGATGGTCTCGATGCGGCTGGCGTCGATGCCCTTCTTCACGAAGAAGGCCTTGACGGAGTCGGCGCGGCGCTGACCAAGCTTCATGTTGTACTGCTCGGAGCCGACGCTGTCGGTGTGGCCCTCGAGGATGACCTTCATGCCGGGCTTGGACTTGATGATGGCGGTGCCTTCCTCAAGAACGGGCACGAATTCGGGCTTGATGTTGTACTTGTCGAAGTTGAAGTAGATGCTGCGGAAGACGACGATCTCGTCCTCGATCCACTCGTAGAGGGCGCACTCGAGGAACTTCTCGCGGGCGGCTTCGTTGCGCAGCAGCTCTTCGCCGAGCTCGATGCAGTTGCACTTGCCCAGGGCGGCGATGGCCTTCAGCACCTGCTGGCCATGCTTGCTGTCGGACAGGTCGACGATGAAGAAGCACAGGTTGTCGCCGTACTTGGCCTTCAGGGACTGGGCCACGGCCACCGGGTCGACGCCGCAGTTGGAGTCGCCGTCGGAGAAGATGAACACGCCGGTCTTGCCGCTAAGGCCGGACAGCGGCAGCTTGTCCAGATCTTCCAGGCCCTTGCCCATCGGGGTCATGCGGCCGTACACCGAGTAGTCCGTCTGGATCTTCTCGATGGCGCCAGCCATGGCGGCCTGGTTGTACGGGCCCATCGCGGCGTACTCCTTGTACGGGGCGAAGGTGTACAGGCCGGCCTTGTAGCCGAGTTCCGGGGTCATCTTGTTGAGTTCACGGGCCAGGGATTTGGCCATCATGATCTTGGAGACGCCACCGAACTGCACGTAGCGCTGGCCCTTGTAGGAAAAGGCCATGGAGCTCGAATGGTCGACAAAGTAAATGAAATTGTCGACTTTCGGCACCTGCTTCTTCGCCATGGCCGGCCCGCTGACACCAAGCAGCAGGATGACCAGAGCCACCACCAACACGTTAAGTTTTCTGTTCATAACTCCCTCCTCGGAGCAGTGAATGAGATTCACCTTTGCCAAAAAAACCACCCTCTTTCGCCGTGAACGGGAACCCCTTTCCCCAAAGGGGCGAGGGATTCCCACTTCCCAAGGGTCGCCTAACCTCTTGAAAATACAACCCTTGGAAAGTATCCCTCTGTTCTCCGGTTACAGATATAGTTCTTTTTTCAAGGCAGCGCAAGTGGATGCGCCGCCCGGCCCCAACCTCCCCGGCGCGTTTCCGGCCGGCATGGCCCCCCTATAGCATATTTCGCCCAAATGTGTAGAAAAAAACGCGCCCGATCAAAATGATTCCGGCCGCAACGCCAAACGCAGGAGATCCGATGACCCGCACCCATGGATTCGACATCCTCCGCGACGAGCCCCTTGAGGAATACGCCGCCCGCGCCGTCCTCTACCGCCATGCCCGCACCGGGGCCGAGGTGCTGTCCCTGTCCCTCGACGACGCCAACAAGGTCTTCGGCATCGCCTTCCGCACCCCGCCGACCGACTCCACCGGCGTCCCCCACATCCTCGAACATTCCGTCCTGTGCGGCTCCGAGAAGTATCCCGTCAAGGAACCCTTCGTGGAACTGCTCAAGGGGTCGCTGCACACCTTCCTCAACGCCTTCACCTACCCGGACAAGACCTGCTATCCCGTGGCCTCCACCAACCTGCGGGATTTCTACAACCTGATCGACGTCTACCTCGACGCGGTCTTCTTTCCGCGCATCCCGCGCCACGTCTTCCTCCAGGAGGGCTGGCACCTGGAATGGACGCCGGACGGGGAACTGGTCCGAAGCGGCGTGGTCTACAACGAGATGAAGGGCGCCTATTCCTCGCCGGATTCCGTGCTGGCGGAATTCTCCCAGCGCCTGCTCTTTCCCGATGTCGCCTACGGCGTGGATTCCGGCGGCGACCCGCTGGTCATCCCCTCGCTCACCTACGAGGCCTTCAAAGCCTTCCACGACGCCTACTACCACCCGAGCAACGCCCGGGCCTTCTTTTCCGGAGACGACGACCCCGTGGAGCGCCTGCGCCTGCTCGACGCCTATTTCAGCCGTTTCGAGGTCCGGCCCCTCGACTCCCACGTGGCCCTGCAAAAGCCCTTCGCCGCGCCCCGGAACGCCGAGGTGCCCTACGCGGCCGCGCCGGGCCAGGCCGACAAGGGATTCGTCACGCTCAACTGGCTGCTCCCCGAAACCGCAGACCAGGATCTGGTCCTCGTCCTCGACGTGCTCGAACACGTGCTGATCGGCCTGCCCTCCTCGCCCCTGCGCAAGGCCCTCCTCGACAGCGGGCTGGGCGAGGATCTGGCCGGTGGCGGACTGGAGGCGGAACTGCGGCAGATGTGCTTTTCCGTCGGCCTCAAGGGCATACGCCCCGGCGACGCCGGAGCCGTCGAGTCCCTGATCCTCGATGTCCTGGCCGCCCTGGCCCGGGAGGGGCTGCCGGACGACGCCGTGGAGGCCGGGGTCAACGCCCTGGAATTCTCGCTGCGGGAAAACAACACCGGCTCCTTTCCACGCGGGCTCTCGCTCATGCTGCGCGCCCTGACCACCTGGCTGCACGACGGCGATCCGCTCTCGCCCCTGCGCTTCTCCGGTCCGCTGGCCCGCCTCAAGGAGCGGCTGGCCGCCGGCGAACGCGTCCTGGAGCAGGCCATCCGGACGCACCTCCTGGACAACCCCCACCGGCTCACCCTGACGCTGGTGCCGGACACGGAACTCGACGCCCGCCGCGTGGCCGCCGAGCGGGAGGAACTGGCCGCCCTGGCCTCCGGCCTCGACGAGCCCGGAAAGCAGGCCGTCGCCGGGGACCAGGAGATCCTGCGCGTGTTCCAGGAAACCCCGGACGCCCCGGAGGATCTGGCCAAGATCCCCTGTCTGACCCTGGCCGACCTGGCCCGGGAGGAGACCCCCATCCCCCAACTGGACCGGGAAGCCGACGGCGCGACCATCTTCTCGCACCCCCAGGAGACGAGCGGCATCGTCTACTGCGACCTGGCCTTCCCCCTGGCCGGCGTGCCCGAGAACCTGCTGCCGCTGGTGCCGCTTTTCGGCCGGGCCCTGCTCGAACTCGGCACCGACCGCCACGACGCCGTGGCGCTCACCCGTCGCATCGCCGCCAAGACCGGCGGCATCTCCCGGGAGGCTTTCCTCTCCCCGCTGATGACCGGGGCGCCCGACGACACGGCCGCCCGGCTGGTGCTGCGGGGCAAGGCCACCCTGGAAAAGACGCCGGACCTCCTCGACATCCTGGACGAAATCCTCTCCGGGACGGACTTCGGCAACCGGGAACGCTTCGCCCAGATGGCCCTTGAGGCCAAGTCCCGCCTGGAACGCCGCCTGGCACCGGCCGGCCACGCCACGGCGGCCAACCGCCTGCGCGCCCGCTACAACCTCGCCGGGAGTGTGGCCGAGCGCATGCGGGGCCTCAGCCAGCTCTTTTTCCTGCGGGAGCTCGTCTCCCGCGTCGCCGCGGACTACGACGGCGTGCGCCGCGATCTGGAAGCCCTGCGGGCGGCGATCCTCTCCCGGGGCGGCACCGTCGTCGGCCTGACCGCCCCCGCCCCGGACCTGCCCGGCCTCGAAGCGGACATGGGCCGGTTCCTCTCCCGGCTGCCGGAGGCGGCCGCGCCGCACGCCGCCTGGACGCGCCCCGGCCTGCCCGACGCCGAGGGCATCGCCATCCCGGCCCAGGTCCATTACGTGGGCCTTTCCCTCGATCTGGCCAAGGCCGGCTGGACCTTCGACGGGGCGGACATCGTGGCCGCGCGCCATCTGCGCATGGCCTACCTCTGGGACCGGGTGCGCGTGCGCGGCGGGGCCTACGGGGCGTTTTGCACCCTGGAACGGGCCACGGGCGTGACCACCTTCGTCTCCTACCGCGACCCCAACACCGAGGCCACCCTGGACGTGTTCCGCCAGGCCGGCCGGTTCCTCATGGAGGCGGACCTCCCGCCCGAGGAGATGACCCGGGCCGTCATCGGGGCCATGGGGGACATCGACGCCCACATGCTGCCCGACGCCAAGGGCCACGTGGCCATGGCCCGCCGCCTCGTCGGCGACACGCCGGAACTGCGCGCCGCCATGCGCGCCCAGGTCCTGGCCGCCGGCAACAAACGCTTCCGGGCCTTCGGCGAGGCCCTGGACGCGGCCGCAAAGGAGGCCAGCGTGGTGGTCCTCGGCCCCGCGCCGTCCCTGGAGGCCCTGGCCGGCACCCTGCCCGGCCTCGTCACGGTGGAGGCCCTCTAG
>CAZNUQ010000015.1:27350-56930 GCA_964576235.1 uncultured Desulfovibrio sp.
CCCCTGTCCGCCGCCGATTCCCCCAAGGGCCGCCGGAACGCTCGCGTGTTCCGGCGGCCCTTGACCTTTTTCCCGGGGCATGGACTGATAGGGTCGTGGGAATCCGACACGCCCGACGCACCCACAACCGGCAAGGAGGAAACCATGCCCCAACGTCCGGCCTTCACCGAGGAACTGTCGCGGGAATACGCGGAATGCTTCGCCAGGGCGGCCATCCGCCCCGAGCGGGCCGGCGAGGTCCGCGCCACGGTGGACCGCATCTTCCGCCCCCGGGCCATGGAACGCTACCGCGCGGTCGCCGCCGCAACCGGCGTGCCGGCCCACGTGGTCGGCATCCTGCACGCCCTGGAGGCGGGACTCGACTTCACCCGCCACCTGCACAACGGCGACCCGCTGACCGGGCGCACCGTGCGCGTTCCGGCGGGTCGTCCGGCCGAGGGCAGCCCGCCCTTCGAATGGGCGGAAAGCGCGGCCGACGCGTTGCGCTTCAAGCGCCTCGATCGCTGGGACGACTGGTCCGTTCCCGGCATCGCCTACGTCCTGGAACGCTACAACGGCTTCGGCTACCGGAACCGCGAGCCCAGGATCGCCAGCCCCTACCTGTGGAGCGGCACCACCCTTTACACGTCGGGCAAGTACGTGGCCGACCACGTCTTCGATCCGACGGCCACGAGCCGGCAGTGCGGGGGCCTGGCCCTTTTGCGGGAGATGCTCGACTCGGGCCGCGTGGAGGTTCCCGGAGGGACGGGGGCCGTCTGAGCGGCCGGGGCCCCCGCCCCGTCAGGGACAGGGGTCGGGAGGCGGCAGTTCCAGGGTTTCGAGGCGGGTCTGACCGCCTTTGACGTGGCTTATGAAAAGCGACTTGACCGGGTTGCCGTCGTCCTCGAAGTCGAAACGGCCGGTCACGCCGTCATGGGGAGGCAGGGACATGAGCGCCCGGGTCACGGCCCCGGGTTCGACGGAGCCGGCCCGGGCCACGGCGGCCAGCACCACGTCCACGGCGTCCTGGGTCAGGGCGCCGAGTTCCGTGGGCGGATGCCGACGCGCCTTGCGAAAGGCCGCGACATAGTCCCGGGAGCGCCCGCCGGGGCACTCCTCGCGCCAATGGTCCACGAAATAGGCCCCTTCGAAGGCGGAAAGCCGCGAGACTTCCGGGCCGTCCCACCTGTCGCCGCCGAGCAGCAGTCCGGCAAAGCCGGCCTTGCGCGCGGCCAGGGCCAGGAGCACGGACTCCTTGCTGCTGTTCGGCAGGAAAAGGGCCTGGGGGGCGTCGGCCAGGGCCTGGACCGCCAGCCGGCCGAAGTCCCGGTCGCGCTCCTCGTAGCCGAAAACCCGGGCCTGGCCGCCGCAGGCCTCGAAGGCCCGGACGAAGGCCTCGCCCAGGGAGGCGCTGGCCAGATTCTCCCGGTTGGCCAGGACGGCCACCCGTTGAAGCCGCAGCTGCCGGGCGGCGAACCGGCCGAGGACCGCCCCCTGGAACGCGTCGGTGAAGGCGATGCGGAAGATATGGGGCCGTCCGGCCGTGACCACGGCAGTCGTGGAGGACGGGGCCACGAGAGGCACGCCGGCCGCCTCGGCGGCCAGGGCGGCGGCGTCGGCCTGGGCGCTGGCGTAGGGACCGATGATCGCCGTGACCCGTTCCCGGGCCACGAGTCCGGCCACGGCCCGGGCCGCCTCCTCGGGAGATCCCTTGTCGTCGGCCACGAAAAGACGCACCCGGCAGGGCCGGCCGCCGATGGCGGGAAAGCCGCTGGAGTTGGCCGTCTCGACGGCGAACCGGGCGGCGTCCAGGGCGTCGCGCCCGGCCCGGAAGCCCTCGCCGCTGAATGTCGCCACGAAGCCCAGCCGCACCTCCGGGGCATCGGGGCCGAAGCAGCCGACCGGAAGGGACAGGACCGCCAGGACGAGGACCAGGACCGGGACGAATCGACGCGGCCGGCGCGGCATCGGGGCTCCTTACGGGGTTTGACGCCCCCTGGCGGCGGCGTCGTAGGCCGCCTCCCACCAGGAGAGGAACGGCCCGTCGGCGTTGATGGTCGGACCGAAAACGACTTCCGGATCGTAGGTCCACACGGCGCAATCGTCCAGGGCGCCCCCGGCCTGCCGCAGCTTGATCGCCAGACGCGGCGAGGTCAGGATGTTCCTGACCCGGAGCCGGTCGGCGTCGGCGCGCAGGTTCTCGAAATCCTGGCGGGTGAAGCGGTGGCGGTCGTGGACGAAAAAGGAAAGGCGCGGCGACAGGCCGAGTTCCCGGCGCAGCAGTTCCGGCAGCATCTCCCGGTCCGATTCGCCGAGCACCGCGATATAGGGCTCCCCGGCCAAAGCCTCGGAGGCGTCGGCCCCCCCGGGGCCCCGCCAGCGCCAGATGCGGAAGGTCAGGCCGAAGACGGGCTTGCCGTAGCCGGCCAGGCGGCGTCCGGCCGCCGCCATGGTCGCCTCCAGGGTGAGCGGGCCGTCGAAGACGCAAAAGGCCGTCGCCCGGGACAGGGCGGAGACGTCGCGACGCCAGCGGCCGGCCGGAAACATCCGCCCGAAGCCCGGCCCCAGGTCGTCGGCGGTCAGGACGGCAAGTTCCAGATCCCGCCCCAGGCGCGGATCGGCCAGGACATCGTCGGCCACGAGCAGGTTCGGGGCGAAGGCGCGCATCGCGAACCGGGCCGCCCGGCCGGGGTCGGAGTCGATGAGGATGCGGCACCAGGGCGTGTAGCGGGCGAGCAGGGCCGTGTCGATGCCCGAATGGCCGGGGTCGCCGTCGGGAGAAACCTGGAAGGGCCGCGCCGGCGGCTTGCCGCCGCAAAGGGGCGCGGTCACGGCCGCCGACACCCCCCTGGCCCTGGCCCAGCCGAGCAGCCAGGCGGTCAGGAGCACCCGTCCCCGGCTCTCCGGCCCCATGCCGCCCACGCCGACCGTCACGGCCTCCGGCCGGAAGGACCCGCCCAGGCCCCAGGCGCGCAGCCGCGTCTCCAGGCGGCGCCAGAGGGCGTGCAGGCCGGCCGGCACGAGGAGCGCAAGGCCCAGGGCCTTGCGTCCGAGATCGGTCAAAGCCGGCCTGGCGGGCAAAAAAACGGAGGGGCGGGAACGCCCCTCCTTGTTACGTCGTGTGCGGCGCACGCTTGGCGTCCTGTCACCGGAACGGCCCGGGGCCGCGGAAGGCGGAGGCCCTCCGGCGACGCCGGCCGCGTTGCCGGGCTAGTCCCTGTTGGAGCCGAAAAGGCGCAGCATCATGAGGAACAGGTTGATGAAATCGAGGTAGAGCGTCAGCGCCCCGAGAATCGTCCCCCGGCGCACGGCCGTGGCGTCGTCGGCCGGAGCCATCTCGCCCATCACCCGGAGCTTCTGGGTGTCGTAGGCCGTCAGCCCCAGGAACACGAGCACGCCCACGCAGGAGATGACGAAGTCCAGCATGGCGCTCTTGGTGAAGATGTTGACGACGGAGGCGATGACGATGCCGATCAGGCCCATGAACAGGAAGCTGCCAAACGAGGTCAGGTCCTTCTTGGTCAGGAGACCGTACAGGCTCATGGCGCCGAACATGCCGCCAGTGACCAGGAAGGCGTTCACGATCACCGCCTTGGCGTAGACGGCGAAGATGGCCGCCAGGGTGATGCCGTTGAGGGCGCTGTAGAGCAGGAAGAGCCCGCTGGCCGTGCCGGCGGAAAGGCGGCTGATGGCGGCGGAAAGGCCGATCACCAGGCCCAGTTCGGCGATGATGAGGCCGAAGAAAAGGATCTGGTTGCCGAAAACGGCCTGCATCATGGCCGGGCTCGACACCATGAAGGCCGAGGCCGCGGCCGTGAGCAGCAGGCCGAGGCACATCCAGCCGTACACGCCGCGCATGAAGGCGTTGACAACTTCGACGCGCGTCTGCGCCGTTTGCATCGGACGAGAGGAATAGCTCATTGAAGTCCTCCTTGGAACGACAGGCTGTCCTTTGTGCCCCTATAACGCGGCGAACGGCGGGTGGCAAGGGCGCCGGCCGTCCCGCCCGGGCCCCTTGCCGGCCGGCGGCAAAGCCGGTAGGGAGGCTCAGGCGGCCAGCGCGACCATGCATGCATCCCTGCTTTCGGTGGAAAACCTGACCACGGTCTTCGATACGCCGACCGGCCCCCTCGTGGCCGTCGACGCGATGGATATTTCCATCGAACGGGGCGAGGTGGTGGCCATCGTCGGCGAGTCGGGCTGCGGCAAGACGGTGCTGGCCCTGTCCGTGCTCGGCCTGCTCTCCCCCCCCGGCCGCGTGGTCTCGGGACGGGCGGTCCTCGACGGGCGCGACCTGCTGGCCATGTCCCGGCGGGAGCTGCAGGCCGTCCGGGGGCGCCGGGCCTCCATGATCTTCCAGGAGCCCATGACCTCCCTCAACCCGGTGCTCACCATCGGCGACCAGGTGGCCGAGCCGCTTCGGTTCCACCGCCGGATGCCCAGGCGCGAGGCCCTGGACGCGGCCGCGGCCATGCTCGACCGGGTGGGGCTGCCCGAACCCGGCCGCCAGCTCGCGGCCTACCCCCACGAACTCTCCGGCGGCCAGCGCCAGCGGGTCATGATCGCCATGGCCCTCGCGCTCTCGCCGGAACTGCTCGTCGCCGACGAGCCGACCACGGCCCTGGACGTGACCGTGCAGCGCCAGATCCTCGAGCGCATGCTGGAGCTGACCCGGAACGCGGGAACGGCCATCGCCCTGGTCACCCACAACCTCGGCGTGGTGGCCCAGACCGCCGACACCGTGGCCGTGATGTACTCCGGCCGGCTGGTGGAATACGCCCCGGTGGCCGATTTTTTCAAGGAACCGGCCCATCCCTACGCCCAGGGGCTCCTGGCCTCCCTGCCCCGGCTGGCCGACCGGGGGCGGCTTTCGCCCATCCCCGGCGCGGTCCCGAGCCTGCGCCACCTGCCGCAGGGCTGCCATTTCCATCCCCGCTGCGACCGGGCCTTCGACCGTTGCCGGCGGGAGACGCCCCCCCTTTTCGAACTGCCGGGAGGACGCCGGGCGAGGTGCTGGCTCCATGGCTGACGCGACGCGCCAGGCGCCCGTCCTGGAACTGACCGGCGTCTCCCGCCATTACCAGGCGCGCCAGGGCTTTTTTTCCGGCCGGACGCGCACCGTGCGGGCCGTTTCCGAGGTGGATCTGGCCGTGGCGCCGGGCGAGACCCTGGGGCTCGTCGGCGAGTCCGGCTGCGGCAAGTCCACCCTGGCCAGACTGGCCGTGGGGCTCATGCCGCCGAGCGCCGGCACCGTGCGCGTGGGAGGGCTCGACCCGTGGGGCGGCAGCGCCGCCACCCGGCGCCGCCTTCCCCGGCTGGTCCAGATGATCTTCCAGGATCCCTTCGCCTCCCTGAACCCCAGACTGCCCATCGGCTGGACCGTGGCCGAGGGGCTGCGGGCCATGGGCGAGGGCGCGGCGCGGCAGCGCCGGGAGCGGGTCCTCGAACTGCTCGACCAGGTGGGGCTTTTGCCCGAGCACGCCCGGCGCTTCCCCCACCAGTTCTCCGGCGGCCAACGCCAGCGGGTGGCCATCGCCCGGGCCCTGGCCCTTTCGCCGTCGCTGCTGGTGTGCGACGAGCCGGTGTCCGCCCTGGACGTTTCGGTGCAGGCCCAGGTGGTCAACCTGCTTGCCGACCTCAAGGCCCGGCTGGGGCTGGCCTACCTTTTTATTTCCCACGACCTGGCCGTGGTCGGGCACATCAGCGACCGGGTGGCCGTCATGTACCTCGGCAGGATCATGGAACTGGCGCCGGTGCGGGAGCTTTACGACCGGCCGCTGCACCCGTATACCAGGGCGCTCCTGGCCGCCGTGCCGGGCATCGATCCCTCGCGCCGGAGGCCCGCCGCCCTGGCCGGGGAAACCCCGGACCCGGCCTCGCCGCCCGGGGGCTGTCTTTTCCACCCCCGGTGCGACCGGGCCGTGGCGGAATGCGCCGTCCACGCCCCGCCGCTGATCGAGGCCGCGCCGGGACACTTCGCGCGCTGCGCGCGCCTTGCCTGACCCAAAGGAGAACACCCATGGACCCCATCGAGAGCGCCGGAGAGGAAATCTTCCGCGTCTTCCTGGCCGAGCACTGGGCCCGCTTCTACTACGCCGTGGAACAGGACGGCGTGGTCTTCCTGGACGTGCCCCGGGAAACCCTGGACGCCCTGGCCGCCGAGGCCCCCAAGCTGGCCGATTTCATCGGCGGCCTCAACGGCCGGCCCATCGACATGGAATCCTCGCGCAAGGCCGTGGGGGAATTCGTCTTCAAGGCCCTCGAAGGCGGAACCTACCCGCCCGGCACGGTGGCCAAGGCCTTCGACAGCGGCCCGTTCAACCTGCGCATGCGCCTTTTTTCCATGTGGCTCTCCGGCCACGAGGGGATGCTCGACCTCGAGGTCCTGCCCCTGGCCGAGTGGGAGCGCCTCTTCGCCGCCTGGCGCCAGGATCCGGCCGTGGCCCGGTTTGCCGCGAACCTCGCCGCCGACGGGGATCCCACGGCCCCGGGGAGCGGCCGCGTACACTGAGGCAGCCGCCCCGACCCCGTTTCCCGCCTTCCGCCCCCTTTCGGGGGGCGGGGGGGCGTCGGCCGGCACCCGGCGCCCCGCACCCGGACGTTCCCTTTCGGACTGCATTGCCCGGACGCCCCCGCCCTGCGTCTTTTGCCGTATCGGCACGCATGGTCCGATTGTCCGTGGCAGCCGCCTATCGACCAACGACTTCATATTTCCTCATTTTTCCATTCGATTTTCAAACGATGCCTTCCAACCGGCAGCGTCGCGACCGGTGCTCGACCCAAGGCATCTTGACATCGAGACGGAATGTCTATTTATCATGAAAAAATTCCAACATAGTCACCGGAGGCACCCCCCATGGATTCCTATCTTGCCCTTGCCCTGGACATCGTGACGATGCAGGCAAAAGTCCGCAACATGACCGAAGAGGAAATAACCGCCATGGTCGCCAAGCTGTCCGCCTGCATCAGATCGCTTGACGCCAGCCAGGAAACCGTATCCGAAGACATCGCTCCGGCCGTTATCCCGGACGCCAAAAAAGCCATCAAGGAACGCACCATAACCTGTCTGGAATCCGGCAAGGCGTTCAAGGTCCTCACAAAGCGTCATCTCGCAAAATACGGGCTTACTCCGGAAGAGTACCGGGAGAAATGGGGCTACCCGCGTGGCCTGCCCCTTGTCTGCAAGGCCCTCCAACGGGAGCGGCGCAAGAAGATGCGTGAAATGAAACTCTGGGAACGCCGCGCCAAGGCCTGACGGACCGGCCTGCGCACCGGCGGCCCGTGGACCTCCGGGCCGTCGCCGCCACCGGGCGGGCGACCCGCGCCGTTTTTTTGCCGGAGGCGCCCCTTGACTGGGGCGCGTATCCGATTATTTTTTTTAGCGCTCGCCCTTTTCGAGTGCTGCCGGCGGGATGCCCCAGCGGAGCCGGCCCTTGACAAAGAAGGGCCGAAGGAAGACTGGTTGCGGCCGGCCTTGGCCGGCCAAACGCGTCACCAGGGGAGGTCACGATGCCCATCTACGAATACAAATGCGGCAATTGCGGTAAGGTTTTCGAAGTCCTGCAGAAAAGCTTCGATGTCGACGAAGCGCCCTGCGACGCCTGCGGCGCGCCCGGCAAACGGATGATTTCCAACACCTCCTTCGTGCTCAAGGGCACGGGCTGGTACGTCACCGACTACAAGGGCAACGGCGGATGCAGCGCCGCCGGCGGCAACGGCAAGAGCCACGCCGCCGCCAAGCCCGAAGCCCCGGCCACATCCTGCGCCAACGCCGCCCCGGGTTCCGGCTGCTCCTCCTGCGCCGGCGCCGCCTCCGGCTCCTCCGGCGCCAGTTCCTAGCCGCCCCCTGCAGAAAAAGACCCGCGTCGCCGTATTCGCCCCGCCGCCCGGATGCCGTCCGGACGACGGCGGCGGATGCGGCGCGATGCTATTTCCGCGCCCCGCCCCCCGTCCGTCCGTGTCCGTCCGGGCTGTCCCGCCCAGCCCTCAAAGCCCGAGCCGGCGAAGGATCGCGCCCATGTCGCAGCGTTCCGCGATCACGTCGGCCAGACGGTCGAGGGCCGGCTCCAGGTCGTAGGGCGTGATCCGGCCGAGGGGGCGAAGCCCCCGTCTGGCCCGCAAGCCGTCGAGGAAAACGCGGCGGAAGGCGTCCGCGTCGAAAAGCCCGTGGAGGTAGGCCCCCCAGACCAGCCGGTCCGGCCGGGCGTACCCGATGGGCGTCCCGTCGCGGCGGACCACGGCCGCCTCGGCCCCGGGCGCGGCCCGGGTCACGCCGTGATGGATCTCGTAGCCGTGGAGCTCGAGGCCCGACGGCAGGTGCGCGGCCGTGGCCACCGTCAGGGTCTTTTCCCGGGCGAGCTCGGTGGCCACGGGCAGGAGCCCCAGTCCCTCCCCGGCCCCCCGTCCCGACTCCAGCCCGTGCGGATCGCGCACGGACGCCCCGAGCATCTGCAGTCCGGCGCAGATGCCGACCACCTCCGTCCCCCCCTCCCCGGCCAGGGCGGCCACGGCCCCGGCCAGCCCCGTTTCCCGGAGCCAGTCCAGGTCGGCCAGGGTGTTCCTGCTGCCCGGCAGGACGAGGGCGTCCGGCCGCCCCAGCCGCGAGGCCGCGCGCACCCGCCGCAGCCGGACATCGGGCTCCGCCGCCAGGGCGTCGAGGTCGGTGAAATTGGACACCCGGGGGAGGTCCAGCACCGCGATGTCGAGGAGGTCAGGGTCCCCGGGCGGGGTTTCGGACATGAGCCCGCCGTCCTTGAAGGTGACGGAATCCTCCTCGGGCAGCCCGAGGCCGGGCAAAAACGGCACCACCCCGAGCACGTCCCGGCCGGTCACCCGGCGCAGAAAGGCGTTGGCCGGGGCCAGGAGCGAGGCGTCGCCGCGAAAACGGTTGAGCAGGTAGCCGTCGACGAGCCCCCGCTCGGCTTCGGACAGGCATTCCATGGTGCCAAGCAGGGCCGCGTAGGCCCCGCCCCGGTCGATGTCCGCCACCAGCAGCACCGAGGCCCCGGCGTGGGCGGCCATGGCCATGTTGACGATGTCGTGGGCCTTGAGATTGACCTCGGCCGGGCTGCCCGCGCCCTCCAGCACCATCACGTCGGCCGTCCGGGCCAGGGCGTCGTAGGCCTCCCGGACCGCCTCGAAGGCCGCGGGCTTGTAGGCGATGTATTCGCCGACCCGCATGACGCCCACGGGCCGGCCGAGGACGACGACCTGGGAACCGATGTCCGAGGTGGGTTTTAGGAGCACCGGGTTCATGCGCGCCTCCGGGGCGCGCAGGCAGGCCCGGGCCTGCACCATCTGGGCCCGCCCCATCTCCCCGCCGTCCGCCGTGACCCCGGAATTGAGCGACATGTTCTGGGCCTTGAACGGGGCCACGCGCAGCCCCGATCGGGCCAGCAGCCGGCAGAAGCCGGCGCACAGCACGGATTTCCCGGCGTTGGAGGCCGTGCCCTGGAGCATGAGCGCCGGGGTGCGGCGCCCGGGGCGCAAAGACGGGGCCGCGGCCGGCGCCAGGACGGCGGCCAGGGCGGCCAGGATGCGGTCGGTTTCACCGGCCGGGCGCACCGCCACCCGGATATGGCGGTCGCAGAGGCCCTGGATGTTGGCGCAGTCGCGCAGGGCCACGCCGTGCCCGGCCAGGAGCCGGGCGCACAGGGCCGTGGACGAGGGGGCCGACCCGGGCAGCCGGGCCAGAAGAAAATTGGCCGCGCCCGGATGGACGGCCAGCCCGAGCCGGGAAAGGCCCCGGGCCAGCCGGTCGCGCAGGGCCGGCAGGGCCGCCCGGGTCCGCTCCAGGAACTCCGCGTCGGCCAGGGCCCGGCCGCCCACGGCCTGGGCCAGGGAATTGACGGACCAGCAGGGGAGCCCCCCGCGCACCCGCCCGGCCAGTTCGGGGCTCGCGGCCAAAAGCCCCAGGCGCAGCCCCGGGATGGCGAAGGACTTCGTCAGGGAAAGCAGCACGGCCACGTTGCCGGGCCGTCCGGCCCCGGCCAGGGACGCGAAACCGGGCACGAAATCGGCGAAGGCCTCGTCCACCAGAAAGAGGCTGCGGGGGTGCCTCGCGGCCAGGGCGGCGATGTCCCGGGCCGGGACCACCCGGCCGGTGGGGTTGCCGGGGCTGCCCAGGATGACCAGGGAGGGGGCGTCCAGTGCCGCCTCCAGGAGTTCCGGGCGCAGGGCGAAGCCGTCGTCCTCGGACAGGACGGGCTGCCGCGTGTCCATGCCCGCCTTGCGGCAGGCCGCGGCGTAATCGACGTAGGACGGCGCCGGGATGACCGCCCGGCCGAGCCCTGTGACGCCCGGGAGGACGTGGAGCAGTTCGCTCGTGCCGTTGCCGGCCGCGAAATGGGCCGGCGGCGCGCCGTAGCGCCGCGAGGCCGCCTCCAACAGCGCCGCGCAGTCCGGATCGGGGTAGTGGACGAGGTCCGCGACGCCGGCGGCGACGACCCCGCGCAGCCAGGGCGGAGGGCCGAGGGGGTTGATGCTGGCCGAGGCGTCGAGGATGTCGTCGCGTCCGGCCGCGGCGGCCAGGGCCCGCCGGTTGCCGCCGTGCGGAAAGCCCCCGCCGGTCACCGGGTGCCCTTTTGCGGCATCATGAGCACGAGATACCAGCCCGTGGTCTTCACCCGCGCGGCCAGCACCAGCCACTTCCCCTGGGAAAAGGCCATGGGCCAGGCATTCCCGGCCGTGCCGGCCCGCTCGATGACCGCCTCGCCGGCGGCGTTGGCCTCGTCGTCGGGCGAATCCGTCCCCTGCTCCACCCCCAGGGCGGCCAGCCCCCGGTCGGCCCGGAAATAGACCACCGCCCCCCCGGCCTTGGCGTTTTCGGCGGAAATGAACGCGGCGGTCTCGGGGTCGCTGGCCGCGATGGCCTTGCCGCGCCGGTTCATCAGCAGGGCCCGTGCGCCCGGAATGGAGGCCAGGTCGGCCATGACCCGCCCGGAGAGCTGGCCGAGGGTCACGTCGCGCGAGGCCACGGCCAACAGGGTTTCGCCGTCGTAGACCGGGCAGGAGACGGTGACCATCATGCCGTCCCCGGCCAGATCCAGGTAGGGGGACTGCCAGCCGCAGGCCTTGTTGGCGAAATCGGCGGCGGCGTAGAATTCCTTTTCCGTGGGCTTGTAGTTGTTGACCGCCTCGGCCAGGGGCAGGCTGGGATAGATGCAAAAGGCCTGGCCGGGGGTGGTCAGGTAGACCCAGGAGAAGGGCGGGGCGTTGTGGACCGCGGCCATGGCCGGGGCGAGGCGGTTCATGGCCGAGAGCTGGCGGAAGGTCTCGTCCGTGAAATTCTCGCCGTCGTAGAAAAACGTGGACTGGCAGGGGGCCTTGGCCCGGGGTTCGGCGCCGCACGGCCCCTCCGGGTCGCGGAAGGCCACGGTGCCGTCCTTGACGGCGTAGCCCCGCAGCCAATGGCCGCGCTCCTCCGGCGAGGGGGGGGGCGCGGTCCGGGCGAGCTCCCCATAGGCGTCCCCGAGGCCGCGCGCGCTTTGCTCCACGGCGGCCAGGGTGTCGTCGAGGCGACCGGCCGCGGCATTGATCGCCGCCGCCGCCAGGGGCGGGATGTCGGCGTTTTTGGCGGCCCCGGCCACGGTGGCGACGGACGGGACGGCAAGGAGCATTCCGAGGACGAAGGCGGTCAGGCGGCGCATGGCGTTTCCTCCGCGAGGGCGGCTCATTTGACGGTCAGATGCCAGAAGACGGTGAACAGGCCGAGGCAGATCCCGGCCACGGCCACGGTGAAGACGATGTCCGGGACGACGGAAAAGCGTTTGGCGCCGGTGTCGATGCAGCGCCGGATGTACCAGAACCGCCAGACGGCGATGGCCAGGACGAGGACCCCGGCGGCGAAGGTGGAAAGCGTGATGGCCTCGGTGTGCAGGCGCTCGCGGGCCATGCCGGCAAGAGCCGGGATGCCCTGCATCTGGCGGATGAAGAAATCGAAGCGCTCGATGACGAAGCTGAAGCCGAAAAGGGCCAGCCCGGTGCGGCACCAGGCCAGGAAGGTGCGCTCGTTGGCAAGGTGGTTGCGCTGCCAGGCGAGGAGCACCTGGGGGTTGGCGAGGTCGTAGGGACCGTCCGGCCGGGCGTTCGCCGCGTTCTCGGGCATGGCAGGGCTCCTTGGGCGGGGTGACCTGGAGTACCCCGCCGGGGCGGGGCGGTCAACGCGCGCCCGGCAACGGAAAAGGGGCCGGGCTTTCGCCCGGCCCCTCGGCGGAAACGCGGAGCAAACAGCGGTCTAGTACATGCCGCCCATGCCGCCCATGCCGCCGCCGGGCATCGGGGGCATGTCCTTTTTCGGTTCGGGCTTCTCGGCGATGGCCGCCTCGGTGGTCAGGAGCAGGCCGGCCACGGAGGAGGAGTTCTGCAGGGCGATGCGGGTGACCTTTTTCGGATCGATGACACCGGCCTTGATCAGGTCCTCGTACTCGCCGGTGGCGGCGTTGAAACCGAAGCCTTCCTTGCCGTCGCGCACCTTGGCCACGACGATGGAACCCTCGAAGCCGGCGTTGCCGGCGATCTGGCGCAGGGGCTCCTCGATGGCGCGGCGCACGATCTCCAGACCGGCGTGCTCGTCGTCGTCGGCCGGCTTGATGGAGGCCAGGCCCTTGACGCAGCGCACCAGGGCCACGCCGCCGCCGGGCACGATGCCCTCCTCGACGGCCGCGCGGGTGGCGTTGAGGGCGTCCTCGACGCGGGCCTTCTTCTCCTTCATCTCGGTCTCGGTGGCGGCGCCGACATTGATGACGGCCACGCCGCCGACGATCTTGGCCAGGCGCTCCTGGAGCTTTTCCTTGTCGTAGCTGGAGGTGGTCTCGTCGATCTGGGCGCGGATCTGCTTGACCCGGGCCTTGATCTTCTCGGCATCGCCGGCGCCGTCGACGATGGTGGTGTTCTCCTTGTCGACGATGACGCGCTTGGCCTTGCCGAGGTCGACCAGGGTGACGTTCTCGAGCTTGATGCCCAGGTCTTCGGACACGGACTGGCCGCCGGTCAGGACGGCGATGTCCTCGAGCATGGCCTTGCGGCGGTCGCCGAAGCCCGGGGCCTTGACGGCGCAGACCTGGAGGGTGCCGCGCAGCTTGTTGACCACCAGGGTGGCCAGGGCCTCGCCCTCGATGTCCTCGGCCACGATCAGGAGCGGACGGGACATCTTGGCGACCTGCTCGAGGATGGGCAGCAGATCCTTCATGGCCGAGATCTTCTTCTCGTTGATCAGGATCAGCGGCTCGTCGAGCTCGCAGACCATGCGCTCGGGGTCGGTGATGAAATAGGGGGAGAGGTAGCCGCGGTCGAACTGCATGCCCTCGACCACGTCCAGGGTGGTCTCCATGCCCTTGGCTTCCTCGACGGTGATGACGCCTTCCTTGCCGACCTTGTTCATGGCCTCGGCGATGATGTTGCCGATGGTGGCGTCGGAGTTGGCGGAAATGGTGCCGACCTGGGCGATTTCCTTCTGGTCGCGGGTGGGCTTGGCCAGGGCCTCGAGTTCGGCGACGATGGCCTCGACCGCCTTGTCGATGCCGCGCTTGATGGCCATGGGATTGCGGCCGGCGGCCACGAGCTTGACGCCCTCGGTGAAGATGGCCTGGGCCAGGATGGTGGCGGTGGTGGTGCCGTCGCCGGCGATGTCGGAAGTCTTGGAGGCGACTTCCTTGACCATCTGGGCGCCCATGTTCTCGAACTTGTCCTCGAGCTCGATCTCCTTGGCCACGGTCACGCCGTCCTTGGTGATGATCGGGGAGCCGAAGGACTTCTCGATGACGACGTTGCGGCCCTTGGGACCGAGGGTGACCTTCACGGCGTTGGCCAGCTTGTCAACGCCCCGTTTCAGTTTCTCACGGGCCTTGGCGTCGAAAAGAATCTCTTTGGCAGCCATCTATGCTTCTCCTTGTGTGAATTCGGGTGGAGGGGATACGCGGCGGACCCTTAGGCCTCGATCACGGCCAGGATGTCGTCCTCGCGCATGACAAGGAAGTCCTCGTCGTCGATCTTGATCTCGGTGCCGGCGTACTTGTTGAAAAGGACCAGGTCGCCCTTTTCGACATGCATCTTGAGATGCTTGCCGTCGTCGCCGATCTTCCCCGGCCCTGCGGCGATGACTTCGCCCTTCATGGGCTTTTCCTTGGCGGAGTCGGGGATGATGATGCCCCCCTTGGTGACTTCCTCCTGTTCCAGCCGTTTCACGAGAACGCGATCGCCTAACGGTTTGAGCTTCATACGGGAACCTCCAGGTGGTATTTGGCAGACTGGCCGCCGCTTGGCACTCGCCAGCAGGGAGTGCTAGCGGCCGATGGGAACGTATCTAATCACATCGACCGGAAAGGCAAGGGGACAACGATAATTTTTTTTTGGCGAAGGAAGGCAAAAACAATCCCTCCCGGGCGTCCGCCGAAGCGGGATATTCGCGCCAGGCCGGGGGGGAGCGCGGGAAAAGGCGCCTGCAACGGCGGCGGGGGTGAAGCGCAACCCCTTGGAATACGACCTTGTGAAAGTAATCACACTATTGCGCCCGCCCGTTTTTCCCAATAAGGTGCTTATCCTTGACGCTCTTTCCCATGGAGCCTAGAATTCCAACGCAGCGGTCGTATTATGCTGGGACGGTCCTGCCCCGCGGCGGGGGTGGGGCGTGTGTTCCGGGCGGCCCCCAAACTCTTTCCGAGGTGCCTATGCTCGATACGTTGGTCTTTGTGACAGTGCTGTTGCCGTTTTTGGTGGCAGCCGCGTTGCTCGTTTTGCGAGGGCAAAACGTGCGCAAGGTCATCCTGGTGGCGACGGCGGGAGTGCTCATCCTCGCGTCGTTGGCGATGCTCCGCGGCGGAGCGTTCACCCTATCAACCGCCCCTCTTTACAACTCGCTGGTCACCCTCGGCGACTTCGTCATCCTTTTCGTCGTGCTCTTCGTCGGTTTCAAGCGCAAAAACCAAATCATCATCTGGCTCACCCTTGCCCAGATCGTCGGACTGGCCTGGTTCGAATTTGTCTTCCTCAAGGACCATACCCCGATCCCGGCTTTTTACGCCGACGACCTGAGCCTGGTCATGGTGCTCATCATTTCCATCGTGGGCTCCCTGATCGCCGTCTACGGCATCGGCTACATGAAGGAGCACGAGGAGCATCTGCACCTGTCCCGGTCCAAGCAGCCCCGCTTCTTCTTTTTCATCATCCTGTTCCTCGGCGCCATGAACGGCCTGGTTTTGGCCAACAACATGCTGTGGATGTATTTCTTCTGGGAATGCACCACGCTGTGCTCGTTCATGCTCATCGGGCATGACGACACGGAAATCGCCCGGAAAAACGCCGAGCGCGCCCTGTGGATGAACGTCCTCGGCGGCACGGCCTTCCTGTTCGGCATCGTGCTGCTGCAAAAGACCGCCGGCACCCTGTCCCTCAAGGACGTCCTGGCCCGCGGTCCGGAATTCGCGGTGGCCGGCAGCGCCATCCTGGCCCCCATGTTCCTGCTCGTCTTCGCGGGCATGACCAAGTCGGCCCAGGCGCCCTTCCAGAGCTGGCTCACCGGGGCCATGGTCGCCCCCACCCCGGTCTCGGCCCTGCTCCACTCCTCCACCATGGTCAAGGCCGGCGTCTACATCATCGTGCGTCTGGCCCCGATCTACGCCGGCACCGTCTTCAGCAATTTCGTGGCCCTGTTCGGGGCCTTCGTGTTCCTGGCCACGGCGGCCCTGGCCGTGGGCCAGTCCAACGGCAAGAAGGTCCTGGCCTACTCCACCATTTCCAACCTGGCGCTGATCATCGCCTGCGCCGGCATCAACACCCCGGCGGCCATCACGGCGGCCATCCTGCTCATCCTCTTCCACGCCATCTCCAAGGCCCTGCTGTTTTTGTGCGTGGGCGCCATCGAACAGAAGATCGGCTCCCGCGACATCGAGGACATGCGCGGCCTGTTCGCCCGCATGCCCCGCACGGCCCTGGTGACCATCATCGGTGTGATGACCATGATGCTGCCGCCCTTCGGCATGCTCATGGCCAAGTGGATGGCCATCGAGTCGGCCCACGGCCAGTTCCTGATCATGGTCATGCTGGCCCTGGGTTCGGGCCTGACCGTGCTGTTCTGGGCCCGCTGGGCGGGCATCCTGCTGGCCGCTCCCTTCGGGAAGCCCCAGCCTGAGACCCAGGCCGCGTCCGTGCGCGCCCCGCTGGTGATCCTGGCCGCCATGGCCGTCCTGGTGAGCCTGATCTCCCCGTTCGTCTACAACGCCCTGGTCGCGCCGGTGGTGGCCCTGTACTACAAGGCCACGGCCTACACCGTGCCGCTTGGCAACTTCACGTCCGATCTCGGCGTGTTCATCATCTACCCGCTGTTCATCCTGCTCGGCCTGGGCTTTTTCTACGCCGTCAAGCAGGCCCGCAAGGTGACCGCCTCCCAGGTGTCCGCGCCCTACCTGTGCGGCGAACAGCTCACCGTCTCCGGACAGGCCGGCTTCCGCGGCCCCCTGGGCCAGCCCGTGGCCGTGTCCTCCAGCAACTACTACCTTGAGCAGTTCTTCGGCGAGAACCTGCTGTCCAAGTGGATCAACGTCATCGCCCTCGCCGTGCTGGTGATCATGCTCTTCGGAGGCGCCCTGTGATAACCAAAATCATCCTCGCCATATTGGCCCTGGGTCTGGCCCCCATCGCGGGCGCGCTCATCTCCGGCGCGGATCGCCGGGTCACCGCCTGGCTGCAGTCCCGCTACGGCCCCCCGGTCCTGCAGCCCATCTACGACGTGCTGAAGCTGCTCGGCAAGGAACCCATGGTGGTCAACACCTGGCAGGCCCTTTGCGCCTGGGTCTACGTGGTCGGCGCGGCCATGTCCGTGGTCCTGCTGTTCACCGGCTCGGACCTGCTGTTGATCTTCTTCGTGCTGACCATCGGCGCCGTCTTCCTGGTCATGGGCGCCCTGGCCTCGCCCTCGCCCTACAGCCAGATCGGCGGACAGCGCGAACTGCTCCAGATGCTGGCCTACGAGCCGCTTCTGATCCTCGTCTTCGCGGCCATCGCCATGGTCACCGGCAGCTTCAAGGTGAGCGCCGTGTTCGACCTCCAGCGGCCGCTGCTCTACGACATTCCGCTCATGTTCATCGTCCTGGGCTATGCGCTGACCATCAAGCTGCGCAAGTCGCCCTTCGACATCTCGGCCTGCCACCACGCGCACCAGGAATTGGTGCGCGGCGTGTACACCGAGTACTCCGGTCCCTACCTGGCCCTGATCGAGATCGCCCACTGGTACGAGGTGATCCTGGTCCTCGGCCTGTGCGCGCTGTTCTGGTCGACGAGCGTTGTGGGCATGATCGTGCTGGTGGCCCTCACCTACCTGGCCGAACTCCTCGTGGACAACGTCACGGCGCGCCTCACCTGGCGGGTCATGCTGAAGTCCGCCGTCGGCATGGGGGTGGTCCTGACCGCGATCAACGTCATCTGGCTCTACGCTCATTAAACGACCTCCAGCCCAAAAAAGAGAGCGCACCATGTTAGGCAACATGATCAACAAAGGACGCATCAAGTCCCCCTGGGTGGTCCACTTCGACTGTGGCAGCTGCAACGGCTGCGACATCGAGGTCCTGGCCTGCCTGACCCCGCTGTACGACATCGAACGCTTCGGCATCGTCAACGTCGGCAACCCCAAGCACGCCGACGTGCTGCTGGTCACGGGCACCGTCAACAAGCGCAACCAGCACGTGCTCAAGAACATCTACGAACAGATGCCCGGCCCCAAGGCCGTCATCGCCATCGGCGCCTGCGGCTGCTCCGGCGGCGTGTTCCGCGACGCCTACAACGTGGTCGGCGGCGTGGACCAGGTCATCCCCGTGGATGTCTACGTGCCCGGCTGCCCGGCTCGCCCCGAGGCCATCATCGACGGCGTGGTGGCGGCCCTGGAAAAGGTCAAGACCCTGCTCGGCATGACCGCCTAGCGCCGGTCGCGGCCTTTTTCGGCCGACCGGTCGGGACGAACGATGCAACCGGGGCCTTGCCCCGTTTTGAGGAAGCTACCGTGCTGGAAACGATATCCATCACCCCCGATGCCGTCCGCGACGTCGCCAAGCAGTGCCTCGGCGAGGGATGGCGGCTGGTCACCATGACCGCGGTGGACACCGGCGAGGCCGGCATTGACATCCTGTACCACTTCGACAAGGACCTGGCCCTCAAGCATTACCGTTTGACCGTGCCAAAGGAAACCGTGGTGCCGAGCATCTCTCCGGTGTACTTCTGCGCACTGCTCATCGAAAACGAGATCCGCGACCAGTTCGGAATCTGCTTCGGCGATCTCGTGCTCGATTTCGGTGGTTCCCTGTACCTTGAAGAAGAAGTCCGCACCATGCCCTTCTGCAAGGTCAGCGTGGCGCAAAAACAGTCCTAAAGAGGGAAGCTTATGGCCCGTACCATATTACCTTTCGGCCCGCAGCATCCGGTCTTGCCGGAGCCTCTGCACCTTAAGCTCACCATCGAGGACGAAACCGTCATCGAAGCGGTGCCGACCCTCGGCTATGTCCATCGCGGACTCGAGAAACTCTGCGAGGTCCGCGACTTCAACCAGATGATCCAGATCGTCGAGCGCGTCTGCGGCATCTGCTCCTGCCTGCACGCCCTGTGCTACTGCGAAGGCGTCGAGCAGATCATGGGCGTCGAGGTTCCCCGCCGCGCCAAGTACCTGCGCACCATCTGGGGCGAACTGCACCGTATCCACAGCCACCTGCTGTGGCTCGGGCTTTTCGCCGACGCCTTCGGTTTCGAAAGCCTGTTCATGCAGTTCTGGCGCGTGCGCGAACGCGTCATGGACATCATGGAAGCCACCTGCGGCAACCGCGTGGTGGTTTCGGTCAACGTGGTCGGCGGCGTGCGCCGCGACCTCTCCCCCGAGCAGTGCCAGTGGATCGACGAGCAGCTTGCCATCATGGAAAAGGAGATCAAGCAGCTCAAGAGCACGATCCTCAACGACTACACCGTGAAAAAACGCACCGTGGGCGTGGGCGTCCTGACCAAGGAACAGGCCTACCAGCTCGGCGCCGCCGGCCCGACCCTGCGCGGCAGCGGCTGGGCCCAGGACATGCGCCAGACCGGCTACGCCGCCTTCGGCGAACTCGGCTTCGACCCCATCGTCGAGCACGCCGGCGACTGCTACGCCCGCACCGCCGTGCGCTTCCGCGAGACGCTGCAGGCCATCGACCTCGTGCGCCTGGCCATGGCCCGCATGCCCGCCGGCGAAACCGCCACCAGCGTCGAGGGCGTCCTCCTCGAAGAGGAAACCCCCAAACCCATCGGCGGGGAACGCGGCGACATCATGCAGGCCTACAAGCGCGAAAAAAAGCACCGCATCACCGCCGCGCCGCCCCCCAACCTCGATCTGCCCGCCGGCATGCTGGCCGCCAAGGTCAAGGGCAAGCCCGAGGGCGAGGTCGTGACCCGCGTGGAACAGCCCCGGGGCGAGCTTTTGTACTACATCAAGGGCAACGGCTCGAAAAACCTGGAGAGGGTCCGCATCCGCACTCCGACATTCGCCAACATCCCGCCGCTTTTGGCCATGTTGCCCGGGTGCGAACTGGCCGACGTGCCGGTCATCATCCTGTCCATCGACCCCTGCATCAGCTGCACCGAACGGTAAAAAGGAGCGCGGTTCCATGTTCAACATGACCAAGAACGTCGTTTCGAACCTGCTGCGCAAAAGCTCCACCCGGCTCTATCCCTTCGCGGTGCGGGGCCATTTCGAGGGCTTTCGCGGACGGCTCGACATCAATATCGACGAATGCATCTTCTGCCGGAGTTGCATGATCAAATGCCCCTCCCAGTGCATCACCGTCGACAACAAGGCCGGGACCTGGGATTGCGAGGCCATGTCCTGCGTGTACTGCGGCGTGTGCGCCGACGCCTGCCCCACGGGCTGCCTGACCATGGCCAAGGAGCATCGCGCCGTGGCCACCGAGCGGCAGACCATGCACTACCAGGGCGTGCCCAAGAAGAAGAAAAAGGACGAAGCGGCCCAGTAAGCCTCCCGTCCAGACGCGATCATCGAACGCCCGCCGCCGGTCCTGCCGGTGGCGGGCGTTCGTTTTCGGACCGCCGGAAAAAGCGGAACGGCGCAACCAGGAAACAATCAAACCGGCTTGCGAAGGACAAAACCCCTTGGCCGCCGGAGGCGCTCCTCGGCCATCCGGAACGAGGATGTCGAAAGGGCGCCGCCCCTAGCCGCGCAGCCAGAGGTAGGCCCGGGTGGCCAGCCGGTCCAGCACCAGGGCGGGATTGACCGTCACGATGAGCGCCTCCTGGCATTCGGCCAGGAGCAGGTCCATGCGGCGGGGCGCATCCGGGTCGGGGCAGGCGGCAAGCAGGGACCCGAGGGGGGTGTCGGCCCGGCCGGCCAGGGCGCCGGCCAGATCGCGCGAAAGTTCGGTGATGACCCGTTCGGCCGCGGCCCGGGAGGGGCGCCCCTTGGCCCCGGAGAACCAGCCCCGCCCCGTGCGCCAGAAGGCGGCCAGGGCGTCGAGCAGCGGCCAGGGATCGTCCTCGCCGCCGGCCGGGGACGGCGCGCCCGGGTCCGGCCAGGCCAGGGTGAGCACGAAGGAGCGGGACACCAGGGTGGGGAAGAGGCGTTCGCGCTGGGGCGCGAGCAGGACGAACACGTTTCCCGGGCGCGGCTCCTCCATGGCCTTGAGCAGGGCGTTGGCGGCCTCGTCGGTCAGGGCCTGGGCCTCGGCCAGAACGATCACCCGGTGGCCCGGGCCGCGCGGCGGTTCGCCGACAAGGCGGCGCACCTCGCGCATGGGGTCGACCTTGATCGTTTCGGCCGTGCCGTCGAAATATTGAAGATCGAGAAACACCTTCCCGAGGATCTGCCGGCAGGCGGGACACGCCCCGCACGGCGGCGCGCCCTCGGGGCAGTTGAGCCGGGCCGCGAGCCACAGGGCCATGGCCGCCCGTTCGCCGGCCGAGCCGCCTTCCAGGATCACCGCCTGGGGCACGGCCCGGGCCAGGGCGTCGAGCCCGGCCAGGACGTGCGCCTGCCTCGCGGCGACGCCAAAAAGGGAAGCGGTCCGAGTGTCCATGGGATTGGTCGCTGCCTCCGGCGACGGGTGCCGTCTCGCGCCCGCCGGGAGGAGGCGTTCCCCCCGGCCCCTGCGGGAGACGGGAAAAAACGGGGCGGGCGCGGCGAAGCGCCCCCGCCCCGTGTCGTGCTAGCCGCGAAGGATCGTCTGCCGGCGGTCCGGGCCGACGGAGAGGATCGAGCAGGTGGTCTGCAGGGCCTGTTCGATGCGCGAGACGTATTCCCGGGCGGCCAGGGGAAGCTCCTCCCAGGCCGTGATGCCCGAAAGGTCTTCCTCCCAGCCGGGCATGGTCTCGTAGATCGGCTCCACGCATTCGAGGGCGCCCTCTTCCTGGGGCGGGTACTCGTACACCTTGCCCTTGTAGCGGTAGCCGATGCAGATCTTGATCTCGTAGAGGCCGCTTAAGACATCGAGCTTGGTCAGGGCGATCTCGGTCGGGCCGGACAGCCGGGCCGACTCGCGCAAAAGCGCCAGGTCGAGCCAGCCGCACCGGCGCCTGCGGCCGGTGGTGGCCCCGAATTCGCCGCCCTTTTCCTGGAGGTAGTCGCCCACGGAGCCGAAAAGCTCCGTGGGGAAGGGGCCCGAGCCAACCCGGGTGGTGTAGGCCTTGACCACCGCCACCACGCGGTGCAGCACGTTCGTCGAGCAGCCGCTGCCGGCGGCGGCCTGTCCGGCCACGGTGTTGGACGAGGTCACGAAGGGGTAGGTGCCGTGGTCGATGTCCAGGTGCGTTCCCTGGGCGCCCTCGAAGAGCACGTCGCCGCCCGTGGCCAGGGTCTTCTGGATGACCGAGGACACGTCGCCGAGGTAGGGCAGAAGCCGTTTGGCCACGGGAGCCAGCCCCTCGGCCACGGCGCCGGGGTCCAGGGCCGGCATGTCGTAGAGCTTGGTGAAAAGGGTGTTCTTCTCCACGAGGGCCTGGCCGATCTTGCGCGCCAGCAGTTCCGGATCGGCGAAATCGCCGGCCCGGATGCCGATGCGGGCCATCTTGTCCTCGTAGCAGGGCCCGATGCCCCGGCCGGTGGTGCCGATCTTGCCGCCGGCCCGCAGGGATTCCCGGGCGCCGTCGATCAGCCGGTGGTAGGGCATGATGACGTGGGTCTTGCGGGAGACGATCAGGCGCTCGGGCGAAACGTCCACGCCCTTGGCGGCCAGGGTGTCCATCTCGCGGCACAGCACCTCGGGATCGAGGACCACGCCGTTGCCGATCAGGCAGGCGGTTCCCTCGTGCAGGATGCCCGAGGGCATCAGGTGCACGATGGTCTTCTCCCCGCCGACAACGAGGGTGTGCCCGGCGTTGTTGCCGCCCTGGAAGCGCACGACCGCCTTGGCGGATTCGGTCAGGAGGTCGACGATCTTGCCCTTGCCCTCGTCGCCCCATTGCGCCCCGTGAATGACGATGCCCCGGCCGGCGCCGGGCCCCTGCGGGTTGCGGTATTCGCCCATGACCTATGACTCCCCTGCATCCTTGGGCCGGAACGCCAGCACCTTGCCCCGGCGGGCCGGCTTGGCGGGGGCGGCCCGTCCATCGGCGGCGCCCGTCGCGTCCGGCTCGCCCTCCCGGCCCGGCGCGGGTCCGGAAGCGGCCGGCACCGGGGTTCCAGGCTGTCCCGGCAGGCGGCCCTCGGCCCAATGATGATTGAACAACTGGTTTTTAAAACGCATGCCCTGGATCATGGCCAGGACAAGGACCGACTCTTCCCAGCGCTGGGACGGCTCGAAGCGGCTGACCGCCTCGGCATACTTGTCCCAAAGGGCCATGAGGGAAGCCTCGTCGAAGGCCCGAAGCTGTCTGGCCAGTTTGAGCAACACATGTTCCACGATCGTACCCATCCCCGCGAACTGCATCCGCGCCAGGCGCGGAAAGGACTACCTAGCAGAATCGGGCGGGCCTTCCAAATGCAATTTGCCCAGCGGCGCCGGCTGTGCTAGGCATCCCCTCGCACCACAACGCAAGGAGCGGCGCAGCCATGAGCGACCTGAAAAAAATGTACACCACCATGGTGGAGGACCCCTTCCCGGCCGAACTCGTCATCCGCCTCGGCGATGCCGAACTGGCGTTCGCCAAGCGGACCTGGACCATCGAGGGCGAGGACAAGGGCCTTCGCTACGGCGAGAACCCGGATCAGCCGGCGGCCCTCTACGCCCCGGTGGCCGGCCGCCTCTCCCTGGGCGGCGTCGCCTTCCGCGGGCCTGGCGACGGCCTCGTGTGCGCCGCCACCGAGGAGCACCTGCTCCAGTCCGGCAAGCACCCGGGAAAGACCAATCTCACCGACGTTGACAACGGCGTCAACATCTTACAGTACCTCGCCGCCAAACCCGCCGCGGTCATCCTCAAGCACAACAACCCCTGCGGCGCGGCCTGGTCCGATGCGGGCCTGACCGCGGCCTTCGAGGCCGCCTTCGCCGCCGACCGCATCGCCGCCTTCGGCGGCGCCGTGGTCGTCAACCGCACCCTCGACGCGGCCACGGCCGAGCGCATCAACGCCGCCTATTTCGAGGTCGTGGCCGCCCCGGACTACGAGCCGGAGGCCCTGGCCACCCTCAAGAGCAAAAAGAACCTGCGCATCTTCAAGCTGCCGGGACTCGCCCACCTGGAGACCCTCGTGGGCCAGCCCTTCCTCGACATCAAATCCCTGGCCGACGGCGGGCTGGTCCTCCAGTTCTCCTTCCGCAACCGCATCCTCGGCGCCGGCGATTTCCTGCCGGCCGAGGCCACGGACAAGGCCGGGACCACGCTGGTGGCCCGGGCGCCGACCCCCCGCGAGGCCGAGGACCTGCTTTTCGCCTGGGCCGTCGAGGCCGGCGTCACCTCCAATTCCGTCATCTTCGCCAAGGACGGGGCCACGGTGGCCATCGGCACCGGCGAACAGGACCGGGTGGGCGTGGTGGAGCTGACCATCCACAAGGCCAAGACCAAGTACGCCGACCGCCTGGCGTTCGCCGAATGCGGCCTGTCCCTCTACGAGCTGACCAAGAAGGCCGACAGCGAGCACGAACTCCAGGGCAGGCTCGTGGACATCATCCGCCGCACCGAGGCCGCCTGCGGCGGACTGGCCGGCTCGGTGGTGGTTTCCGACGGCTTCTTCCCCTTCCGCGACGGCGTGGACCTGTGCATCGGGGCCGGGGTCACGGCCATCGCCCAGCCCGGCGGCTCCATCCGCGACACCGAGGTGATCGCCGCCTGCAACGAGGCCGCGCCCCAGGTGGCCATGGTCTTCACAGGCCAGCGGTCCTTTCGGCATTAGGCCGAAGGGGCCTTTCCGCCTCCGGCGGCCATCGAAACACCATAACCCCCGTGAAACGTTTTTGAGGAGGGAGGGGGGCCGGGGAAGGGAATTCCTTTTCGCGAGAAGGGATTCCCTCCCCGGTTCCTCCCGCCTTCCCCTTGAAAGGATGCCCAATGGCGTTGGAACGGTATGCCGGTCCGGGATGCGTGGTCGAATTCATGCAGGGCAACCAGACCCAGGTGGCCTGGGTGCTGGAGGAGGCCTCCGGCCGGCTGCGGCTGTACACCCTGACCAAACGCGAGGAGAAGCTGCCCCTCTCCCGGGTTTTGCCCTGGATGGGGCCGCGCTACGAGGGCGCCCGGGACCGCAGCGAGATGCTGGAGATCTTGTCCGCGCACCAGGCCCGGCGCGAGGCCGCCGCCAGGACGGTCGCGCCCCTGGAACTCTGGGAGCTGGCCCAGGGCGAGGTGCGCGAGGAGTCGGCCGACTGGTTCGCCGGCCTGGTCGCCGAGGATCCCGATGTGGACGCCGTGGCCGCCATGGGCCGGGCGCTTCTGGGCTGCAAGACCCATTTCAAGTTCCATCCGCCCAAATTCGAGGTCTACACCGCCGAGACCGTGGAGCGGCGCCTGACCGAGGCCGCGTTGGCCGAGGAACGGGAGAAGGTGTTCGTGGCCGGCCAGGCCTTCTTCAAGGAACTGTGGCAGGGCTGGGCCTCGGGGGCCGAGCGGAAAAAGTCCGCCGCCCTGGCCGGCCGGCTCGATCCCGGGGCCGCGGCGAGGCTGGCCGACCTGCTGCGCCGGCTCATCGCCGACGCCGAGGACCCCGAGGTGGCCACGCTTTGGGCCATGCTGCGCAAGGGGCTGCCCGAGCATCCCTTCCTGCCCCTCATCCTGGCCACCCAGTGGGGCATCGTCGCGCCCCACCACAACTACCTCCTCGATCAGGCCGACTACGCCTTCGGCGACGGCTGGTGGGGGGACCACGCCGCCGAGGTGGACGCCCGCGAGGCCGGGCTGGCGGCCCTGGCCCGCGAGCCCGAGCCCGTGCCCTTCGTCAGCATCGATTCCCCCACGACCCGCGACATCGACGACGCCTTTCACGTCGAGGCCCGGCCTGACGGCGGCTTCCGCCTGGTGCTGGCCCTGGCCGACCCGGCCCTGGACTGGGAGTTCGGCGGCCCCCTCGATACGGCCGTGGCCCATCGGGCCTCCAGCATCTATCTCCCCGAAGGCGTGAGCCACATGCTGCCCGAGGTCCTCGGCACCGGCCTCTACAGCCTGCTTGCCGGCGAGGTGCGCCCGTCCCTGGTCATGGAATGGGAATTTTCCGCCGACGGGGACACCCTGGGGTTCGCCATGCGCAAGTCGTTCGTGCGTCTGGCCGAAAACACCAACTACGCCGCCGTGGAAGCCCTCCTCAACGGTCCGGACGCGCCCGCGTCCTACCGCCTGGGCTACGCCCTGGCCGACCTGCTGCGGCAAAAACGCCTGGAACGCGGGGCCGTGGTCATCGAGCGGCCCGAGCCCGAAATCGTCCTGGGCGGCTATCCCGACAACGTCACGGTCCGCATGGACGTGTGCCCGGCCTACCCGAAATCGCAGCTTTTGGTCAGCGAGTTCATGATCCTCGGCAACACCGCGGCCGCCGAGTACGCCGTCTCCCACGGCGCGGCCATGCTGTTTCGGACCCAGGACGCCACCCTGCCTCCGGAGGTCCGGGGCGTGCACGACGATCCGCCCTCGATCCAGCGGGTCGTGCGCGAGCTGCCGCCGACCCTGACCGAACCGGACCCCAGGCCCCACGCCACGCTGGCCGTGCCGGCCTACGCCCCGGTGACCTCGCCCCTGCGGCGCTACGCCGACCTGGTCAACCTGGCCCAGCTCGAAAGCCTGCTGCGCGCCGGCGCGCCCCGCTGGAGCCGGGGCGACCTCGAGGCCATGCTGCCACGCCTGTCCGCGCGCATCGAGGCCGTCGGCCGGGTGCAACGGTTCCGGCCGCGCTACTGGAAGCTCCTTTTCCTCCAACGCCACTGCCGGGAACGCACCTTCGAGGGCGTGGTGGTGGACATCGCCGGCGGATTCGTCTCGCTTTCCCTGCCCGACATGCAGATCTACGTCCGGGCCACCCGGGACACCCTCGGCGACACGATTTACATCGGCCAGCGATATGCCTTACGCTTGGGCAAGATCGACCCGCTCACCAACGAATTGCGCGTTTTCGGGGCCGAGGAGATCCCGGCCTCCCTGCCCGAGGCGGCCGAGGCCATGTTCATGGGCGCCGGCGCCTCCCCGTGTGGCGCCCCTTAAAAAATACGGCAGTATTTTTTAAGGAATAAACGGTGATGATTCAAACGCGTTGCCCCCGGAAAACGTAACACGCCCTGGACGTGACCCGGGGCCGGCAACGCGCGCAAGGGAGAACGAGGCATGGCATACGTCCTTTTCATCGGCCTGACCTACCTCGTGGCGGCCGTCCCCTTCGGCGTGCTGGTGGCCCTGGCCGGCTGCGGCATCGACCCCCGGCTGGCCGGCAGCCGCAATACCGGCGCCACCAACGTGGCCAGGCTGTGCGGCACGCGCTACGGCATCCTGACCCTGGCCCTCGACCTGGCCAAGGGGCTCCTGCCGGTGCTGGCGGCCCGGGCCATGTCCGGTTCGTGGCTGTTCGTCTCCCTGGTGATCCTGGCCGCCGTGCTCGGGCACATGCATTCCGTCTTTCTCCACGGCACGGGCGGCAAGGGCGTGGCCACCACCATCGGCGTGTTCCTGGCCGCCGCCCCCGTCGCCACGCTGTTGTCCGTGGCCGCCTGCGTGGCCGTCATCTGGGCCACGGGGTTCGTCTCGGCCGGCTCGCTGGTCCTGGCCGCGGCCCTGCCCGCGCTGACCCTCGTCCTCGGCCCGGCCGCCCTGACGCCCGCGGCCCTGGCCGTGGCCGCCCTGATCGTCTGGAAGCACCGGGAAAACATCGCCCGCCTGCGCTCCGGCCAGGAAAAATCCTGGCGCAAAAAGGACAGGAACGCCGCGTCCTGACGCCGCCATGCCCGTCGCGATCCCGGTCCTGGCGGCCTTGGCCGCGGCGAACGCCCTCGTCCTGTGGGCCCTTCGCCGCATGGGCGCGGACCGGGCCAGGGCCCGGGGACTGGCGATCCTCACGACGGCGGACGCCATCCTGATCGTTTTGCTCGCCCTGGACCTCGGCATGAGCTGCTTTTTCGCCCAGTCCGACGGTTTCAACATCACCATGTCGAGCCGCAACTGGTTCGCGCGACACTGGCATCCCGTCAACAGCCTCGGCTACCGCGACGCGGAGCCGCGCCCCAAGGCCGACGGGGAAAAACTCGTGCTGGTGGTGGGCGACTCCTTCGCCGCCGGACACGGCATCGACCGGGCCGAGGACCGCTTCGCCGACGTGCTGGGACGGGAGCTCGGACCGGGCTGGCGCGTGGCCAACGCGGCCATGATCGGCTGGGACACCGTCGACGAGGACCAGGCCCTGCGCGCCTACCCCGTCCCCCCGGACGTGGTGGTGCTCGCCTATTTCGTCAACGACATCTACCGGGCGGCCGGGAAAACCGGCTTCGCCCTGCCCTTCGACGTGCGGTTTCCGAAGACCGCCGTGGTGAGGTATCTCGTGGACCACTCCGCCCTGGCCAATTTCGTCTATTGGCGGCTGGCCCGGACGGGCAAGGTTTCCGAGGCGGCCGGCGCGTTCTGGGACCGGCTGCGCCAGGCCTACGCCGACCCCGCCGTGTGGGCCGCCCACGCGGCCGAACTCGACTCCATCACGGACTGGTGCCGGCAACGGCATGTGCGCCTGATCGTCCTGGTGATCCCCGGCCTCGCCGACGTGGCCGGCACCGCCTCCATGACCGCCAGGGTCGCCGGCCACTTCCGGGCGCGGGGCGTGGAGACGGTGGATCTGACGCCGCTTTGCGCCGGCCGCGACCCGGCCGGCATGATGGTCAACGACGTGGACGCCCACGCCAACGTCGGACTCAACGCCGAAATGGCCGGACTCCTGCGGCAGGCCATCCTGTCGCCCCCGCCGCGCTAGACGCTCCGGGGCGCCGGCCTCAGGCGTCGAACGCCAGGACCAGCCCGGCCCCGACCTCGACGACCGGCGCGGCCCGGGTCAGGGCCATCCTGGCGGCCAGCCCCGTGCAATGGCAGGGATACAGCGCGGCCGGACCGGCGGCCCGCAAGAAATCCACCGTGGCCTCGAGCCGCCCGGGCCCGGGGTCGAGCAGGTGCAATCCGCCGACCACGGCGGCCAGCCGGCCCTCGCCGGTGACCTCCCGGGCATGGGCCACGATGTTGCAGATGCCGGCGTGGGAACAGCCGGTGACGATGACCAGGCCGCCGTCTCCCAGGTAGGCCAGGGCACTGTCGTCCGGCACGTCGTCCGGCACCGTGCCTCCGGCGACGCGGCGCTCGCCGATGGGCGGCCCGGCCTCGAAGGGAAGCCGGCGGGGAATCTCTCCCAGAAAGACCAGCCGCCTCGAAAGCCAGAGAGGTTCGCGCGTCAGGCGCACGTCGAAAAAATCCGCCAGGGCCGCCTCGCCAAGGAGCGCGCCGATGGGCGCGCCGTCGCAAAACCGCGGCGCAAGGGCCTCGGGGTGGGCCACCAGGACCGGCCGGGGCACGGGACGCCCCTCGGCCGCCCGGCCCGCCCAACACGCCAGCAGGGCGGCCAGGCCCCAGGTGTGGTCCAGATGGCCGTGGGACAGGGCCACCGTGTCCAGTGCCCCCAGATCGATCCCCGCCCGCCCCGCGTTGCGGCAAAAGACGTCGGAATACCCGCAGTCGAACAGCACGCGCCGCCCCCCTTCCCGGATGTGGAAGGACAGCCCCGGCTCTCCCAGGAAATAACGGTCTGTCAGCGTGTTGTTGTCCGAAAGGACGGTCAGTTCCATGCGCGCCCCCCTGGCCCGAGTGGACCGGAGCGCGGCAAAATGTCAAGGAATTCCTGGACAAACAGGCCCCGCTTGGGCATGAGTGATGAAAAATCGACATCATCATGCCCGGGGGGAACCATGAAGACGAAACTGGCGGGTGCGTGCGGGACGGCGTTGTTGCTGGCGCTCTTGACCGTTGGATGCAGCGTGTCCATCGATCTGACACCGCCGCCTCCGGCCGGCTACGTCCGCGTGGTGTCGGCCGACTCGGTCAACGTCCGCAACTGCCCGGCCCCGGCCTGCGCGGTGGTGGCCGTGGCCCACAAGGGCATCGCGTTGCGCGTCTACGAATACCAGAACGGCTGGGCCCGCGTGGTGCTGGCCGATTCCGGGGTCGCCGGCTGGATCGACGCCCGCTACCTGCGCATGCCGTAATGCC
>CAZNUQ010000016.1:0-14656 GCA_964576235.1 uncultured Desulfovibrio sp.
CAGTCTGCATCCCGCAAGGAGACTGAACATGTTGCACGGCAAAGCGCATAAGGTCGGGGCGCACGTCGACACCGACGCCATCATACCGGCCCGGTTCCTGGTCACCACCGACATGGCCGAACTCGGGGCCAACTGCATGGAAGGCCTGGAGCCCGGCTGGATCAAACGGGTGAGAAAGGGCGACATCATGGTCGCCGGCGAGAACTTCGGCTGCGGCTCCTCGCGCGAGCACGCCCCGGTGGCCCTGCTCGGTGCCGGCATCCCGGTGGTGATCGCCCACAGCTTCGCCCGCATCTTCTACCGTAACAGCTTCAACATGGGGCTTGTGCTCCTGGAAATCGGCGACGACGTGGAAAGGATCGGTGACGGCGACGAACTGCAGGTGGACGCCGACGCCGGCGTCATCGAAAACGTGACCACGGGCGCCAGGATCCAGTGCAAGCCCGTGCCGCCGTTCATGAAGGGCATTCTCGACAAGGGGGGCCTCGTCCCCTACGTCAAGGATCGCCTCGCGGCGCGTTCGTAGGAAACGGAGGACGGAAAGCCTCCTGGACCGTCCCTTCGGGGAACGTGCCGCGGGGGCTTTCCGTATCGACAGCATCAGGGTTTCCCCCTCACCCGGGGGCCGGGGGACGATCCCCCGGAGGCATTCAAGGACATACGCATGCGTTACAATATCTGTGTGATGCCGGGGGATGGCATCGGTCCGGAGATCGTGGCCGAGACCGTGAAGGTCATGCAGGCGGTCGGCGGAAAGCACGGCCTGGACTTCGTGTTCGCCGAGGCCCTCATCGGCGGCGCGGCCATCGACGCCACCGGCGGCCCCCTGCCCGAGGCCACGCTCGCGGCCTGCAAGGCGGCCGACGCCGTGCTCCTGGGCGCGGTCGGCGGACCGAAGTGGGATACCCTCGATCCGGCCGTCCGGCCGGAGAAGGGACTGCTCGGCATCCGCAAGGCCCTGGGGCTTTTCGCCAACCTCCGGCCGGCCAAGCTCTTTCCCGAACTGGCCGCCGCCTGCTGCCTGCGCCCGGATATCGTGGGCCGGGGACTCGATGTCATGGTCGTGCGGGAACTCATCGGCGGCGCCTACTTCGGGGAACCGCGCGGCATCGAGGAACGCGGCGGCGAGAAGGTGGGCTTCAACACCATGGTCTACAGCGAATCCGAGGTGCGGCGTATCGCCAAGGTCGGTTTCGAGACGGCCCGCAAGCGCCGGGGCAGGCTGTGCTCCGTGGACAAGGCCAACGTGCTCGATGTCTCGCGCCTGTGGCGGGCCGTGGTTCTGGAAGTGGCCAAGGACTACCCGGACGTGGAACTGTCGCACCTTTACGTGGACAACGCGGCCATGCAGCTCGTGCGCGATCCGTCGCAATTCGACGTCATCGTGACCGAGAACCTTTTCGGCGACATCCTCTCCGACGAGGCGGCGGTCATCACCGGTTCCATCGGCATGCTGCCCTCGGCCTCCCTCGGCGCCGGCAATCCCGGCCTCTACGAGCCCATCCACGGCTCGGCCCCGGACATCGCCGGCCAGGACAAGGCCAATCCCCTGGCCACCATCCTGTCCGCGGCCATGATGCTCAGGTATTCCTTCAACGAAAAGGCGGCGGCCGACGCCATCGAGGCGGCCTGCGCGAAGGCCCTGGCCGACGGCTACCGCACCGGAGACATCATGGAGCCGGGGCGGACACTGGTCGGTTGCGGCAGGATGGGCGACCTGGTGGTCGAGCGCCTGGCCTGACGGCGCGCCGTTCGGAAATGACCCGTGTTGCCCTCCTCCCGGGGGGCGACACGGGCGGGCCAGGCGGGCCGGCCGTTCCCGGACCGGAAGAGGCTCCGGCGGGGGCTGGTTCTCCTGGCCTTTTTTGCGTATGAAGCGGCGCGCAAGCGTTTTCCCCCTTCATGCCGCGCCCTGGGGCGCGGCCAATCCGCACGCGATACGAGATCATGGCGAAAGTCAGTCTGCAAAATCTATCCAAGTCCTACGGCGGCCGCGATCTTTTCCGGGAGTTCTCGCTGGAGATTCCCGGCGGCACGCGGCTGGCCGTGGTCGGCCAGAACGGCGCGGGCAAGTCCACGCTCCTCAAACTCATCGCCGGCGTCTCCGAACCGGACGGCGGCAAGGTGTCGCTCTCGACCGGGGCGCGACTCGGCTACGTGGCCCAGGACATGGACGAGGCCGATCTGGGCATGACGCTTCTGGGCTGGGTCATGGCCGCCTTGCCGTCCTGGAAGGAGTTCTGGGCGCGCTACGACGCGGCCGTGGCCTCCGGCGACCAGGCGGCGATGACGGCGCTGGCCCACGAACAGGCCAGCCTGGAACACGCCCTGGGCTACAACCCCGAACACCGGGCCAAGACCATTCTCACGGGACTCGGGTTTTCCGAGGAGAACCAGCGCGCGCCCCTGGCCGCCCTTTCCGGCGGTTGGCGCGAACGGGCCAAGCTGGCCCGGGTGCTCACGGCCGGGGCCGACGTGCTGCTCCTCGACGAGCCGACCAACCATCTCGACCTCGAGGCCGTGGCCTGGCTCGAATCGTTCCTGTGCGCCTTTCCCGGGGTGCTGGTCTTCGTCGCCCACGACCGCGTCTTTCTCGACCGGGTGGCCACCCATACCCTGTTCATGGGCGATGCCAAGCCTGTCTGGCGGCCGGGTTCCTTCTCCCAGTTCCTGGCCTGGCGCGAGGAGATGGAAAAGCAGTGGGAGCGGCAGGCCGCCGCCATCGACAGCAAGATCAAGCAGCATGGCGCCTTCGTGGACCGTTTCCGCTACAAGGCCACCAAGGCCAGGCAGGCCCAGAGCAAGCTCAAAAGCGTGGACAAGCTCGAAAAGGAGCTTTCGGCGCTCAAAAGCGAACGGCCGGACGTGCGGGTCAAGACGCTCAATTTCACCCTGCCCGAGCCCGAGAAATGCGACAAGACCGTGGCCGCCGCCGCCGAGCTCGCCTACGCCTATCCCGGACGCGGGCCCATCTGGCCGCCGCTGACCTTCCAGCTCTTCCGGGGGCAGAAGGTGGCCCTGGTCGGCCACAACGGGGCGGGCAAGACCACGCTGCTCAAGCTCGTCGTGGGGGCGCTACGGCCCGACAGCGGCCGGATCGTCCTCGGCACGGGCGTCAAGATCGGCTATTTCAGCCAGCACCAGACGGAGATCCTGCAAAACGACGCCCTGGTCATGGCCGAGATGCGGCGCATGGCCGGGCCCAAGGCCTCGCATCAGGAACTGTGCTCCGTCCTGGGCCTTTTCCTCCTCGGCGAGGAGTACTGGGAACGCCGGGTGTCGGAACTTTCGGGCGGGGAGAAGTCGCGGCTGGTCCTGGCCGGGCTCTTTTCGGCCCGGGCCAACTTCCTGGTTCTCGACGAACCGACCAACCACCTGGATCTGGAAAGCCGCGAGGCGCTGGTGCGGGCGTTGTCCGACTATTCCGGCACCATCCTCATGGTGGCCCACGACCGGTATCTCCTCGGCGAGGTGGCCGGAGAGGTCTGGGCCGTGGGCGGGGACGGCGTCACCGTGTACGACGAGGGTTTCGCCGCCTACGAGGCCGCCCTGTCGGCCGAGGCGAACGCCTGCCGGATCGGGGAGGAGGACGGACCGTCTCCGGCCGCGGCCAGGGCGTCGCGTCAGGAGGACAGGGAGCGCAAGCGCCGGGCGGCCGAGCAGCGAAACGCCCTCTATCGCGACATCAAACCCAAGCGCGAGGTCTTCGAGCGGCTCGAGGCCGACCTGGAGGCCGTGCTCGCCAAGCAGGCCGAGGTGGAGGCCGTCATGGCCGATCCCGAAACCTACGCCCAGAGGGAGCTTTTCTCCTCGCTCAGTAAGGAATACGGCGCGCTGTCCCACGAGGCCGAGGAACTGCTCGCCCGAATGGCCGTGCTGGAAGAGGAAATCGCCGACCTGGAGGCCCGCCGGGCCGCCTTGCTGGAGGCCTCGTGAGCGTCCGGGGCGGGGTGGTGGATGTCGTGGCCGCCGTCATCTGGCGGGATGGCCGGTATCTCGGCGTGCGCCGGCCCGAGGGCAAGTCCATGGCCGGGGCCTACGAGTTCCCGGGCGGCAAGATCGAGCCCGGCGAGACCCCCGAGGTGGCCCTTGGCCGGGAATTGCGCGAGGAACTCGGCATCCGGCCGGCCGCAATTGCCTTTTTTCTGGAAAAAGCGCATGCCTACGAACACCTTTCGGTCCATCTGCGTTTTTTCCACGTCCGCGCCTTTGTTGGCGAGCCCGTTCCCCTGGAAGGCCAGGGCATGGAGTGGCTGACGCCCGTGGAGGCCCTGTCGCGGCCCTTTTTGGCGGCCGACCGGGATGTGGTGGAGGCCCTGGCCGCCGGAGCCGCGGTGGAGGAAGGGTAGACCGGCGACCGGGTGGCCGTGTCGCGACGCGTCCCGGACAGGACCGTCAGGGGCGCCAGAGCAGGGAGCACGTGAAGGAAGCGGGGCGTTTCTTCCGGTTCCCGGAGTCTCTTTCCATCCAGCCACAAAGGAGACCGTGTGCGAATCGGGGAATTGATCGAAACGAAACGGCCGTTTGTCTCGCTGGAGTTCTTTCCGCCCAAGGAGCGGGAGGCCTGGCCGAATTTTTTCGAGGTCGTGGAGCGGCTTTTGCCCGTGCGGCCGTTGTTCGTGTCCGTGACCTACGGGGCCGGCGGCAGCACCCATGCCCACACCTTGGAGATCGTCTCCCGGCTGCGCACGGCGTACGGCCTCGAACCCATGGCCCATCTGACCTGCGTCGGGGCCAGCCGGGAGAAGATCCAGGGCTTTCTCGACGCCCTGGGCGAGGCCGGCGTGGACAACGTTCTGGCGCTTCGCGGCGACCCGCCCAAGGGGCAGGAACATTTCGTCCCGGATTCCGATGAGTTCCGGAACGCAAGCGACCTGGTGGCCTTCATCCGCCAGGAATATCCGGAACTGGGCATCGGCGTGGCCGGCTACCCCGAAGGCCATCCCGAGGCCGTCTCGCCGGAGTCGGACCTGGAATACCTGCGGCGCAAAATCGCCCTGGGCGGCGATTTCACCGTGACCCAGCTTTTTTTCGACAACGATATCTATTTCGACTTTGTGGACAGGGCCAGGGCGGTGGGCATCGACAGGCCCATCGTGCCGGGTGTCCTGCCGGTGCTGAGCCTGGCGAGCATCAAGCGGTTCGCCTCGCTTTGCGGGGCGAGCCTGCCTCCGGCCTTCCTGGCCGAACTGGAGGCGGCGGACGCGGCCGGCGGCCAGGCGGCCGTGGCCGAGGCGGGCATCAATCACGCCCGGGAGCAGGCGCGCGACCTCATTGCCCGGGGCGCGCCCGGGGTGCATCTTTACACCCTCAACAAGGCCGAGGCCGTGTTGTCCATCGTTTCGGGGCTGACGCTGTAAACGACTCCCGACGAGCCGTCGGGGCCGCGTCCCGCGCCGGAACGCGACGCATGTTTTCAAGGGGTCCGGGGGGATGATCCCCCCGGCGGAGAGGTCCAGGGGAGGCGACGCCTTCCCTGGCCGCCGGAGGCATTCCTTCTCTAACTGCATGGAGGATCGTATGGGCAGGGGCGAGTTGGTAGTGGCCGTGGCCGGGGCCACGGGAGCCGTGGGGCGTGAGATGCTCAAGACCTTGGAACAGCGCGCTTTTCCGGCCAGGACCGTCAAGGCCTTGGCTTCGTCGCGGTCGGCCGGCACCACCGTGCCGTACGCCGGCACCGAGCTGACCGTCGAGGAGATGACCGAGAAATCCTTCGAGGGCGTGGATATCGCGCTTTTTTCCGCCGGCGGCTCCACTTCGAAAAAATTCGCGCCCTTCGCCGTCAAGTCCGGTTGCGTGGTCATCGACAATTCCAGCGCCTGGCGCATGGACCCGCAGGTTCCCCTGGTGGTGCCCGAGGTCAATCCCCAGGACGTGGACTGGCACAAGGGGATCATCGCCAACCCCAACTGCTCGACCATCCAGATGGTGGTGGCCCTCAAGCCGCTGCACGACGCGGCCAGGATCAAACGCGTGATCGTCTCCACCTACCAGGCCGTTTCCGGCACGGGGCAGAAGGCCATCACCGAACTGGAAACCCAGGTCCGCCAGCTGTTCAACATGATCGAGCCCGAGGCCAAGGTCTACCCGTATCAGATCGCGTTCAACTGCCTGCCCCAGATCGATGTCTTCGCGGAGGATGACTACACCTTCGAGGAGATCAAGATGATCAAGGAAACGAACAAGATCATGGGGGACGACTCGATCCGGGTCACGGCCACCACCGTCCGGGTTCCGGTTTTTTACGGGCACAGCGAGTCGGTCAACATCGAGACGGAGAAAAAGCTCACCGCCAAGGAGGCCCGGGCCATCCTTTCCCAGGCGCCGGGAGTGACGGTCTACGACAATCCCGCGGAAAAGATGTACCCCATGCCGATCATGGCCGCCGGCGAGGACGATGTGTTCGTGGGCCGCATCCGCGAGGACCAGACCATCGACAACGGCCTCAACCTGTGGATCGTCGCCGACAACATCCGCAAGGGCGCGGCGCTCAACGCCGTGCAGATCGCCGAACTGCTCATCGAGCGCGACAAGGTGTGCGTCGGCTAGACGGAGCGCGCTCTCGGCGAAGCTTGTCCAGGGGGAAACATGGCGGCATGTTTCCCCCTTTTTCGAAAGGAGGGCCGCATGCCCGAAATCGTGGGAACCGACGCCTATCTGGCGCGCCTGCTGGAGACGCCGCGTCCCGGCGCGGCCTCCGTGCTGGCCTTTTACGAACACCGCCTGGGGGTGATCGGCACCGATCCCCGGTTGATGCTCATTCCCCTGGACGACCATCTGGTGCATCGGGGGGACGGCGTTTTCGAGACCCTCAAGTACCTCGGCCGGCGGCTCTACCAGGTGAAGCCCCATTTCGACCGCATGGAGCGCTCCGCCGCGGCCATCTTCCTGGAGCCGCCCTGTCCCTGGGCGGAGGTGGCGGAACTGGCCCTCGACGTGTGCCGGGCCGGCGGCGCCGACGACGGCATGGTGCGGGTGATCCTCGGACGCGGCCCCGGCGGCTTCGGCATCGATCCGGCGGAGTGTCCGGAGCCGAGCCTGACCATCGTGGCCTACCGCTTCCATTCCCGGCCGGCCGCGGTCTTCGAGGGCGGGGTCACGGCCTTCCGCACCTCGATTCCGGCCAAGCAGAACTATCTGGCCCGGATCAAATCCATCGACTACCTCCCCAACGTCCTGATGCGGCTCGAAGCGGCCGGGCGCGGCGAGGACTATCCGGTGTGCTATGATGACAGGGGCTTTCTGGCCGAGGGCGCGACCGAGAACATCTGCATCGTGGACGGGGCGGGACGGTTCGTCGTTCCGGAACTGACCAACGCCCTGACCGGCACCACGCTCCTGCGCGCCGTGGAACTGCTGGCCGGCAAGGCGGAGGTGGTCTTTTCCGGCATCCGCGAGGCGGATATCGCCACGGCCCGGGAGATGCTCATCCTCGGCACCACCAACGACTGCCTCTCCATCGTGCGCTACAACGGCGCCCCCGTGGGGGACGGCCGTCCCGGTCCGGTTTCCAGATTCCTCAAGTCGCGCATCCTCGCCGACATCGCCGAAAACGGCACGCCGTTTTGACCGGGGAAACGCCTCCCGGCGGCCGGCCCCGGCCCCGTCGGCCGACGGGATTCCCGGCGCCCGTTGCGTCCGCAACCGGCGGCTTGGGAGTCCGCTTCTTGCCGACCGCCTTGCTTCGGACTATACCGGCGGGGAAAAAGGATGAACACCGTGCTGACGCGAATGCAACTCGATAAATACGCCGATGTCCTTGTGTGGGGGCTGGCCACGTCGCGGACCGAACCCTACAAGCCCGGCGACGTGGTGCTTGTCCAGTTCGACCTGCCCGCCCTGCGGCTGGCCGAGGCCGTCTACGGCAAGCTGCTTGAACGCGGCTTCAATCCCGTGCCGCGCCTGACCCTCACCTCGCGGATGGAAAAGGAGTTCTACGGCAAGGCCGACGAGGCCCAGCTCGTCTTCCAGGCTCCGGGCCAGGCCGTGCTCCACGAGAACGTCCATGGGGCCATGCATCTGCTCGCCCCCGAGAGCCTGACCCATTTGAGCGGCATCGATCCCAAGCGCATCGCCACGGCGGCCCTGGCCCGCAAACCCCTGCGGGACATCCTGGTGCGGCGCGAGGAGGCCGGGGAATTCGGCTGGACCCTGTGCCTTTTCCCCACGCCGGAACTGGCGTCCAAGTCCGGCATGACCAGCCGGGAATACGCCGCCCAGGTGGTGGCCGCCTGCTTCCTCAAGGAGCCAGACCCCGTGGCCGTGTGGCGCCGCCTCTACGAGGAGGCCCGGGAAATCAAGGCCTGGCTCGACTCGTTGGCTCCCGTCTCCCTGCACATCGAATCCGAAAACGTGGACCTCACGGTCACGCCGGGCGCCCATCGCCGCTGGCTGGGCCTTTCCGGCCACAATATCCCGAGTTTCGAGATATTCACCTCGCCCGATTGGCGGGGCACCTCCGGCCGCTACTACGCTGACCAGCCGTCGTACCGCAACGGGAACTACGTCAAGGGCGTGCGGCTGACCTTCAAAGAGGGCGAGGTGGTGGACATCGCGGCCGAACAGGGCGAGGAGTTCGTCCGCAAACAGTTGGCCATGGATCCCGGCGCCTCGCGCATCGGCGAGTTCTCCCTGACCGACAGGCGTTTTTCCAAGATCTCCCGGTTCATGGCCAACACGCTTTACGACGAAAATTTCGGCGGTCCCGACGGCAATTGCCACGTCGCGGTCGGCAGTTCCTATTCCGACACCTTCGACGGCGATCCCGCCGGTCTCGACGCCGGGCGCAAGGCGGAACTGGGCTTCAACGATTCCGCCCTGCACTGGGATCTCGTCAATACCGAACCCAAGCGTGTCCGCGCCCGGCTGGCCGATGGCCGCGACACGACACTCTATGAAAATGGACAGTTTACGTATTGACGCAGGTTCGAAGGCGCCGTATCGCGATGGCGGTGGGGCGGTCCACCCGCCTTGCGACGACGGGGAAAGGACCAAGGAGAGGGGCATGCGCAAACTGGCTTTTCTGATGGTGGTGGCGGTACTCGGTCTGTCTTTCTGGACGCGCGCCGGGGCCGGCGCCGATTCCGGCATCGCCGGATGGGAAAAGGGCGGCGAATACGACAGGCTTTTCGATCCGAAGGAGGCCGACACCCTCAAGGGGCGGGTTTCCAAGATCATCGAGATCACGCCCATCGCCGGCATGGCTGTCGGCGTGGGGTTCGAGATCGAGGACAAGAAGGACAAGACCATCGAGATCGTCCATCTCGGGCCCAAGAGTTACGTGGACATGGCCTCCATCGGTCTCAAGCCCGGTGACGAGGTGAAGGTTGTCGGGGCGTGGGCCGAGTTGGATACCCAGGATGTCATGCTGGCCGTCAAGGTGAAGAAGGGCGAGGACTTGCAACTCAAAGTCCGGCGCACCCGGGACGGATTCCCTTACTGGAGCATGACACCCGAGGAGCGCCAGCGGGAAATGTCCGCGGACTAGTTTTGGTTTTTTGCCCCGTCCCCGGACTTGCCCAATCCCGGTGGATTTGGATAGGGGTATCCGGGGGACGCATTCGCCGTCCCTCGCGGACACATTAACCACGGGAGCTTGCCGCATGGAGGAAACCCTCAAGAAACAGGATGCCGAGCTGCTCCAACTCGTCACGTTCAGTATCGGCGAGGAAGAGTTCGGTGTCGATATCCTCAGCGTGCAGGAGATCATCCGCATGATGGATATCACCAAGGTTCCGCGCGCCCCGGAATTCGTCGAGGGCGTCATCAATTTGCGGGGCAAGGTCATACCCATCATCGATCTTCGGCGTCGCTTTGGCCTGTCCACCCGGGATCACGACAAGCATACCCGCATCATTGTCATTGAAATCAATAACATGATTGTGGGATTCGTTGTCGATTCGGTTTCCGAGGTGCTGCGCATACCCGCCAGCACCGTGGAGCCGCCACCACCGGTCGTTTCCGGTCTCGAATCCGAATACATCAGCGGCGTCGGCAAGCTCGAGGATCGGCTGCTCATCCTGCTCGATCTCAACAAGCTCCTGTCCGGCGAGGAACGCGATATGCTCGGCACCTTCTAGGGAGGTGCGACAAGCCCGGCGCGCCGGCAACCAGGCCGTGCGCGCCGGCGACGTGACGGACGGCCGGGTCGCCTGGCCCCGGAGGGGGCAGGCGTTTGATCCGGCGGCCGACCGCTTCGCCTTTTTCGAGCCGCCGCCACCAAGTGGCGGCGGCCATCCGTATTTTTTCAACGAGGCATGCCTTGTCCCGCACCTCTCCCCTTGCCGAACTCCTCGCCGGTCCGGATTCCGTCTCGGTGTACAAGAGCGGACCGGCCACCCTGGCCTTCCTGGCCGTGGAGGCCCTGGCCCGGGGGCAGTCCGCCGTTGTGGTGGCCCCCGGCGTCCATGAACTCTCCAGGATTGCCGCGCTGCTCGAGCTGTTGGCGCCGCAGACGCCGGGGACGCTGTGGGGCGCTCCCTTCATGGCCCTTCCGTCCTACGCCCCGGGCCGGCCGAGCGGGGCGTTCTGGGCCCGGCGCATGGCCTTCCTGGCCTTCGCCGCCATGGGGCGCGGGCCGCGGGTCCTGCTGGTCACCGCCGACAACCTTCTGCCCAAGTGGCCGCCGCCGAAGGCGCTCGAAGGCAACATCCTCAACGTGGCCGTGGGCGAGGAACTGCCCCGGGACCTGATCGCCGAGCAGGCCGTGCTGTGGGGCTACAAACGCGCCCCCATGGTCACCAACCCCGGCGAGTTCGCCTTGCGCGGCGACATTCTCGACATCTACCCACCGGGGTACGACAGCCCGCTTCGCCTGGAATTTTTCGGCGACCTGGTGGAGGCCGCCCGCCGCTTCGACGCCGCCACCCAGCGTTCCCTGGCCGAAATGGCCGAGGTCACCCTGCTGCCCGCCGCGCCGGCCGTGCTTTCGGAAACCTTCATGGGCGAGGCCCGCGCCCTCTGGGACGCCATCGCCGGAACAGGCGAGTTGCACCGGGCGGCCAAGGGACGCCTGGAGGCCGCCCTGGACGCCCGCGACGGGGCCATCTGGCCGGGTCTTTATTACGAGCGCCCGGCGGAACTCGCGGACTGGTTTCCCAAGGACGCCGCCTGGATCGTGTGCGACGCGGCCAAGGTCAAGGAACGCCTGGAGGAAGTGGAGCACGCCTGGCGGAAGTTCTTCGAGAACGAGACCAGGGAGCTCGGGCATCCCTGGCCCACGGCCCGGGTGCTCTGGCCCGGGAACATGGCCCGGAAGGCCCTGGTCGCCGGCAGGCGCATCCTCTTCGAGGATCTGGTCATGGGCCGGGGGCGGCACGGCCCTGATCTGCCGGAAAAACCCCTGGAGCGGTTCGCCGACCTCTTTTGGAAGCCGGGTTCGGACAAGCGTCCCTGGACGACCCTGGTGGCGGCCCTCAAGGAATGGTCCCGCCAGGGGCAGACCATCCTTTCCTTCCATGGGGAGCGTTCCCGCAAGAAATTCCTGCAGATGATCGAGCCGGAGGGCCTCGTCTTCCGCACGGGCTACGATCCGGAGACGGGCGGTCTCTTCGCCCTGCTGTCCGGATTGCGCCACGGCATGGAGCTTTCCTGGCGCGATACCCGCGTGCTGGCCGAGGACATTCTCCATCCCGAATCGGGCAAGTCCGGTGCCGAGGCCGGCCGTGGCAAGGATTTCAAGGGACTCGCCTCCTTCGACGACATCCGTCCCGGGGATCTCGTGGTCCACCGGGATTACGGGGTGGGCTCCTTCGAGGGGCTTACCCGCATGACCGTCGATGCCACCGGCGGGGACTACCTGCTTCTGGTCTTCGCCGACGACGACAAGCTCTATCTCCCCGCCGACCGGCTCGGACTGCTCCAGCGCTACAAGGGGCCGGAGGGGGTTTCCCCGCCTCTCGACCGGCTGGGCGGCGCCCGCTGGAAATCCGTGCGCGAGCGGGCGAAAAAGGCCATCGAACGCATCGCCGCCGATCTGGTGGAAATGTACGCCTACCGCCAGGTGGCCAAGGGGTACGCCTACGGCCCGACCAACGAACTCTACCTTGAATTCGAGGCCACCTTCGGTTTCGAGGAGACCCCGGACCAGGAACGGGCCATCGCCGAGGTGCTGGCCGACATGGAGCGCCCCGAACCCATGGACCGGCTGGTCTGCGGCGACGTGGGCTTCGGCAAGACCGAGGTGGCCCTCCGGGCGGCCTTCCGGGCCGTCCTCGACGGCAAGCAGGTGGCCATGCTCTGCCCGACAACGGTGCTGGCCGAGCAGCATTACCAGAATTTTTCTTCCAGGCTCGAGGGATTCCCGGTCCGGGTGGAGATGCTTTCCCGGTTCGTCTCGCCCAAACGGCGCAAGGTGGTGCTGGAGGCCGTGGCCCGGGGCGAGGTGGATATCCTGGTCGGCACCCACCGGATCCTCTCCGGCGATGTGACCCTCCCCAACCTGGGCCTGCTCGTTCTCGACGAGGAACAGCGCTTCGGCGTCAAGCACAAGGAACGGCTCAAGGCCTTCAAGAAGAACATCGACGCCCTGACGCTGACGGCCACGCCCATTCCCCGCACCCTGCAACTGTCGCTTTCCGGGGTGCGCGGGCTTTCGGTCATCGAGACGCCGCCGCTCGAGCGCAAGTCCGTGGAGACGGCGCTGGTCGAACGCGACGAGGCCTTTCTGCGTGAGGTGCTGCGCCGGGAACTCGAGCGCCAGGGACAGGTGTTCTGGGTCCACAACCGCGTGCAGGGACTGGAAGATGTGGCGGCCTTCGTGCGCACGCTCGCCCCCGAGGCCAAGGTGGCCGTGGCCCACGGCCAGATGTCGGAGACCGCCCTGGAAGAGGCCATGCACGGCTTCTGGCACGGGGAAAGCGACATCCTGGTATGCACCTCGATCATCGAGTCCGGTCTGGATTTCCCCCGGGCCAACACCCTTGTCGTGGACAACGCCCACATGTTCGGCCTGGGGCAGCTCTACCAGTTGCGCGGCCGGGTGGGGCGCTCGCCCCGGCAGGCCTACGCCTACTTCGTGGTGCCGAGCCTGGAAAAGGTGCCGGAACTGGCGCGCAAGCGGCTGCGCGTCATTCTCGACATGGACTATCTGGGGGCCGGCTTCCAGGTGGCCATGGAGGATTTGCGCCTGCGCGGGGCCGGCAACATCCTGGGCGAGGCCCAGTCGGGGCACATCGCCCGCATCGGTCTCGATATGTTCCTGGAGATGCTTTCCGAGGAAGTGCACCGTCTCAAGGGCGAGCCGATCCGGGAACGAACCGAGCCGGAACTGACCTTGGGCGTGCCCGCCCGCATTCCGGAACGCTACGTGCCCGAGGCCTCCGACCGGCTGCGCCTGTACAAGGCGCTTTCCACGGCCCGCACGGAACAGGGGCTGGTCGAGATCATGGCCGAGATGCGCGACCGCTTCGGGCCGCAACCGCCCGAAGTGGACAATTTCCGGGCGGTTCTGGCGCTCAAGCAGGTGCTTTCCCGCCTGGGTGCCCAGAAGGCCGAGGTCGCCCCGAACCGGCTGGTCGTTTCCTTCGAGGCCGGGGAGGCGGCCGTTTCCCCGGAACGGCTGGTGGCCTTCGTCGCCTCGCGGGGCGACGGCGTGCGTCTTTTGCCGCCGGGAAAGCTGGCCCTGCCCCTCGACCAGTCCGTGCCACTGCCCGAGGCCGTGGCCGCCTGGGCCAGGGAACTGGCGGCGCTTGGCGAGGAGGCCGCCGCGTGAGGCTCCCTGTCGGGCGTCCGTTGGCGGGACTTCTCGCCGCCTGTCTGGCCGTGCTGCTCCTTGCCGGCTGTTCCCGGGAGGGGGCTGACGAGCCGGGGGTTGTGGCCATGGTCAACGGCGAGCCCATCCGGGCCGTCGATCTCGTGGCCCGGCACGATCTGCGACGCCTGGGGACGCCCGTTGCCGACAATCCGGCTGTTGAGCGGCTGCGCGTCGAATACGGGGGCGTGCTGGCCGACATGATCGTGGCCCGGCTGGCGCGCCAGGAACTGGCCCGGCTGGGCCTGTCGGTCACCGATGGGGAACGGGCGGCGGCCGAGGCCGCGGTCATGGCCGACTACCCGGGGGGAGCCTTCGAGCGCATGCTCGTCGAGGAGCATATCGACCGGGAGCGCTGGCGCGAGGCGCTCGCCGAGAATCTGGCCCTGGACAAATTCCTCCGCGAGGTTCTGCGGCAAAACGTCCGGGTGGGCGTCTCCGAGGCCGCCAGTTATTATAAGGAACATATCGACGCCTTCACCCGGCCGGCCCGGGTGCGGCTGGTCCGCGTCACGGGGCGGAATCCGGAAACGGTGAAGGCCGCCCTGGCCGCGTACCGCAAGACCGGCCAGCTCGCCAGCCTGGAGGGGATGGCCGGCGTCACGGTCAGCGAGGCTTTCGTGCCGGAAAGGGGGCTTCCGGCCTCCTGGCGCGAGGCCGGGAAGCCCCTTCGGCCCGGGGACGCCTCGGCGGTGATGCCAGCCGGCAAGGAGGCTTCGTTCCTGATTTTGCTGGAACGGCAGCCCGAAACCGTGCTCGAGCCGGCCAAGGCCTACGTCCGGGTGGAGGCCATCCTGCTGCGGGAAAAACTCGCCGGAGCCTTCGAGGCCTGGCTGGCCGAGGCCCTGGCCGGCGCCAGGATTGCCGTGAACGGCCGTCTGCTTTCCCCCGGACAGGCGTCGTCCG
>CAZNUQ010000016.1:14756-30056 GCA_964576235.1 uncultured Desulfovibrio sp.
ACGGCCGTCTGCTTTCCCCCGGACAGGCGTCGTCCGACCTTGCCGGGGATCGGCCGGAAGCCCCGGTCGCCCTTCCCGGGCAGGCCCCCCCCGGAGAATCGCGGCCCGCGTCCGTGGCCCCGCCGCCGCCTCCGGTCGTGGCCGACGAAGTGCCGTCCGCCGTGGCCGAGGCCACGCTGGATGCCGGACCGCAAGCCGCTCCCGCACCGGAGACGCCGGGTGGCGCCGCCGCGCCGGCGGTATCCGCCGTTCCACCGGATGCGCCTCGGGAGCCGGCCGCCGAGGCCGTTCAGTCTCCAGCCGCGCCGGAGCCTTCCCGAGAATCCGCGGCTTCGGGGAAAGACGGCGGGGGCGAGGTGGAATTCCAGGCGGTCAAGGCGAGCTGGATCCTCTACAGCGTGGACGGGGGCCAGGAGGAACGGGTCTACCTCAAGCCGGGCAAGCCGCACCGGATTGCCTACGCGCAAAGGCTCTCCGTGCGTCTCGGCAGCCCAAGCGAGGTGGTTTATCGCCACGGCGGCCGGGAAACCGCCGTGGAAGTCGGGAAAAAAGAAAGCCGCGTGCTGGATTTTCCCTGATTTTCCCCGCCGCGGAGTCCTGCGGCGGCATTGCCTGGGGTAGGAAAAACATTTATAGCCCGATTGCGTGGCTGCGCCGGGACCTGGGAAGGGGGCGGCGCGGCGGCGCCGCAACCTGGGAGAACGACGGACGGCCGAGGTCCGATCGGCCAATGGAAGCCGGCGTGCCGTGCCATCCGCCTTTGCCCCCCGACTTGGAGGACACATTGCCTCGTCTGCCAAAAATCTGCGTTTCCGTAGGACTGCTCCTCGTCTTGGCCGGTTCCGCCCTGGCCGCCGAACTGGTGGACAGGGTGGTCGCCGTGGTCAACGGCAAACTCATCACCCTTTTCGATCTCAATACCCGGGTCGGCGAACTCGTGCAGCGCACACAGGGGATTTCTTTTCGGCCAGACGATCCCCGGGCCGAGGAACTGCGCCGCCAAGTCCTCGATACCATGATCAGCGATATCCTGGTCGAACAGGAAGCCGCCAGGCTCAAGGTGAACGTTTCGGAAACGGAACTGGATTCCCAGATCGAAGAGATCAGGAAGAAGAATAATCTGACGCAGCAGCAGTTCGTTTCCGAATTGGCCAAGGAAGGCATGACGGTCAAGCAGTTCCGGGAACGTATGCGCCAGGACAACATGAAAAAGAGGCTTCTCGGCTTCATGGTGCATCGCAAGGTGCTGGTCACCGACGATGAAGTTCGTGATTACTACGAGAAAAACAAGGGAAGCCTTGCCACGACGCGGTCGATCCTTGGCCCGAAGACCTCGGGAAATATCGGCTTCATCATGGTGCCCACCAAGAAGCAGGCCGAGGAATTACGCGCCAAGATCACCGCCGGGTCCATCAGTTTCGCCGAAGCCGCCAAACGCTATTCCATCGGCCCCGGCCGGGAGCAGGGCGGTGATCTTGGCGACGTGCAGGCCAAGGATCTGGCGCCACCGCTGCGTGATGCCCTGACGTCCGTTCCCGCCGGCCAGGTCAGCCAGCCCGTGATGCTCGACGGAAAGGCCGTGCTGCTGACCATGCGTGCCGGCCAGGGGGCCGCGCCGAAGCCCGCTCCGGCCCCGGTTCCGGCAACGCCCGTCGGGGACGGCCCCTCGTTCGAGAGTGCCAGAGAGCAGATTCAGGAAATGCTCTACAAGCAGAAATTCGATAAACTCTTTCAAGAATACATGGACAATCTGCGGTCCAAGGCGGTCGTCGAGGTCAAGCTGTAGGGGTTGGCCGTCTCCGTTCGCATGGGGAGCTTTTCTTCCCTGCGCCGCATGGATTTGGAGGAGTTTTTTCTATGGATTTGCGCGAGATAGGGGCGATGCTTCGCGAGGAGCGGGAGCGACAGGGCCTCTCCATCGACGAAGTGTCTGGCAATATAAAGATTACCCGGACCTGTCTTGCGGCCATTGAGGAAGGCAACGAGAGCGCCTTGCCGCACCCTGTTTATGCAAAGGGGTTTATTAAAAATTACGCCAAGCTGCTTGGCGTGGACACGGAAGATTTCCGCCGGGGGCTTGCGGAGGTCTATCAGGTAGACGAACCGGTGCTGCAGGACGTGCAGTTCATGCAGGATGCCCCGGACGGATCCGGCGACAGCGGGATGCGGACCGGATGGCGTTTGCGCCGGGGGCCTGTGGCGGCCCTTATCGTCGTCCTGCTGTTTCTGGGGTGGGGCGGCTGGTATCTTTTCAGCCGCGGGTTCTCGACGTCCTCGAACGATGCACCGGTGGCGGGCGAAAAGGGCGCCGCGCCAACGCCGGTTCCCGTGGTTCCTCCCGCGCCGGCATCCGCTCCAGACCCCGTCAAGGCCGAGCCCGTGGCCCCTGTCGAGGCTCCGGCTCCGGTCGCCAAGACCCCGCCCTCGGCCGAATCCAGGATCGAAACCAAACCCGCCGTGGCGCCTACGGCCGAGGACCAGGCCACCCAGGACATCGCCACAAGCGGCCCGGCTTCCCCGTCCGTGCCGGCCGTTCCCGGTCCGGGGGAATCCGTCGCGCCGGCGCAACCGGCGCCCGCGGCCAGGACATTGACGGTCGGCGAACACGGCAATCACGTGGTGACCATTTTCGCCAATGATCGCTGCTGGCTTCAGGCCGGCGCCGACGGCGGCTCCATGCATGAGGCCATGCTGGAAAAGGGCGACACCTTCACCGGCCGTTTCGCCGATTATCTGCTCGTGCGCCTGGGCAACGCCGGCGCCGTGGAAATTCGTTTCGACAACAAGCTGTATCCGATGCAGGCCGGCAAGGGATCGGTCAAGACCTTGAAGTTCGTCGCGAAAAAGGTCGAGGAGGAAACCGCCAGACCGGCGCCTCAGTCCGAGACGCCGCCTGCCGCGCCCGGCGTTTCCGCGACGCCGCCTCCCGCCGCCGCGCCGGCCTCCGGCGAAACCTCCCGGAAGCCCAAGGAAGTGGAGGTGTTCGGCCAGGACGGCAGCTGGGTCATCGTCAAGCCGGACAACGGCCAGCCCAAGGAAATTTATGTGAAGAAGGGCCAGCGGGTCACCTTGTCCTTTGACGACAGAATCGAAATCAAGCTTGGCAATCCGAGCAAGGTGGTCTTCCGGTACGACGGTACGGAAACCCCGGTCGCGACCGAGAAGGGCGAGATAAAGACCGTTCGCTTTCCGCCGAACGGGCAATGACGGAGGATACGCAGGCGGCCACCCGGCAGGCGGGCGCTGCGACCCGTGGTCGTGGCAAGGCGTTGGAGAAGACGGTTTTCGATGACGCGCCAGGCTTCCCCGCAATCCCTGCGTAAAAGGACTGGACTCGGTCGCGGCGCGCCGCCGGGGCCGGCGATGACCGCCGCGTCGGTGGCGCGCGACGCGGTATTCGAGGCGGCATGGAATTTTCCGAAAAGGCGCTCGTGCTCAAGGTGGGGCGGTTTCGGGAAATAGACGCCTGGGTGCGGCTTTTTTCGCCGGTCCGCGGCATCTACACGGCCTTCGCCTTCGGCGGCATGAAGAGTCGCCGCCGATTCCTGGGGTGCCTCGATCCGCTCAACCATGTCCGCTTCAAGGTGCGCCGCTCGGGCTATCGGGGCTATCACTGCCTGACCGAGGCCCAGTTGCTCGACGCGCCGACGTCCTTGCGCAAGGAGCCGGGACGGCTGGGTATGGCCATCAATTGCTTGAAATTTTTTGAGGCCGTGCAGGTGGGGCCTCAGGGCGCGGCCGAAGCCTACGCGCTTTTGCGCGACCTGCTCGCCGCCCTGGAGGCCGAACCAGCGCCATCCCCGCTTTTCCCCCTGTTGTTCCGGGCCAGGATGGCGTTTTTGCACGGCATGTTGCCGGCCTGCGACCATTGCGCCGCCTGCGGCGGAGCGCTTTCGCAGGAGGGAGCCGTGTGCCATGTGGAGGAGGGACGGCTGTATTGCCCCCGGTGCTGCGGCCATGCGACCTCCGGCGGGGTGCGGCAGCATTTGGGGGGCGGCGCCCTGGCCCTTCTGGAGGCGGCCGTCGGCCTGGAACCGCCGCACTGGGCGGCCTGCCGTCCGGAGCCGGCCGCGGCCCGGGAATTTTCCCGTGTTGTGGATCTGCTCGTGCGCTACCACATGGGGCTGGCCTGGGAGCAGGGCGGATTCGTGCGGGCCTGACCGTGACGATCATCGCCCGGGCCGACGCGCCCGGGGCGAAACCTTGAAATCGGAGCGAGCATGTATTTTCAGGATGTCATTTTGACGCTGCAAAACTTCTGGGCCAAATCCGGCTGCCTGGTGGTTCAACCCTACGACACCGAGGTCGGGGCCGGCACCTTCAATCCGGCCACGTTTTTCCGGGTCATCGGTCCCGAACCCTGGAAGGCCGCCTATGTGGAACCCTCGCGCCGCCCGACCGACGGCCGCTACGGCGAGAATCCCAACCGGCTCCAGCACTACTACCAGTTCCAGGTCATTCTGAAACCCTCGCCGGACAACGTGCAGGACATCTATCTGGAAAGTCTGGCGGCCCTCGGGATCAAGGCCGCCGAGCACGACATCCGCTTCGTCGAGGACGACTGGGAATCGCCGACCCTCGGCGCCTGGGGACTTGGCTGGGAAGTCTGGCTCGACGGCATGGAAGTCACCCAGTTCACCTATTTCCAGCAGGTGGGCGGCATCGATCTTGCGCCCGTGTCCGTGGAAATCACCTACGGCCTTGAGCGCATCAGCATGTACCTGCAGCAGAAGGACTCCGTCTACGACCTGGCCTGGAACGACACGGTGACCTACGGCCAGGTGCACCAGCGGGGCGAATACGAGCATTCGCGCTACAATTTCGAGGAATCCGACGCGGCCATGCTGCTTGCCCACTTCGCCGCCTGCGAGAAGGAATGCAAGCGGCTGTGCGAACTGGGGTTGCCCTGGCCGGCCTACGATTATTGCCTCAAGTGCTCCCATGCCTTCAACATGCTGGAGGCACGCGGGGCCATTTCCATCACCGAACGCACGGGCTACATCGGCCGCGTGCGGGCCCTGGCCTCGTCCCTGGCCCGCCTCTACGCCGCCCAGCGCAAGGAACTCGGCTATCCTCTCCTGACCCAAAGCGCATAAAGGACGCAACGCCATGTCCCATTTTCTGTTCGAGATCGGCTTCGAGGAGATGCCGGCCCGGTTCCTGTCCGGGCTCACCGACGAGGTCCGCTCCATTTTCACGGAAGCCCTTGCCCAGGCCAAGCTCGATTGTCAGACCGTGACCGCCTTCGCCACGCCCCGGCGCCTTGTGGTGAGCATCCCGGAGCTGGCGGCCACCTCCCGCCGCGAAGAGGAGGTCGTGACCGGCCCGCCCGAACGGGTGGGGTTTGACGCCTCGGGGAATCCCACGCCGGCTGCCACAGGTTTTGCCAAGGGGCAGGGCAAGGAAATCGCCGACGTGTTCGTCATGGAAACCGGGAAAGGGCGGTATCTGGCCCTCCGCAAGACGACCGGCGGCGAGGCCGCCCTGGACCTGCTGCCGGCCATCTGCCTCGATGCGGTCAAAAAGCTTTCCTTTCCCAAACGGATGCGCTGGGGCAGCCGGGATTTCGCCTTTGGCCGTCCGGTGCATTGGTTTCTGGCCCTGCTTGGCGCCGAGGTGGTTCCCTTCGAGCTCGACGGCATCGTCTCGGGGCGGGAAACGCGCGGTCACAGGATCATGGGGCCTGGCCCCTTCGCCGTGGCCGAGGCCAAGGACTATTTCACCATCATTCGTGAACGGGGGAAGGTCATCCTCGACGCCCGCGAACGCGAAAGCATCGTGAGGGCCCAGGCCGAAACCCTGGCCCGCGAGGCCGGCGGCACGGCCGTCATCAACCCGTCGCTGCTCGTCGAGGTCACGGGGCTTTCCGAACATCCCGTGGTCATCCTGGGGCATTTCGACCGGAAATTCCTCGAGGTGCCGCGCGAGGTGCTCATCACGAGCATGGAAACCCATCAAAAGAGTTTCGCGGTGGAGGACGGCAAGGGCGGGCTGCTGCCCGTCTTCCTCACCACCCTCGGGCTCGTTCCCGGCGACGTGGAACTTGTGCGCCGGGGGTGGCAGCGGGTGCTGACGGCCCGCCTTGAGGATGCGCGTTTCTTCTGGGAGGCCGATCTGGCCACGGACCTCGAAGCCTGGCAGAAAAAGCTCGAGAGCGTCGTGTTCCTGGCCGGACTCGGCAGCATGCGCGACAAGGCCCGGCGTCTCGAACGCCTGTGCGGCATCGTGGCCGAACTGGCCGGCCGGCCGGAGATCATGCTGGATGCCTCCCAGGCCGGGGGGCTGGCCAAGGTCGACCTCGTTTCGGATATGGTCGGGGAATTCGCCGAACTCCAGGGCGTGATGGGGGGCATCTACACCCGTCGCAAGGGCCAGTCCTCCACGGTGTCCCGGGCCGTTGCCGAGCAGTATCTGCCGGCCGGGCCGGACAGCCCCGTGCCGGCCACCCTGGCCGGCGCCATCCTGTCCGTGGCCGACAAGGCCGACACCCTGGCCGGCTGCTTCGGTTTGGACATGGCGCCGACGGGCGCGGCCGACCCGTACGCCTTGCGCCGGGCGGCCCTTGGCATCTGCCGCATCGTCATCGAGCACGACCTGCGCATCGACCTCATGGAGTTGCTGCAAGCGGCCCTCGACGGCTACGGCGACGTGAAATTCAAGGTGGACCGCACGCGCGTGCTGGCCAAGCTGCTCGACTTTTTCGGCCAGAGGCTGCGGGCGTATTTTACCGGCCAGGGGCGCGACACCCTGGTGGTGGAGGCGGCCGTCGGGGCCTCTTTCACGGACATCGCGGCCCTGGCCGCCCGCATCGCGGCCCTGGCCGCTTTCGCGGCCAAGCCGGATTTCGATCAGGCCGTGCTCACCTTCAAGCGTGCCGCCAACATCATCCGCAAGCAGGGCGTGGGCGCCGGCCAGCCGTTGACAGGGCAGGTCAAGCCCTCGCTGCTTGGCGAACCGTCCGAAAAGGATCTTTTCGCCGTCTGCGGCGACGTGCTCCCGCGGTATGACGCCCTCTACGAGGCGGGCGACTATGGCGCGGTGCTCGACCTCCTCTATGAATTGCGGCCGAGCGTGGACGCTTTTTTCGACAACGTCATGGTCATGTGCGACGACATGGACGTGCGACTCAACCGGCTGAACCTCCTCAAGTCCCTGGTCGACCGCCTGGGCCGCGTCGCGGATTTCGCGGCGCTGCAGGTGTAGCGACGCACGGGGGACGCGCGACCTCGGGCAGCGCCGTTCTTCCGGGAAAACCGGGGGCGCCGCAGCCGGGTGGCCGGTTTCGGCTGTCGATTCGAATGTCGCTTTGTGCTTGACAGAACTTCTTTGGTAACTTAGGTAAACCTGCTTCAGCGAACATTTCACGGAGGAACGATCCTTGGCCAATCATAAATCCGCCCTGAAACGGCATCGTCAAAGCCTTTTGGCCCGGGCTCGCAACCGGGCGGTGAAGACCCGCGTGCGTAACGTCATCAAGGCCGTGCATGCCGCCCTGGCCGGCGGAGACACCGCCGCCGCCGAAACGGCCCTGCTTGCCGCCACCAAGGTTCTGGACAAGGCCGCCACCAAGAAGGTCATCCACTGGAAGACCGCGTCCCGCAACATCTCCCGCCTGTCCACGGCCATCAACAAATCCAAGAAAGCCTAGAGGGTTTTCACCTCTCGGTTGCTATGATGCCTACTGGCCCGCCACGGTTTCCGTGGCGGGCTTTTAGCGTTTGCGGCTGTGGGTGGCGGTTTTAGAGGCCGGAGCGCTGCCGCGCGCCGAGGGCGGGGGGGCTTGCCATGTCCCGCCTCCCGCACGCGGCAGCCGAAGGTGCGCTCCTAACTGGGAAGCTTGTCCGCCGCGATGAGTCGCACCAGGATGACGATCAGGCAGGCGACGAACACACCCAGGGAGATGTAGCCGAAAAAGGCCTCCGAGGCGGCGAGCAGGCGCAGGCTCGGCGTGGGCGCGCAGTCGGCGCAGCCGGTGTTGGTGAACAGGGCCACGCTGTAATACAGGCAATCCTTGAAGGTTTCCGTGAGTTTGCCGTTGCAGACGATCTGGAAGGCCATGAATGTCCTGGCGTAGCCGGCGATGATGCAGGCCGCGTATACGGGAAGCGACACGGCCAGTACGATCAGGCTGCGGAAAAGCACCAGCGACAGCAGGATCAATGTCGGGAAGGTCACGGAAAAGGCGAAGGCCAGGAAAATGATCTGGTCTGGCGTCGTGGACCTGGTCTGGCTCAGATAGACCAGATAGCCGAGAAAAGGCAGGGAGACGGTCAGGCCGATGATGCCGAGAACGGCGCGCAGGCTCATGGCGGTTATGCGTTCCCGGGATGGACGCTTCCGCCCGCCGGTTCCGGGACCGGAAGGGGCGTGGCGTTGGTGTTGTTTCGCGGGATTCCGGATGCTGCCATCGTAGTTGTTCCCGGTTCCGTCGTCGCTCTGGGGCGCTAGGCCCGCACCATCAGCGCGTTGACCAGCGCCATCAGAAGCTCCGGCCGGTTGTGCAGGTCGGAGTTCTGCAGGAAGACCCGCCGCTGGTGAAAACGATCCTTCAGGGTTTCCAGATACCGTTCCCGATTTTCCACGGCCGCCGGATCGTAGGCTGCGGTAAAGCCGGGCAGCAGCCGTTCCACGCTCTCCCTGGCCGGCAACTGGGCGCCGGGCAGGACGTCCCAGTCCTCCCATTCCAGTTGATCCAAAAGCAGGGCGGTTTGCAGGGTCAGGGAGTACTGGAGGGGAATTTTGCGCAGATCCCGGTCGGAAGCCTTCCAGAACCCCACGGAGTTGAAGGCGTAGCCCACCGCTCCGGCCTCGAAGACGTTGAGGAACGCCTCCACGTCCTTCCACAACTCGTAAACCCGGAACGGGTTGGCGAACGGTTCGAAAACGAGCTTCTTGAGTTCGTCCTCGCTGACGTTTTCGGCCAGGTTGCGTCTGGTCATCAGCGAGGCCCCCATGGCCACGGCCAGTTTCTTGTCGGCGAAACGGATCACCGGCGGCAGGCAGGTGTCCTTCATGAGCCAGACCATGATGTTGGGGAAAGCGCAACGGTTGACGTAGGCCCCGAGAAGATCCCGGTCGATGAGCGCCCGGCCGTTGGGATTGCGCACGTCCTGCCCGAGGGGCAGCACCTTGCCGCCGGCCTCGGTCAGGCCCAGGTTCATGGCCGATATGGTGTAGCGCCAGTCCGGGTGCCCGATGGGGCGCGAATCGGTCTTGTCGAAAAGCGTGGGCTCCCAGACCCGGCAGACCTTGGCCCGGCAGTCGATCTGGAAGGCGTCGTCGTGGAGCACGACCTTGGAGAATCCCTCCGGAAGGGTGCCGCCGTTGTCGTGGGAATTGGTGTGCGAGGACTTGCCCGTGCCGGACAGGCCGAAAAAGGCGATGGAACGCTTGCCTTTGGCCCGGTGCGCGGCCTCGTGGCAGCCGGAAAAATCGAGTTCCTTGATGCCTCCGTGACAGGCGGCCATGCCGAGCCGCATGCCCGAAGTCCAGGCCAGGGTCAGGGTGCCCTTCTTGCGTTCGCCGAAATAACGCATGCCGAGGTTGAAGATGACGTTGGCGTCCTCGTCGACCAAGGCGAGCTGGGAACCGCCCTCGTTGTGGTAGTAGGGATCGGCGGTCTGCCAATGGTTGAAGCCCACGATCAGGATGTCGGGAATGGGCAGCCTGGGGCTTTTCGCATAGGTTTCGGCCAGTTCCTCGTAGGGGGTGAAGTTGGCCAGCCAGTTGAAGACGTTAACGGCGTCGTCCTCGGTGGCCACGATGGTGGCCTTGATCATGAGGTCGGCGTCGAGGCCCAGAACGGCGTCGGCCTTGATGAGCGGGTGACGCCGCATCTCGAAGACGGCCTCGCGCAGGTCGGCCTCCACCTTGCGTCGTTCGACGGGGGCCATGCGGGTGTAGAACCGCCGGGCCTTGGCCGTGCGGCCGACAATGCGGCCGTGGCAGTTGACGAGGACCGTCGCCCCCTCGGGCAGGCCGAGGCGGCGCGCCGCCGGCGGATAAACCGGCAGATCGGTTTCCATCACGTCATGTTGCCGCCTGGCCAGCTCGTAGGCTTCGGCGGCCGTGACCTTGCGAACGCGCCTGTCCAGGCACAGCGTCTGGGCGATGGAGCGCAGGGGCGGCATCCGGGTCATGTCGTCGCGGTAGTATTCGTGGCTGGCGAGGCTGGCCATGGATTCTCCAAACGGGAACGGATGTTGGGTGGATGATACGCGGCGAAGCAGCCCGGGTAAACCGTTTCCTCGCGTCGGTCAGCCGCGCCGGCCCGGGGTGAAACGTTTGGGGTCGATGCCGTGTTTTTTGACCTTGTAGTTGACCACCCGGTAGCTTTCCCGAAGTTCCCGGGCCGCCTGGTACATGTTGCCCCGGGCTTTCTTGAGCGCCTCGACCAGCAGCTCCTGCTCGAAGTTGGCCACGGCTTCGCCGAAGGAAAGCGCGGGTTCGGTGCCGGAGGATTCTCCGGTCTGCAAGGTCGGCGGCAGGTGGTAGGTCCGCACCACGGCCTCGTCGCACAAGGTGGCGGCCCGTTCCATGCAGTTGGCGAGTTCGCGGACGTTTCCGGGCCAATGGTACTGGTTGAGGAGATCGATGGCCGGGGTGGAGATGCGGCGCACGCTTTTGCCGGCCCGCAGGGAGTATTCCTCCAGGAAGCGTTCGGCCAGCGGAAGAATGTCGCCCACCCTGTCGCGCAGCGGCGGCACGAAAAACGCGAACACCCCCAGGGCGTAATAGAGGTCCTCGAGGAAATCTCCCCGGGCCGTGGCGTCTTCCAGGGAGGCGCCGCTGGCGGCCACGACGCGCGCCTCGACGGACAGGGCCGTGTCGCTGCCGAGCCGCTGCACCGTGCCTTCCTGCAGGACGCGCAGGACCCGTTCCTGGGCCGGGAGGGACAGATCCTCGATATCGTCGAGGAAGACGACGCCGCCCTGGGCCAGTTCGAAAAGGCCTCGGCGGGAGCGGGTGGCGTTGGAACGTTCCCCCTTTTGCACGCCGAAAAGCGCCTCCATGGCCGCCTCCGGGGGCATTTCCCCGCAGCCCAGGCGCAGAAACGGACGATCCCGGCGGGGGCTTTGGCCGTGCAGGTGCCGGGCAAGGAATTCCTTGCCCGCGCCCTCCTCGCCGCGGAAGAGCACGGGGGCGTCGGACTCGGCGGCCTGGGCGATCTGGCGCAGTACGAGACGGATGCTTTTGGACACGGCAACGGGGACGGTCGCGGCCGGGGCGGCCGGCGGCGTTTCCTCGGCCGTCGCCTCGGCCGCGGGCCGACGCCGCGACAGGGCCAGTTCGTCGCGCAACCGCAAGGCGGCATTGCCGATGATGCCGCCGGCAACGGCCAGAAATTCCCGGTGGGCCTCCAAAAAGACCATGGGGGCCTTGGGCAGGTCCACGGAAAGCGCCCCGACCACGCCAGACGGCGAAACCGGGGTGAAGTCCTCGACCTGCCCGTCGGGAGGCGGCACGGTCACCGGCACGCAGATGTGGGAAAGGCTCGACAGTTCCTCCGGAGGCCGGCCGATGAAATCCGGGTGATCCTTGACATCCTGGAGGATCAGCGACCGCCGCGATCCCATCACCTGTCCCGTGACCAACGGCGCGGGGCCGTAGATGTGGTCGAGGGCCTGTTCCCGTCCGTGGGAGAGGACGATGCGGGCATCCGGCTGGGGCAGGTCGTGCAGTTCCAGGCAGGCACGGCGGTACCCCAGCATCTCGACCAGGATGGCCAGGGCGTTTTCCAGCCCCCGTCGCACGGCCCTTCCCGGGCCGGTGACGGCCACGATGCGCGAGAGCGCTCCGTAAAAAGCCGGCCCGGCCGCGTCGAAGGAAGCAAAGGCTTCGCTCACGCGGCCTCGCTCGACGCGGCCGCCTCGGCCCCCAGGGTCAATGCCTTGAGGTTGAGGGGGACAAGTTTTGGCTTCAGATGCTTCTCGATGGCGCGGCTCAGGGCGTCAAACCCGAAGGGCAACGCCCCGCAGGCGGCCGCCGCTCCGAGCAGGACCGTGTTGGCCGCCTTGGCCGTGCCGGCCTGCTCGGCCAGGCTGATGCACGGGACGAGCACGACGCGCGCGGCGAAGCCCTTGGCTGTTTCAAGCACCGACGCCAGGGGCGGGTAGCATTCCCGTCCGAGGCACACGCCGACGGGCTGGATGGACTCGCTGTTGCCGACGACGAAGCCGCCGCGTTTGAGCATCGGCAGGCCGCGCAGGGTTTCGAGCAACTCGAAGCCCAGGAGCACGTCGGCCTCGCCCGGGGCGATGACCGGGCTCTTGTAGCCGCCGATCAGGATCGTGGACTCCACCACCCCGCCGCGCTGGGCCATGCCGTGGACTTCGCCGGAGGTGACCGGCATTCCCGCATCCAGGGCGGCGCGGGCCAGAAGCGTGGTGGCGGTCAGGGTTCCCTGCCCGCCGACACCGGTTAAGAAAATGCGGGCGCGGTTCATTTGGCCTCCCTTTTGCCGGGTTTGATGTCGGCGGAGAGCTGGACGCAGTACATGCAGCCGTCGCACTGCTCGGCGTTGATGGAAAAGACGCCGTCCACCATGGCGAAGGCCGGACAGGCCAGATTGTCCCGCACGGCCAGGCAGGCCGCGGGATCGCCGGTCACCCGGGCGGGCGGGGTCTTCTTGGCCTGGCCCACGCGCCGGGCGTGGATGGGGCAGGGGTATTCGGCGACGAGCACCCTTGGGCCGCGCTTGGCGGCCAGATCCCGAAGCGCCGCGACCATGGCCTTGTGGTTGAGGGGGTTGACTTTGACCGGAGTCACGCCGCAGGCCGAAACCAGGGCCATCAGGTCGACCGGATAGGGGTTTTCGCCGAAGATCGTGGTGTCGACGCCCGGGTTGGGCTGATGGCCGGTCATGGCCGTGGTGCGGTTGTCGAGGATCACGATCAGGATGTCGTGGTTGTAGGCCGCCGCGTCGACCAGTCCGGTGATGCCGGAATGGAAGAAGGTGGAGTCGCCGATGAAGGCCACGACCGGCTTGCCCGAGGCCCTGGCGAAGCCCGCTCCGGTGGAAATGGAGGATCCCATGCAGAACATGAAGTCCGCGGCCTTGAAGGGCGGTTGGATGCCCAGGGTGTAGCAGCCGATGTCCGAGGAATAACAGGCGTCGTCGCCGAAGACCTCGCGCACGGCATAGTAGGCGGCCCGATGGGGGCAGCCGGCGCAGAGGTTGGGGGCGCGCCTGGGAAGGTCGCCCGGCACGGTGAGCGTCTCGGGTTCCGTGGTGGAGCGGCCCAGGGCGGCATGCACCGCCCGACGCACGTTGGCCGTGGAAAATTCCCCGCGCCGGGTCAGGTGCTCGCCCTTGCCGGACAGTTCCGTGGCGATCCCCATACGCTGGGCCAGAGCCCGGATTTCCGTCTCCAGGACCGGTTCGAGTTCCTCGACGACGACCACCTTGCGACATTTGGCCAAAAAGGCGGCGATGCGCTTTTCGGGCAGGGGGTAGCTCATGCCGAGTTCCAGCACCCGGACGTTTTCCAGAAGGCCGTCTTCCTCCAGCACGTCGTGCAGATAGTTGCGGGCGGCCCCGGAACTGATGAAACCAACCTCGCCCGAGCCGGCCTCGATGTTGTAGGGGGAGGTTTCGGCCTCGGCCCGCACGGTTTCCAGAATGTCGAGGAGCCGGGCGTGCATGGCCCGGGCCGAGGCCGGCAGGGGCACGAACCGGGGGGGATTCTTCTCGAAGGGCTTTTCGGCCGGCGTCCGAGGCATCTCGCCTGTGGTCACCGGGCCGCGTACGTGGTTGACGCGGGTGGTGGTTCGAAGCAGCACCGGGTTCTCGATGCGCCGGGAAAGGAGCAGCGCGTCGCGGGCCATGTCCTTGCATTCCTGGGGCGTGGCCGGCTCGAAGCAGGGCAGGCCGCCGAGGCGGGCGTAGATGCGGTTGTCCTGCTCGTTTTGGGAGGAGTGACAGCCCGGATCGTCGGCCGAAAGCAGGACCAGGCCGCCCGGAACCGAGACATAGGCCATGGTCATCAGCGGGTCGGCCGCCACGTTGACGCCGACATGCTTCATGGTCACGAGCGACGGCAGGCCGGCCAGGGCGGCGCCGCCGGCCACCTCCAGGGCGACCTTTTCGTTGACCGAGTATTCGAAGTAATACGGCGCGTTCTCGGACATGCGGAAAAAGGCGTCCGGGACCTCGGACGACGGAGTGCCGGGATAGCAGGTCACGAACCGGACCCCGCCTTCCAGGGCCCCCCGGGCGATGGCCTCGTTGCCGAGCAAAAGCAGCGTTTCGCCGGCCGTGGCCGTCAACAGTTCCTTGCCCACGTCAAAACCTCCAACAAATATACGGATGCCACCATGGCGTCCGGAAATGCGCCGCGCCAGAGGGCGCGCGGCACAAAGCAGAGCCGCGTCGGGGGATGCGCAATCTCCCGTGATGCCGCCTCAGCCGTTGGCTTTGGCCTTGAGGGCGGCGATCCGGGCGTCGATGAAGCCGGAGTTCGTGATGTTGCCCTCGGCCTTGAGCCGTTCGTACGCGTTCAAGGCCTTGGACCAGGCGCCGGCGGCCTCGGCCGTGGCGGCCAGTTGCTGGTTGACGATCATGGCGAAGGCCTTGGGCATGGACGCCTGGAGGGTTTCCAGGACTTCCACGGCCTTGGCGTCCTGGCCGGATTTGGACAGGGCGCCGGCCTGGCCGAGTCCGGCCACGACCTTCATGCCGTCCGGGGATATCCGGGCAACGGTCTCCCAGGCCGAGGCCGCCTTGGCGAAATCGCCGAGGGCCTGGGCCGTCTTGGCCAACTCCAGGGCGATGCCGGCGCGGGCGCCTTCGGGCGCGGTTTTGGCCAGGGCTTCCAGGGCGGAGAGGCGCTCGGCCCCGCTTTTGGCGAGCAGGATGGCGCCGAGTTCGTTTTCGGCCTTTTCGGCCTGGCCTTGCTGGTAGACGCCGAAGAGGGCGTAGCCCCCGGTCGCCGCCACCAGAAGGGCGACAACGGCCAGGGATTGCTTCCAGTATTGGATGGGAAGCCGCAACACGGCGGGGATTTCGGTAGTGCGGGATCGGCCGGGTTGCGGCGACACGGGTTCGGTCATGGGAACGCCTCCAAAGCGCGTGCGGTTTAATGAAAAAGGGCGACTTAACTAAGCACAAACCCGGTGTGGTGTCAAAAGGCCGGTCAGAGAACGGAGGGGGGCGCCCCTCTGGACCACGGCTTGATTTTCCAATATAGCCTATAGGGTGGAAAACCGCGGTAGTAGGAATTCCGCGAAGTCCCGTGCATCCGCCGCCCCCCAACCCTTCGATGGAGGAAGCCAGGAATGTTCAACAACCTGACAATGCGG
>CAZNUQ010000016.1:30156-49085 GCA_964576235.1 uncultured Desulfovibrio sp.
CCCCCCAACCCTTCGATGGAGGAAGCCAGGAATGTTCAACAACCTGACAATGCGGATGAAAATCATGCTCCCGGTGTGCGTGGCCGTCACCGCGGTCTTTTTGGCGGCCATCCTGCTCATCGGCATAAAACTCAGGGAGAATTCGCATCGGGACATGCTCGCCGCCGGCGAGGAAATGAGCCTGCGCTACGGCGCCGCCGTGGGGCGCGATCTGGACGCGGCCATGGCCGTGAGCCGCACCATGGCGGAAATGATCGGAGCGGCGGCCGAATCCGGAACCGCGGACCGCAAGGCGGTTATCGGGATGCTGGCCGAAGTTCTCAAGGCCAATCCTGGCCTGTACGGCGTGTGGTCCTGCTTCGAGCCGGACGCTTTCGACGGCGGAGACGGACGGCACGTCGAGGCGGACAAGTTTCATGACAAGACCGGCCGGTTTGTTCCCTACTGGTATCGGGAGGGTGGCGGCATCACGGGCGGTCCGGTCGTCGCCTACGCCGAGCCGGCTCCGCTCTCCGATTGGTACACCGTCCCCCTGAAAAGCGGTAGGCCGCACATCACGCCGCCGACAGCCTACACCGTCGGAGGGCGGGAGGTGCTGCTGGTCAGCATCTGCGTTCCCATCAGCGTCAAAGGAAAGGTGGTCGGGGTCGCCGGAGTGGACATGGATCTGGGCAAGCTCACGGAGATGGTTTCCGGCATCAAGGCCTTTGAGACGGGGTACGGCTCCCTGCTGTCCGATGACGGCATGATCGTGGCCCATCCCAGGAAGGAATTGATCGGCAAGCGCATCGACGCATACGTCGCCGAAGGCGAAAGGGCCGCCTTTCTGGACGCCGTCAGGAAGGGACGCAAGCATGTCCTGCATCAGGTTTCGAGCGCCACGGGCGAACTCCAGCTCTATGTGATGACGCCCGTCAGGATCATGGATTCCGACACCGCCTGGAGTTTCTCCATCACCCTTCCCGAAAAAAAGATCACGGAAAACGCCGACGCCCTGCTGCGCCTGCTGGTCATCCTCGGCGTGGCCGGCGTGTTGTTGTCGGTGGGGGCCGTGTATCGTATCGCCAAGGCCATCGTCAGGCCGGTCAACACCCTCGTCGACGCGGCGGCGGCCGTGGCCGGCGGCGACCTGGAACACCGGATCGACGTGGACCAGCGCGACGAGATCGGGCGTCTGGCCGAGGCCTTCCGCAAGATGGTCGCCGGGCTCAAGGGCATGATCGAAACCGCCAATCAGAAGACGGCCGAGGCCGAGGAACAGTCGGCCAGGGCCGTCCGGGCCATGGCCGAGGCCGAGGAGGCCAGGGCCCGGGCCGATCTGGCCAGGAGCGAGGGATTGCTCCAGGCGGCCCAGCGCCTGGAAGTGGTGGTGGAGCGGCTGGCGTCGGCGACGGAAGAGATGTCCAGCCAGTCCGAGGAGCTCTTGCGCGGCTCCGACGAGCAGAGCGAACGCATCCAGACCACGGCCACGGCCATGGAAGAGATGAATTCCACCGTGCTCGAGATCGCCAGAAACGCCGGCGAGGCGGCCAAGGCCGGCAAGGCCGCCCAGGAAGGGGCCAAGGAGGGGGCCGCGGTGGTGTCCCGGGCCAGGGAAACCATGCATTCCACGATCAATGAAGTGGACTTGCTCAAGGGCAACATGCGCGAACTGGACAATCAGGCCCAGGGCATCGGCGCGATCATCGGCGTGATCAACGACATCGCCGACCAGACCAATCTCCTGGCCTTGAACGCGGCCATCGAGGCCGCCCGGGCCGGCGAGGCCGGACGAGGCTTCGCCGTGGTCGCCGACGAGGTGCGAAAGCTCGCCGAAAAGACCATGACCGCCACCAAGGAGGTGTCGGGTTCCATCGGAGCCATTCAGAAGGTGGCCGGCGCCAACATCGCGGCCATGGAGGAGGTTTTCAAACGCATTTCCGAAGCTGGCGAATTCTCCTCGCGCTCGGGCGGCATGCTCAACGAGATCGTGGCCCAGACCGAAGCCAGCGCCGCCCAGATCACGGGTATCGCCACCGCCGCCGAGCAGCAATCCAGCACTTCGGAGGAGATCAACCGTGCCATCGAGGACGTGAACCGCATCACCATGGAGGCCTCCCGCGGCGTCAAGGAGCTCACCTTGGCCCTTAAATCCATCGCCGAGCAGGCGGCCGATCTCAAAAGCGTCGTGGAGGATCTCAAGGAGGAAGGCGGGGAAGGGGGCGTCAAGGCCCTGGGGCCGGGACGATAGCCATCCGGGAACGAAAACGGGCGGCGGAGAATACTCCGCCGCCCGTCCGTCCTTTCGCGTGGGACGCGCCGACGCGCCTCAGGCGGCCGATTTCGCGCCAAGTTTCTGTTCGATGAGCGTCTTGGCCCGCATGGCGAGCTGGCTCACGTCGGGCTTGGATATCTGGTCGTCCGCGCCCACGGCTTCGCCCTTGTGGCGCAACTTGTCGGTGATCAGCGAGGAGAAGAGGATGACGGGCAGGTTCTTGAGCGTCGGATCCTCTTTGATCCGCTTGGTCAGGTTGTGTCCGTCCATGGCCGGCATTTCGATGTCCGCCACCATCACCTGCACGTAGTCGGTCAGGGCGCGGTGTTCGGCCTCGGCCTTCTCCTTGATCTGGAGCAGGAGTTCCCAGGCCTCCCGCCCGTTTTGCACGGCCGTCACGTCGAAGCCGGCCTTTTGGAGAAGATCCTTCAACATCTCGCGCACCAGCACCGAGTCGTCGGCCACCAGGGCGCGGTAGCGGCAGGCGGCGTTCCATTCGATGCTCATGTCGAGGCGCAGGCCCAGGTTGGGATTGAGGTCGGCCACGATCTTTTCCAGGTCGAGCAGGAAGACGATGCGGTCCTCGAGCTTGACCACGCCGGTGATGCTGTCGCCGCTCATTTTCGAGACGTAGCGGTTGGGCGGCTCCACCGCCTCCCAGCTCATGCGGTGGATGCGCGTGACCCCGGACACCAGGAAGGAGGTGGTGACGTTGTTGAATTCGGTGACGATGACCTTGGGCGAGTCGGACGGCTCGCGCTGCTTGTCGAGCCAGACGCTCAAATCCACCAGCGGGATGATGTGGTTTCGCAGGTTGAAGGCGCCGAGCACGCTCGGGTGGGAAACCTCGGGCATGGCGGTCACCTTGGGCAGGCGGATGATTTCGAGCACTTTGGCCACGTTGACCCCGTAGTACCCCCGGTACATGCCGGATGCTTCCGGAGATGCCGTGGTGAACGCGGACGCCGTGGGCTCGTCGATGTAGAACTCCACGATTTCCAGTTCGTTGGTGCCAGCTTCGAGAAGGATGTTCGTCTGGGCCATGGCGTCTCCGGATTGCGGCCGGTTGGGATGGTGCCCGCCCTGGAAGAATGCCGTCCGCGCCGCTTCCGCGGGCCGGGCATGGCCGGGGCGCGGAAACGACGCATCTTCAGAATGATTCCAGGATATGTTGCACCCGGTCGATTATTTTTTTGGGGGTTGAGGCCCCGGCTGTCAAGCCGATTGTTCGCGTGCCGGCGAAGGTTTCGCGGGTAAGCTCCTCGGCCGTTTCGACATGCACACACGGCGTGCCGGCGGCCTTGGCCACCTGGGCCAGACGGCGGGTGTTGCCGGAATCCCTGCCGCCGACCACGACCATGAAGTCCACGATGGCCGCCAGGTCCATGGCCTCCTGCTGGCGGTTCATGGTGGCGTTGCAGATGGTGGAGAGTACGGCGATGTCGCCGCCGAACCGGTTGCGCAGGTAGTCCTTGATGCGGGAAAACTCCTGCTCGTCCTGGGTGGTCTGGGCGGCCAGGAAATAGGTCGGGCCGTGGGCGAGGTCGAGCCGCTCCAGTTCCTCCATGGAGCCGAAGACCCGGGAGCCGGCCGTGGCGTAACTGAGCAGCCCCTTGACTTCGGGATGGTCCTCCTCGCCGAAAAGGAGCAGCGTCTTGCCCTTGCCGGCCTGGGAGGCGATCAGCGTCTGGGCTTTTTTCACCTTGGGGCAGGTGGCGTCGACCAGGACGGCGCCCCTGGCCCGGATGCGTCCGCGCACGGGTTCGGGGATGCCGTGGGCCCGGATGACCACCGTGGCGCCTTCCGGAATGGCTTCCGGGTCGTTGACGATGCGCACGCCCTTGGCGGCGTATTCCTCCAGCACCTGGGGATTGTGGATGATGGGGCCGAAGGTGATAATGCCGCTGGGCTGGTCGCGGCTGCCCGGCCCTCCGATGAGGGCGGCGAGTTTCTTGAGGGCCAGGTCCACGCCCATGCAGAAACCGGCCGTCTGGGCGCGCAGGATTTTCATGCGGTGACTCCGGAAACGGCGGGAAGCTGCTCCGCCGCGTCGATGATCTCGTCGAGTTCGTTCCAGGATGTACAGTGGCAAAGCCTCGCCCGCAAGGCGCGGCACCCCGGCGTCTCCCGCAGGTAGCGGGGGACCGATGTGCGCATGCGCAAAAGCGCCCTCGCGTCGTCGGCGTGGGCGCGGCACAGGGCGGCGTGGCGGCGGATGACCGAACATATCTCCGGCACGGGAAGCGGCGCCTCTCCAGCCTTGGCCCGGCGGCGGTTGGCGTCGTGGAGGAATATCCTCGGATCGGCCAGGGCGCCCCGGGCGTACATGACCCCGCGCGCGCCGGTCGCTTCGAGACAGGCTTCGGCCTCGGCGGCGCTGCCGAGGTCGCCGCTGGCCAGCACGGGCAGGGGGGAGGCCGCGACGAACGCGGCCAGGGCCTTCCTGTCGGCCGAGCCCGAGAATCCCTGGCTGGCGTGCCGGGGGTGGAGGGCGAGCCAGGCCACGCCGGCGTCGGCCAGCCGGGAGGCCAGTTCCAGGGCCACGAAATCCGGCGGGGTGGTGCCCAGGCGCAGCTTGACGCCGACCCGCCCCGGGCCGGCTGCCCGGACCATGGCCGCGGCGCAGGCGGTCAGCCGGTCCGGATCGCGCAGCAGCGCGGCGCCGGCGCCGGTCTTGACCACCTTCCTGACCGAACAGCCGCAGTTGAGATCGAAAAAGGCGTAGCCGTCGTCGGCCAGGGCGGCCGCGGCCCGGCCGAGGTATTCCGGTTCGGCGCCGAAAAGCTGGACCACCAGCGGGGCGTCCTCGGAAACGGTGGCGAGCAGGCGCCGGGTGTTTCGCGAATCAAAAAAAAGGCCCTTGGCGCTGATCATTTCGGTCACGGCCACGGCCGCGCCGAGTTCCCGGCAAAGAAGGCGAAACGGCAGGTCGGAGAAGCCGGCCAGGGGGGCGAGCCAGGGCGCGTCGGGCGAAATGGGGAGGGCGGGCATCCTTGGGGTATCCTGTGGGCGGCCCTTTACCCCATGCGCGGCCGGGGGGCAACGGGGACAGGAACAGACGCCCCCCGGATCGTCGCGAACGCGACGCGCCGTTTCGGGAAATCGTTGCCGTCATCACGATGATGCACTATGCGTGCATATGGTTCCGTGATCCGGCGGACGGCGGCTTTCCCGCCCGTCCGAAGCTTGTTTCCGGCCGTTTCCGGCCGCGTGGAGCACCATGTCCGCATCCCTTCCCGCGTATTCTCCCGACCCGACGTTCCTGGAACAGGCCCTGGCCCCGTTTCGGCGTTTCAGCCGGATCGAGGCCTCGGGCGGCATCGTGCTGATCGCCTGCACCCTGGCCGCCCTGATCTGGGCCAACTCCCCCCTGGCCCCGTCCTATTTCGCCCTGTGGGAAACGCCGGTTTCCGTCGGCTTCGGCGGGATGGTCCTCTCCAAAAGCCTGCTCCACTGGATCAACGACGGGCTCATGGCCGTTTTTTTCTTCATGGTCGGGCTCGAGATCAAGCGGGAGGTGCTGGTCGGGGAACTGGGATCGCCGGGGCAGGCCGTCCTGCCCGTGGCCGCCGCCATCGGCGGCATGGCCGTTCCGGCCTGCGTCTACGTCCTGTTCAATCACGGCGAGGCGTCCCTGGCCGGCTGGGGCATCCCCATGGCCACGGACATCGCCTTCGCCCTCGGCATCCTGTCGCTGCTGGGCGACCGGGCGCCGACAAGCCTCAAGATATTTCTGGCGGCGGTGGCCATCGTGGACGACATCGGCGCGGTGCTCGTCATCGCCCTTTTTTACAGCGGCGACATTTCCCTGGCCGCCCTGGCCCTTGGCGGAAGCATGTTCGCGGCCATGCTGGCCTTCAATTTCATGGGGGCCCGCCACCCGGCGTTCTACCTCGTCCTCGGGACCATCCTCTGGCTGGCCTTTCTCAAGTCCGGGGTGCACGCCACCGTGGCCGGAGTGCTGGCGGCCATGGCCATTCCGGCCCGGACGCGCATTCCCGCGGAGGTGTTCACGGCCAGGGCCCGGCGGTTGCTCGGTTGTTTCGAGGCGGCGACGGAACCCGGGCGGAGCCTGCTCGAAAACAAGGCGCAAATCGCCGCCCTGGAAGGACTGGAGGAGGCCTGCCACAAGGCCGGAGCGCCGCTGCCGCGCATCGAGCACGCCCTGCATCCCTACGTGGCGTTCGGGATCATGCCGCTTTTCGCCCTGGCCAACGCCGGCGTGCCCCTGACCGGGCAGGCCGGGGGGAACCTCGGCGAACCGCTGTCTCTGGGCATCCTGCTCGGGCTTCTCGCGGGCAAGCAGGTCGGCGTGTTCCTGGCCTGCTGGGGCATGTTCCGGACGGGGCTGGCCGCCATGCCGCCGGGGCTTGGCCTGGCGCACTATCACGGGGCGTCGCTTCTGGCCGGCGTCGGCTTCACCATGTCCATCTTCATCGCCGGCCTGGCTTTCGGGGACCAGGCCGCTCTCGACGCCACAGCCAAGGTGGCCATTCTCGCGGCCTCGGCCGTGGCCGGCCTGCTGGGCTACCTCGTTTTGCGCCGGATTCCCGGCCCCTCCTCGGCGATAAACGGTTCCGAGGCCTCATGCCCCCGCGGGGAGCGATGACTGTTCGAATACGGTGTCCCCGAGAAAAGGATATGTCCTTTTTTCGAGGGCGTACCCCTAGTCCGCAAAACCCGGCCGGGACCAGGCCGTCTGGACCACGCCGCTTAAACCTTTGAAGCAATGCCCGGCCCGGATCCCGGAGAGGGCCGCTTCGGGATCGGACACGGCGCAGCCGGCCAGGACATCGATGCCGCACTCGAAAAGCGCCTTGGCGTAGGGCGTGGTCGGGCCGATCATGATGACAAGGGCGTCCGGGCGGCAGTCGTTGAGCAGGCCGGCCAGGGTGCCGTTGAGAAGCGTGGTGCCGGTGACGGCCACGAGATCGGCCCGGGGCAGGATCTCGCCGGCCTTGGAGGCCTCGATGTCGCCGGCCTGGGGGCGTTTTTCCAGCACCCAGACGGTATCGCAGACTTCGCGCAGGCTGCCGACAAAGGGAAAATGGCCGACCACGGCCACCTTTTTGCCCCGTCCCCGCGAGAAGAGGATGTCCTGGCCGGCGACGGCGGTGTTGGCCCGGGGCGGCGGCAGCAGGGAATTGATGGCGGCCATGGCCAGGGAGGCCTTGTCGGTGTTCGTCGTGGCCGGGTCGAGGAGCAGGGCCGCGGCCTCGTGGACGCCCGACGGCGTGCCGTCGCGGTCGTCCTGGCGGGGAAGCCCCGGGGCGATATGGGTGGCCAGGGAGGCCAGCCCGAGGAAACGCGAGGTCACGGCGGCCAGGCATACCCCCGTGGTGATGTCGCGTATGGGATGGTCGGGAGTCTCGTGGGTTTCGTTCACCAGGGCGGAGAGGATGTCCATCTGGGTCAGTCGCGGGCGCATGGCGTTGCTCCTTTTCGTTCGGGCGGGCCGTGATGGCGGCCTTGCGGCCGGATGCCGATGGAAACGGCTTCTACGTCCTGGTGCTTTGCGTGTAAAGGGTCACGCCAATTGAAGAAAACGTGTCATGGCCGTGGCAGGTCGGCGTCCCTGGCCGCGAGATCCCGGCCGAGCAGTTCCTGGTTTTCCCGCCAGAGCCGTTCCATGTCGGCGTCGGCCACCATGTGTTCGAGCTTGATCTTGTTGCCGACGACCTGGGCCACCTGGGCCGGCGTCCGGGCCTTGGCCAGGCTCGAACCCTGCATGTGGGCCACCCTGACGGTCCCGTCGTAGACGCAGGGGCGGCCGGCCAGGAAGGAGCGGATGTCGCGCTCCAGGTCGTCGAATTGCGTGGGGTTGAAGCGGATGTCGAAGCCGCCCACGGCCTCGATGGATTCCCGGGGAAGGAGATGGCAGCAGCCCGAAACCGAAAGGCAGGGCCGGACGTAGGCGTGAAGCCCGAAATCCGGCGCCCCGCGGCAGGATTCGCACACGAAGATCCGCTCGTCGATCCCCGGCAGGCCGCCCTGGCCCATGTGGGGCGCGAAGAGGTTGAAGTCCGCCGCCTGGTGGTCGTTGGGCGCCTCCCGGTCCACGATGGCGCAACCGACGGTCCCTGATCCGGGGTGGGCGCGGGCCGTTTCCAGCAACCGGGACAACCAGTCGGCCGGAGGGAAGGCGTCGTCGTCGAGAAAGGCCACGTGGCGGCAGGCCCTGACCTCGGGCAGTGACAAAAGCCAGTTGCGGGCGCCGGGCGCGCCGACATTGACCGGCAGGCGCACGGTGACGAAGCGCCCGGCCGGGAACAGGCCGGCCACGTCGGCGAGCATCGCGGAGGTGTGGTCCGAGGAGCCGTTGTCCAGGACGGCCACGAGGCTTCCGCCGAGGTCCGTCGTGGCCAGGTGTTCCAGGCATTCCCGGAAAAGTTCCGCCTTGTCGAGGGAATACAGGCACACGGCGGCCTCGTCCGGACCGGGCGCCGGCGGGGCCGGACGGGGTCGCGACAGGGCGTGGGCGCGAAGCGTCAGGTTGACGTGGTGGGGAAGGATGTTGCGGGCGGCCAGGCAGGCGTCCAGGGCGCCTTCGCGGTCGCCCAGGCGTTCCAGACAGCGCGAGGCGGCGATGGCCGCGAAGAGTCCCCAGGCCTCCATGTCCAGGTCGAGGACGAGGGGAAGGGCCTCTTCCGGCGCGAGGCGCAGGCAGGCCAGTTCGGCCATCAGCCGGGCGGAGAGCGACGGCGGCAGGCCCGGGGCGAAATCCGCCAGGATGTCCCGGGCGGCCCGGGCGTCGGGCAGCCGGCACAGGGTGGCAAAGGCCGGCGCCAGCCGGGCCAGGGCGTGCGTCCTGTCCCGGCTGGCGATTTCCAGGTAGCGGACGACGAGAGCCGTTTCTCCGGCGGCCAGGATCTCCTCGAAGCGGACATCGTCCGGCGCGAGAGGGGAAATGCCGGCCAGCAGCCGGGCCATGGCCGCCCCCCGGGGCGGCAGGAAGGGACTGGTTTCCTGGAGCCGGAGGAGCCCGGCCGCGTCGGCCGCGTCGAAGGGATTTTCCTGGAAGGCCAGGGCGTGCAGCCCCTTTGCCGCGGCCAGACAGTCCGGGTTGCCGTCCTGCCGCAGCAGGAGGCCGGAGAGGGAACGGCGCAGTTCCTTCTGTTCCGAGGTCAGGGCCCAGACCGGCAGGGCGCGGAGGATTTCCGGCAGGAAGCCGGGGCCTGGCACGGGCAGGGGCGCGGGGGCGACGCGACGCGGATCGGCGGCCATGGCGGTTCTTTCCCCTTTGTGGCTATGGTGCTAACGTCCTTTCCGCAACTACGGAAACCCCCGGCAAAAGTCCATGCGCCGTTCCCCGGCCCATGCCGGATAAACTCCCCCCCGGGGGCGCGTCCCTCCCGGGCGCCGGAGGCAGTCTTCCCATGCGGCACCTCGACATGTCCGAAGCCGGTCGCGTCCTTCTCGGCGGCGGCTGCCTCGTCTATCCGACCGAAACCTTCTTCGCCCTGGGGGCGCTGGCCACGGACGCGGCGGCGCTGTCCCGCATCGCGGCCATCAAGGCCCGGCCGGCGACCAAGCCGCTGCCCCTCCTGGTCGGCGATCCCGGGCACATGGCGGCGATCGTGCCGCTGGACTTCATGGAGGGGCCGCTCGGCTCCGATTTCCGGGAGCTGACCGCAAGATTCTGGCCCGGACCGCTTTCCCTCGTCGTGCCCTGCCGGGAGGCGCTTCCCGATCTGGTGAAGGACGGAAGCGGACGGGTTTCGATCCGGTGGACGCCGCACCCCACGGCGGCCCGGTTGTGCCGGCTGGCCGGCGGGGCGCTGGTGGCCACCAGCGCCAACGTGAGCGGCCGCCCTCCGGCGGCGTCCGCCGGCGACCTGGACCCGGCGGTGGTCGACGCGGCGGACGGGCTCGTGACCGAAGGGCCGGCGCCGGCCGGCGGTCCGGCCTCGACCGTGGCCGGGCTTCTTGGCGGGCGGCGGCTGGCGCTTTTCCGGGAAGGGGCGGTGGCGGCGGCCGTTCTACGGGCGGCCGGGTACGAGGTGACGCCGCGCTAGGCGCGCGAGCACCTTCTCCGCGTCGATTCCCTCCAGGCACGGCAGGGGCCGGGGGCAATGGCCGGCGAATTCCCCGGAGGTCATGTCCGCGCAGGGCGCGCAGGAACGATTCGCCGTCACGATGTCGAGGCCGGGCGGTCCCCATTGCTCCGGCGCGGTGGGACCGAACAGGGCCACGCCCGGCACCCCGTGCAGGCCGGCCAGATGCATGGGCCCGCAGTCCGGGCCGACCACGAACCGGGCGGCCCGCACGGCCCCGGCCAGTTCCCCGAGATCCCCCGGTTCGATGACTTCCGCCCCGGCCGGGCGCAATCCGCGCTCCGCCTCCGCCGGTCCGAGCACGTGCACGGGCCGGATGCCGCGTTCACGCAGCATGCCCGCCAATGTCTCCAGGCGCGCCAGGGGCCAGGCCTTGTCCGGGTGGCCGGCGCCGGGGAAGAGCAGGGCGGTGTCCCCCCGGGGGGCGTGGCCTCCGAAGTAATTCCGAAAAATCGCCGGATAATTCATCACGAAAGGGATGCCATGTCTTTCCAGTTCCCGGCGGTAGAGGGCCGTGGGGGATTCCCTCACGCCCGGCCGCAGGCCGGGCAGGAACAGGAAGTTGGCGTTTTCCGCCACATCCGGCCGGGCGGCCAGCCCGGGGCGCACGACGAGGGTGCGGCGCAGGGCCTCGGGCCAGGCCTCGCCGGCGAAGCGGGCGTCGAGGGCCCGGCGCAGTTCCGGCGGGCAGGGACTGGCCAGGGGGGCGAGCCAGCGGCCATGGGAGGGCCGCACCGCGAAAAATATCGGAAGGCCGGTGAAGTGGCGGGCGACGGACAGCAGGGCCGGCCACGCCAGCAGAAAATCGCCAAGCGCCCCGGTGTGTTCCAAAACGATCTTGTCAGGGGTTCCCATTTCGCGTACTCTTTGTAACTCTAAAAGACGTTTTTTTATAAACGCTTGAGATGCGTTTCCCTGGCTGCGCCGGCGAACGTCCCGGAATGCGGGGGAATCCGTCCGAGCCCGTCCCGGAGTCCATGCCCATGGTTCTCACCAAGCCCTGCCCCCATTGCGGCCAGCCCATCGTGCATTATCGCAATCCCGTTCCCACGGTCGATACGGTCATCCACATCCCCGGACGCGGGGTGGTGCTCATCAAACGGCAAAACGAACCTTTCGGCTGGGCCTTGCCCGGGGGGTTCGTGGATTACGGCGAATCCGCCGAGGCGGCGGCCGTGCGCGAGGCCAAGGAGGAAACCGGGCTCACCGTCGAACTGACGGGGCTGCTCGGCGTCTACTCCGACCCCAAACGCGATCCCCGGCAGCATACGCTCAGCGTGGTCTACACCGCCCAGCCGCTCGATCCCGACGAATTGGCCGCCGGAGACGACGCCGGTGACGTGGGGGTCTTCCCCGTCGGCCACTGGCCCCGTCCTCTGGCGTTCGATCATGAACGCATTTTGAACGATTACGCCGTGTGCCATGAGAGGTTCAATCGGCGTCCGGGTGGCGCCCGCGGGTAGAGGGGCACTGGCCAGAAGCCGGCGAATATGGTTGAAGATTTCTTCCGAAAACCAGGCGGATGGATTTCGGGGACGCACCGCCGGGCAATATGCGATCAGGCGGATGCCGGGCGAAGGTCGGGGGCGCGACACGCCTTCCCCGCCCGGGGCGCACGCAACCGTCCAGGCCGAGGAGCAGGATGAAGTTTCATCACAAGGTCCTCTTTGTCGCTTCGGAAATGTACCCTTTCTCCAAGACCGGAGGCCTTGGAGATGTCATGGGCGCCTTGCCCAAGGAACTCAAGCGCCAGGGGGTCAACGTCGCCCTCATTTCGCCGTATTACGGCCGGCTCAATCCCGGCGATCACCATCTGAGGCTTATCTATTCGAAATGCCGCGTCGGTTACCCCTGGGCTCCGATCACCGCCGATATCTATACGACAACGTGCGACGACGTCCCCGTCTACTTCGTGCAGCGCGGCGAGTATTTCGACAGACGTTTCTACTACAACACCCACGACGGCGACTACTTCGACAACTGCGAACGCTTCCTGTTCTTCTGTCGGGCCACCATGGCCTGGGCCAGCCGCCTCGACGGCGCCCCGGCCATCGTGCACGCCCACGACTGGCAGGCCGCCCTGGTGCCGGCCTACCTCCACTTCCTGCGCCCCGCCGCGCCCTACTGGCGCAACACCAAAACCGTCATGACCATCCACAATCTGGCCTTCCAGGGCCGGTTCGCCTCCAGGCTCTTCTGGGATTCCGGCCTGCCGCGCGAGGCCTGGAACATGGACGGCGCGGAATTCTGGGGCGATTTCAATCTGTTGAAGGCCGGGCTCGCCTATTCGGACATCATCACCACCGTAAGCCCTTCCTACTCCCTGGAAATCCTCTACCCCCAGTTCGGCTGCGGCCTGGAGGGCATCCTGGCCAAGCGTTCGGACCGGTTGCGCGGCATCCTCAACGGCGCGGATTACACCGTCTGGGATCCCATCAACGACCGTTACCTGCCGGGTACCTACAGCCCGGACGACCTTTCCGGCAAGGACATCTGCAAGCGCAATCTCGTGGCCGAACTCGGCCTCGACCGTCGCTTCTTCAAACGCCCCATCCTCGGCTTCATCGGACGCATTCGCGACCAGAAGGGTATCGACCTGCTCATCGACATCATGGGCCGGCTCATGGAGAAGGACGTGGCCGTGGTGGTCCTCGGCGAGGGCAGCCTCGACTACGAAGCCGTGCTGCTCGACATGATGGAGAACTACCCGGGCCGTCTCGCCGTGCGCATCGGCTACACCGAGGATCTGGCCCACCGCATCCAGGCCGGCTCCGACGTGTTTCTCATGCCCTCGCGGTACGAGCCCTGCGGCCTCACCCAGATGTACGCCCTGCGCTTCGGCACGCCGCCCGTGGCCACGGCCGTGGGCGGGCTGCGCGACACCATCGTGCCCTGGCCCGATCCCCAGGCCACGGGGTTCACCTTCTCCGATCCCGATCCGGACCTTTTTTTACGGGCCATCCTCGACGCCCTCGATCTGTGGTCGCGGCCCGAGCAGTGGCGGGGCATGGTGACGCGGGCGATGCGGGCGGACTATTCCTGGGAAAAGGCCGCCAAGAACTACATCAACCTCTACCGGGAGCTTGGCGCGGACATCTGAGGCGATCCGACTCCCGTTTCGTCCCCCGGCCCGATGCCGGAGGGAGATAGCACGGTCCCACCGCCGTTTCCGGGGCCGAAAAGGAGCCCCTATGTCCACTCCCCTGTCCTCCCGCGTGTTCTGTCCGCCCGTCCCCGTCGGAGAGCTCGACATCTATCTTTTCGGCCAGGGCCAGCACTGGGATCTGTACCGGATGCTCGGCGCCCATCCCCACGAGATGGCCGGGGAGACGGGCTACCGTTTCGCCGTCTGGGCGCCCAACGCCAAGAGTGTCTCCGTCGTCGCCGATTGCAACGGATGGCGGCCCGGGGTCCACGCCCTGCATCCCGTCGCCGCCTCGGGCGTGTGGGCCGGCTTCATTCCCGGCTTCGCCAAGGGCTCCCTGTACAAGTTCGCCGTGACGGGGAAAAACGGCGGCGTGGCGATCAAGGCCGATCCCTTCGCCTTTTACGCCGAGATGCGTCCCGGCGTGGCCGGCGTGGCCTGGAGTCTCGACGATTACGCCTGGAACGACGCCGGCTGGATGGCCGCCCGACGGGAAAGAGGGCTGCCCCTTGACGACGCCATCTCGATCTACGAGGTGCATGCCGGCTCCTGGCGCTGGAAGTCCAAGGACTACGGCTCGTTTTATTCGTACCGGGAACTGGCCGAGACCCTTGTGCCCTACGTGCGCGACCTCGGGTTCACCCATATCGAATTCATGCCCCTGGCCGAGCATCCCCTGGACGAGTCCTGGGGCTACCAGACCGGACACTATTTCGCCCCCACGTCCCGTTTCGGCGCGCCCGAGGACCTGCGCCACCTGATCGACACCTGCCACCAGGGCGGCATCGGCGTCATCCTCGACTGGGTGCCGGGGCATTTCCCCAAGGACGACTGGTGCCTGGGCCGCTTCGACGGCACCGGACTCTACGAACACGAAGACCCGCGCCAGGGCGAGCATCCGGACTGGGGCACCTACATCTTCAATTACGGCCGCCACGAGGTCAGGAATTTCCTGCTGGCCAACGCCCTCTACTGGTTCAAGGAATTCCACGTCGACGGCCTGCGCATCGACGCCGTGGCCAGCATGCTCTATCTCGATTATTCCCGGCGGACAGGGCAGTGGATTCCCAACAAATACGGTGGAAAGGAGAATATCGACGCCATCGAGTTCCTGCGCGACCTCAACACCGTGGTGCACGAACATTTTCCCGGTGCCGCCATGATCGCCGAGGAATCCACCTCCTGGGCCGGCGTGTCGCGACCGGTCTACACCGGCGGCCTGGGGTTCACCTTCAAGTGGAACATGGGCTGGATGAACGACACCCTGGACTACTTCACGAAGAATCCGGTGTTTCGGTCCTACCACCAGAACCAGCTCACCTTCTCCATGCTCTACGCCTTTCATGAGAACTTCATCCTGCCGCTTTCCCACGACGAGGTCACCCACGGGAAGGGCTCTCTCGCCGGCAAGATGCCCGGCGACCAGTGGCAGAAGATGGCCAATCTCCGCCTCTTCCTGTCCTACATGTGGGCCCATCCCGGCAAGAAGCTCATTTTCATGGGCTGCGAGTTCGGCCAATGGAAGGAATGGAACGCCCGGGAGGAACTCGACTGGGTGCTGACCGAGTTTCCCCCCCACCAGGGGGCCATGGAACTGGTGCGGGCCCTCAATGCCCTGCACGGGGCCCTTCCGGCCATGCACAGCCGCGACAACGACTGGACCGGCTTCGAGTGGGTGGACCTTTCGGACTACACCTCCTCGGTCATCACCTTCCTGCGCAAGGCGCCCGATGGTTCCCAGATTCTGTGGGCCTTCAACTTCACGCCGGTCGTGCGCGAGAACTACAACGTCGGATGCCGCGTCCCGGGGATGTGGCGCGAGATATTCAACTCCGACTCGGCGCTTTACGGCGGCACCAACGTCGGCAACGCCGGCATGGTCCCGGCCAACCCCAGTTCGTTCGGCGGCTGGCCCCAGTACCTGTCCCTGACGCTTCCCCCCCTCGCCGCCGTCGCCCTGACCCCCGAGTAGGGAAAGGCGCGGGGGCGGTCCTGCCACCACGGACCGGGTCGCCTCCCGCGGCTTGCTGGCGGCGTGAAACTTTCCTACACGGATGGGCGCAGGTGGTACGAACCCCAAAACGCAACGCGAACGGAACCCCATGACGACGCAACCGATTCTTCTGACCCTCGGTGACGCCAACGGCATCGGCCCGGAGCTGGTCTGCCGGCTTCTTACGGAAAAAAGCCATCCCGGCCTGCGCATCGGCCTGATCGGGCCGGTCTCGTCGCTGCGCTGGCACTGCGAGCGCCTGGGGATCCCACCGTTTTGGACGGTGCTTTCCGCCGCCGCGCCCGAGTCCCTGGCCGCCGCCGTCCCGGGCGTCTTCCTCCTCGAACCGCCCCGTTTGGCCGGACTTCCCGTGACGCCTGGCCGGGAGACGCCGGCCGGCGGGCTGGCCGCCGGCGAGAGCCTGGAATACGCCGTGGCCATTCTGGCCCGGCATCCCGAATGGGGGCTTGTCACGGGGCCGCTGTCCAAGGCGGCCCTCAACGCCGCCGGCTTCGCCTTTCCGGGACATACCGAGTTTCTCGCCGAACGCTCGGGCGTGGGGCGAAACGGCGTGTGCATGCATCTTTGCGGTCCCGTCCTGCGGGTGAGTCTCGTGACGACCCACCCCCCCCTGGCCAAGGTGCCCTCCCTTGTGACCTACGACCGGGTGGCCCGTTGCCTGGCCCTGACCTGGGACTACGTGCGTCGGCTTGGCGTCTCGGACAGGCCGATCGCCGTGTGCGGGCTCAATCCCCACGCGGGGGAGGGAGGGTTGCTCGGACGGGAGGACGAGGAGGTGGTGCGGCCGGCCGTGGCGGCGGCCGTGGCCGCCGGGGTGGCGGCCGTCGGCCCGTTGCCGGCCGACACGGTCTTTTACCGGGCGGCCAGGGGGGAATTCTCGGCCATCCTGGCCATGTACCACGATCAGGGGCTGCCGCCGCTTAAGCTTCTCCACTTCAGCGAAACCGTCAACGTGACCCTTGGGCTGCCCTTCGTGCGCACTTCCGTCGGCCACGGCACGGCCTTCGAACTGGTCGGCGCGGGCACGGCCGGGACCGGGAGCCTGGCGGCGGCGCTCGATCTGGCGGTGCGTCTGACCGGGAGCGCCTCGTAGGGAGCCATCCCCCGTCAGGCCACCACCCACACGGCCAGCCCCTTGGCCGCCTGGATGATTTTCGTCGAGACGCTGCCGAAGAGGAACTCCACCTGCCGGGAAACGCCACGGCGGCCGACGACCACGGTGCCGTAATCGCCTTCCTCGGCCAGACGCAGGACCTCGAGGGCGATACTTGTGCCGATGCTGCATTCTATGGCTTCGCGAAGCGGCGATCGGCAACTTTCCACGAACCGGGTCGTCACCATCGACCCGGGCAGTCCCGAGCGCACGAGCATGTCCCGGGCCATTTCCAGGGCGCCGTGTATGGCCGCGACCCGGTTGGCGCATTCCGTCTTCCAGGAGGCGTCGTCTGGGAAGAGGTCCCGGTCGGGTGGCCGTTCGATGGCCGCCACGGTGACATGGCGGCGCGGCGCGGCGTCGATCATGGCGGCGGTGTAGGACACGGCCCGGATGGCGTTGTCCGAACCGTCGAAGGCGATGAGGATTTTGTCGGTGTTCATGGCGTCTCCCGGACAGGTGTGTTCCTGGCGCTAGCGGTCCAGGGCGTCGAGGCCCCGCGAGAGGTCGGAAACCAGTTCCTCGACCGAGTCGTAAAAGATGTTGGCCTCCGGGGAAAAGCGCATGAGGACGTTGTTGAGCGCCTCCGGGATGTAGGGGAAGAGTTTGCGCAGGTTGACGATGCGGTTGGGGAACATGATGGAGCAGTCCCGGGCCTCCAGGGCCGCTCGCGTCGGGGGGGCAACCGATTGCAGGGTGTGCTGTCCCATGCCGACGAGGAACTGGATGATGTTGCCGAGACCGAAGATGTCCAGGCCGAAGGGATTTTCCTGGAAATCGAAGGTGTAGTCGAAATCGATCCAGCAATAGCGCCCCGTGTCGTGGCGGATGTAGAGGTGGTCGCGCCGGATGTCCCCGTGTTTTTCGCCCCGGTCGTGCAACCAGCGGATGGCCTCGCAGGCTTCGATGAACCGGGCGAGGATGTCCGGGAAGAGGTCGTGGAAATAGGCCGTGTGGGGTATTTCCAGGGCCTCGATGGTTTCGTCCAGGCGTTTCCCGGAAACGATGTCCAGTATCCGCACCGGGTTGCCCACCGCGTCCGCGATGGTGACGCCCTGCATGAAGCGGGCGTCGCCCCGGACCAGATCCAGGATGCGGGCTTCCTTGCGGGGGCTTCTGGTGCAGGTGACGACCATGGAGCCGATGGTCATGGGAAAACTTTCGTGGAAGACCATCTTCAGGATGTTGCGCTCGCCTGTTTCCAGGCAGCGGCAACGCTTGACCCAGAATTTGGGGTCCTCCATCCCGAAGCGTCGTTCGGCCTCGTCGCGCAGCACCAGGAAATGACGGTCGGCCAACTCGACCACATCGCCGTAACCGATACGCATGAATTCCGTGGTGTCGGCCTGGATGTCGCCGGCGTGGCGCGCGGGGAAGTCAGGTGCCATCCGGGAGAGGAGTTCGCGGGCGCAACGGGTCAATAACGCCTCCCTGTTCATGGGGTCGTCTTTTTTCTTGCACCAAATCGCCCCGCCTCGCAACGGGGAAGGCAGGCCGGGACGGTTTTCCCCGGTGCGAGGCGGCAGGCGGGACAACGAAAAATCCCGGGGCGACTCGCAAGCCGCCCCGGGATTCGCGCGACCGTGTGCCGTTACTTAGGACCGGGTGGCCTTGCCCTTGCGGGAGCGGATGATCGCCACGCCGACCGCCCCGACCCCCATGAGCAACATGGTTCCGGGTTCGGGGATGGAGGGCTGGTACGCGCCGGTGAGGAACAGTTCCTCGAATCCGTCGCTCAATCCCTGCATCTGGAAGTTGACCACGAGCTTGTAGCCGGCCATGTTGTACTGGGTGAGATCCATGGTTGGAGCATACATCAGGAAGTCGAGCGATCCGCTGCCCTTGTTGTTGTTTGTCGTGTACGTGTTGCCGTTGTAGGTTATGGTGATGGTGCCGGGGGCGAGCACGAGGGCGCTTGGGTCGAAGGCGTTGTTCGTCAGGCTGTCCAGGGCCCACAAGGCTCCTGGGACCGGGTTGTCCAGCGCGTCGGTGATCATCACATACCCGGAGGCGTACAAGTCAGGATGGCTTCCGGTCTGGTTCATGTCGAAGGTGAAGACAGGCGTCGTGGCGTTGTAGACGTTTTGCAGGTAGGTGAGGAGAGAACCCACCGGGGCGCTCCACGTGTTCGTGAAGCTCGTGTTGAAGCTGGTCGCGCCGCCGGCCGGCGTGTCGAGAGGATCCTGGAAGGCGTAGTTGACGCCGTTGACGGTGAACGTATTCGTCGCTCCGCCCGCGCCGGTGTAGATGAGGAGGTCGAGATTGCCCGTCCCCGCCGCTCCCTTGTCATATCCCGGAATTCCGAGTTC